>NZ_JBWKTP010000001.1:0-952500 GCF_059420385.1 Phreatobacter sp. GW821-FHT04C01 | reverse complement strand
GATCATGGGTTACTACAAGATGCATACCGGCGTGGACTGGGCCGACCGCATCGGCACGCCGATCATCGCCGCCGGCAATGGCACCATTGTCAAGGCCGCCTGGTCGAGCGGTTATGGCCGGCGTATCGAGATCGAACACGCCAACGGCTATACCTCGACCTATTCGCACATGTCCGGTTTTGCCCGCGGCATCACCGAAGGCAGCCGCGTCCGCCAGGGCCAGGTGATCGGCTATCTCGGCAATACCGGTCTCGCCACCGGACCTCACCTGCACTACGAGGTCATGGTCAACGGCCGCTTCGTCGACCCGATGCGGGTGCGCGTGCCGCGCGGCCGCGAACTCGAAGGCCGGGTTCTCGCCGAGTTCATGCGCGAGCGCGAGCGCATCGACAATCTGATGACCCGCGACCGCGCCGAGACCCGCGTCACCGCCCAGAGCGGGCGCTAGGACCGGCGGCCGGACGGAGCGGGCATTGGCCGGCGAAAGCGCGCCGGGCCCCCCGGGCTATTCGGCGGCGGCCAGCACGGTTCCGCCGAGCCAGGCTTCGAGATCGACCAGCGCACGGGCGCTCAACGCCTTCTTGCGCGCCTGGGTCTTTGCCGTGCCACGCAGCCTGACACCGTCCGGACCCTTGGTCGGGCTTTGCTCGAGCGGCGGGAACAACCCGAAATTGACGTTCATCGGCTGGAACGAGCGCGGTCCCTCGTCGATCGTGGTGACGTGGCCGCCGGTAATGTGGTTGATCAGCGCACCATGGGCGGTCGTCACCGGCGGCAGGCTCGGGGCCTGGCCGAGCCGCTCGGCCGCGGCGAAACGGCCGACCAGGCCGCCAATCGCAGCGCTTTCGACATAACCCTCGCAGCCGGTGATCTGGCCGGCGAAGCGCAGCCGCGGATCGATCTTCAGCCTGAGCGTCTCGTCGAGCATCCTCGGCGAATTCAGGTAGGTGTTGCGGTGAATGCCGCCGAGCCGGGCGAATTCGGCATTTTCAAGCCCCGGAATCATCCGGAACACCCGCGCCTGCTCGCCATATTTCAGCTTGGTCTGGAAACCGGTCATGTTGAACAGCGTGCCGAGCTTGTTGTCCTGGCGCAGCTGGACCACGGCATAGGCCTTTTCGGTCGGCTTGTGCCGGTTGGTCAGCCCGACCGGCTTCATCGGCCCCCAGCGCAAGGTCTCGCGGCCGCGCTCCGCCATCACCTCGATCGGCAGGCAGCCGTCGAAATAGGGCGTGCCCTCCCATTCCTTGAACGTCGTCTTGTCGCCGGCGAGCAGCGCATCGACAAAGGCCTCGTATTCGTCCTTGGTCAGCGGACAGTTGATATAGTCCGCACCGGTGCCGCCCGGGCCCGGCTTGTCGTAGCGTGACTGGAACCAGGCGACGTCCATGTTGACCGATTCGAAATGGACGATCGGCGCGATGGCATCGAAGAAGGCGAGCGCCGTCTCGCCCGACAGCGCCTGAATGCCGGCGGCAAGCGCCGGCGAGGTCAGCGGTCCGGTCGCGATGATCACGTTGTCCCATTCGGCCGGTGGCAGGCCCGCCACCTCCTCGCGCGCGATGGTGATCAGCGGATGGGCCTCGAGCGCGGCGGTCACGCCCTGGCTGAAACCGTCGCGGTCGACCGCGAGCGCGCCACCGGCCGGCACCTGATGGGCATCGCCCATGCGCATGATGATCGATCCCATGCGCCGCATTTCGGCATGGAGCAGGCCGACCGCATTGGATTCGGCATCATCCGAACGGAACGAGTTCGAGCAGACGAGCTCGGCCAGGCCCTCGGTCTTATGGGCATCGGTCTCGCGCACCGGGCGCATCTCGTGAATGACCACAGGCACGCCGGCGGCGGCGATCTGCCAGGCGGCTTCGGAACCGGCGAGACCACCGCCGACGATGTGAATGGGGGAAAGACTTGTCATGCCCGGGGTTTTAGGCCCCGGACCGGCCCACGGCAAGGACGACGGCGTCGCGGTGCCGGCACCCGCGGCGAGGCTCCGGGCAGAAAAAGCCAGGGTCTCCCGAGGAAGACCCTGGCGATCGCAATGTCGGGCGGGCCCTAGGCCGCCTATTCGGCGGCCAGCGCCTGCGCCTTGTTCTCGAAGAACAGGCGGTCGGTCCCGGCTGTCACCGTGACCTTGTCGCCGTCCTTGATCTCGCCGCCGAGAATCTTCTCGGCCAGCGGATCCTGGACCCATTTCTGGATCACCCGCTTCAACGGCCGGGCGCCATAGGCCGGGTCGTAGCCCTTGTCGGCGAGCCAGGCTTTCGCCTTGCCGTCCATGTCGAGCAGGATCTTGCGCTCGTCCAGCAGCTTCTGCAGGCGCTTCAGTTGGATATCGACGATCGCCGTCATCTGCTCGCGCTTGAGCCGGCCGAACAGGATGATCTCGTCGACCCGGTTCAGGAACTCCGGACGGAAGTGGCCGCGCACGATGGACATCACGCCCTCGCGCACCTGGTCGACCTCTTCGCCTTCGTTCTGCATGACCAGAAGCTCGGAGCCGAGATTGGAGGTCATGATGACCAGCACGTTGCGAAAATCGACCGTGCGGCCCTGCCCGTCGGTCAGGCGACCATCGTCGAGCACCTGCAACAGCACGTTGAAGACGTCGGGATGGGCCTTCTCGATCTCGTCGAACAGCACGACCTGATAAGGCCGGCGTCTGACCGCCTCGGTCAGGGCACCACCCTCGTCATAACCGACATAGCCGGGAGGGGCACCGATGAGCCGGCTCACCGAATGCTTCTCCATATATTCTGACATGTCGAGCCGGATCATCGCTGTTTCGTCGTCGAACAGGAATTCGGCGAGCGCCTTGGTCAGCTCGGTCTTGCCGACGCCTGTCGGCCCGAGGAACATGAACGAGCCGATCGGCCGGTTCGGGTCCTGCAGGCCGGCGCGCGCCCGGCGCACCGCGGTCGAAACCGCCTTCACCGCCTCGCCCTGGCCGACGACCCGCTTGCCGATCTCGTCCTCCATGCGCAAGAGCTTGTCGCGCTCGCCCTCCAGCATCCGGTCGACCGGCACGCCGGTCCAGCGCGACACCACCTGGGCGACGTGATCGGCGGTCACCGCCTCCTCGACCATGGCGCTGGCATTGGCGCTCGCCTGTTCGGTTTCGGCCAGCCGCTTCTCCAGATCGGGAATGACGCCGTAGGAGAGCTCGCCGGCTTTCGCCCAGTCGCCCTTGCGCTGCGCATTGGCCAGCGCATTGCGCGCCTCGTCGAGCCGCTTCTTGATATCGGCGGCGGCGCCGAGCTTGTCCTTCTCCGCCTTCCAGCGCGAGGTCAGCGCGTCGCTCTCTTCCTCGAGACCGGCCAGTTCCTTCTCGAGCCGCTTCAGCCGGTCCTTGGACGCCGCGTCGCTCTCCTTCTTCAGGGCTTCCTGCTCGATCTTGAGCTGGATGACGCGCCGGTCGATCTCGTCCAGCTCCTCGGGCTTCGAATCGACCTGCATGCGCAGGCGCGCCGAGGCCTCGTCGACCAGGTCGATCGCCTTGTCGGGCAGGAACCGGTCGGTAATGTAGCGGTTCGACAGGGTCGCGGCCGCGACGATCGCCGAGTCGGTGATCCGCACCTGATGGTGCTGTTCGTATTTCTCCTTCAGGCCGCGCAGGATCGAGATGGTGTCCTCGACCGACGGCTCGGAGACGAACACCGGCTGGAACCGCCGGGCGAGCGCCGCGTCCTTTTCGACATGCTTGCGATATTCGTCGAGCGTGGTCGCGCCGATGCAATGCAGCTCGCCGCGCGCCAAAGCCGGCTTCAAGAGGTTGGACGCATCCATCGCGCCATCGGCCTTGCCGGCGCCGACCAGCGTATGCATCTCGTCGATGAACAACACGATGCCGCCGTCCGAGGAGGTCACCTCCTGCAGCACGGCCTTCAGCCGCTCCTCGAATTCACCGCGATATTTGGCGCCGGCGATCAGCGAGCCCATGTCGAGCGACAGGATCGCCTTGTCCTTCAGGCTTTCCGGCACGTCGCCGTCGACCACACGCAAGGCCAGGCCCTCGACGATGGCGGTCTTGCCGACACCCGGCTCGCCGATCAGCACCGGATTGTTCTTGGTCCGGCGCGACAGCACCTGGATGGTGCGGCGGATTTCCTCGTCGCGGCCGATCACCGGGTCGAGCTTGCCCTCGCGGGCCGCCGCCGTCAGGTCGCGGGCATATTTCTTCAGGGCGTCATAGGCGTTCTCGGCCGAAGCGGAATCGGCCGTGCGGCCCTTGCGCAGCGCCTCGATCGCTTTGTTCAGCGCTTGCGGCGTCACGCTCGCCGCCGCCAGCGCCTTGCCGGCTTCGGTGTCCTTTTCCAGGGCCAGGGCCAGCAACAGGCGCTCGACCGTGACGAAACTGTCGCCGGCCTTCTCGGCGGCTTTCTCGGCGGCATCGAAAACGCGCGCGATGCCCGGCGCGAGATAGAGCTGGCCGGCGCCCGCACCCTGCACTTTCGGAATCTTCTTCAGCGCCTCCTCGGTCCGCTGCAGGGCAACCTGCGGCTGGCCGCCGCCCTGGCGGATCAGGCCTGCGGACAGGCCTTCCGGGTCGTCGAGCAGAACCTTCAGCAGGTGCTCGGGCGCGAATTGCTGATGCCCTTCGCGGGTCGCCAGCATTTGCGCCGACTGAACGAAACCGCGGGCGCGCTCGGTGTATTTTTCAAAGTTCATATGGTCTCTCCTTTGACCGATCCCACCGTCTCGTCTGAGCCCGGAGGAAACGTCCGACCGAATGAGTGTCCCGGCCCCGAAGCGACCGGCAGGACGGATATGGGGAGGCCGGTTTGCCAACGGAAGAGGCAGATGTCACGGCGGTGTGATCCCGACGGTTTCTCCGCAATCAGGAGTGACAGGCTGGCCGCTTGACCGCCAGGGCGCCTTGCGCCACGTCAATTCGGCCGACAATCCGTCGCAGGACACGCCATGACCGCCCGCATCGCCGCCCTCTACCGCTACCCCGTCAAGGGCCTTTCGGCGGAACCGCTGACCGAGGCGGCGCTCACCACCGCCGGCCATTTTCCCGGCGACCGGCTGTTCGCCATCGAAAACGGCCCCTCGGGTTTCGATCCGGCGGCCCCGGAACACCAGCCGAAGACCAAATTCCTGGTGCTCGCACGCCAGGCGGCGCTGGCCAAGCTGAACACCCTCTATGACGAGGCCTCAGGCGAACTGGCGATTGCGGTCGAGGGCGCCGAGGCGGTCAGGGCCGATCTCGGCACGCCCGAGGGCCGGGCGGCGATCGAGAACTTCTTCAGGAGCTTCCTAGCCAAGGAACTCGCCGGCGACCCGAAGGTGCTGACCGCGCCGCTCGGTTTCCGCTTCATGGATTCGCGTTCGGGTTTCACCTCGATCATCAATCTGGCGACCGTCAGGGCCCTGGAACAGGTCACCGGCATGGCGCTCGACCCGCTCCGCTTCCGGGCCAATATCTATATTGACGGATTGCCGGCCTTTGCCGAATTCGACTGGATCGACAAGGCGGTCGGCGTCGGCGGCAGCCTGCTGCGCGGCATCAAGCGCACCGAGCGCTGCGCCGCCACCACGGTCAATCCGAAGACCGCCATTCGCGACGTCATGATCCCGGCGGTGCTGATGCGCACCTATGGCCACGCCGATTGCGGCATCTATCTCGGCGTCACCGCCGGCGGCCGGATCGCGGTCGGCGATGCCGTGGCCCCGCAGTGACCGTGTCCTGCGGCGTCAATCGATAGGTCGCGTGGAACCGTGAGCCAGAAGCAAGCCGTGGAACAGTTCGACGTGGTGGTGATCGGTGCCGGCGCCGCCGGCATGATGTGCGCCATCGAGGCCGGCAAACGTGGCCGCTCGGTGCTGATCGTCGATCACGCGGCGGCACCCGGAGAGAAGATCCGCATCTCCGGCGGCGGCCGCTGCAATTTCACCAATATCCACGCCGGCCCACGCAACTTCATCTCGCAGAACCCACGCTTCTGCATTTCGGCGCTCAGTCGCTACAGCCAGCGCGATTTCATCGCCTGGATCGAGCGCAGCGGCATCGCCTATCACGAGAAGACGCTCGGCCAGCTGTTCTGCGACGGCTCGGCGCGCGAGATCATCGACCTCCTGACCGCTGAAATGGCCCGCCATCGCGTCGAGCTCCGGCTCGAGACCACGGTCACCGATGTCGCCAGGCGTGACGACGGCTTTCACCTGAAGCTCACCCGCGGCACGGTGCGCGCCAGCGCGATGGTGGTGGCGAGCGGCGGCAAATCGATCCCGAAAATGGGCGCCACCGGTTTCGGTTACGAATTGGCCGCCCATTTCGGCCTCCGCCTGGTCGAGACGCGCCCGGCGCTGGTGCCGCTGACCTTCCAGCCCGACATGCTGGAGCGCCTGAAGCCGCTGGCCGGTGTCGCCGTCGATGCCGTCGTCGGCCATGGCAAGACCCGTTTCGAGGAGGCCATGCTGTTCACCCATCGGGGGTTGAGCGGCCCGGCCATCCTGCAGATCTCGTCGTTCTGGCGCGAGGGCGACGAGATCACCGTCGCCATGCTGCCCGATGTCGACCTGCTCGCGACGCTGCGCGCCGCCCGCGCCAGCAACGGCCGGCAGGCATTGCAGACGGTGCTCTCGGGCTATTTGCCCAAGCGTCTTGCCCAAAGCGTGGTCGAGGACCAGGCGATCCAGGGCAATCTGGCCGACCTCTCTGACAAGGTGCTGGCCCGGGTCGATGCGGCGGTCAACGCCTGGCGTGTTCGCCCCAACGGGTCCGAGGGCTATCGCACCGCAGAAGTGACGCTCGGCGGCGTCGACACCCGCGATCTCGATTCGAGGACCATGGAGGCCAAGGCGGTTCCCGGCCTCTATTTCATCGGCGAGGTCGTCGATGTCACGGGCTGGCTCGGCGGCTACAATTTCCAGTGGGCCTGGTCGTCGGGCTGGAGCGCCGGCCAGGCGGTGTGACCGGCGCTTGCCGCATCAGGCCGCGTGGCGCTCGCCGGTCGGGCCGAAATGGCCAATATAGCGCGGACTGATCGCCGCCACCGGCAGCACGATCAGGACGTCGGTGGTGCCGAACTGGTGGTCGACCACCGCGCCGTCGCCGACATGGGCGCCGAGCCGGAGATAACCCTTGATCAGCGGCGGCAGGGCATGCAGCGCGCGTTTCACGTCAAGGGCATCCTTGGACAGCCGCCCCATGCCGACATAACGCGACGGCAGCGCCCGCGCGGCCCATTCTTCCGGCGCCGCGGCATGGTGGTGCAGGAACGACAGCTCGAGCGACAGAGCCTTGGGGTCGGTGCCCTCCAGGCTGGCGCAGCCGAACATCGCGTCGATGCGGTGGCGCAGCACATAGGTCCAGATGCCGTGCCAGAGCAGCTCGACCGTCCGCTTGTTGCGATAGGCCGGCTTCACGCAGGAGCGGCCGAGCTCGAGGAAACGCAAGCCCTTGTGGCGCGCGAGCAGGCCGGAAATGTCGAATTCGGAGGCGGTGTAGAAGCCGCCGTGACGATCGGCGACATCCTGGCGCAGCAGCCGGTAGGTGCCGACGATGGCCGGGCGCGGCGGGCCGAAGCGCGGCCGCTTGATCACGTCGTGGTCGATCACCACCAGGTGGTCGCAAATGGCGTCGAAAGCGTCGATGTCGCGGCGCGCCAGCTTGGAGGCGCCGTCGGCGATCGCCCGCATCTCCTCGTAGAACACCTTGAAGCGCAATTTCTGCGCCCGGCGCACTTCCGCGGCATTGGCCGCCAGCCGCACTTCCAGGGAGCCGATACGGCCGAGCGTCTCGGGCAGCGCCGCGCGGGCGTCGCGCAGGCGAATGCCGCCATAGGCGCGCACCATGGGAATGATCTTGCGGCCCTGGTCGGCCCAGGCGGCCGGATCCCAGGCCCGCATGGGCGATGCGCTGTGCTTGGCAACCGGCTCGGTCATGGCCGCTGTCTCCTACGGCATGACGACCGATTCAACCCGGTCGATTCGTCGCATGCGCGTATCGCACCTCGTCTCGCATCAAGCAGACAGGTGAATGACGGCGCGGCGACGGATCAATGACAGGTGGCAGGTGGGACGGGAAGACCCGAGCCGGTCAGTCCGCCGCCGACAGCGCCGAGCCGTGGCCGCGTGACGCGCCGAGCTCGGAAATATAGGCGCTGGTCGCGACCAGCATGTTGCCCGATGCCTCGGCGAGGCTCGCCAGGACGCGCGACTTTTGCGCATTCGACAGCGGGCTGCCGCGAACCGCCGCGCCGAACGAGGCGATGCCGCTGGTGATCGACCGCAACGTCTCGATCTCCGCCGTGCTGCTCGAACGCCTGATATCGTCTGTGGCGGATGTCGCCTCGGTCATCGCATGCCCCCCGGCTTGTTGTCCGCCGGAGCGTCCCACGCGATGGTTAACGTAGAGTAAATAACCGGCGGGAAATTCAGCTCCCGCCGGCTTTCGCGATCGCTCAGATGGTCTGGTTATATTCGCCGACTTCCGGGTTCTCGCGCACCACCGCGTCGACCGCCTTGAACATGTCGCGCATGCGCTTTTCCGATACCGGGCTTTCGACCACCACGACCAGCTCGGGCTTGTTCGACGACGCCCTGACCAGGCCCCAGGTGCCGTCCGAGGCAGTGACGCGCACGCCGTTGACCGTGACGATATCGACAATGGCATGGTCGGCGATGCGCTTGGCATGTTCGCGCATATCCTGGAACCGCTTGGCGATGCGCTCGACCACTTCGTATTTGATCTCGTCGGCGCATTTCGGCGCCATGGTCGGCGTGCCCCAGGTCTTCGGCACGTCGGCATAAAGCTCGGCCATGGACTTGGTCGGATTGCGGTCGAGCATGTCGATAATGGCGATCGCCGTGACCACGCCGTCGTCATAGCCGCGGCCGACCGGCGCGTTGAAGAAGAAGTGGCCGGACTTCTCGAAACCGGCCAGCGCGTTCAGGTCGCGCACCCGCCGCTTGATGTAGGAATGGCCGGTCTTCCAATAGTCGGTGGTGGCGCCGAGCCGCTTCAGCTCCGGATCGGTGGCGAACAGACCGGTCGATTTGACATCGACGACGAATTTCGACGGCCCGTGCACCTTGGCCAGGTCGCGCGCCAGCATGACGCCGATCTTGTCGGCGAAGATTTCCTCGCCGTGATTGTCGACCACGCCGCAGCGGTCGCCGTCGCCGTCGAAACCGAGGCCGACATCGGCGCCGTGCTCCTTCACCGCCACGGCCATGGCATGAAGCATCTTCATGTCTTCCGGATTGGGGTTGTAGCGCGGGAAGTTGTAGTCGAGCTCGGCATCGAGCGGGATCACCTCGCAGCCGAGCTTTTCCAGGATCTGCGGCGCGAAGGCGCCGGCCGTGCCGTTGCCGCAGGCCGCGACAACCTTCAGCTTGCGGCCGATCTTCGGGCGCTCGGTCAGGTCACGGATGTAGCGGCCGGCGAAATCCTCGATGAACAGGTAGGAGCCGCCGCCGACCAGGTCGAAATCGGCCTCCAGAACGATCTTCTTCAGGGCCGTCATCTCGTCCGGGCCGAAGGTCACCGGGCGCTGCGCGCCCATCTTCACCCCGGTCCAGCCATTGTCGTTATGGCTGGCGGTGACCATGGCGACGCAGGGCACATCGAGCTCGAACTGGGCGAAATAGGCCATGGGCGACATGGCCAGGCCAATGTCGCGCACCTTGCAGCCGGCCGCCATCAGGCCGGTCACCAGCGCCATCTTGATCGATTGGGAATAGCTGCGGAAATCGTGGCCGACGACGATCTCGCGCTTCACGCCCATGCGTCCGATCAGCGTGCCGAGGCCCATGCCGACGGCCTGCACGCCCATCAGGTTCAGCTCCTTGCCGAAGAACCAGCGTGCATCATATTCGCGAAACCCCGTGGGCTTCACCATCGGCAGGGATTCATAAGCGGCGGTATTGGGGGTCAGCGACGGCAGCGGCTTTGGAAACATGCGGAATGAACCTTCGCGCGACGAGAGGACAAGTGGGTGACGCGCCTGTGGCGCCGCCCATGCTCAATGGCCATCGCACGGCCAGGATGAACAGCAGGTGAGCGATCGTGCACCGCAACAATGTCGAAAACGGAAAGGTCCGGCAAGCGCCGGTCAGGCCGCGCGCTGCAGCGGCGGCGCGATGACGTGGTGGGACACCACCCACGGCGCCTCTTCCACCGTCATGATCCGGATCTCGAGCGCCTCGGCGAACAGCGTGCGGACATGGTCCTCGATCGCGACCAGCGATCCCGACGGCGAACGGAGCGTCAGGCGATCGGTCGCGATTTCCAGAATTCCGCCCAGCATACGCGCATAGATAACGGGTTCATTGGACATGGTCGGCCTCGCGGTTCGCGGGAATGCGCATGCAAAACCCCACGAACGCCCTCCCTATGGACTTCGCCAGGGTCGTCCGCCGGGGAAACGATACGGCCCTCGAACGCACCCGATCAAGCGGAACTTTCGACAGAGACCACGAAGATCGGCGCCGGCGCCCGGCCGCGCGCCCTAGCGGCGCTCGTCGTAGATGACCCGCACCAGATCGGCGGCATTCTTGGCGCCGAGCTTTTCCATGATCCTGGCGCGATGAACCTCGATGGTCCGCGGGCTGATCCCCAGGCTGCGGCCGGCCTCCTTGTTGGAGGCGCCGCGCACCAGCTCCTGCAACACGTCGCGTTCGCGTGGGGTCAGGAGGCTCGCGCCGTCGGGCCCCAGCGCCGCCACCGGATCGGCGCGCTCGGCCCGGCGCCGGGCGTGGACCGCCAGGGCCTGGATCACCTGCACGATGACCTTGTCGGCATCGAACGGCTTTTCGACCAGATCGACCGCGCCGGACTTGATCGCTTCGACCGCCATCGGAATGTCGGCATGGCCGGAAATCATCACCACCGGCCCGGAGAATTTGCGTTGATTGAGCTGGCGGAGCACCTCCAGGCCGCTCGGCCCGGGCAGGTGGACGTCGAGCAGGATGGCATCCGGCGCGCGATGCTGCAGCGCCACCAGGGTCGCCGGACCGTCGGCGAAGGTCGCGACCCGGAAGCCCGATTGCTCGAACAGGATGGCAAGTGCGTCGCGAATGGCCGCATCGTCATCGACGATGAAGAGGTCGCCCGCGTGGCCCGCGTCCGTCGACATGACCAAGCCCCCTGGATTCCAATGGCACCGACCTGCGAGCCGTGGTCATGCTGCCCGAAGCGCCGCAAAACCCTCGTCAGTACATAACCGTATGCGACAAATTGCCCCTGGGTCAAGCCGGGTCAGCCGCCCGCCTTCACCACCCGCTCCCGATACAGAAGATAAAGGCCCGAGGCGATGACGATGGCGGCGCCGGCCAGGGTATGCGGTGCCGGCACCTGGCCGAAGAACAGCGCGCCGAACGTCACCATCCAGATGATCTGCGTGTAGATGAACGGCGACAGCACGCCGGCCGGCGCGAAGCCGTGCGCGAGGATCAGCAGCCAGTGGCCGACCGCGCCGAAGGCGCCCATCGCGACCATGCCGAGCACCACCCAGCCGCTCGTCGGGGTCACCCAGACGAAGGGCACCATGACGCTCGCCACGACCGCGCCGAAGGCGACCGAATAGATCGAGGTGGTCGCCGCTGAATCATATTTGGCCAGCACCCGCGTCTGCAGGCTGTAGACGGCGTAGAAGCAAGCACCCGACAGTGACAGCAGCATCGACCAATGCATGGTGCCGCTCCAGGGATGGGTGACCACGATCACCCCGATGAAGCCGACCACCACGGCGGCCCAACGCCTGGGGCCGATCCATTCGCCGAGAAACGGGCCGGCCAGGATCGCCACCAGGAACGGCGTCGCGAACATGATCGACACGGTCTGGTCGAGCTGCAGATATTGCAGGGCGATGAAATTGAACGCCGTCG
Organism: Phreatobacter sp. GW821-FHT04C01; assembly: GCF_059420385.1. Taxonomy (NCBI): domain Bacteria; kingdom Pseudomonadati; phylum Pseudomonadota; class Alphaproteobacteria; order Hyphomicrobiales; family Phreatobacteraceae; genus Phreatobacter; species Phreatobacter sp. GW821-FHT04C01. The sequence continues at coordinate 940,662 of NZ_JBWKTP010000001.1, read as the reverse complement.
ACCCGAACAGCAGGGCCGATCGGATCGCCTGGATCCACGGCCGCCGCGTTACCAGCGCGCGCGGATTGCGCAGCGGATTGACCATGACCAGGACCAGCAGGAAGGCCGCGCAATAGCGCGCCCAAACGATCTGTATCGGATCCATCGTGGTGTTGAGCGATTTGGCGATGGTGTCGAGGCAGGCGAAACAGGCGAGCGCCGTCACCATCAGGCCGATGCCCTTGAGGCGCAGGCGCGCCGCCGCCGGGTCGGTCACGGGCGGCACGAGGGTGGCCCCGTCGAGCACGAGTGGTCCTTCTTTCATGATGGACCAAGCCATATCCGATTTGGCTTTGTGCCGAACCGCGCGCGTCCGCATGGGAGACGTGCGCGCTTTGTCACGACGATTGTTTCAAGCGGCGGGGTATTTCAGGTGCCCGACCACGGACAGGCCGGAAAGCAAAAAGCCGGCCTTGCGGCCGGCTTCGCCGATGCGGGGATGACCCGATCTCGTCAGGAACCGCCGGTGAACGAGCGCGGTGCCGGGCTGACCACCCGGCCGCCGGCCTGGATCACCGCCAGGCCGCGTTGCGGCGTACCGTCGGCACGGAAGCGGAACAGGCCGTCGACGCCGTTGAAACCCGAACTGTTGGTCAGCACGCTCTCGGAAAAGCGCTGGGTGCCCTGGGTGCGGACGAGCGCGGCGATCAGCGACACGGAATCATAGGTCAGCGAAGCGATGCGCGCCGGGTCCTGGCCGAAACGGGCGCGATAACGACCGGCAAAGCTCTGGAAGCCGGCTTCGTCAGGCGCCGCATAAAGCGCGGTGGGCGCAGCCTGTGCGGCCGCGCGGTTGCCGACCCAGGGACCGACGCCGAGCACCTGGACACGCCGGGTGTCGATGCCGGCGGCCGACAAGGCCCGGATCGCCGCGCCGTCATAGGGATCCGGCACGAAGATCGCGTCGATCTGGTTGGCGATGCCGGCGAGCTTGGCCGCCGCCGCGGTGACCCCGGCCGGCTCGAGCGGGAAGGTTTCGATCGCGACGACACGCCCGCCGGAGCGGCTCACCGCCTCCTGGAAGGCGCCCTGCACCACCTGGCCAAAGGCCGAGTTCGGCACGAAGGCGGCATAGGAGCGCTTGCCCTGCTGGGCGGCGTGCTGGACGATGCGCTCGACCGTGGTCTGCGGCGTGAAACTCATGAGGTAGACGCCGCGGGTCGCGACACTGGTATCGGTCGAATAGGCCATGATCGGCTTGCCGGCGGGCCGGGCGACCGAGGCGGCGCCGCGCACCGCATCGGCGAACAGCGGCCCGAGAATGAGTTCGGCGCCCTCCTGGAGAGCGGCCTGGGTCGCGGCGGCGGCCCCCTCGGCCGTGCCGCCGTCGTCCTTCACCAGGATCGTCAGATCCGGGCCCTGGAATTCCGCCATGGCCATTTCGGCAGCATTGCGCAACACGGTCGCGGTATTGCCGGCAGCGCCGCCGGCGGAGAGCGGCAACAGCAGCGCCACCTTCACCGAGCCGGTTCCGATCGTGGTCCCGGCACCGGGAGCGGCCTGCGCGGTCGGTGCCGTCGAAGCCGGCCCGCCGGGCGCGGAACCGCCGAGGTTCATGCCCGAACAGCCGGCAAGCCCGAGTACCATGGCGGCAGACAAGAACCCGCGACGCGGAAGATCGAGACGCCAGAATCCGGACGCATCGATACGCGCCGGACCAAAGTCCCGCCGATTAGCCGTTCTCGTCACCACGAAAGGCCTCCACATGCCCCGAGCGCCCCGCCCACAATCTCGCATTAACCGTGGTGGGTCGCCAAGGTCAAACGCATGCTTGGCAAATGGCGTGGCCGATGGGCAACAGTCACGCCGCGCCGAGCCAAATGGAAAGGGCCGGGGCTGATCCGGAACAGGAGCCGCGGAACGCCCGTCCACCTTGGTTTTACTGGTGCCGGAGCGCCGATCCTCGGCCCGCGTCCCGCCCCCGCGCAGTGCACTGTTCACCCTACTTCAATTTTTGGCGTTCTCTGCCATACCGGCCGCCCGCGCCTCGGCGCGCGTCACATGACGGCTGCCGGAAGCCGGCCTAGAGTGCTCTTCGGAGATCCACGCTGCATGACCCGCCTTGCCGATTCGCCTGTTCCCGCACGCCGCTACCTGATCGGCGGCACCGCCTTCACGGCCCGCCCGCTGGAGCCCGGCCTGCATGTGGTCGCGACCCCGATCGGCAACCTGCGCGACATGACCATCCGCGCCATCGAAACCATGGCCGCGGCCGACGTGGTCGCTTGCGAGGACACCCGCATCACCCGGCGCCTGGTCGACCATTTCGGCCTGACCGTGCCGCTCGTGCCCTATCACGAGCACAACGCCGCCGAGATGCGCCCGAAACTGCTGGCCCGGCTCGCCGCCGGCCAGGCGATCGCGCTGTGCTCCGACGCCGGCACGCCGCTCGTCTCCGACCCGGGCTTCAAGCTGGTCGAGGCCGTGCGCAGCGCCGATCTGCCGGTCATCCCGGTGCCCGGCGCATCCGCCGTCCTGGCCGCCCTGGTGGCCGCCGGCTTGCCGACCGATGCCTTCTTTTTCGACGGCTTCCTGCCGCCCAAGACGGTTGGCCGGCGCGGCCGCGCCAAGGCGCTTGCCGGCGTGCCCGGTTCGCTCGTCTTCTTCGAGACCGGACCGCGCCTCGCCGCTTCGCTCGCCGACCTCTTCGCCGAGCTCGGCGACCGCCAGGCGGCGGTCTGCCGCGAACTGACCAAGAGCCACGAAGAGGTGCGGCGCGGTTCGCTCGGCGAACTCGCCGCCCATTATGCCGCGGCCGCCGATCCGAAGGGCGAGATCGTGCTGGTCGTCGGACCGCCCGGCGAAGCGCCACCGCCGCCGGCCGACGATATCGATGCCATGCTGGCCGCAGCCCTCGCCACCGGCTCGGTCAAGGATGCCGCCGCCGCGATCGCCGCGGCAACCGGCCTGCCGCGCCGCGACCTCTATCAGCGTGCCCTCGAACTCGCTCAGGCCGCGGCAGGTGGCGACAGATCCGGGCCCGGGGCTGCCAGGTGAGGAAGGGTCCGGCGCGCCGGCGCGAGGCCGACCCGAAGCGCTCCGGTGCCTGGGGCCGCGGCCGGCTCGCCGAAACCGCCGCCGCGCTGCTTTTGATGGTCAAGGGCTATCGCATCCTGGCGCGCCGCTGGCGCGCACCGGGCGCCGAGATCGACATGATCGCCCGACGCGGCAATTGTCTCGTCTTCGTCGAGGTCAAGGCGCGGGCAGACCTCGCCGAAGCCGAAATCGCGCTCGGCAACGCCCAGCGCCGCCGGATCACCCAGGCCGCCGAGCGGTTCTGCCTGACGCATCCCCGCCATGCCGGCTGTGATAGGCGCTACGACATGATCCTGGTATCGAAAGGCGCGATGCCACGCCATATTCCAGGCGCCTTCGACGCGAATTTCTGAAAGGAACGCCCCATGCGGCTCAAGGTCGCTGTCCAGATGGACGCCATCGAGACCATCAAGATCAAAGGTGATTCCGGCTTCGCGCTGATCCTGGAGGCGCAGGCCCGGGGCCACGAGGTCGGCTATTATCATCCCGACCGCCTGGCCTTGCGCGACGGCGTGCCGTCGGCCTGGGTCGCACCGCTCACCGTGCGCGACATCGAGGGCGATCATTTCACCGCCGGCGCAGCCCAGCGCACCCGCCTCGACGAATTCGACGTCATCCTGATGCGCCAGGATCCGCCCTTCGACCTGCACTACATCACCGCGACCCATTTCCTCGAACGCGTCCATCCGAAGACCCTGGTCGTCAACGACCCGTTCCATGTCCGCAATGCGCCGGAAAAGATCTTCGTCACCCTGTTCCCGCAGCTGATGCCGACGACGCTGATCACCCGCGATGCCGACGAGATCCGCGCCTTCCGCAAGGAAATGGGTGATATCGTCATGAAGCCGCTCTATGGCCATGGTGGCGCCGGCGTGTTCCGCATCCGCGACGGCGACGAAAATTTCGGCTCGTTCCTCGACACTTTCGCGAGCCTCGGCCGCGAACCCTGGGTGATCCAGCGCTACCTGCCGGCGGTGCGCGACGGCGACAAGCGCATCATCCTGGTCGACGGCGTCTTTGCCGGCGCGGTCAACCGCGTGCCGGCGGCCGACGATCTCCGGTCGAACATGGTGCGTGGCGGGGCGGCCGAGACCACGCAACTGAGCCCGCGCGAGCGCGAGATCTGCGAGACCATCGGGCCGGAGCTCAAGGCGCGCGGCCTGGTCATCGCCGGCATCGACGTGATCGGCGGCAACCTGACCGAGATCAATGTCACCGCCCCCACCGGCATCCGCGCGATCAAGCGGCTCGGCGGACCGGATCTCGCGGTCCAGGTCTGGGACGCGATCGAGGCCAGGCGCGGCTGATCGACGCTCGCGCCGGAGCGGCCGCCCGTGGACGCTCTGGCGCATTAAGGCGCCTTCGCCCGGCGATGGTGAGCGCGGGCCTTGGCCCGGTTGCCGCAAGTCTCCATCTGGCACCAGCGGCGCCGGCCGCCGCGCGAGCGATCGAGAAACAGCCAGCCGCAGCGATGCCCCGGACAGAGCCGCAGCGCCGGCCTGTCCTGGCCAAGCAGAAGCTCGGTCGCCGACATGGCCATCGTGGCGAGGAGCCAGCGGTCCGGCGGCACGCCGGCAGGCTCGCAGCGATAGCCATCCTCCCCGATCACCATCCGCACCGACGCATCCCTGCTCAGGTCGAACAGCGTCTCGAGATCCGGCTGCAGGCCGGCACGCGATGCGCGCGGATCGATGCCGGCAAGGCAGAGCCGCCGGACCGCAGCGCGGCAGGCACGCAGCCGCGCCGGCAGGCGCTCGGCCGCCTGGCCGTCGATGCGTAGCGCCTCTTTCCAGCGATCCAGGCCATCCGCGCCGATCGGCAGCGCCCGGCCCGTCCAGGTGACGACGTCGTCGGCCGTGACGAAGGCCTCGTCGGCCACTTGCCCATCGATCCAGTTGGCGCTGTTGACCAGGTCCAGGCACAACCGATCGCCCAGGAGAGTGATGAAATCGACGCGGCGGGTCATCGGGCGCATCCATTGGTGCAGCGCCAGCCCAGCCATCACCACGATTGACAGCTCTGGCAGGCAACGTAATCTAACCTATAAATAGGTTAGGCGCGGCGGACAATAATGGCTGACATAGGCGCAGGCGGCGCGCGAGCCGCGTTCAGCGCCGCAGGCTTCCTGCGCGGCGCCCGGGCGGCCCAGGCGCTTTGCGCCGGCACCTTCGTTTATGGCGTCGCCTTCGGGCTGGTCGCGCAGCAGGTCGGACTCTCGCTGGTCGAGGCCGCGCTGATGAGTGCCGCCGTCTATTCCGGTTCGGCGCAGCTTGCCGCCGCCAGCACGCTCGGCGGGCGCGGCATGGGTGCCAGCGTCTCCCTTTCGGCGATCGCCGCCATGATCCTGGTGATGAACGCGCGCTATATCCTCTACGGTGCCGCGCTGCGGCCCTGGCTCGGCAAGCTGCCCGCGCTCCAGGCCTATGCGACCTTGTTCTTCCTCGGCGACGGCAACTGGCTCCTGTCGATGAAACAGCACGCTGCCGGCGAAAGGGACGCCGCTTATGTCCTGGGATCGGGCGTCGCGATGTTCGCTGCCTGGCTTGCCGGCACGATCCTCGGCCAGGCCGCCGGCCTCATCGTGCCGGATCCCTCCCGGCTCGGCCTCGATTTCCTGCTGGTGGCCTTTGCCGCCGCCATGGGCGTCGGCATGTTCGGCGGCAGAGGCGATATCGCCGTCCTGGTCGCCGCGGCGGCGGCGGCCGTCGCGGTCAACCTCGTGGCCTCGACCGGCTGGGCCATTGTCGCCGCCGGCCTTGCAGGCGCCGTCGTTGCCGCCCTTCGCTTCAGTCCGCGGCAGGGCCTCGCGTCGAAAGACATGGCCTGAATGTCGGTCGAGCCCGCCTTCCTGCCCCTCCTTCTCGTGATGGCGCTCGCATCCTTCGCCTGCCGGGCCGCGGGCTTCTGGCTCATGCGCTTCATCCCGGTCACCCCACGCCTCGAGGCGGCCCTGAAAGCGACACCGGTCGCGGTCATGGCCGGCATCGTCGTGCCGACCGCGATGCGTGGGCGACCCTCCGAACTTGTCGCGCTCGGCGTGATCGGCATCGTCATGCGGCTGACCGGCAACGACCTCGTCGCCGCGCTGGCGGGCGTGGCGACCGTCGCGGCATGGCGCGTCGCGATTTAGCCGGCCAATCGACGGCAGCGGCATCGGGATGTTCCCTTATTGTTCCTGTCGCCCATGTGTGCAGACTGACACGCGGGGGTTGAACCATGGTCCAGCGCGTCGCGACCGTTGCCTTCCAGGGGATCGAGGCCAAACCCGTGGATGTGCAAGTGCATGTCCTGGCCGGCAATGTCGTGTTCAACATTGTCGGCCTGCCGGACAAGGCCGTGAACGAGGCCAAGGAGCGGGTGCGTTCGGCGCTGGTTGCCTCCGGCCTGGCGCTGCCCGGCCGCCGCATCACGGTCAATCTGGCGCCCGCCGACCTGCCCAAGGAAGGCAGTCATTTCGACCTGCCCATCGCGCTCGGCCTGATGGCCGCCATTGGCGCCATTCCCCATGACGCGCTCGACGGTTTCGTCGTGCTCGGCGAACTGGCGCTGGACGGCCGGCTGACCGCGGTCGCCGGTGTCCTGCCGGCGGCGATGGCCGCCAACGCCCAGGGCTTCGGCATCATCTGCCCGAAGGCCTGTGGCCCGGAAGCCGCCTGGGCCGGCGAGGACGTGGCGGTGCTGGCGCCCGACAACCTCGTGCAGCTCGCCAATCATTTCAAGGGCACCCAGGTCCTGTCCCGGCCGAAGCCCGGCATACGCGCCGTCGACGCCCCGCTCGCCGATTTTCGCGACATCAAAGGCCAGGAAAGCGCCAAGCGCGCCGTCGAGATCGCCGCGGCCGGCGGCCATGCACTGCTGATGAGCGGCCCGCCCGGTTCGGGCAAGTCCATGCTGGCGAGCCGCATGCCCTCGATCCTGCCGCCGCTGTCGCCGGCCGAATTGCTCGAGGTCTCGATGATCCATTCGGTGGCCGGCGAACTCGAGGGCGGCGCGCTGACCACGCGGCGGCCGTTCCGCGCGCCACATCATTCCGCCACCATGCCGGCCCTGATCGGCGGCGGCCAGCGCATCAAGCCGGGCGAGGTCTCGCTTGCCCATCACGGCGTGCTGTTTCTCGACGAGTTGCCGGAATTCCAGCCTCATGTGCTCGACGGCCTGCGCCAGCCGATCGAGACCGGCGAGGCCATGATCGCCCGGGCCAATCAACGGGTCTGCTTTCCGGCCCGGTTCCAGCTCGTCGCCGCGATGAACCCCTGCCGCTGCGGCCTGGCGACCGAGCCCGGCCACACCTGCCGGCGCATGGCCAATGACCGTTGCATGGCCGATTACCAGGCCAAGATCTCGGGCCCCCTGATCGACCGGATGGACCTGGTCATCGAGGTGCCCGCGGTCTCGGCCGCCGACCTGATCCTGCCGGCACCGGCACAGGGCAGCCTGGAGATCGGCGCGCGCGTCGCGGCGGCCCGGCTGATCCAGGCCGAGCGTTATGCCGCGCTCGGTCTGGCGATCCGCCTGAACGCCCATTGTCCGCCCGCGGTGCTCGACACGGTGGCGGCGCCCGACGCCGCCGGCCAGGTGCTGCTGCGCGACGCCGCCGACGCGATGCGCCTGACCGCGCGCGGCTATCATCGCGTGCTCAAGGTCGCCCGCACCCTGGCCGATCTCGACGGTGAGCCGCGGCTCGGCCGCATCCACCTGGCCGAAGCCCTGACCTATCGCGGCGCCCCCGACCGGCTGCGCAGCGCCGCCTGAGCCCAGGCGCTCCCGGGGACCGACCCTAGGCAGCAGCACCGGATCCTGGTAACCGGTCGTCAACCACGCCTCTTTACCCTTCCTCGCTCTTTTCGATCCCGCGTGGAGAGACAGCCAGTGGATCCGATCGCCCTCGTCGCCGGCATCGCAGCGGCTTTCGCCGTCGCAGCCATGGCGGGCCTTGCCCGGCTCGTCCATGTCCGCGCCGCGTTGCTGCGCAAGACCGCCGCGCTCGAGGAGACCGTGGAAGGGTTGACCGACCGCGTCTTCGAACTGGCCGAAAGCGAGGAGCGTCATCGCGATCTGGTCGATGCCCAGGGCGACCTGATCGTGCGGCGCGACCGCCAGGGCATCATCACCTTCGCCAACCCGGCCTATGCCGCGCTCATCGGCGAGGTCGCCGACGGCCTGGTCGGCCGCACCACCAGCCATCACGTGCTCGAAGTGGCGGCCGAACGCCACGAACCGGACGGCTCGCACAGCGCCGACGAGCGCATCGCAACCAGCGCCGGCGAACGCTGGATCGCCTGGCGCCATCATCCGGTGCGTGGCAGCGACGGCCGCCTGGACGAGATCCAGTCGGCCGGCCGCGATATCACCGAACGCAAGGCGACCGAGGCCGAGCTCGCCGAATCGCGCGCCCGCGCCGAAAGCGCCAGCAGCGCCAAGTCGCGCTTCCTCGCCACCGTCAGCCACGAGATCCGGACGCCGCTGAACGGCATCATGGGCATGGCGGCCCTGCTCATCGACACCCGGCTGACGCCCGAGCAAAAGACCTATGCCGAGGCGGTCAAGACGTCGGGCGAGGCGCTGCTGTCGCTGATCGACGAGATCCTCGACTTCTCCAAGATCGAGGCCGGCCGGCTCGATCTCGACGTCGCTCCGTTCGAACTGGCCGCCCTGGTCGAGGGCGTCGCCGAATTGCTCGGGCCGCGCGCCCACGGCAAGCAGCTCGACCTGGCGACCGCGATCGCCCCCGACATGCCGCAGCGCCTGATGGGCGACGGCACGCGGCTGCGCCAGGTTCTGCTCAATCTTGCCGGCAATGCGGTGAAATTCACCGAGGCCGGCGGCGTCGCCATGACGGTCAGCCGCGATGGCAGCCATTTCGTCATCGCCATCAGCGATACCGGCCCCGGCATCGCACCGGATGACCTCGAGCGCATTTTCGATGAGTTCGAACAGGGCGAGGCGACCTTCGCCCGGCGCCATGCCGGCACCGGCCTCGGCCTCGCCATCTCCCGCCGCCTCGTCGTGCATATGGGCGGCACCCTCGGCGTCGATACCGTGCTCGGCCGCGGATCGGTCTTCACGCTGCGCCTGCCCTTGGTGCTGGCTGACGAACAGCCCGCGCCGCTCGACCGCCTGGACGGGCTGGCGGTGCTGCTGGTCTCGCCCTCGACCGTCGAACCAACGGTCCTGGCGGCCCGGCTGAAGGCCCGCGGCGCCGAGGTTCTGCGCATCGAAGCCGTCGCGTCGATCCCGCCGGACCGCCATTTCGACACCGCGCTCATCGACCGGCGCCTGGGCGATGCCGATGTCGGCGCCGCGCTCTCGACGCTCGCCGGGCGGGTCGCCCGCACGGTCCTGGTGGTCACGCCGGCGGCACGCGGCGAGGTCGCCGGCTGGCGCGAAAAGGGCCTGGCCGGCTGGCTCATCTCGCCGGTCCGCGAAGCCTCGCTGGTCGCCCAGATGCATCCGCCCCAGACCGGCAGCCCGACCGCCGCCGATCCGCTCGACGAACCCGAGCCGCAGCAGCCGGTCAAGGCCGAGCGTGCGCTCCGGGTTCTGGTCGCCGAGGACAACGAGATCAATGCCCTGCTGGTGCGCCGGCTCCTGGAAAAGCTCGGCCATGAACCGGTCTGGGTGCGCGATGGCCGCGCCGCGGTGGACGCCGCGCTCGACCCGGCGCAATCCTTCGACCTCATCCTGATGGACATGCAGATGCCGGAATGCGACGGCCTGTCGGCCGCCAAGATGATCCGCGCCCGCGAGGCCGGCGGCCGGCATCTGCCGATCATCGCGCTGACCGCCAACGCCTTTGTCGAAGATCGCGCCGCCGCCATTGCCGCCGGCATGGACGCTTTCGTCACCAAGCCGCTCGACCGCGACCGGCTGGCCGAGACGCTGGCGCTCTACAGCCCGGTCACCACGAAAGGCCGAGGTCCCGAAGCGCGTCGCAAAGCGAAGGCGCGCCGGTGAACACGACCCCGGCCATGCCCACGGCCCGCGCCGCCGCGACATTGGCGGGGCTGTCGTCGATGAACACCAGCCGCGCCGGATCGAGATCGTAGCGCTCGCAGAGAATGCGATAGATGCGCGGGTCCGGCTTGTTCAGCTTCTCATCGCCCGACAGCACCAGCCCGGTGAAGCCGCCGAGGAACGGATAGTCCGGCACCGAACGGTCGAACAGCTCGCGCGAAAAATTCGAGATGCCGTAGACCGGGCCACGCGCGGCGAGCCCTTCGAAGATCGCCCGCGTGCCCGGCACTTCGCCGGGCAGGCTGTCACCGTAATTGTCGTAGAAGCCGGCGATCACATGGGCATAGTGCGGGAAGCGCCGATGTGCATCCTCGATGGCCTCGGCAACGCTGCGGCCGGCGTCCTGATGGGCATGCCAGCGGGAGAAATCCGTCTCCGCGATGAAGCGGTCGAGGCTGGTTGCGTCCGGGAAGAAAGGCGCGAGGCCTCGCCGCGGCTCCCAGCGCACCAGGACCTGTCCGATGTCGAAGACCGGAACGACTGACCGAGACACCATACAAAGCTACCTTCCGTTAGGCGATTATGACCACTTTTTGCCTTGAATTTCACGCGCTTAACGGACTGATAAGTCAATCTGGCGAAGATCGCGCGACAAATTCTCTGGTTCCCGCATATGGCAGACCAAGATAGGCCGCATGGTCCGAACGCCTCGAGCACCGCGTCGGCGTCGTTGGCCGGCGACGAGGCGCTGCTGTCGCGTGCGCTGCGCATCGCGCGGATGGGATACTGGAAGGCCGACGACCCGAAGACCACCACGTTCTGGATTTCGTCGGAACTCGCCGACATGTACCAGTTCGAGACCAGTGCCGGCCTCGTACCGATCGCCGATGTCCGCAAAGGCTATCTGGGCGATGCTCCCGAGCGGCTGAGCGCCAATTACCTGAACTGCTGGAAGACCGGCGTCGCTTATGCCGTCCAGGGCGGCTTTCGGCGCTATGACGGCACCGTGCTCGAATTCATGGTCCACGGCGAGGCCAAACGCGACGGCCAGGGCCGTATCGTCAAGGTCTCCGGCATCGTCCGCGACATCACCGAGGAGACCCTGGCGCTGCGGAAGCTCGCCGAGAGCGAGCAGCGCCTGACCGATTTCATCAACACGGCGTCCGACTGGTGCTGGCAGACCGATATCGAGCATCGCTTCGTCGACATCGCCGACGACGCGACCTGGCAGAGCAGCGTCACCATGCCGAAGGTCGACGGTCTCACCCGCCGCGACCTGGCACTCGTGCCGGAAGACGTGCCGCTCATGCAGCAGCATTTCGAGGACCTCGCCGCGCGCCGGCCATTCCGCGATCTCGTCTATACCATTCAGAGGCCGGGCCAGGCCGCCGTCACGATTCGCTCGAGCGGCAAGCCGATCTTCGACGAGCGCGGCACCTTTCTCGGCTATCGCGGCACGGCCAGCGACATCTCGAAATTGCGGCGGGCCGAAAACCTGCTGACGCAACGCACCGAGGCGCTGCGCGAGGCGCATCGGCTGGGCAAGATCGGCACCTGGAACTACCGGCTGGGCGCCGAGCGCGTCACCTGGGCGACCGAATGTTTCGCGCTGCTCGGCCTCGATCCGGCGACCTTCGATCCGACCCATGCCAGGGTGCTCGCGCATTTCCTCGACGAGGCCGCCGAACGCATCGTCGCCTTGCAAAGGGACGTCATCCGGACCCAGAGAACCGGCACCATCGACGTCCAGGCGCGCCGCTTCGACGGAACCGTCGGCGACTTCGCGCTGACCTGCAAGGCCGAGATCGATGCCGAGGGCAAGGTGCTCGGCGTGATCGGCACCATGCAGGACATTTCCGAGCGCAAGGAGGCCGAACGCCGGCTGGAGGTGCTGGCCTATCGCGATCCGCTGACCGGGCTCGCCAACCGCGCCCTGTTCAAGCGCGAGCTGGCCTCCCTCATCGACGCATGCTTTCGAAAAGGCAGCAGCGGCGCGTTGCTGCTGATCGATCTCGATCGCTTCAAGGAGGTCAACGACTCGCTCGGCCACGCCGCCGGCGACGAATTGCTGACCCGTGTCGCGGTGCTGCTGCGCCAGGAACTCGGCCCCAAGGCCTTCATCGCCCGTCTCGGCGGCGATGAATTCGCCGTGCTGCCGGAGCGCCAGGGCCAGGAGACCGACATCAGCGAGATGGCCGATCGCATCGTGAGCCGGCTCACCGGACCGATCGACCTGTCTGATGGTGAGGCCTTCATCGGCGCGACCGTCGGCATCGCGAACTTGCCGGAGGACGGCGCCACCGTCGACGAGGCCATGCGCAACGCCGACCTGGCGCTCTACATGGCCAAGGAGGCCGGCCGCGGCCGCAGCATGGTCTTCGCGCCGGCCTATGCCCAGGCGGTGGAACACCGTCTCGACCTCGGCCGCCATTTGCGTCACGCCATCGACGAGGGCACGCTGCATGCGCATTACCAGGCGCAGGTCGAGCTGCCCGGCCGCAAGGTCATCGGCTTCGAGGCGCTGCTGCGCTGGAGCCATCCCGAGCGCGGCCCGATCTCGCCCGCCGAGTTCATTCCGATCGCCGAGAGCTCCGGGCTGATCGTCGACCTGGGCCTCTGGGTTCTGCGCGAGGCCTGCCAACAGGCGTGCAAATGGATCGAGGCCGGCCTGCCGCCACGCAGCGTGGCGGTGAATGTTTCGCCGGCGCAGTTCTGGAATATGGATTTCGAGACGGCGGTCTCCGCGGTGCTCGCGGAGACCGGCCTGCCGCCGCACCTGCTCTGCCTGGAGCTGACCGAGAGCCTGTTCGTCGACCATACCGAACAGCGCATCAGCCGCACGCTGACCGCGCTCTCGGCACTCGGCGTTCGCCTGGCGCTCGACGATTTCGGCACCGGCTATTCGTCGCTCGGCTATCTGACCCGGCTGCCGTTCGACCGGCTGAAGGTCGATCGCTCCTTCGTCGACGGCATCGCCACCCGGCCGGAAAAACGCAAGCTGCTCGGCGGCATCATCGCCTTGTCGCGCGGCCTCGGCATGTCGGTCGTCGCCGAGGGCGCCGAACGGGAATCCGAGGTTCAGGTGCTGACCGAGCTCGGTTGCGACTGCGTCCAGGGGTTCGTCTTCGCGCGGCCCGTACCGCCCGACGCGGCGCCCTGGATCGCCGAGACCATCGAGGCATCGGTCCAGGCGCCGAGCCTCATCCCCGACGACGAGAACGCCCATTTCGACGCCGCTCCGATCGGCGTCTGACCCCCGGAAGCCAAGCCTCCGGGGGCGATAGCGTGCCCTGCCCGTCCCGATCAGCCGCCGACATTATAGGCGGCCAGCGCCGCCATGTTGACGATGTCGGAATCCCGGGCCCCGAGCGGCACGATCTGGACCGGCTTGTCGAGCCCGACCAGCAGTGGCCCGATCACGGTGGCGCCCGCCAGTTCCTGCATCATCTTGGTGGAGATAGAGGCCGAATGGAACGCCGGCATGACCAGGACATTGGCTGGTCCGGACAGGCGGCAGAACGGATAGGCCTGCATCAGGTCGCGGTTGAGCGCGACATCGGCCGCCATCTCGCCATCATACTCGAAATCGACCCGCCGGCTGTCGAGAATGCGCACCGCTTCGATGACTTTCTCGGAACGCTCGCCGCGCGGATGCCCGAAGGTCGAATAGGCGAGCAACGCGACGCGCGGCTCGGTGCCCAGGCGGCGCGCGACATGGGCCGCCTCGATGGCGATCTCGGCCAGTTCCTGGGCCGTCGGCATCTCGGTGATCGCGGTATCGGCGACCAGCACGGTGCGGCCGCGCGACAGCACGATCGAAGCACCGATCAGCCGATGCCCCGGCTTGGTGTCGATCACCTTGAGCACGTCTTCGAGCGCCGACGAATAGTTGCGCGTCACGCCGGTCACCATGCCGTCGGCATCACCCGCCGCCACCATGGCCGCGCCGAACACGTTGCGGTCCTGGTTGACCAGGCGCTGGCAGTCGCGGAACAGGTAGCCTTGCCGCTGCAGCCGCTCGTAGAGCTGGTTGGCATAGTCGGCATTGCGCGTCGACAGCCGGGCATTGGCGATCTCGATGCCGTCCTTCAGGTCGATGCCGGCGGCGGTGGCGGTCGCCCTCACGCGGTCTTCCCGGCCGACCAGGATGGCGGTGCCGAGCCCCTGGTTGACGAAGCTCTGGGCAGCGCGGATCACCTGCTCCTCCTCGCCCTCGGCGAAGACGACGCGGCGCGGCGAACGCCGGGCGCGTTCGAAGATCCGCGCCAGCACGCCGGCGACCGGATTGAGCCTGGCGATCAGCTCGGCCTTGTAGCCGGCCATGTCGACGATCGGCCGGCGGGCGACGCCGGTATCCATCGCCGCCTGCGCCACCGCGATCGGCACGGCATACATCAGGCGCGGATCGAACGGCACCGGGATGATATACTCCCGGCCGTATTTCGGCCGGCCGCCGCCATAGGCCGCGGCCACGTCGTCGGGCACGTCCAGGCGGGCGAGATCGGCCAGCGCCTGGGCCGCGGCGATCTTCATTTCCATGTTGATCTGGGTGGCGCGCACGTCGAGCGCGCCACGGAACAGGAACGGGAAGCCGAGGACGTTGTTGACCTGGTTCGGATAGTCCGACCGGCCGGTCGCGACGATGGCGTCGTCCCGGATGGCATGGACCTCCTCCGGCGTGATTTCCGGATCCGGATTGGCCATGGCGAAAATGATCGGCCTGGGCGCCATCGAGGCGACCATTTCAGGCGTCAGCGCACCCTTCACCGACAGGCCGAAAAACACGTCGGCGCCCTTCACCGCGTCGGCCAGCGTGCGCGCGTCGGTCACCGCCGCGTGGCCCGACTTCCACTGGTTCATGCCTTCGGTGCGACCACGATAGATGGTGCCCTTGGTGTCGCACAGGATGACATTGTCGGGCGCGAAGCCCATCGCCTTCAGGAGCTCGACACAGGCGATGCCGGCGGCACCCGCGCCGTTCACCACCAGCCGGGTGGTCTTCACCGTGCGCTCGGTGATGTCGAGCGCGTTGAGCAGGCCCGCCGCGGCGATGATCGCCGTGCCGTGCTGGTCGTCATGGAACACCGGGATGTCCATGAGCTCCTGCAGGCGCTGCTCGATGATGAAGCACTCGGGTGCCTTGATGTCCTCCAGGTTGATGCCGCCGAACGAGGGACCGAGATAGCGCACCGCGTCGATGAACTTGTCGGCATCCTCGGTATCGATCTCCAGGTCGATGGAATCGACATCGGCGAAGCGCTTGAACAGCACCGCCTTGCCCTCCATCACCGGCTTGGAGGCGAGCGCGCCGAGATTGCCCAGCCCGAGGATCGCGGTGCCGTTGGTGATCACCGCCACCATGTTGCCACGCGTCGTATAATCGAAGGCGCGGTTGGCATCCTCGGCGATCGCCAGCACCGGCACGGCGACACCTGGCGAATAGGCCAGCGACAGGTCGCGCTGGGTCGCCATCGGCTTTGTCGGTACCACCTCCAGCTTGCCGGGCTTGCCGACCTGGTGGAAGGCGAGCGCCTCCTGATCGGTGATGGTCGGGCGGTTGCGTCGGCCGGATGTGCTGTCGGTCGTCATGGTTTTTCTTTGAGCGTTCCTGAGCGGGGACGGCGACCTTAAGGGTCTGCCAGCGCTGCGGCAACGGGTCGAGCGGCGGATGGGCCTCGCGTCACGGCACCTGTCTTGAAAACCGTGCCTTGATCACCTCGAACAGGGCGCGACCCGCCTGGAATTCGCCGCCGACCGGCCGGCCGGGCCTTTCCGCCGGCACCCAGGCATAGATGTCGGCGTGGACCCAGCTCCTGGTCTTCTCGACGAAGCGGTCGAGATAGAGCGCCGCGGTGATCGAGCCGGCGAAGCCGCCGGTGGCGACATTGTTGAGATCGGCGACGCGGCTTTCCAGGCCGGCCGCATAGGGGCTCCACAGCGGCAGCCGCCAGACCGGGTCGGCGACCCTGGCTCCGGCCGCCATCATCTCGGCGGCAAGCGCGTCGTCATGGCTGTAGATCGGCGGCAGGTCGGGACCGAGCGCCACCCGGGCGGCTCCCGTCAGCGTGGCGAAATCGGCCAGGAGCACCGGCTCCTCCTCGTCGGCCAGCGCCAGCGCATCGCACAGCACCAGCCGTCCCTCCGCGTCGGTATTGCCGATCTCGACCGACAGGCCCTTGCGGGTCGGGAACACGTCGCCCGGCCGGAACGCCTGGCCGGAGATGGAATTTTCCACCGCCGGCACCAGCAGCCGCAGGCGTACGGGCAGCTTCGCGGCCATGACCATATGGGCGAGGCCAATGGCGGCGGCGGCGCCCCCCATGTCCTTTTTCATCAGGAGCATGCCGGCATCGGACTTGATGTCGAGCCCGCCGGTGTCGAAACAGACACCCTTGCCGACCAGGGTCACCTTCGGATGATCCGGATCGCCCCAGGTGAGATCGACCAGCCGCGGGCTGCGCGACGACCCCATGCCGACCGCATGGATCATCGGCAGGTCGGCCTCCAGGAGATCCGGCCCGATGATCGAATAGACATCGGCGCCGTGGCGGGCGGCGAGCTCGCGGATCGCGGCTTCGAGCTCGGCCGGGCCGAGATCGTTGGCCGGCGTATTGACGAGGTCGCGCGCCAGCCACGTCGCGTCGATCGCCTGGCTCAGCGCTTCCGCATCGATCCCGTCGGGCGTGACCAGGACGACCTCTTTCGCCGCCGCATCCTTGTAGCGGCCGAAGCGATATTGCGCGGTGACGAAGGCAAAGGCGGCACGCTCCGGATCGGCGGGACCATCGGCGAAGCGATAAAGCCCCGACGGCAATTGGCCGGGCAGCTTGCCGGCGAGCATCAGGTCGCGATGCCGCGCGTCCTCCGCCTCGACTCCGAACAGGACAGCCGCGAGCGTGCCGTCGGCCGCGGGCAGCAGCGCTGCCTTGCCCGGTTTCGGCTCGAAGCCGATGACGGCGAGATAGGCCTTCTGGGCCGCGGTCAGCCCGTCAATGGCCGCCTGCTGCGATGCCGGAGTGACGAAGCTGATCGGCGTGGCGCCGGCGGTGCCGGCGGGTTTCAGAAGCGGGTGCATGGCAAGCCTTGAAGGACGGGAGATAGGAGGAAGCTAGAACCAGTGGGCGCGGCAAGTCACCCCCGTCGCGCCGGACGGCTGCCAGTCACCAGGCCTGGGCGCTCGCGAAACGCCGCCTCGATCCAACGCACCACCGCCGCGACATTTTCCGCGCGGCGCCGGTCGGGATGGATCAGCAGGAACAGTTCCCGGTCGGCGACGGCCTCCGCGTCCTCGGCGCGCGTCAGCCCCGGCGCGTCGTCGCCGACCGGCTCCGGCAACATCAGTTCGCCACCGAGAGCCGCCGCCGCCGCGATCAGCACCTCCAGCTGCCCCGACTTGAGCACGACGCGGGCCTTGGGCCGGAGCCGGTCGAGCAGCTGCATTTCCGGGAGATGGGCGAACGCGTCGTCATAGCGCACGACCGGCGCACCGGCGCGCGCCGCACCGGTCGCCCGGTAGAGCCGGAACCTGACGGCGCCGAGCCGCCGGGCGATCGCCTGTTCGTCGGTCGGGCGGGCCAGCCTGATCGAGATATCGGCCTCGCGCCGCTCGAAATTCACGTTGCGGGCTTCAGAGACGAAATCCAGCGTGATCAGCGGATGGGCATCGTGCAGCCTGCCGACCATCGGCGCCAGCACATGGGTCAGCACGAAGCTGAGGCTCGATATGCGCACGCGCCCGTCGAGCGCGGCCTTGGTGTGCCGCAGCGCGGCCTGCGACCGGTGCGCCGCTTCCGCCATGGCCTTGAGATGCTCCATCGCCCCGGCCAGCACTGGCGTCGCCACCAGGCGTCCACCGATGCGATCGAACAGGGTCATGCCGAGCTGGCGCTCGATGCGCGCCAGGCGGCGCGCGGCCGTCGTCTGGTCGACGCCCAGCGCCCGGCCCGCCTGGGTCAAGGTCCCGGCATCGACGATGCGCCGCAGCAGTTCGAGGTCGTCCCAGGTCATCCTGCGTTTATGCAGGTTCTGCGCCCAAGAATACAGATTTACCTGCACCTTCGCAGGCCCTTGAATGATCCGGCGAAGGAGATCCCGACATGTCCAATCCCACCACCCTTTTCGGCCTGGCCGGTTTCGTGCCGCAGCCGCCGAAGCTCGCCGGCGCAACCCTGGTCCTGGTCGATTATCAGAACGAATATCTGGAGGGCCCGATCGCCCTGCCCGAGGCGAAAGCCGCGGTCGAGCGTGCCGCCGCGCTGCTCGCCAGGGCGCGCGCCGCCGGCAGCCGGATCATCCACATCGCCCATAAGGGTGGCAAAGGCGGATTGTTCGACCGCGAGGACAGGCGCGGCGCCATCATCGATGCGCTGGCTCCCCACGACGGCGAGACGGTGATCGAGAAGCCGCGGCCGAATTCGTTTTCGGGCACCGAGCTTGCCGCCAGCATCGGCGCGCCGGCGGGCCCGCTCGTCGTCATCGGCTTCATGACGCATATGTGCGTATCGTCGACGGTCCGGGCGGCCCTCGACCTCGGCTATTCCACATCGGTGGCGGGCGATGCCTGCGCCACCCGCGACCTGCCCGGCAGCGGCGGCGGCGTGGTCAGCGCCAAGGCGCTGCACGAGGCCGAGCTGGCGGCGCTGGCCGACCGCTTCGCCGGCGTGTTCCCGGTGGCTGCCTTCGCCTGAGCCGCTTCGTTCGGGCCGGGAACGGTGACGCGAAGCGTGAGCCGCTTCGCGTCACGGACGGTCAGCCCCTGAGGCTGCCGCCGGTCTTCTTGGCGACGTCGGCGACGATCCGGGCGCTGACCGCCTCGATCTCGGCTTCCGTCAGCGTCTTCTCGCGCGGCTGCAGCGTCACCGCCAGCGCCACCGACTTCTTGTCCGGATCGATGCCCTTGCCTTCATAGACGTCGAACACCGCGACATGGGTGACCAGCTGCTTGTCGGCCCCCTGCGCCGCCTTGACGATATCGCCGGCCTTGACCTTGCGATCGACCACGAAGGCGAAGTCGCGCTCGACCGGCTGGAAGGCCGAGAGAGCGAGCTGCGGCTTGGCCCGGGTCGGCCGCGCCTTGGGCGCCGGGATCTTGTCGAGGATCAGTTCGAAGGCGACCACCGGTCCCTTGGCGTCGAGCGCCTCCAGGACTTTCGGATGCAGCTCGCCGAACCAGCCGAAGACGTTCTGCGGGCCCATTTGCAGCGTGCCGGAACGGCCCGGATGGAACCAGGACGGCCCGCCCGGAACCACCTGGACGGCGCCGACCGACAGGCCGGCGGCCGAGAGCACCGCGAGCGCGTCGGCCTTGGCATCGAACAGGTCGACGGCGCCGGAACCCTGCCAGTGCCGGCCGATGCCCTCGGGCTTGGCGAGGCCGCGCCGGACGCCGGCGGCGGCGATCAACTGGTCCTCGGGCCGGTCGCCGCGGAACACCTGGCCGACCTCGAACAGGGCGACGTCGCCATAACCGCGATCGGCATTGCGCTGTGCCGACGCGACCAGGCCGGACAGCAAGGTCGGGCGCATGTCGGAGAGATCGGCGGCGATCGGATTGGCCAGCGCCAGCGACGGCTCACCGCCGCCGAACAGCTCGGCCTGGGCCTTCGAGATGAAGCTCCAGGTCACCGCCTCGATCAGGCCACGGCTCGCCAGCGTCCGCTTGGCGGCGCGCGTGCGCTTCTGGATCTGGGTCAGCACCGGCTTCGGCACCGTGCCGCCGCGATCGAGCGGCACCGAGGGCACCCGGTCGACGCCGGCGATGCGCATGATTTCTTCGGTCAGGTCGGCCTTGCCATAGACGTCCGGCCGCCAGGACGGCGGCACGACCTTCACCACCGGCCCGTTGCCGGAAACCATGAAGCCGAGGCTTTCCAGGATGCGCTTCGATTCCCGGTCGGAGATCTCCAGGCCGGTGAGCCGGTTGGTTTCGGTGAAGGGGAAATTGATGATCAGGTCGGTGTCCGGGATCTGGCCGGCGAGCGTCAGCTCGGAGGCTTCCCCGCCGCAGAACTCGATCACCAGCCGGGTGGCGAGATCGGCACCCGGAACGGTGTAGTTGGGATCGACGCCGCGCTCGAAACGATAGCGGGCATCGGTGATGATGCCGAGATTGCGGCCGGTGCGGGCAATGTCGATCGGATCCCACAGCGCCGATTCGATCAGCACGTCGGTGGTATTCTCGTCGCAGCCGGAATGCTCGCCGCCCATCACGCCGGCGATCGATTCGACCCCGTTGTCATCGGCGATGACGGTCTCGTTGCCGGTCAGGCCATAGATGCGGCCGTCCAGCGCCAGCACGGTTTCGCCGGCCTTCGAGCGGCGCACCACCAACGTGCCGGCGACCTTGCGGGCATCGAACACATGCAGCGGCCGGCCCCGGTCGAAGGTGATGTAATTGGTGATGTCGACCAGCGCGTTGATCGGCCTGAGGCCAATGGCGGTGAGCCGGCGCTGCATCCATTCGGGCGAGGCGACGTTCTTCACGCCGCGGACCAGCCGCAGCGCGAAAGCCGGGCAATATTTCTCCTCGCCGGGCGCGAACTGCAATTCGACCTTCTGCGGGCACGGGAAACCGCCCTTGACCGGCTCGGTGCGCTCGCTCTTCAGCTTGCCGAGGCCGGCCGCCGCGAGATCGCGGGCAATGCCGTGGATCGAGGTGCAGTCCGGCCGGTTCGGCGTCAGGTTGATCTCGATGACCGGATCGGACAGCCCGGCATAATCGGCATAACGCTGGCCGAGCGGCGCATCGGCCGGCAGGTCGATGATGCCGTCATGGTCCTCGGAAATTTCCAGTTCGGCCGCCGAGCAGAGCATGCCGCGGCTCTCGACGCCGCGGATCGTGCCGATACCGAGCGTGATCTTCTTGCCTGGAATATAGGTGCCGGGCGGTGAGAACACCGACTTCATGCCGGTGCGCGCATTGGGTGCGCCGCAGACCACCTGGACCGGTTCGCCGGAGCCGGTATCGACCATGCAGACCCGCAGGCGATCGGCATTGGGGTGCTGCTCGGCCGAAATGACATAGGCGATGGTGAAGTCTTGCAACTTCGCGCCGGGATCCTCGAGATTTTCGACCTCCAGGCCGATGCGGGTCAGCGTCTCCGTGATGTCCGGGAGCGACGCATCGGTGTCGAGGTGGTCCTTGAGCCAGGAGAGGGTGAACTTCATGAGCGGGATTCCGGTCTTTCGAACACGTCGAGCAGCTTGAAGCGCTCACAGACGACTTGCATGTCTTCGCTGAAGGTGCCCTGGCGGCCGAAATAACCGCGATGGGCTGCGCGCCAGGACTCGAGCGTCCGGTCGTCCTCGCCTTCCTCGAAGGCGAAGGCCTGGTCGACCTCGGTAAATCGCATGATGGCGACGTCGGTCGTTTCGATGGCGCAGACAGGCTTGCCCGCGCCGTCGAGGATCACGCTGACCTCGCCGGCCCGCGGCATGATATTGGCCTGGCAGGACGCCAGCGACTCGCAGGTCGCCCGCTTGGTGCCTGCCAGCACCAGGGCGAGCAGTTCGTCGGCGAGCGCCGGACTGTCGCCGAACGACCAGCGCGGCGCGGCGCGGTAGACCTCGGGGATCAGCTCCGCCGTCATGTGCTGAGCCCGCCGGCGAGCGTCGGCAGGTCGAGCGGCCGGAAACCGTAATGGGCCAGCCAGCGCACGTCGGCCTCGAAGAACTGCCGGAGATCGCTGATGCCATATTTCAGCATGGCGATACGATCGATGCCCATGCCCCAGGCAAAGCCCTGGTAGACGTCGGGATCGAGGCCGCAATTGCGGATGACGTTCGGATGCACCATGCCGCAGCCGAGGATTTCCAGCCAGTCCTCGCCCTCGCCGAAGCGGATCTCGCCGCCCTGGCGGTTGCACTGGATGTCGACTTCCATCGACGGCTCGGTGAACGGGAAGAATGACGGCCGGAACCGCATCTTCACCTGGTCGACCTCGAAGAAGGCCTTGCAGAACTCCTCGAGGATCCAGCGCAGGTGGCCGATATGGCTGCCCTTGTCGATCACCAGGCCTTCGACCTGGTGGAACTGCGGCGTGTGGGTCGCATCCGAATCGATGCGATAGGTGCGCCCGGGGCAAATGACCCGGATCGGCGGCGGCTGGGTCAGCATGGTGCGCACCTGCACCGGGCTCGTATGGGTGCGCAGCAGCATCCGCTCGCCGTCGGCCTTCGGATTGAAGAAAAAGGTGTCGTGCATTTCCCGGGCCGGGTGGCCCAGAGGGAAATTCAGCTTGGTGAAATTGAGGTCGTCGGTCTCGATATCGGGCCCTTCGGCGACCGAAAATCCCATATCGGCGAAGATCGCGGTCAATTCGTCGAAGACCTGCGACAGCGGATGGATGCGGCCGGTCTCCGACGGGCTTTCGCGCACCGGTAGCGTGACGTCGACGGTCTCGGCGGCGAGCCGGGCGTCGAGCGCCGCCGCCTTCAGGATGTCGCGCCGCGCGGCGAGCGCCTCGCTCACCTTGTCCTTCACGGCATTGATGGCGGCGCCGGCCGCCTTGCGTTCGTCGGGCGCCATCTGGCCGAGGGTGGCCAGCAGGGCCGAGACGGAGCCCTTCTTGCCGAGCGCAGAGACCCGCACGGTTTCGAGCGCCGCCTCGTCGGCCGCGGCCGAAACGGCGGTCAGGAGGTCATTTTCGAGAGAGACGAGATCGGTCATGGGAAAGGCCGCGAATGAGGAGGCTTCGTTTCGCTTGGGGCGATGGCGGGGTCAAGCATTACTAGCTGCGCCAGCGCAGCGTCATGGGCCGGAGCGGGTTTTCGAACGGCTTGCCATCGGCCTGGGCCTTCAGGAAAGCGTCCTTCACCCGCATCCACCAGCGCGCCTGGGTGTCGGCATCGTTGATCAGCATCAGGTTCGGCTGGTGCACCAGGCCCTCGCGCTGCTGGATCACCACGCGCCGGTCCTGGTCGAGGAACACCCGCATCAGGTGCTCGAAGACCGGCTTGAAGGCCGACATCCAGCCGGCCGAGACCCAGAAGAACTGATGCACCTCGGTCTCGCCCTCGTTGAGCGGCGTCAGCGCGGTCAGCCCGGTCGCCTGGTATTTGGCGCCGCGGATATTCTCGATGCGCAGGCCCGGCAGCATGTAGCTGATCTCGGTGGTGACCGGCGTGCCGAGGATCTTGTAGGCGATGTTCTGCGGCGGCAGTTCATGCCTGACCATCGACCAGCCGAGCTCGGAGGGCGCGAATTTCTTTTCCTTCGGCCGGAGCTTCTTGGCGCCCTTCTTGAACCACCAGGAGGTGTGCACATAGGCCGCGTGCGTCGGGTCCATCAGGCCGAAGGCGGCATGGTCGACCGAACAGTGGAACGGCAGCATGATATGGAATTTCGGCCCGACCGCATCGGCGAAGTCGGGCATGGCCGGCGGCTCGGGCTGGCCGGCCTCGGCCGGCGTCTCGCCGTTCCTGGCGAAGAAGATCCAGATCAGGCCCTGCCGCTCGACGCAGGGGTAGGAGCCGCATTTGATCTTGCCGAGATCCATCTGCTGGCCCTCGCGCAGCGACGGGATCTCGACACAGGCGCCCGACGTGTCGAAACGCCAGCCGTGATAGCAGCACTGGATGCTTTGGCCGTCGAACTGGCCGTAATGCAGGGGAATGCCGCGATGCGGGCAGACGTCGCGAATGGCGAAGACCTCGCCGCTCGCCGAGCGGCCCATCAGCACGGGCTCGCCGACCAGCACCTTGTTCAGCATCTTGCCGGGCTTCAGGTCGCGGCCCGGGGCCGCGACGTACCAGAGACCCTTGATCAGTTCGGCTGTCAGTCCCTGCATGCTGTCTCCGCACCGAAGCATGAGCCGGACCGGCCAAACCTGCCGCCCGGTCGATCACGCGAGATTTCCAATGAACCGCCGCCGTCCGCCTCTCGGCCGTCCGAGAACAAAAAAGCCCGCGCAACCCCTGAAGGGTCGCGCGGGCTGAATTTTGTGACCTCTTAAGTCGAGGTCAGGAAGCTGCCGGCAGCGAACCCTTGGCCTTTTCGACCAGGGCCGTAAAGCCTTCCGGCGCGGTGATGGCGAGGTCCGAGAGAACCTTGCGGTCGACCGCGATGCCGGCGCCGATCAGGCCGGCGATGAAACGCGAATAGGTCAGGCCGTGCTCGCGGACAGCGGCATTGATGCGCTGGATCCACAGAGCCCGGAAATTGCGCTTCTTCACGCGACGGTCGCGCGTGGCGTACTGCATCGACTTGTCGACGGCAGCCTTTGCGGCGCGAATGGTATTCTTGCGGCGACCGCGGAAGCCGGTAGCGGCCTTCAGGGTCTTCTTGTGCTTGGCGTGTGACGTTACGCCTCTTTTAACGCGAGCCATGACTGATCTCCTTCAAATCCGTTGAGTGTTCCTGAAAACCGCTGATCAGCCGTTCGGCAGGAAGTACTTCTTGACGTTGTCGCCGTCGGTTTTGAACAAGATCGCAGTGCCGCGGTGTTCGCGGATCTGCTTGGTGGTCCGCTTGATCATGCCGTGCCGCTTGCCGGACTGGGTGTATTTCACCTTGCCGGTCGAGGTCAGCGAAAAGCGCTTCTTGGCGCCCGATTTGGTCTTCATCTTGGGCATTTGGCTCTCTTAGACTGTTGCGAGATTGCTCCGGCCGCGCTTTCGTGCGGCTGGAAAACCTCAAGAATGCTCCGATGAGCGTTCGGGATCGCCACGGCAGCCCTTAATCAGCCGGGCGATCCGAAGCGCGGGCCTATACAGGACAATCGGCCGTGGGACAAGGGCTTGTCCTTATGGCCAAGGGTCCGGCGCCCCGGCATCCTGGATCCCGGGATGAAACATGCGCCGCACGACCGGCGCAACAGGGGGAGCCGAAATGACCGATGCGATCATCACGCGCCGTGGCGCGATAGCCGGCCTCGCCGCGGCAGGGCTGCTGCCGGCACCGGCGTCGCGCGCGCAAACCTATCCGAGCCGGCCGGTGCGATGGCTCGTCGGCTATCCCGCGGGCGGCGGCACCGACGTGCTGGCCCGCCTCCTGGGTGCCGCCATGTCGCCGGAGCTCGGCCAGCAGATGGTGATCGAGAACCGGCCGGGCGCCGCGACCAACCTCGCGGCGGGTGAAGCCGCCCGCGCCGAGCCCGACGGCCACACCGTGTTCACCGCCGGTATCGAGACCCTGGTCTATAATCCGGCGCTCTATAAGACCTTGCCCTTCGATCCCGACAGGGATCTCCGGCCGGTGGCGCTGACCGCCCGCTTCCACCTGCTGCTGACGGTCAGGAAGGACTCGCCCATCACCAGCGCGGCCGAGCTGGTCGCTCGCGCCAAGGCCGCCCCGGACGCGACCAATTACGGCTCGCCCGGTCTCGGCTCGCCGCACCACCTGGCCATGGAACGCCTCTTGAAGGAGGCGGGCGCCAAGCTGACCCATGTGCCCTATCGCGGCATGGCGCCTGTCATCAACGACATGCTGGCGGGCGTCATGGAGGTGGCCTTTGTCGATTTCGCAGCGGGCCGCAGCGTGCTGGTCGACGGCACCCTGCGCCCGCTCGCGGTGGCCTCGGCCAGTCGCCTCGCCGCCCTGCCCGACGTCCCGACGATCACCGAAGCGCTCGGCCTTCGGGATTTCCAGGCCTATGCCTGGCAGGGCGTGGTGGTGCCCGCCAAGACACCCGATCCGATCGTTGCCCGGCTGAGCGACGTGGTGGCGAAGGCGCTGAAACAGGAACAGATACGCACGCGCATGGTGGACATCGGGCTCGACCCGCTGACCGGCGGCCCGGCGGAATTCGCCGCGCTCCTGAAAGCCGACCGCGACATCTGGTGGCCGATCATCCGTGACCTCGGCATCAGGCTGGAGTGAGCCGGGCGCGGGAAGCGCCGGGTCTGGCCGCCGCCACGACCCGCGCGGAGGGTGACCCGCGCCGAAGATGGTCCGCGCGGCGCAAATCGCAGCCCGGCGTCGCGGGCCGTAGCCTGGCGCTGCAAACCGCGCTAGCAATTCCCGACCTTTGCAGGAGGAGACATCAATGGCCAAGGGCTACTGGATCGCGCGCGTCGACGTCAACGACGCCGAATCCTACAAGAATTACGTCGCCAGGAACGGCATCGCCTTCGCCAAGTTCGGCGGCCGTTTCGTCGTGCGCGGCGGCAAGTTCGAGACACTGGCCGGCGTCAGCCGGGCGCGCAACGTCGTCATCGAATTTCCGAGCTACGACCAGGCCCTGGCCTGCTGGCATTCGCCCGAATATCAGGCGGCCAAGGCCGAGCAGAAGGGCGGCGCGATCATGGATGCGATCGTCATCGAGGGTTATGAGGGTGCCCAGCCCGGCGAATAATGAGCTCGACGGCGCCCGGCCGGGATCACCGGCCGGGTTCCGACAGGCCCGAGATCAGCGGCCGGTCGCCTCGATCACGTCGTCGAGCGTGCGCAACCCCGGACGCGGCGCATTGACCAGCACGGCCATATTGCCGGGCGCATGCTTGTTGGCCTGCATCAGCGCATGCGCCGCCGGGATCTTGTCCCAGGGGAACAATTCGCTCATGCAGGGATCGACCCGGCGGTCGAGCACGAACTGATTGGCGGCGGCGGCCTGTTTCAGATGAGCGAAATGGCTGCCCTGGATGCGCTTCTGCCGCATCCACACATAACGCGCGTCGAAGGTGATGTTGAAGCCGGACGTGCCGGCGCAGAACACCACCATGCCGCCGCGCTTTACCACCAGGCAGGACACCGGGAAGGTCGCCTCGCCCGGATGCTCGAAGACGATGTCGACGTCCTTCTTGCCGGTAATGTCCCAGATCGCCTTGCCGAACTTGCGGGCTTCCTTGGTCCAGGTGTTGTACTCGTCGGAATTGACCTTGGGCATCTGGCCCCAGCAGTCGAAATCCTTGCGGTTGATCACGCCCTTGGCGCCGAGCTGCATCACGTAGTCGCGTTTCGACTCGTCCGAGATGATGCCGATCGGATTGGCGCCGGCGGCGGCCACCAGCTGCACCGCGAACACGCCGAGACCGCCCGAGGCGCCCCAGACCAGCACGTTGTCGCCGGGCTTCAGGGTGTGCGGGGGGTGGCCGAACAGCATGCGATAGGCGGTCGCCAGCGTCAGCGTGTAGCAGGCCGCCTCCTCCCAGGAGAGGTGCTTCGGCTTGTGCATCAGCTGGCGCGACTGCACCCGGCAGAACTGGGCGAAGGCGCCGTCCGGCGTCTCATAGCCCCAGATCCGCTGCGACGGCGAAAACATCGGGTCGCCGCCATTGCATTCCTCGTCGTCGCCGTCGTCCTGGTTGCAATGGACGATGACCTCGTCGCCGACCTTCCAGCGCTTGACCTTCGAGCCGACCGCCCAGACCACGCCGGCCGCATCCGAGCCGGCAATGTGGAACGGGTGCTTGTGGCCGTCGAGCGGCGAGATCGGCTGGCCGAGACCGGCCCAGACGCCATTATAGTTGACGCCGCCGGCCATCACGTAAAGCAGCACCTCTTCCTCGCCGAGCGTCCAGGTCGGCACCACCTCGACCTTGAACGACTGTTCCGGCGGGCCATGGCGTTCCTTTCGGATCGCCCAGGCGTACATGGTAGCCGGCACATGGCCCAGCGGCGGCACCTCGCCAAACTCGTAGAGATCCTTGAGCGCGGCGGTGGAGGGGGCTTGAGCTGGCGCAGCCATGGGTCACCTCTGATCACGAAAACCATTCCCCTCGGGGGGCTGGCCGGGGCGGAAACTATGTGCACTGCAACATGAATGTGCAAGCACGATCTTCGCTGCCTATGACATAATCAGTCGAAAACACCCCATCGGGCTTTCGGCATATTGCGCGCCGCCATCCGACAAATTATGGCACTGCTTTGCTGTTCCGCCGTCGCGAAAGCCGGCGACTTCTCCACATCGCTGTCAGCCCCGGCTCTGTTGCCCCGGGAACATATGAGCCTATCCTCGCTTGCGCCGGAAACACGGCGGCCCTGATCAGGGTTTCATGAGGAGGACTTCAGCATGGCAATCCAAGCATTGATCATCTGGATCATCATCGGCGCGGTCGGGGGCTGGCTCGCGGGCATCCTGATGAAGGGGGCGGGCTTCGGCCTCATCGGCAATATCATCGTCGGCATCGTCGGCGCCGCCATCGCCGGCTGGCTGCTGCCCCGGCTCGGCATCTATATTGGCGGCGGCATCGTCGCCGACATCATCAACGCCGTCATCGGCGCGGTGATCCTCCTGTTCATCATCAGCCTGGTGAAGCGGGCTTAGGCGGCCTCTCGACGCCTGCGCCGCCGCCCATCCGCCGGATGGGGGTGGCGCGGGCTGTCTACGCTGCATTGCAATATGAGCCGGCCCGGACGACAATGAGGGTCAAATAACCAGCTCAGGAGCCGCTCTTGCGCACCAAAGAAACTCGGGAACGTCCCTGGCTCATCCGCACCTATGCCGGCCATTCGACGGCGGCCAAGTCGAACGCGCTCTATCGGGCCAATCTCGCCAAGGGCCAGACCGGCCTGTCGGTCGCCTTCGACCTGCCGACCCAGACCGGCTATGACCCGGACCATGTGTTGGCCCGCGGCGAGGTCGGCAAGGTCGGCGTGCCGGTCGCCCATCTCGGCGACATGCGCAGCCTGTTCGACGGCATTCCGCTCGCCGAGATGAACACCTCGATGACCATCAACGCCTGCGCCGCCTGGCTGCTGGCGCTTTATGTCGCGGTGGCCGACGAGCAGGACGTGCCGCGCCATGCGCTGGCCGGCACCACCCAGAACGACATCCTGAAGGAATATCTGTCGCGCGGAACCTATGTGTTCCCGCCCGAGCCCTCGCTCAAGCTGACCAAGGACACCATCCTGTTCACCACGGCGGAAATGCCCAAGTGGAACCCGATGAATGTCTGCTCCTACCACCTGCAGGAGGCCGGCGCGACGCCGGTGCAGGAGCTCGCTTTCGCGCTCGCCAATGCCATCGCCATCCTCGACACGGTCAAGGCCTCGGGCGAGGTGCCGGAAGGCGGCTTCGGCGAGGTGGTCGGCCACATCTCGTTCTTCGTCAATGCCGGCATGCGTTTCGTCACCGAAATGTGCAAGATGCGCGCCTTCGTCGACCTCTGGGAGGAGATCGTCGAGACCCGCTACGGCGTCACCGATCCCAAGCACAAGCTGTTCCGCTACGGCGTCCAGGTGAACTCGCTCGGCCTGACCGAGCAGCAGCCGGAAAACAATGTCTACCGCATCCTCATCGAGGCGCTGGCGGTGACCATTTCGAAAAAGGCACGCTGCCGCGCCCTGCAGCTGCCGGCCTGGAACGAGGCGCTCGGCCTGCCGCGCGCCTGGGACCAGCAATGGTCGCTCCGACTGCAGCAGATTCTCGCCTACGAAACCGACCTGCTGGAATTCGGCGACCTGTTCGACGGCAATCCCGCTGTGTCTGCCAAGGTCGAAAGCCTGAAGGCCGAGGCCCAGGCCGAGCTGAAGCTGATCGCCGAGATGGGCGGCGCCATCGCCGCCGTGCCCTATATGAAATCCAAGCTGGTCGAGAGCAATTCCAAGCGGCTCGAGGCGATCGAGGCCGGCGACCAGGTGGTGGTCGGCGTCAACCGCTTCACCGAGACGGAGCCCTCGCCGCTGACCACCGGCGAAGGTTCGATCATGGTGGTCGATCCGACGGTCGAAGCCGAGCAGATCGCCAATCTCCAGGCCTGGCGCGCCGGCCGCGACGCCAAAGCGGCGGCCAGCGCGCTGGCCGAATTGCGCGCCGCCGCCCAGGACGGCCGCAACATCATGCCGGTGTCGATCGCCGCGGCCAAGGCCGGCGTCACGACCGGCGAATGGGGCCAGGTTTTGCGCGAGGTGTTCGGCGAGTACCGGGCACCGACCGGCGTCGGCCGGGCCGCGCGCGCCGATGACGGTGACCTCGCGCCGATCCGGCTCGAGGTCGAGGCGGTCTCCCGCGCCCTCGGGCGCCGCATCAAGTTCCTGGTCGGCAAGCCGGGCCTCGACGGTCATTCCAACGGCGCCGAGCAGATCGCCGTGCGCGCCCGCGATTGCGGCATGGAGGTGGTCTATGAGGGCATTCGCCTGACGCCCGCCGAGATCGTCAATGCCGCGCTCGAGGAAGGTGTGCATGTGGTCGGCCTGTCGATCCTGTCGGGCAGCCACATCCCGCTGGTCACCGAGGTGATGGAGCGCATGCGCGCCGAGGGCCTCGGCGACGTGCCCGTCGTGGTCGGCGGCATCATCCCGCCGGAGGACGAGGCGACCTTGAAACAGGCCGGCGTCGCGGCGGTCTATACGCCCAAGGACTTCCAGCTCAACACCATCATGGCCGATGTCGTGCGCATCGTCGGCGAAGGCGCGCGCCAAGCAGCCTGAGAACCGCCGCCTGAGAACCGCCGCCCGAGAGCCCTGCCCCCGACCTCCGCCGACGCGGAGGTGACGACCGCCGCGGAGTGTGCAAGCTTCGCGGCCCCCTTCAGAGACGCCTGCCATGCTGCCCGACATTCGCGATTATGATGCCCTCCGCCAGGCGTTCCGCTGGCGGGTCCCGGCCCGCTACAATATCGGCGCCGATGTCTGCACGCGCTGGGCGCTCGTCGAACCGGACCGGGTGGCGATCCTCTGGAAAAAGCCCGACGGCAGCGTCGAGCCGGTGACCTATGGCCGCCTGGAGGACGCCTCCAACCGGCTCGCCAATGCGCTCGCCGCCAAGGGCATCCGGCGCGGCGACCGTGTCGCGCTGGTGCTGGCGCAAGGCGCGGCCGCGGCCATCGCCCATATCGCCATCTACAAGATGGGCGCCATCGCGGTGCCGCTGGCGGCCCTGTTCGGCATCGATGCCCTGGCCTTCCGCCTGAAGGATTCCGGCGCTCGCGCCGTCATCACCAATGGCGAGGGGCTGGCCAAGATCAGCCAGATCCGCGACCAGCTCGGCGAACTCGCGCTGGTGCTGTCCACCGACGGACCGGCGGGCGAGGGCGTCGGCGGCTTCTACGAGACCCTGGCCGAGGGGTCACCCCGCTTCACCGCAATCGACACCTCGGCCGATGACCCGGCCATGATGATCTATACCTCGGGCACCACCGGCCAGCCGAAAGGCGCGCTGCATGCCCATCGGGTCCTGCTCGGCCATTTGCCCGGCGTCGAGATGCCCCACGAGTTCCTGCCTCAGCCGGGCGATCGCATGTGGACGCCGGCCGACTGGGCCTGGGCCGGCGGCCTGCTCAACGTGCTCTTGCCTTCGCTCCATTTCGGCGTGCCGGTGGTCGCCCGCAAGTTCGAGAAATTCGATGCCGACGAGGCCTTCGCCCTGATGGCGGAGATGGAGGTACGCAACAGCTTCGTGCCGCCGACCGCGCTGCGCATGCTGCGCTCGGTCGAAAACCCGCGCGCCAGGCACGCTTTCAACCTGCGCACGCTCGGCTCTGGCGGCGAAGCGCTCGGCGCCGAGACCTATGATTGGGGCAAGGCGGCGCTCGGCCTCACCATCAACGAGTTCTACGGCCAGACCGAATGCAACCTGGTCATCGCTTCCTGCGCGGCGATCGGCGTGTCCAGGCCCGGTGCCATCGGCAAGCCGGTGCCCGGCCACGAGATCGGCATCATCCGGCCCGACGGCACGCTGTGCGAAGCCGGCGAGCAGGGCCAGATCGCGGTGAAGCGGCCGGACCCGGTCATGTTCCTGGAATATTGGAACCGGCCGGAAGCGACCCGCGAAAAATTCATCGGCGACTGGATGACCACCGGCGACCAGGGCATTCGCGACGACGAGGGCTATATCCAGTTCTTCGGCCGCGACGACGACGTCATCACCTCGGCC
Organism: Phreatobacter sp. GW821-FHT04C01; assembly: GCF_059420385.1. Classification (NCBI taxonomy): domain Bacteria; kingdom Pseudomonadati; phylum Pseudomonadota; class Alphaproteobacteria; order Hyphomicrobiales; family Phreatobacteraceae; genus Phreatobacter; species Phreatobacter sp. GW821-FHT04C01. The sequence goes on along the minus strand of NZ_JBWKTP010000001.1, from coordinate 908,881 downwards.
GGCTATCGCATCGGCCCCGGCGAGATCGAGGACTGCCTGCTGAAACACCCGGCGGTGTCGCTGGCCGCTGTGGTCGGCAAGCCCGACGCGCTGCGCACCGAGATCGTCAAGGCCTTCGTCGTGCTCAAGCGCGACATCCAGCCCTCGGACACGCTGGCCGCCGACATCAGGGATTTCGTCAGGACGCGCATGTCGGCGCATTCCTATCCGCGCGAGATCGCCTTCATCGACGAATTGCCGATGACCACCACCGGCAAGGTCATCCGCCGGCTTTTGCGCGAACGCGCCTGAGCCGTGCGATCAGCGCCTTGGCGCCGGCCCGGACGGCGCGCCGTCCGCTGACGGCGGCGAGCGCCAGGCGATAGCGAAAGCCGGCCTGGCCGGGCGCGACCGCGATCAGCCGGCTCTTGATGTCGAGCCGGTCGCGCCAGACCCGATCGATCATCGGGTGGCCTGCTATGGCGCAGGAATCGACCAGCCGGATGGCCGGATCGGCGCTCAGGCGGCCGGCAATCGCCTGGGTCACCATGACGCCGGGCGAAAAGCGGGCGAAGGTTTCGGCATAGGCGGTCTTCCAGTACCAGGCGCGCTCGCCGGCACTCAGCACGACGGCGCCGGCGATGGCCTCGCCGTCGAGCAGGATCAGGTCGATGCGCGCCTGACCGGTCATGGCAAGCCCGTGGATCGCCTCGGTGAAGAACCGCCGGCTGTCGGCCGTGGCCCGTAACGCCGTGCCCTTGCGCCCCTTCCAGCCGTCGGCCTCGAGTGCGAGAAAGGTCTCGGTGGCGGCGTCCAGCCCAAGACCGTCGGCCGTGGACACCTCGGCAACCGCCCCCTGTTCCGCGAGCCTCCGGCCGAGCCGGCGCATCTCCTTGGAGGCTGCCGGCGGATCCGCGGTGAGGAGCGCCGCGCGCCGATGGGTCTCCAGCATGTCGATGCGGCGGCCCGACTGCGCGGCAAGCGCCGTCAGCGCCGTCGCCAGCGGTGAGCCGTCGTCCAGCATCGGCCAATCGAGGCCCACGACGCCTTGCCCATGAAGGTGTCCGAGGATAGCGGCCAGCACCGGCTTCTCGGCGCCGCGCGCCACCAGAGCCCCGGCATAGGGTGCGTAGGGATGGATCCAGAGCGTAAAAACGCTGCCGGCGAGCCTGAATCGCCCGGCCGCCAGGCCGACAAGCCGGCCGTCCTCTTCGACCGCCACCGCACCAAGCCCCGGTGCGGCGTCGACGCCGCGCGCGGCGAGCGCGAAGGCGGGGCTGAGAAAGACGTTCGGATGGGCAATCCCGGCGAGCGCCGACCAGGCCTCGCCCAGCGCCGGCCATTGGTCCGCCGGCACCCAGCGCGTGGTCAGTCCGGCAATGGCCATGCCCGGCTGCAACGGCGGGCTGCCGATCACAGGCGTTGCATCCTGGCGAATGCTGCGGATCGGAGCGTCGACGACCATGGTCCCTCCTCCGCGTCAGACGGCCGAGGCGGACCGGCGCCGTGCCCAGAACGACACCGACAGGCCGAGCCGGCGCCGGGTGATCCAGAACAGCAGGATGGATTCGAGCGTCAGCGCGACCGCGGTGGCGGTAGCCGCGCCCATCATGCCGAAGCGCGGGATCAGGATGAGGCAAAGGATCACCGCGGTGGCGAAAGCGGCGCCGTAGATCATCGCGCAGACACCCTGGTGCCCCGACATCGACAGCAGCCGCTCGACCGGCCCGACCGCGGCGCGCGCCAGGAGGCCGGCGGAGACCACGAACATGGCGGGATAGCCCTGGACGAAATCCGGCCCGAACAGCATCAGGAACGGCTTGCCGAGCGCCAGGATCAGGATGGTGGCGGCCAGCGACGGGAAGAAGGTCCAGCGGATCGAGGCCTGCAGGAAAGCCGCGAGCTTTTCGCTGTCACCGGCGACATGATATTCGCTGAACCGGTGGGCGGCGGCCGCAGCCACCGAGAAATAGATGAAGGCGACCAGCGCCAGCGTCTTCACCGCGGCCCAGTAGACCGCCACCTCTTCCGGCGGGCGGAACTGCTTCAGCAGGATCACGTCGGTATAGGTCAGCGCCATGTAGAAGGCCTCGACCAGGAAGATCGCGGCGGACGTCTTCAGCCAGAAGCCGGCCTCGATCCGCCTGGCACCGGCCGGGACGTGGCCCGGCAGGCGGCGCTGGATCAGCCAGAACTGGATGATCGCGGTGGTCCAGGTGGCAATGACGGCGCAGGCCATGGCGGTGACGGCGTCGGCGACCAGGCCCAGCGCGTGGCCGATCGCCATGCCGGCGAGCAGCAGCACCGGCCGGATCAGATAAGGCGGCCCGAGCGCCAGGTCGGTCCAGTTATAGGAGCGTGCAATGCCGTCCTGGATGTCGGTGAGCACATAAAGCGGCAGGCAGATCGCCGCGAGCACCAGCGGCATCAGCATCGGCTGGGCGACGTATTGGCCGAAACGCCAGAGCACCAGGAGACCGAGGCCGGCGACCAGCGTCGCGACCGCCAGGCCGATGATCCGCGATCCCGCGATGAAACCGCGCAGGCCGTCCTGGTCACCGCGCTCGCTATATTCCGGGATGAAGCGCTGGGCGGCGGATGCAAGCCCGGCATTGGAAAAATGGCCGAGCAGCAGGACCCAGACCCAGACCGAGATATAGGTGCCGAATTCGCTGCTGCCCATCCAGCGGGCCATCAGCACCTGGCTGACATAGGCGATCGCCGCGCTCATCACGCGAATGACGAAAGCCGTGCCGGCGACGCGCTGGGCGATCGATTGATGGCTCGGATCGGTCAGCACGGCGCGAAAGCGCTCGACGATGCCCTTCGGCGACAGCAACGTCTTCGCGTCGCGCCCCATTTGCGCTTCGTCAGATCCCATTACCGACACGGGCCGATCCTCAAGCGCGAGCGCCGGGCGATCCGGCTCGCGCTTCGGGCCAGGGATAGCCGACGCGCTGTTAAGAAACGGTTCGAACCACGATATCGGTTTGTTCAATAAAAAAAGGCCGGCCGCACGTGGCGGCCGGCTTCAAACATGGTCTCTCAGCGCCTGAGGTCAGGGCCGCGGCGTGGCCGGGGGCGCGGGCGTTGCCGGAGCGCCCGGCACGGCCGGGGTCGCGGGGGTGGCCGGCGCCGCCGGCGGCACCAGCCGCTCGACCTGGGCTTCGGCACGCAGCTTCTGCACCAGCTCGGCCTGGGCGCGGCGGGTGAGGAAGTCCTCGATCTGGCCCTTCACCTGCTCGAAGGTCGGGATGGCGCGCGGCCGGCGCTCTTCCAGCTTGATGATGTGCCAGCCGAACTGGCTCTTGACCGGGTCGGTCGAGATATCGCCCGGCTTCATGGCGAAAGCCGCATTGGCGAATTCCGGCACCATCTGGGCCTTGGTGAAGAAGCCGAGGTCGCCGCCTTCGGCGCCGCCCGGATCCTTCGACTTCTCCTTGGCGAGGGCGGCGAAATCGGCGCCGCCGCGCAGCTGCGCGATGATGGCGCGGGCCTCTTCCTCGGTCTCGACCAGGATATGGCGGGCGCGCACCTCCTCCTCGGGGGTGATGCGGGCGCGCTGCTCGTCATAGATCTTGCGCATCTCGGCTTCGGTCACCCGCGCCTGGGTTTCCGCGGCCAGCAGCGACTCGACCAGCAGCTTGTTGCGATAATAGACCATCTTGCGGGCGAAATCGGGGCCGTTCTGGATGCCGCGCGCTTCCGCCGCCTTGGCCGCGATCGTCAGGTCGATGACGAAGCCGAGCAGATAGTCGCGCTTCTGGTCGGGGTTCATCTGAGCGGTCGCCTGGCCGCCGATATCCTCCTCGGCCGCGTCGAGATCGGCCTGGCGGATCTCGATGCCCTGGACGCGGGCCAGCACCCGGTCGGGCGACGGCGCGGCCGCGGCCGGTGCGGCCGGCGTCGCGGGAGCGGCAGGCGCCGGCGCGGGAGCCTGCGCGGCGACGGGTCCGGCGAGCGCCATCGACAGGGCGACGAGGACAATGGGCAGACGAGCGGTCATCGGAAAGCAGCCTTTGTCTTGGGAACGACGCGTCTTTGCGGGCTCTCGTGGCGCATTTAGGGCAGGGACCCGGGGGAACAGGACGAGAGATCGGCCGACAGGTTGCGGCAGGAATGCCCGGTTCCCGCCGAATTGACAACCCTTCCCCCCGTCCATATCTGTCGCTCGTCCTGTGAGAGCGTGGCTTTGCGCGCTCCAGGCGATATATCCCGCGGGGATCGACTGCTGGGCCGCACGGGGCGTCCCTCAACCCGCCTTGTGGGGCCGATGCGATGAACCGGAAGGCGGGGCGCTGCGACCCATCTGTTCGGCCGGAAACTGTCAGCATCGGCTTCAAGCGAAGGATTACTCATGTTCGGTGCGCTCGCCCGCAAGATTTTCGGCAACAGCAGTGACCGTCGGGTCAAGGGCTACAGGCCGCGCATCGACGCGATCAACAAGCTGGAGCCGGAGCTGCAAAAGCTCTCCGACGAGGCTCTGCGGGCGCGCACCGATGAATTCAGGGCACAGCTGGCCGCCGGCAAGACCGTCGACGACCTCCTGGTGCCAGCCTTCGCCACCGTGCGCGAAGCGGCCAAGCGGGTGCTGAAGCAGCGCCATTATGACGTTCAGTTGATCGGCGGCATGGTGCTTCACGAAGGCGCCATCGCCGAAATGAAGACCGGCGAAGGCAAGACCCTGGTCGCCACGCTCGCCGTCTACCTGAACGCGCTCGCCGGCAAGGGCGTCCATGTCGTCACCGTCAACGACTATCTGGCCAAGCGCGACGCCGAATGGATGGGCCGGGTCTACGGCTTTCTCGGCCTGACCACCGGTGTCATCGTGCACGGCCTCGACGACGCCCAGCGCCACGACGCCTATGCCTGCGACATCACCTACGGCACCAATAACGAGTACGGCTTCGACTATCTCCGCGACAACATGAAATATTCAGTCGCCGAGATGGTCCAGCGCGGCCACGCCTACGCGATCGTCGACGAGGTGGACTCGATCTTGATCGACGAGGCGCGCACCCCGCTGATCATTTCCGGCCCGCTCGACGACCGCTCCGACTTCTACGCGACCATCGACAAGTTCATTCCGCTGCTCGCCAAGGAAGACTTCGAGATCGACGAGAAGCAGCGCACCTGCGCGCTGACCGAGAGCGGCAACGAAAAGATCGAGAAGCTGCTGGCCGAGGCCGGCATCCTGAAGGGCGAGCTCTACGACGTCGAGAACGTCTCGACCGTGCACCACGTCAACCAGGCGCTGAAGGCGCACCGGCTGTTCCAGCGCGACAAGGACTATATCGTCCGCAACGGCGAAGTGGTGATCATCGACGAATTCACCGGCCGCATGATGCCGGGCCGGCGCTATTCGGAAGGCCTGCACCAGGCGCTCGAGGCCAAGGAGCGGGTCCAGGTTCAGCCCGAGAACCAGACGCTCGCCTCGATCACCTTCCAGAACTATTTCCGCATGTACAAGAAGCTCGCCGGCATGACCGGCACGGCCGCCACCGAGGCCGACGAGTTCATGGACATCTACAAGCTGGAAGTGGTCGAGATCCCGACCAACCGGGGCGTGGCCCGTATCGACGAGGACGACGAGGTCTACAAGTCGGTCCAGGAGAAATTCGAGGCGATCATCGGCGAGGTCGAGCTGGCGCGCACCAAGGGCCAGCCGGTGCTGGTCGGCACCACCTCGATCGAGAAATCCGAGACGCTCGCCGAGATGCTGAAGAGCCACGGCTTCCGGCAGGTCAATCTCGACGATCCCGCAGCCTTCGCGCCGCTTTATGACGCGGTGCCCGGCACGCCCGGCGAGAAGGTCTTCGCGGTGCTGAACGCCCGTTATCACGAGCAGGAGGCGTTCATCGTTTCCCAGGCCGGCGTTCCCGGTGCCATCACGATCGCCACCAACATGGCCGGCCGCGGTACCGACATCCAGCTCGGCGGCAATTCCGACATGCGCATCTCGGTCGAGCTCGCCGCCCTCGAGGACGGTCCCGACAAGGATGCCAGGGCCGAGGCGATCCGCGTTCAGGTCGGCCAGCTGAAGCAGCGCGCGCTCGAAGCCGGCGGCCTCTACATCATGGGCACCGAGCGCCACGAAAGCCGGCGCATCGACAACCAGCTGCGCGGCCGTTCCGGCCGCCAGGGCGATCCCGGCCGGTCGAAATTCTACCTGTCCCTGCAGGACGACCTGATGCGCATCTTCGGGTCGGACCGCATGGAGGGCATGCTGACCAAGCTCGGCCTGAAGGAAGGCGAGGCGATCGTCCATCCCTGGATCAATCGCGCGCTGGAAAAGGCCCAGCAGAAGGTCGAGGCGCGCAACTTCGACCTGCGCAAGAACGTGCTGAAATATGACGACGTCGCCAATGACCAGCGCAAGGTCATTTTCGAGCAGCGCATCGACCTGATGAGCCAGGAAGACCTGTCGGAAATGGTCGGCGACATGCGTCACGGCGTGATCGAGGACATGGTCCACCAGCACATTCCGCCCGATGCCTATGCCGAGCAGTGGGACACCGCCAAGCTGAAGGACGAGGTCTACCGGGTGCTCAACCTGGATCTGCCGATCCAGGATTGGGCCAAGGAAGAAGGCATCGCCGACGAGGAAGTCATCGAGCGCGTCAAGACCGCGGCGGATGAGATGATGGCCTCCAAGGCCGCCCGCTTCGGGCCGGACATCCTGCGCCAGATCGAAAAGGCGGTGGTCATGCAGGTGCTCGACCACCTGTGGCGCGAGCATATCGTGCAGCTCGACCACCTGCGCCAGGTGGTTGGCCTGCGCGGTTACGCCCAGCGCGATCCGCTGAACGAGTTCAAGTCGGAAGCCTTCCAGCTGTTCGAAGGCCTGATGGAGCGGCTGCGCGAAATGACCACCCAGCAGCTCGCCCTGGTCGAGCTGCAGGAGCCGCCGCCGATGCCGGACCTGCCGCCGATGAGCGCTCATCACATCGACCCGATGACCGGTCTCGACGAGTTCGCCGCCATGGGGGCGCCGTCGGGCGGCTTCCAGGCGCTGGCCGCCGGCGACAGCGTGGCGGCGATCGACCGCAACCCGAACGACCCCTCGACCTGGGGCAAGGTCGGCCGCAACGAGGTCTGCCCCTGCGGCTCGGGCAAGAAGTTCAAGCATTGCCACGGGCAGAACATGTGACCGGCCGGGCGGCCCCAAAAAGGCCGCCCAAACTTCCCGCGCAAAGGGGTGAGAACGGTCCTTGACCGGGACCGCGGCTCACCTTAAAAAGCGCGCTCCGGGCGGGGGCTGTAGCTCAGATGGGAGAGCGCTGCAATCGCACTGCAGAGGCCAGCGGTTCGATTCCGCTCAGCTCCACCAGCCCGTATCGTCGTCCGGCAACCGGACCACATTTTCCAGCCTGACGGGACGCCGAGCCCAGGACGCGCGCCGGCGATGCCTGGGCCATAGCGGCCAACGGCCCGCCTTCACGCCTGTCGACACATGAAACCCGCGAAGAACCGTGCCAGCGCGGCATGGGCGTCGAGCGGAAGAACATGCGCGACATATTGATCCGGCCGCACCACCACCACGCAGCCGTGCTCACGATCGATGCCGCGCATGCCGAACACGTCCTGGCCGCTCCGAAGATCGGGGCAGAAGATTTTCTCGTAGTCGCGAAGCCCGTGGCGCCCCTTCACCGGGAGCAGCAAGGCCGGCATGCTTTCGAGGGCCACATCGCCATGGCGCTGTTGCAGGACCGCCCGCACATCGATCAGCGCGTCGATATCTTCGCCGGCCGGCGTGTATTGCCGGACCGGCGAGGTCTCGGAGCCCGAGAGAAACGAGCAGAACGCGCGCATGCCGGAATTCGCGGCCGCCGGATCGCCGGCCCCGGCAAAAGCGATGAGGCGCCAGCGACCGTCGGCCTTGACCACATGCCCGAGATGGACTGGCTTGGCATCGGCCAGGCGCACCACCCGCGCCGAGTGGAGGCGCGTGCCGATCGTGAAGCCTGTCGCCAGATGCTGATAGGTTGCTTCACCCGTGAGGATGGACGGCGCATAGCGTGTCTCGGTTCCCGCAGTGTAGCGCCCGTGCCGAACGAAATAGCGCTGCACCTCGGCGGGATCGATGCCGCCCTGCCCGCCGCCGGAGGCTTTGGAGGCACCGCTGAGGATGCCGGCCCATTCCCGATCGAAATCGACGAGTTCCTTTGCAATGGCCCGGCGTTCGGCCGAATAGCTGTGCAGCAGGCTGGGGGCGCAACGCTTTTGCAGCACCGCGGCCAGCTTCCAGCCCAGATTGAAGGCGTCCTGCATGGAGACGTTCATGCCCTGCCCGGCTTTCGGGCTGTGCGTGTGGCAGGCATCCCCGGCGATGAACACTTGGGGCGAACGCTCGCCGGCCTCCTGGTCCGGCACGTCGTCGAACTTGTCGCAAAGGCGCTGGCCGATCTCATAGACGGACCACCACGCCACCTCCTTGACGTCGAAGGCGTAGGGCCTGAACACCCGCTGCGCCGCCGCGACGAGATAGTCGATCGTGATGTTGCGGTCGGCGACGCGCTCGTCGGCGCCGAGCTCGCCAAGCTCGACATAGATGCGAACCAGGTAGCCGCCTTCGCGCGGGATCAGCACGATGCTGCCGCCGTCGCCGGACTTGATGACCGACTTCAGGCGGATATCGGGAAAATCGGTGACGACAAGGACATCCATGACGCCCCAGGCCTGATTGGCGGCATCGCCGTGCAGGGCGCGCCCGATCGACCGGCGCACGGTGCTGCGCGCGCCGTCGCAACCGATGGCGTAGCGCGCCCTGACCGTCTCGGTCTGCCCCTCATGCCCGGCATCGAGACGCTCGAACGTCGCCGTGACCGGCAGCGCGGCCGCCGGATCGACCGTCAGACCGACCAGCCGCCGCGAATAATGCGGCTCGAGACGCGCCGGCGATTTGCGCATGACGTCGAGATAGAAATCATGCACCCGCGCCTGGTTGAGGATGACGTGAGGAAATTCGGAGAGCCCGTCCTCGGTGTCCTGCACCCGGCCGCTGCGCACGATCGTCTCGCGCCGGCGGTCGTCGGGCGTCCAGAACGTGGTCTCGTTGACCCAATAGGCCTCGCGCAGGACGCGCTCGCTGAAGCCGTAGGCATGAAACATTTCCATCGTGCGGCAGGCGATGCCGTCGGCCTGGCCGCGCAGCAGGCGGCCGGGCTTCTGCTCGACGATGCATGTCCTGCTACCGGGAAAGGCCGAGAGCTGGGCGGCAAGGGTCAGGCCCGCCGGGCCGCAACCGACGATCAGGACATCGACGTCGTCGGGAAGAGGTCGCGGAGCCGCGGCTGTGCCGTTGCGCTCATCCGGGTCTGAAATATCGGGATCCCCGGGTTCGAAACCGTTCAGGTGGAATTGCACGGATCTCTCCTCGGCCTGGCCCTGGAGCCTTGCAGATCCGCCAGCTGCGGTGAAGGGCCATGACGCCGCGATAGCGATGCTGTTCGTCCTCACGACCGACGCGCGGCAGGTCCGGCCCGGCGCCCTGCCGCGACCGCGCTCAGCGGCTGATCAGCCGCGCCTCGCCGCCGTCGACCAGCACCTCGGCGGGCGCCGGGTGGCCGAGGAAATCGACCGGGCTGGCGGTCAGGCCATAGGCGCCGGACTGCAGCACCGCGACGAGGTCGCCTTCGCCGAGATCAGGCAGCTCGGCCTTGCGGGCGAGCATGTCGAGCGGCGTGCAGAGCGGCCCGGCAATGGCCGCCGTCACGGTCGCCGCTTCGCCCATGCGGGCCGGTGCCAGCACCGGATAGTCGCGCTTGATGATCTGGCCGAGATTGCCCGAGGCCGCCAGGTGATGATGCATGCCGCCGTCGGTAACCAGAAAGCGCGCACCGCGCGAGGTCTTGGCCGCCAGCACGCGGGCGACATAGAGCCCCGCCGGGCCGACCAGGAAGCGTCCGGGTTCGACCACGACCCTGGCGTCGCGGGTCAGCGGATCGGCCTGAAGGGCCGCGGCAAGCGCCGGAATATGGCTCGCCAGCCGCACCAGATCGAGCGTCGCCTCGCCTGCGAAATAGGGAATGCCCAGCCCGCCGCCGAGATCGATGGTCTTGAGCGGCCGGCCGATGCGCCGTGCGACACGCCCCGCGACCGCGAGGCCATGGGCCCATTGCCCGGCCAGAATGTCGGCGTCGAGAATCTGGGTGCCGGCGAACATATGGACGCCGCGCAGGTCGAAGGTGCGGCTCGACTGGACCCGGTCGATCACGCCGTCGAGCCCTTCCTCGTCGAAACCGAAGGGTGCGGGACGGCCGCCCATGCGCATGGCGCCGCCCTGGACCTCGGCGACCGGATTGAACCGGATCGCCACCGGCACCGGCGCCGATCGCCCGGCGGCGAGCCTTTCGATACGGGCGATCTCCTCCAGGCTCTCCAGGTGGATCTCGCCAATGCCTTCGGCGATCACGGCCTCGAGTTCCCCGGCGCGCTTGCCCGGCCCGGCGAACAGGATGTTCTCCGGCGCGGCGCCGGCCGAACGGGCCAGCCGGTATTCGCCGAGCGAAGCGATTTCGACACCCGCGCCCGCACCGAGAAACACCGCGACGACCGCCGGGTTCGGGTTGGCCTTGATCGAATAGTGAATGGCGGCGAAACCCGACAGCACCGTCGCGAGCTTGCTGTAGTTCCGCCGCATCGCCGCGGCGTCATAGAGATAGAGTGGCGTGCCGAAACGTTCAGCCAGCGCCTCGACCGCGAGGCCGCCGATGAGCAGGTCCTGTCCGTCGACGGCAAAGGGGTCGACGGCAAGGCGCGCGGCCGGCGCCACCGGATCACTGCTGGTCATGGCTGCGATCCGCGACCAGGCCGCGATAATCGACCTTGCCGTTCGGGGTCACCGGCAGGGCCTCGACCCATTCGATGGCGCGCGGCACCATATAGGCCGGCAGGTCCGCCGCTGCCGCCTGCAGCACCGCGTCGACATCCGCGGCACCCGCCTTGGCGACGCCGACCGCATGCACCTTCTGCCCGGCAAAGGGATCGGGCAGCCCGATCACCGCCACCTGGAGGAAAGCGCCGGTCGCCATCAGCACCTCCTCGACCTCGGTCGGGCTGATCCGATAGCCGGCGGACTTGATCATGGCGTCGCGCCGCCCGACAAAGTGGAAAAAGCCCTCGTCGTCCTCGAAGACCAGGTCGCCGGAATAACACACGGTGTCGCCGCCCTGCGCCATGGCGACGAAGGGATGGGGCTTGAGCACCTCGGCGGTGTCCTCCGGCCGGTTCCAGTAGCCGAGCGACACGGTCGGGCCGCGATGCACCAGGATGCCGGGCTCGCCGGGCCGGGTCCTGCGGCCTTCGGCGGTCACCGCGAAGATTTCCGTCTCCGGAATGGCCCGGCCGATCGAGGTTGGCCGCCGGTCGATCTCGTCGGGCGGCAGGAAGGTCGACCGGAACGCCTCGGTCAGCCCATACATCAGGAAGATGCGGGTCTCGGGCAGCCGCGTCCGCAGCCGCTTCACGGTCTCGGACGGCACGGCGCCGCCGGAATTGGTGATGTAGCGCAGCGACGGCAAGGGCGTGCGCGCGAGCGACGGACTGGCGCGCGTCAGGATCGCCCAGATCGTCGGCACGCCGGCAAGCCCGGTGACGCCATGGTCGCGGATCGCCGCGACGATCTCGTCGCCGAAACGGAAGCTCAGCAGGATCAGCACGGCGCCCTGCTCCACCGCGGTGAGCAGCTGGTTCAGGCCATAGTCGAAGCTGAACGGCAGGACCGACAGGATCCGGTCCGCGCCGGTCAGGCCGAGATAGGTGCGCACGATGCGCGTGCCGGCGATCAGGTTGCGATGGCTCAGCATGACGCCCTTGGGGCGGCCGGTGGAGCCCGAGGTGTAGAGGATGGCGGCCAGGTCCTCGCCGATCGCCTGGTCGCTCAGGGGCGGCCGCGCCGCGTCGTCATCGGCGGATGGCGCACGCCATGCCGGCTCGTCGACCAGATGCAGCGAGACGCCCTCGATGCCCGCCAGCGCCTCGCGCAGCCTGGGCGCCAGGGCCGCGTTGGTCAGCACGATGCGGGCGCCGCAATCGGTGACGATGTGACGGATCTGGCCGGCGTGGAGCAGGCTGTTGACCGGCACGAAGACGCCGCCGGCACGGCTTGCCGCGAAGATCGCCCAGCATTCCTCGAGCGACTTCGGCAAGACGATCGCGACCCGCTCGCCGCGCCGGAGACCGAGCTCCTGCAGGACGGCCGCGGCATGACCCACCTGGGCCCGCAGTGCCGGATAGGCCATCGACCGGTCGCCATCGACCAGGGCAACGCCGCCCGCCACGCCGGCCAAGCCGGCGTCGAGCAGGTGATGCACGAGGAAGGGCGGCGACATCAGCGTCGGGCTTGCTCGACGAAACGGGCGAGCTGTTCCACCGTCTCGAAATTGTCGGGATCGAAGTCCTGATCGGAAATCTCGACCGCGAAGCGTTCCTCGATGAAGCCCATGAGGTCGAGCACGCCGAGCGAGTCAATCGCGCCGGTGGCGAGCAGCGAGGTCTGGTCGTCGAAAGGCCGGGAGCCGAGGCCGGGGAAACGCCTGAGCAGGAAATCCCGGATGACCACCTTGGCGTCAAGAACTTCGCTCTCGGACATCGTCTTTGATCTCGCGTTCATCGGGTATCAGAAGGGAAGCAGCACGAATTCGGAATAGGCGTGATCGATCGTCTCGGCATCGACGCCGCCCTTGGTGAAGGTCGGTGGCCGAAGCCGGCTGAACCAGGCGCCGGGCACCCCCTCATCCCGGCGCGCCGGGATCTCGAGCGAAACCACGCCCTGCCCGAGCAGGAACCGGGCGACCGTGCCGATCGCCGCTTTCAGTTCGGCCTTGCTCGGCGCATAGACCACCCGGGCGGCGGGAAGACCCTTGTGGCGCGTCCGGGCGAAAACCACCGGCCAGAATGCATCGTCGCGATTGAGCACGACGCAGATGCAGCCGAACCTGGCATGGTCCTCCAGCACGGTTCGCGCCGGCCCCTGCAGGGCGTCCGCCGGCACCTGGTCGAGCGGCACCACCCGCCCCGCCGCCGGGCTATAGTGCAGGGCGGCGAGCGGCAGCGCCGCCAGCAGGACGCCGTCGGTCCAGACTGTCAGTCCCAGGCGGCCGTTCAGATGCACCACGCTCGGGCTGGGCGTCAGGTCGGTATAGACGGTCCCGGGTTCGCTGATCACGGCCTTCAGCATGCGCGGCGCCAGCCATCGGTGCGCCTCGTCGATATACCAGCTCGACAGGTTGACGACGTCGCGGGTCGTCCCATCCGGCTCGATCCGCCTGCTGCGCATGGTCAGGATGATTCCGACATCCTGGTCCCGGACACGCAGGATCTGGCCCACCGGTCCAGCCTGGATCCGCGCGTGGTGATCGGTCTGCCGCCGCAGCCCCTCGATCCAGAACGATGGCTGCTGAGACGGGAAACCGCGCGCAAGCAAAGCATGCACGCTCTCCAGATTTGTCTCGTCGATCGGAACCAGCATGGCGGCAGATCTAGCGCGAAATGTCCAATTTTAAAGGCGTTGAAGGATTCATTCTTAATATCAAGCCGTTAACTTTGCCTGTCCGCGGCGGCCAGGATCGCCGCCACGACGGCAATGGCGGCGCGGCGTGGTGCCGCAGCCAGGGCCGCCTGATCGCTGCACGCGAATCCTTCAGCGGAAATTCGACCAGGGCGCGCACGCCCGGCAATACCCAACGCCGCGACCGGCATCCGCATGGGCGAGCCGGTAGCGTCGCGCGCCGATCGCAAAATCACGCGCCTGCGCCGCCACGCCGCGAAGCGCGTCGGGATCGGGCGGCCAATGCCGTCGATAAATCCGGGGCTTGCGACCAGCGCCAGCCGCCCCGGCAGATGGTGCGCCGGGTCAGCCCTGGGCTGACGGGCGGCCGGCCATGGACACCCGGACGGGCGGCGGCGTGTTGAAGTGGCCGGCTCGGTTTGGTCGGCCGGCGCGCGAAGGGCGCCGTCAGTCGAGCTGGGCGCCCGACGTCGCGACCACCGTCCGCCATTTGGCGATTTCCTGCTGCATCAGCCGGGTCAGACGCTCGGGACTGGTGTCCTGGTCGCGGATGATCCCCTGGCTCTCCAGGACACGCGCCAGGGCCGGATCGGCCATCGCCGCGACGAAGGCCTGGTTGAGCGCCGTTATCGTCGCGCGCGGCGTGTTCTTCGGCGCCACGATGCCGAAAAACACGCTGACGTCGAAGCCGGCCAGACCCTGCTCGGCAAGCGTCGGCACCTGCGGAAGAGCGCCCGAGCGCGCCAGCGTCGTCACGCCGATCGCATTGATCGTGCCCGCCTGAATATGCGGCGCCGCGGTCAGCACGTCGGTAAAGGTCATCTGGACGTGCCCGGCGATCAGGTCGTTCAGTGCAGGCCCCGTGCCGCGATAGGGCACATGTTTGATCTCGGTGCCGGCGACGCCGTTGAACAGGACGCCGGCGAGATGCGACGAGGCGCCGTTGCCCGAGGACGCAAAGAACAGCTGGCCCGGCCGCGCCTTGGCATAGGCGACGAGTTCGGCGAGGCTGCGCGCCGGCACTTTCGGGTTGACCGCCAGCACATTGGGCAGCGCGCCGATCATGACGACCGGTTCGAAGCTGGTCAGCGGATCGTAGCTCAGGTTGCGGTAGAGACTGACATTGATGGCGAGCGGCCCCGACGTGCCGAACAGGATCGTCGTGCCGGCGGGCTCGGCACGCGCCACCTCGATGGCACCGAGATTGCCGCCGGCGCCCGCCTTGTTCTCCACCACCACGGCACGGTCGAGCCGCACCCGCAGCCCCTCGGCCAGATGGCGGGCCAGCGCATCGGTCGGGCCGCCCGCGGCGAAGGGCACGACCAGGCGGATCGGCCGGTCGGCGGCGGCGAGCGGGCTGGCCGCCAGGACCAGCAGCGCAAAGACAAGGCGTGCGAACAGCGTCATCGGCATTTCCTCCTCGGCCGGGCTCTTGCCCTTGGCGTTATCGTTTCATGCAGTCGTGGCTGCCGGCCCCGGCACGGCGCCGTCGGCGACCAGCCGGTCGATCTCGGCCTGGCTGAAGCCGGCCTCATGCAGGATCGCCAGAGTGTCCGCGCCGAAGGCCGGCGGCGTCAGGCGATAGCTGGCGGGCGTCGCCGACAGCTTCACCGGCGCGCCGACGCCGCGATAGCCGTCCCGCGAAACGACCATCTCGCGATGGATCGCATGAGGATGCTCGAGCGCCTGATCGACCCCGAGCACCGGGCCCGAGGGCACGCCCGCCTGGATCAGCGTGGTGGCGAGCAGGGCTCCGTCATGACGCGCCAGCACGGTTTCCAGCGCTCCGCGCAGAGCGTCCCGATTGGCCACACGCGCGCCATTGCTCAGGAAGCGCGGATCTTCGCCGATCTCCGGGGCCCCGATCACCTCGCACAGCCTGGCGAATTGCCGGTCATTGCCGACCGCCAGGAACAGCGGCTGGCCGCCGGTCGCGAAAACCGAATAGGGCGCGATATTGGGATGGTCGTTGCCGCTACGGCTCGGCGTCCGGCCGGACAGGAAAAAGTTGGCGGCGTGTGGATGTAGCAGCGACAGGCCGCAGTCGAACAGCGCCGCCTCGACGAATTGCCCGCGCCCGCTGACTGTGCGGTGGTTGAGCGCGAGCAGGATGCCGATCACCGCGTTGAGCCCGGTGACCATGTCGACAACCGGCAGACCGACACGCAGCGGCTCGCCGCCTTTCTCGCCATTGACCGACATCAGTCCGGCCATGGCCTGGATCACCGCGTCGTAACCCGGCAAGCCGCCGAGCGGGCCGTCGGCGCCGAAACCGCTGACCCGGCAATGGATCAGCCTGGGGAAACGTGCCGCCAGCACGTCGGAATAACCCAGGCCCCATTTCTCCAGGGTGCCGGTCTTGAAGTTCTCGACCAGCACGTCGGCATCCTCGAGCAGGTGCAGCAGCACGTCGCGCGCCGCCGGCTGGCCGAAATCGAGCGCCAGGCCGCGCTTGTTGCGGTTGACGCCGAGAAAATAGGAGGCCGTCTCGTCCTGGAACGGCGGCCCCCAGCCGCGTGTCTCGTCACCGCCGGGCGGTTCGATCTTGATCACCTCGGCGCCGTGGTCGCCCAGGATCTGGGTCGCGAAAGGCCCTCCCAGAACCCGCGACAGGTCGATCACCTTGAGCCCGGCCAGCGCACCGGCGCCGGCGGGTGCCGTGGTCATGGTACCGTTCACGATCCGGCACCGATGTCGAGGCTGAGCGCCAGCCCGGTATCGACGGGAGCCTGGCTCAGCAACGCCTCGCAGACCGCCGCGGCATCGTCATCGGCTGCCAGCGGATCGCGCGGCAGGAGCTTGTGACGCAGCACCAGATGGGCGAGCGCCAGGCGGCGCATGTCGGTACCGATCCGGGCGGCTTCGAAGGCGAGCACGATCGCCGAAGCCGCGTGGTAGAGGCCGCTCGCCATCCGGCGCGTCTCGGCCTCCTCGGCGCGATCGGCGCTCACCCGTTCGGCGAAGGCCGCGGCCCGGTCGAGCGCCCGGCCGAGCGCGCGCCTGGACGCTTCGGGAATGCCCGGTGTCTCCAACAGGCGGGCGAGATAGGCCTTGAGCGTGCCGAGCGTCTGTTCGCGCCGGATCGAGCGGGCGACATCGAGCGCGACGATATTGCTGGTGCCTTCCCAGATCGAGCCGAGATGGGCGTCGCGCAGCACCCGGGCATCCGACCATTCCTCGATGTAACCCGAGCCGCCGCGTACCTCCATGCCATCGCCCGTCACCTTGCGTGCATCGCGGCAGGTGCGGAACTTCATCAAGGGCGTCAGGATGCGCATGAGCTTGGCCGCTTCCGCGTCGCCGGCATCCGCCCGCTTCAGGCAATCCGCGGTGTGCAGGGCCATCGACCGGCCCTGCTCGGCCGAAACCAGCAGCTTGAGCAATTGCCGGCGCATCAGCGGCAATGCGACCAGCTTGCCGCCGAAAGCCTGGCGATGCCGGGCGATGAACAGCGCCTCGTGGGCCGCGCGCAGCATCAGGCCGGCCGAGCGCACGGCGTTGGAAAGCCGCGACATGTTGATCATGTCGGTCATTTGCTTGAAGCCCGAGCCGGCCTCGCCGACCAGATAGGCGGTGGCGCCGTCGAGCACGATTTCGCCGCTCGCCATCGACCGGGTGCCGAGCTTGTCCTTCAGGCGGACGATGCGGTAGCTGTTGCGGCTGCCGTCGGGCAAGGTCCGCGGCAGCAGGAACAGCGACAATCCGCCGGTGCCGGCCGCGCCGCCGTCCGGGCGCGCCAGCACCATGGCGAGATCGGCATCGGCATTGGAGCAGAACCACTTGTCGCCGCTGAGCCGCCAGGTGCCGTCCCCGGCCGGCCGGGCCATGGTCGTGATGGCGCCGACATCGGAGCCGGCATCCTGCTCGGTCATGAACATGGCGCCCTGGAACAGCGCCTCGAAATCCTGGGTGACCAGCCGGTCGCGAAACCGCGCGACCAGCTCGGACGCGCCGAATTTGGTCAATGTCCGGGTCAGCGCGTCGGTCATGCTGACCGGGCAGCAGAGCCCGAACTCGGCCTGCACGAACAGCATGGTCAGGCCGTATTTGACCACCGGCGGCAGCGGCTCCGGCCAGCCGAACACGCCGGCGCGATGCGACATGGCGGCCAGCCCGAATTCGGAAAAGGCATGGCGTTCCAGCGCGACATAGCTCGGATGCTTGTCGATCGCCTGCAGGTCGGCGCCGGCGCGGGTGCGCTGCTTGAGGACCGGCGGATGGGCGTCCGCCGCCTGCGCCAGCCGGTCCAGATCGGCCCGCACCAGCCCGCCCAGCCGGACGAAATGCGGCTCGACCGCCGCGACCAGATCCGGCGCGCCATAGACCCTGAGCAGCCGGGCGAAATCCGGATCGCTCAGATAGGCATTGGTGCCGGAGCTGTCGGGAATATTGCGGTGGATCAGGACGGTCTCGGCACTCATCGGCGGCTCCTCGTCTGCCGCGATCGTTAACAAGAGCGCTGGACCGGCTCCAATATTGATTTAGCATCCGGCAATAGCGAAAAGGCTATCGATGACACCGGGAGGGCTTGAGGCGGATGGCACCGACCTTTCGTCAATTGCGCTATTTCGCGGTGCTCGCCGAAGAGCTGCATTTCGGCCGGGCGGCGCGCCGCCTCAACATGTCGCAGCCGCCGCTGAGCACCGGCATCCGCCAGCTGGAGGAGGACCTGCAGGTCCAGCTGGTCGAACGCTCCAGCCGCCGCGTGACCCTGACACGGGCCGGCGAAACCTTCGCGGCGCGGGCCCGCATGTTGCTCGGGCAATTGTCCGAGGCCGAGGCGCTCACCCGCAAGATCGCCGCCAGCCCCGGCGGCGTGGTCCGCGTCGGCCTGGTGCCTTCGATGATCTTTCGCGGCCTGCCCGGCATGCTGCACGAATTCCGCGAGCGCCATGCCGGCTATACCGTCGAGATCCGCGAGATGAATTCGGCGACGCAGCTCGCGGCGATCTTCGAGAGCAAGATCGATATCGGTTTCATTCACGGCATGCCGCTGCCGCCGGGCGTCGCGTCGCTGCTGATCATGGACGAGCCCTTCGTCTGCTGCCTGCCGGCGGCCCATCCGCTGGCGACGCTCAAACGCGTGTCGCTGCGGGCACTGGCGCTGGAGCCGCTGATCATCTTCGCCCGGCCGCTGGCGCCGCATTATCACGACCATATTCTCGGACTGTTCCGTGCAGCCGGCATCGAGCCGCGCATCATGCACGAGGTGAGTCATTGGCTGACCGTGGTGTCACTGGTCGCCCATGAACTCGGCATCGCGCTGGTGCCGCGGTCGCTTGGCCATGCCGGCATCGCGCGCACCGTCTTCCTGCCGTTGGAAGAGACCACAGCGCTGCATGAGGCGCGCGCCATCTGGTCGTCGCAGGAACGCCATGACGGGCGCGACCGCCTCCTCGCCTGCGTGCGCGACGTGCTGGAGCGCGGCCGTCGGGAGTGACCCGCCGAAGCCTCTCGCAAGACAGGGGCCTCAGGCCCTGGGCTTGTCGCGGACCAGGATGCCGAGGGTCACCAGGCGGCGGCAAAAAGCCAGCGCCGGTTCGCCGCCGAGCGACCTCGGCGTAGCGCCCTCTTCGAGCGCCGCGAGCCAGTCGAGTTCGGCACCCGTCAGCTTTTCGGCCTCGCCGGCCCAGCGCAGTTCCGCGCCATCGCCCACCGGCACGACATAGTGGTGCACCGAATCCGCCAGGATCAGCCGGTCGTCGGCGCCGGGCGCCGGCGCCAGCAGGCCGCGGCCCGACATCGGCATGCGATCGGTTGCCAGCTGTTGCAGGAACTGCATCGAGGCGAGGTCGAGCCCGGCCTCGGTGGCGACCAGCGCCAGCCTTTCGGCGGCTGCCGCCGGCAGCTTGGCGCGGGCCGCCTCGTCGTTCAGCCGCCAGGTGCGGAACGACTGGCGCAGGGCCGGTTCGCGCGCCTCCACCTGGTCGATCGCCGCGCGCAAGGCATCGGCCCAGCTCGGTTCCAGCAATCCGATCGTGGCATGCAACGACGGCTCACCGCCGCCTTGGACGGAGGCATCGTGCAGCACGCCGCGCGGCACGTAGAGAACGTCGCCGGCGCGCAGCACCACCTCGCGGCCACCGGCCGGATCGGCCTTGTGAACCGCGCCGTTCCACGGCGTCTTGCGCGTCGCGTCGGGCACGATCGCCTCGCCCCAGACCCGCCAGCGCTTCTCGCCGGAGACCTGCAGCACCAGGACGTCATGGGTATCGTAATGGGTCCGGAAGCCCTGGGCGCCGGGCGGGGTCAGGTAGATATTGGCCTGGACCGCATGCAGGAAGATCCGCTCCAGGCCGCGGCAGAAGCGCGCCAGCGGCGGATGGAATTCGTGGAATTGCGACACGACGAGCGTCGCGCCGCCGTCGAACAAGGGAAACAGCCGGGACGGATCGGCCTTGCCGTCGGCAAAGGTGAACAGCTCGTCCGGCACGCTGGCGCTGCCGCTGCGACCGCTGTCGGCCATGCTGAGGCGCGGGATCTGCGCCCCATCGGTCTTCAGGAACGCGTCGAGATCGGCGATCGACAGCAGCCGGTCGAAGCGATTGCGGTCGGCGGCCACGAAATGCCGCATGATTCCGGCTTCGCGCAGCTTCAAGCCGTCCTCGATGGACAGGTCACCGAAGGCGAGCGCGAAGGCTTCCGCGGCCAGCGTCATAGGATCCTCGATGCACGAGATTGCGCTGGACGGCTTACCAGCCGCGACCGCCGCCGCGCGGGTCGCGCGGGTCGTTGTCGGTGATCCGGGCCCGGCGACGATAGGTTCTCACCCGGCCGCGACCCTCCGCGTCATAGGGATCGTTGTCGGTGCCGCGACGGCGAATATAGCGTCCGCGGCCACGGCCTTCGCGGTCATAGGGATCGCTGTCGGTCACCCGCAGCCGCTGGGCTTCGGCCGGCGCCGGGGCGACCACGGCCCCGACCGTGACGAGCGCGGCGGCGCCGAGCGCGGTCTTGAACATGAACAAGCGGCGGCTCAGGGCCTTGTCCGGAGAAGCCGGCGTTTCCGGCGTCACGGCATCCTGCTGCATGCCCTTGTCATTGGTCGCATCGCTCATCGTGCACTCCTACACCGCGCTTGGACCGGCTGGCGGCGTGAAATTAGAACGGGTCAAATCCTGCCACAGCTTCGGGCACGGACCAACAGAAAAATTGACCTACCGTCAACTCGCGAGATGACGTGGCACGTCAGGTCAACGGTCTGGACTGATTGGGGAAATCGGGGGAGGCACCGCAGTGGCGAGGGCCGGTCGAAGCCTCGCGGCATGGCGTCGGATTGGAGGGGAGGAGACCACGTTCAAGGGGTCGCAGATTGCGGTCCCCTCCCGTCCGAGCCATTGAGCCGGCGACGCAATACCAGATGCCGGTTCGCAGATGTTTCTGCACGACCGGTGCCAGAGCCGTTGGCGAGCGGGCCAATCAACATGATGTGGTCGGCTAACGGTCGCCCCGCTAGATGTCGGTTCTCCCGCGCAAGACCCCGGCGGGCTCTCGCGGAATGCCACTTGCAAAATGCGACGCTCCTCGCAGAATGCGAGGATCGGCGGCCGGCATGAGCCGGTTTCGCCCGTTTCCGGGCAGGTTCTGCGCTCTTGCCGTTGCGCCGGGCGCGGGCCTCCTATATGTGCACCGCAGCAAGGCATGCGGGCTCACGGTTCACGGGGGCCCGCTTTTTCGCTTTCCGCGACGGACGTCCGCACCATGAACATGCGCAATATCGCCATCATCGCCCACGTCGACCATGGCAAGACTACGCTGGTCGACAAGCTGCTCCAGCAATCGGGCTCGTTCCGCGAGAACCAGCGCGTGGCTGAGCGCGTGATGGATTCGAACGACCTCGAGAAGGAACGCGGCATCACGATCCTCGCCAAGGCGACCTCGGTCGTCTGGAAGGACACCCGCATCAATATCGTCGACACCCCCGGCCACGCCGATTTCGGTGGCGAGGTCGAGCGCATCCTGTCCATGGTCGACGGCGCCATCGTGCTGGTCGACGCCGCCGAAGGCCCGATGCCGCAGACCAAGTTCGTGGTCGGCAAGGCGCTGAAGATCGGTCTGCGCCCGATCGTCGCGATCAACAAGATCGACCGGCCCGACGCCCGCCACCAGGAAGTCATCAACGAGGTGTTCGACCTGTTTGCCGCGCTCGACGCCAGCGACGACCAGCTCGATTTCCCGATCCTCTACGGCTCGGGCCGCGAAGGCTGGATGGCCGCCAAGCCCGAGGGCCCGATTGACCAGGGCCTCGCCCCGCTGTTCGACCTCGTGCTGCAGCACGTCCCCCCGGCCAAGGTCGAGCCCGGCGGCTTCCGCATGCTCGGCACGCTGCTCGAGGCCAATCCCTTCCTCGGCCGCATGATCACCGGCCGGATCTCGTCGGGCACGGTCAAGCCGAACCAGGCGATCAAGGTCCTGGCGCGTGACGGCACCGTGGTCGAGACCGGCCGCGTCTCCAAGATCCTCGCCTTCCGCGGCATCGAGCGCCAGCCGATCGAGGAGGGCGTCGCCGGCGACATCGTCGCCATTGCCGGCCTGTCCAAGGGCTCGGTCGCCGACACCTTCTGCTCGCCCGAGATCGACACCCCGATCCAGGCCCAGCCGATCGATCCGCCGACCGTCACCATGAGCTTCATCGTCAACGACTCGCCGCTCGCCGGCACCGAGGGCGACAAGGTCACCAGCCGCATGATCCGCGACCGCCTGCTCAAGGAGGCCGAGGGCAATGTCACGTTGAAGATCGAGGAGAGCCCGGACAAGGATTCGTTCTTCGTCTCCGGCCGCGGCGAATTGCAGCTCGCCATCCTGATCGAGACCATGCGCCGCGAGGGCTTCGAGATCGCCGTGTCGCGGCCGCGCGTCGTCCTTCAGAAGGGCGATGACGGCGTGACGCTGGAGCCGATCGAGGAAGTGCTGATCGACGTCGACGAGGAGCATTCCGGCGTCGTCGTGCAGAAGATGAGCGAGCGCAAGGCCGAGATGATCGAGATGCGGCCTTCCGGCGGCAACCGGCTCCGGCTGGTGTTCCACGCCCCGACCCGCGGCCTGATCGGCTATCAGGGCGAGCTGATGACCGATACCCGCGGCACGGCGATCATGAACCGCCTGTTCCATGCCTATGAGCCTTATCGGGGCGAGATCGCCGGCCGCGTCAACGGCGTGCTGATCTCCAACGATATCGGCGAGGCGGTCGCTTATGCCATGTGGAACCTGGAAGATCGCGGCCCGATGGTCATCGACCCCGGCGTGCGTGTCTATCGCGGCATGATCATCGGCATCCACAACCGCGACAACGACCTCGAAGTGAACGTGCTGAAGGGCAAGAAGCTCACCAATATCCGCACGACCTCGAAAGACGAAGCGGTGCGCCTGACGCCGCCGATCCGCATGACCCTGGAAAAGGCGCTCGCCTGGATCCAGGACGACGAACTGGTCGAGGTCACGCCGAAGTCGATCCGTCTGCGCAAGACCTATCTCGACCCCAACGACCGCAAGCGTTTCGAGCGCTCGTCCAAGGAAGCCGTGGGCTGATCCGCGCTCGGCTCGTCTCGGCGCGCCGCGAATGACCGGTGCGCCGAGTTGTGAATTGTGGTGAACCTCACCCATTGACTAGAATGGGTATAGAGTGGCCGGCGCAGATGCCGGCCAGGCTCATCCGAGGAACGCCATGCGCAACCTGATCGCCCTTGCCGCTTTTGCGGCTGTCGCCGCCGCCCCGCAGCTCGCCTCCGCCCAGGATGCCGCCGCCGGCCAGCGCGTCTTCGCCCAGTGCCGGGCCTGCCATCAGATCGGGCCGACCGCGCGCAACGGTGTCGGGCCGGAACTCAACGGCCTGATCGGCCGGACCGCCGGCACAGCCCCGGGCTACAATTATTCAGACGCCTACAAGCGGCCGGAGGTCGCCTCGAAGGTCTGGAGCGAAGAGAACTTCACCACCTATATCCGCGATCCGCGCGGCGTCACGCCGGGCACCCGCATGGTCTTCGCCGGCTTGCGTAACGACCAGCAGATCACCGACCTGATCGCCTATCTGAAAACCTTCGCCGCCGACGGCAAGCCGGCCCAATAGGCTTCGCACCGACCGGTCATGCAAACGGCGCCATCTGGCGCCGTTTCCTTTTGTGCCCTTGAGGTGGCCCGGCGATCGGGGCACGGCCGGCACCGCGATGGCCGGCGCGCCCCAGCTCCTGAACCTATCGCACGACCTTGGGATGGCCACCCTCGCCGAGGTCCCAATAGAGCCCCGCCATCAGGCTGATCGCCTCGCGCACCAGCGCCGAGGGTACGTGTTCGTTCGGCGCATGCTGCGAGCAGCCCGGATAGGAATGCGGCACCCAGATGGTCGGCATGCCCAGGATCTCGGCGAAGACGTCGTTGGGCAGCGAGCCGCCGGCGTTGGGAATGACCGCCGGCTTCTTGCCCGTGGTCTCGGCGATCGAGGCCGCCGCCCACTGCACCCAGGGGTGGTCGGGATCGGTGCGGGTCGCCTTGAACGCCGCGTCGCGGCCGCTCGACACCTCGACATCGGGAAAGCCGTGGCGGGCGAGATGGCGCCGGATCGCCGGCATGAAGCCATCGGGGTTGGAGCCGACCACGGTGCGGATCTGGCAGGCCGCCTTGGCCGAGGGCGGCACGGCGTTCTGCGGATTGGCGATGTCGCCGGAACCGAAGGCCAGCACCTCGAACGTGTTCCAGCCATAGACCTTTTCGGCCGGCGTGAAGCCGACCTCGCCCCACCAGGGCTCGATCTGCGGTCCGCCGGGAATGCTCGCCGGCTCGATATCGGCGAGCGCCCGCTTCACCGATGCCGGCAGTTCGTCCGGGAGCAGCTCATGCACCAGCACCTGGCCGGTCGGCCCGATAATGGTCGAGATGGCATGGGCGAGCCGCACGGCTGGGTTGGACAGGAGCCCGCCCCAGTTGCCGGAATGATGGCCGCCCTCGCGCGCATTGATGGTCAGGTCGATGCGATAGCCGCCGCGCGCGCCGAGGCAGAGCGTCGGCCGGTCGGCGGTCAGGCGCGGTCCGTCCGAGCCGATCAGGAGGTCGGCCTTGAACAGGTCGCGGTGCTCACGGGCGAGATCGTGCAGGCCGGCCGAGCCGACCTCCTCGCCCATCTCGATGAGATAGCGCACGTTGAAGCCGAGCTTGCCGCGCGTCTCCAGCACGCAGCGCAGCGCCTCGATATTGATCGTGTGCTGGCCCTTGTTGTCGACCACGCCGCGGCCGTACCAGCGGGTCCCCGTGTCATCCAGCGTCCAGGGGTCGCGGCCGTCCTTCCACTGGCCCTCGAGGCCGCGAATGACGTCGCCATGGCCGTAGCCGAGCACGGTGACCAGGCTCGGATCCTCGATCCGCTCGGCGAGCAGAAACGGCGCCTTGGCCTTGGGATGGGTCAGGATCTTGCAGGTGAAGCCCAGCGCTTCCAGCGAAGGCTGCATCTCGCCGGTCAGGTAGCGCGCGAGATCGGCGGCCCGGTCGGGGTTCTGGCTTTCGGTGGGAATGGCGATGCGGCGGGCGAAGATCGCCTTCAGGCGGCCATCGTCGAAGGTCTTCTCGGCAGCGGATATGGCGGCGGCGCGGGTCATCGGAAACTCGGTTGGGGCATTGGACAGGGGAATTCGACGATGCCGCCACGCTAGCGCAGCGCGGGCGCTTCGCCCAGGACGCCAGCGCATTCGAGACCGCCTTTTCCAGGGAACCTGCCGGCAGGCCGCGGGTTGGTCCTTGGCTTGAAGGAGAACCGCCATGGCTACCAGGGATCATGAGGAACTGGCCGCGAAACTGCGGGATCATATCGCCGCGGGTCGTTTCCCCGAGGATTCGCCCGCCTATTACCTTGCCAAGCAGGTCGCCGACGAAGGCAAGCAATCGCTGCAAGGCCATCAGCTCGGTGCCTGGGACACCCTGATCCAGCCGCTCCTGGACGCGCCGGCCGAAGAAATCCGCAAGATCGACGAGGAATTCGCCCGCAACCAGGCCAAACCCTGACGGCAGAGGGCTGCCGCCCCGCAACGGGTCGATCCGGCTTCGGCCCCTGCCCGCCCCTGTCCGACGGCGCCCGGCTCAGGCCGCCGCGGCCCGCGACCTCTCGGGATCGTGGAGATGGCAGGCGACAAGGCCTGCCGTGTCCTTGACCGACCGCGGCGCAAGTGTGCGGCATGTGGCGAAAGCGTCCGGACAGCGCGGATTGAAGGCACAGCCGGGCGGCGGATTGAGCGGATCGGGAAAGGCCAGGCCAAGCCCGGTCTCGGGAATGCCGGCGCCCGGTTCCGGCGTCAGCACCGATTGCAGCAGGGCCTTGGTATAGGGATGGCGCGGCGCCTTGAAGAGCGTGGCGGTGTCGGTGAGTTCGACCACGCGGCCGAGATACATCACCGCGACCCGCGTCGCGATATGCTCGACCACGGCCAGATTGTGCGAGATGAACACATAGGTCAGCCCGAGATCGCGCCGCAGATCCATCAGCAGATTGAGGATCTGCGACTGCACGGAAACGTCGAGCGCCGAGGTCGGCTCGTCGCAGACCACCAGCTCCGGCTCCATCACCAGGGCGCGCGCGATCGCCACGCGCTGGCGCTGGCCGCCCGAGAGCTGGTTCGGATAGCGGTCGGCGAAACGCTTGGGCAGGCCGACCTTGTCGAGAATGGCGAGCGCCTTGTCGCGCCGCGCCTCGCCATTGCCGAAACCGTGCACGAGCAGCGGAAAGGCGACGATCGAGGCGATCGTCTTGCGCGGATTGAGCGAGGAATAGGGATCCTGAAACACCGGCTGGATGCGCCTGGCCACCGCCTTGCGGTCGAGGCCGCGCATGTCGGCGCCTTCGAGCGCGATCTCGCCCGAAGTCGCCGGCAACAGGCCCAGCACCATCTTGGCGAGCGTCGACTTGCCGCAGCCGCTTTCGCCGACAATGCCGAGCACTTCGCCCTTCTCGACCGTCAGGTCGATGCCGTTGACGGCATGCAGCGTCTTCTTTTTGGAAAACAGGCCCTGGCTGACCTGGAAGGTGCGCGAGACGTTGGAAATGGTCAGAAGCGTGCTCATGCCGCCACCTTCAGGCAGGACCAGGCGTGATCGCCGTCGCGACGCCGGGGCACCGGCGCGGCGCAGGCCTCCTCGGCGAGCTTGCAGCGGGTGCGGAAGACGCAGCCGCCGATATCGCCGACCAGCGACGGCACCACGCCGGGAATCGAGCCGAGCCGTTCGCCGGGCAAGGTGCGGCCGGGCACCGGGATGCATTCCATCAGGCCGAGCGTGTAGGGATGTTTCGGCGCGTTGAACACCTCGGCCGAAGTGCCGCTCTCGACGATCTCGCCGGCATACATGACCGCGACCTTGTGGGCCATGCGGGCGACCACGCCGAGATCGTGGGTGATCAGCAGCAGCGCGATGCCGAACTCCTTCTGCAGGTCCATCAGCAGGCGCAGGATCTGCGCCTGGATGGTCACGTCGAGCGCGGTGGTCGGCTCGTCCGCCACGATCAGGTCCGGTCCGCACATCAGCGCCATGGCGATCATCACCCGCTGGCGCAGGCCGCCGGACAGCTGATGCGGATATTGGCCGAGCCGCTGGGTGGCATTGGCGATGCCGACCTTCTCGAGCAGGAACACCGCGCGCTCGCGCGCCGCGCTTGCGCTCGACCCCTTGTGCAGCCGGTGATGCTCCATCAGCTGGTCGCCGATCGTATAGGCCGGGTTGAGCGCGGTCATCGGCTCCTGGAAGATCATGCCCATCCGGTCGCCGCGCAGCGCGTTCCAGCGCTTCGGCCCGGCCGCGACCAGGTCTTCGCCCGCAAGCGACAGCCGGCGCGCCGAACGCATGGCGCGCGGCGGCAGCAGGTCCATCACCGACAAGGCGGTCATCGACTTGCCGCAGCCGCTTTCGCCGACGAGGCAGAGCGTCTCGCCGCGTGCGATCGAGAACGACACGCCGCGCACCGCATGCAGGGTGCCGGCGGCGACCGCCAGATCGACCTTCAGGTCTTCAACCTCGAGAACCGCGGTCACGAGCGCCCCTCCGGCGCGGTCACATCGCGCAGGCCGTCGCCCATCATGTTGATGGCGAGGACCAGCAGCGCCAGCGCGCTGCCCGGGATGGCGATCAGCCAGAACGAGAAGAACATGAAATTCTTGGCCTCGGAAATCATCAGGCCCCAGGACGGCAGCGGCGGCTGCACGCCGAGGCCCAGGAACGACAGGGCGGCTTCGAGCAGGATGGCGCTGGCCGCTTCCACGGTTGCCACCACGATCA
The DNA here is from genome assembly GCF_059420385.1 of Phreatobacter sp. GW821-FHT04C01. NCBI lineage: Bacteria > Pseudomonadati > Pseudomonadota > Alphaproteobacteria > Hyphomicrobiales > Phreatobacteraceae > Phreatobacter > Phreatobacter sp. GW821-FHT04C01. Next base: position 881,145 of record NZ_JBWKTP010000001.1, on the reverse strand, counting down.
GCTGCGGCGCGACATTGGGCAGGATCTCGCCGAAAATGATGCGCGCCTTGGAGGCGCCGGCCGCTTCCGCCGCCGCGACATAGTCGAGCGAACGCACCTGCTGGGTCGCCGAGCGCATGACCACGGCGAAACGGTCCCATTTGAGGAAGCCGAGCACCGCGATGACGATAAAGAGCGTGCCGCCGACCATCGACACCACGGCGAGCGCCACCAGCACCACCGGCAGCGCCAGCCGGGTGGTCACCAGGAAGGTGATCGCCATGTCGACGCGGCCGCCGAAATAGCCGGCCGACAGGCCGAGCGCGGTGCCGATGGTGCCCGAGATCACCATCACGGCGAAACCGATCAGCAGCGAGATCTGCGCGCCGTAGAGCAGGCGCGAGAGATAGTCGCGGCCGAGATTGTCGGTGCCGAGCGGATGCGCCCAGGTACCGCGCTCGTACCAGAACGGCGGCACCAGCCGGTTCATCAGGTCCTGGGCATAGGGATCGTGCGGCGCGACCACAGGCGCGGTCAGCGCCATCAGCAGGATCACCAGGAACAGGCCGGAGCCGAACAGCAGGCCCTTGTGGCCCTTGATCCGCCGCCACAGTCGCAGCGCGGCCGAGGGCTCCTTGACGTCGAACACATTGGTCTGGGTTGCGTCGGTCATCTCATGCCACCCTGATGCGCGGATCGAGCCAGGCATTGACCAGATCGGCGGCGAGCGTCAGCCCGACATAGCCGACCGACAGAAGCATCAGCACGGCCTGGATCACCGGAAAATCCTTCTGGCTGATCGCCTGGTAGGCGAGATAGCCGAGTCCATCGAGCGCAAACACCGTCTCCACCACGATCGAACCGCCGAGCAGGAAGCCCATCTGCACCGCGGTCAGCGCCACCACCGGGACCAGCGCGTTGCGCAGGGCGTGCTTGATCACCACGGTCGAGGCCGGCAGGCCCTTGGCGCGCGCGGTGCGGACATAGTCGGAGGCGAGCACGTCGATCATGCCGGCGCGGATCAGCCGCATGAACGGCGGCGTGACGTAATAGCCGAGCGCGATCGTCGGCATGACGAAGTTTTCCCAGCCATCGGCCCCCGAGACCGGCAGCCAGCGCAGGCCGATCGCGAAAACCATGATCAGGCACAAAGCGAAGAAGAAATTGGGCAGCGCCTGGCCGACCACGGCAATGGCGAGGCAGAGCCGGTCGATCCAGGAATTCTGCCAGATCGCCGCCATGACCCCGAGCGGGATCGAAACGACCAGCGCGAAACCGATCGACAACAAGCCGAGAATGAGGGTCGTGCCGATCTTCTCGCTGATCAGGTTGACCACCGGCGACTTGAAATAAAGCGACTGACCGAAATCGCCGGTGATCGTCCGGCCGAGCCATTCCAGATATTGCAGCAGCAAGGGCCGGTCGAGGCCATATTGCTGGCGGATCATCGCGATGTCCTCGGCGCGCGCGCCCTCGCCGGCGATCGCGATGGCGACATCGCCCGAGAGGCGCAGCAGGAGGAAGGCGAGCGCCGAGACCGCGAACGCGACCAGCGCGGCGAGCCCCAATCGCTTCAGCGTATAGATCAACATCGGTTCAGTCGTCCTGACGTCCCGTGCCCGGCCAGGTGCCGGCCAGGAGTTGGGAAGGGAGAGCGGGCCAAGAAGAGCTTGAAAACAGGCGCTTGAAAAGCTGCACCTGGGGCGGTGGTCGCGCCCCAGGTGCTGTCCTGCCATTCAGGCCCGTCCTTCACGGGCGCAAAGGAGCGGCCGGCCGCAAAGCCGGCCGGCATCCGTTACCGCCAGCGCATTTCCCAGAACCGCGGCATCTCGTCCGGATAGGGCGTGAATTCGAGGTCCTTGGTCGCGGCATAGAAGGTGACGAGCGAATAGAGCGGCACCGAATAGGCCTGTTCCGAAATGCGCGCCAGCGCATCGCGATAGGCGGCCTTGCGCTGCTCCGGATCGGTCACCGTGTCGCCGCGCGACAGAAGCGCGATCAGCTCGGGATCGCGCGTCACGTCGTCGTCGACGCCTTTGTAGAACACCGAGGTCGAGGCCGAGGTGTCGTTGACCGAGAACGAGCCCCAGGTCTGGTGCGCCAGGCCGACGCGATTGGCGCGGTTCTGCTCGCGGAACGTCGCATATTGGCCGAAACGCAAGGTCGCGCGAATGCCGACGGCGCGCAGGTAGTTGATCATCGCCTCGGCCTGGTTGCGCTCGCGATAGGAGTGCAGCTCCAGCTCGAAGCCATTGGGGAAGCCGGCTTCGGCGAGCAATTGGCGCGCCTTGGCGGGATCATAGGCGTACTGCGTCGCCTTTGAATCGTCGCAGCCGAACTGGCTGCGGAAGCAAATGGCGTTCAGCACCTGCGAGCCCGGGCCGACCAGCTGCGTCGCCATGGTCTGGCGATCGATGGCGTGGTTGATCGCCCGGCGGACGCGGATGTCGCGCAGCGCCGGCGTCGGCGATTGCTCGGAGGTCGCCATCTGCAGGAAGGCGATGCGCATGGTCTCGCCCGAGACGATCTGCAGGCTCGGCACGGCGCGCATCTGCGTCGCCTGGTCGGGCGCGATGTTCATGATGAAATCGAGCCCGCCGGCCAGCATTTCGGCGACCTGGGTCTGGCGATCGGGAATGAAGCGGATGACGACGTTCTCGATCGTCGGCTGCGGTTTCGGGCTGTCGCGGAAATAATCGGGATTGCGCCGCAGCGAGATCTGCTTGCCGATCTGGTGGTCGACGACCCGGTAAGGGCCGGTGCCGATCGGCTTCTCGTTCATGCCGCGCGGGCCGACCTGGGCATAATATTCATTCGGGTGAATGACGATCGGGCCGGCGAGATATTCGATGGCCGCCGGGAACGGCCGGCGCGTGACGATGCGGACCTTGAACTTGTCGATCTTGTCGACCCGCTGGATCCAGCTGACATTCTGCTGGGTCACCGATTTGTTGGCGGGATCGGAGACGAAGTTCAGCGTGAACACCACGTCGTCGGCGTCGAATTCCTCGCCATTGTGGAATTTCACGCCCTGGCGCAGGTCGAGCTCCAGCGTGCGGTCGTCGATCCAGCGCCAGGCGGTGGCGAGCTGGCCGCGATATTCATTGGTCTTGGGATCGCGATAGATCAGCGTGTCCCAGACCTGCTGACCGAGGATCACGCCGATACGGACGCTGTTGTAATAAGGGTCGACGTTCTCAGGCACCTGATCATAGCCGAACCGCACCGTATTGGCGCGCTTCTGCGCCTCCGCCGGCATGGCCAGCCCCATCAAAACGGCCGCGCCGAGCACCAGCCCCCAAAAACGCCTCATCGCCACCCTCATTCTGTCTTACCCTGTAGTCAGGGATTATCCTGATCCTGGTGGTCCGCACAAAAAATTGTCAAGGCGACAACCTGTGCATCAGACCTGCCGGAAGGCAATAAAGCGGGCAGCCGCGCCAAGCGTGCCGGCCTTGGCCCCGAAGGGCGCGAGATGGCCTTCGGCCACCGCGACCAGGCGGGCGAGTTCGGCGCGTGCCCAGGCCGCGCCATGCAGCGACACCAGTGTGCCCTTGCCGCGCGCGGCGTCCTTGCCGGTCGCCTTGCCGGCGCTCAGCGCATCACCCTCGTGGTCGATCAGGTCGTCGGCGATCTGGAAGGCAAGGCCAATGGTCGCACCATAGGCTTCGAGCGAGGCCCGCTCGGTGCCGCGTGCTCCGCCGAGCACGGCACCGGCAAGACAGGCGAAACGAATGAGCGCACCGGTCTTCATCGCCTGCAACCGGCGGATCTCGGCTTCCGCCAGCGCCAGGGGCACGCCGCCGGCGAAGCGCCCTTCGGCTTCGAGATCGAGCATCTGGCCGCCCGCCATGCCGCCGAGCCCGGTGGCGCGCGCGAGCAGCAGCACCAGTTCCGCCCTGACCTGCGGGTCGGCATGAACCGCGCTGTCGGCCATCACCTCGAAGGCCAGCGTCTGCAGCGCGTCGCCGGCCAGGATCGCGGTCGCCTCGTCATAGGCCCGGTGCACGGTGGGCTGGCCACGGCGCAGATCGTCATCGTCCATGGCCGGCAGGTCGTCATGGACGAGCGAATAGCAATGGATCAGTTCGAGCGCCGCGCCGGCGCGCAGCGCCTGGGCCTCGGCGACGCCAAACAGGCCGGCGGCCTCGACCACCAGCAAGGGCCTGAGCCGCTTGCCGCCGCCGAGCACGCCATGGCGCATGGCGCCGATGAGCCGCGCCGGGCGAGCGGTCTCGCCGCTGCGCACGGCATCGGACAGGATATCGTGGAGTACCGCTTCGACCAGGGAAGCGACATGGGTCAGGCGCGTCTCGAACATGGCCGAGGCGTGGCCGAGGACGGCGCGCGCGTCAAGTCCCGCGCGCCGCCCCGGGACCGGCTCAGTTCAGCCGGTAGAGCACGCGGAACTGTGCCGGTGACGCATTGATCAGCGTCTGGCCGGACACCGGCAGGATCGAGATGATCCGGTCGGCGGCGATGCCGCGATCCGACAGCGCGCTGTTCAGCGCCTCGACCCGGGCTTCGGTGATGAACTCGCTGACCACATCGGAACGGTTCGACTGGGCATGCTGGGCGACGGCCATGGGATGATCCTTGTGAAGAGGGAAATGCGGCATGCGAAGCCTGGCGGCGCCGGCCGGGGCCGGCGGCGCCTGGATCACGGGGTGGGACGGCTCATTCGGCGGCGAGCGTCCCCGGCAGGTCGGTGACGCCGAGGCCCATGCGGGTGGCAACCCCGATGCCGTAGTCCGGATCGCAACGGTAGAAATGGCCGACCTGGCGCTTGACGATCGCGACCGGCACGCCCTGCATGGCCTCGGCGATATTGTCCATCAGGCGGTTGCGCTCGGCCGGCGTCATCAGCCGGAACAGGTTGCCCGGCTGGGTGTAGTCGTCATTGCCGGCGCGATGGTCGTAGCGGTCGGCATCGCCCGATATCGCCAGCGGCGGCTCGCGATATTCGGGCGCCTCGGCCGGGCCGTTGACCGAATTCGGCTCGTAATAGGCATCCGGATTGCCGGTGTCGTTGCGGAAGAACCGCATCGCCCCGTCCTTGTGATAATGATGCACCGGGCAGCGCGGCGCATTCACCGGCAGCGCCTCGTAATGGGTGCCCAGCCGGTAGCGATGGGCATCGGCATAAGAAAAGATGCGCGCCTGCAGCATCTTGTCCGGCGAGAAGCCGATGCCCGGCACGACGTTGGACGGCGAGAAGGCGACCTGCTCGACCTCGGCGAAATAATTGTCCGGGTTGCGGTTGAGCTCGAGCACGCCGACCTCGATCAAGGGATAGTCGGCATGCGGCCAGACCTTGGTCAGGTCGAACGGGTTGTAGGAGGTCTTGCCGGCATCGGCCTCCGGCATGACCTGGATGCACATGGTCCAGCGCGGGAACTGGCCGCGCTCGATCGCGCCGAACAATTCCTCCTGGTAGCTCTCGCGCGAGCGGGCGATGACCTGGCCACCCTCGGCATTGGTATGGAACTTATGGCCCTGCTGGGTCTTGAAGTGGAACTTGACCCAGAACCGCTCTTGGCCGGCATTGACCATCGAATAGGTGTGCGAGCCATAGCCGTTCATGAACATCGGGGCGACCGGCAGGCCACGGTCCGACATCAGGATGGTCACCTGGTGCAGGCTCTCCGGCGACAGCGACCAGAAATCCCACATCGCCGTCGGCGACCGCAGATTGGTGCGCGGATGGCGCTTCTGGGTGTGGATGAAGTCGGGAAACTTCAGCGGGTCGCGGACGAAGAACACCGGTGTGTTGTTGCCGACCAGGTCCCAATTGCCTTCCTGCGTATAGAACTTGACGGCGAAGCCACGCACGTCGCGCTCGGCGTCGGCCGCGCCCAACTCGCCCGCCACCGTCGAGAAGCGCAGCATCAGATCGGTCTTCTGGCCGATCTTGGCGAACAGGCCGGCCCGCGAATAGCGGCTGATGTCGTTGGTGATGGTCAGCGAGCCATGGGCGCCCCAGCCCTTGGCGTGAACCACGCGCTCGGGGATCCGCTCGCGGTTCTGATGCGCCAGTTTCTCCAGCAGCTGGTAGTCCTGCAGCAGCAGCGGCCCGCGCGCTCCCGCGCTCAGCGAATTCTGATTGTCGGAAACCGGTGCGCCGGCGGAGGTGGTCAGGGTCGGTTTCTGGGGCATTGGAAGGTTCCATCGAGATTGGATGGAATGGTTCTAGGCACCGCTTGTCGATCAAGGCCAATCGGATTATCCTGCCGTCTCAATCAGAAAAACTGATCGAAATGATTTCCTTCAAACAGCTCCGATACTTCGATGCGGTCGCCCGCCTGAAACATTTTGGCCAGGCCGCCGAGCACTGCGCGATCACCCAGCCGGCGCTCTCCATGCAGATCCAGGATCTGGAAAAGGAGCTGAAACTCCAGCTCGTCGAACGGCGGCGCAAAGGTGTGCAACTGACCGAGGACGGGCGCGAGATCGCGCGCCGCGCCCAGCGCATCCTCGCTGATATCCGCGATCTCCGGGACTATGCCCACCATCGCGGCGCGCGGCTGTCCGGCACCCTGCGCCTCGGGGTGATTCCCTCGGTCGCGCCCTATTTGCTGCCGCGCTTCCTGCCGCTGCTGCGCGACGCCTTCCCCGATCTCGAGGTCCATATCCGGGAAACCCAGACCCGCCAGCTCACCAGCGAATTGCTCGATGGCGGCCTCGACCTGCTGCTCGCGGCGCTGCCGGTCGAGCATCCCGACATCGAGACGATCAGGCTGTTCGAGGACCGCTTCCTGCTGGCGCTTCCGGCCTCGCGCCAGATGCACGGCCGGGTGCAGGCAACGCCCGACCTGCTGAAGGACGATCGCCTGCTGCTGCTCGAGGAAGGCCACTGCCTGCGCGATCAGGCGCTGACCTTCTGCAGCCTGCGCAAGGTCGAGAACATCGACACTTTCGGCGCCTCCAGCCTGTCGACCCTGGTCCAGATGGTGGCCAACGGCCTCGGCCTGACCTTGCTTCCGGAGATCTGCGTCGAGGTCGAGGCCCGCCACGGTCCGCTCAAGCTGATGCGTTTCGCCGATCCCGAGCCGCATCGCGTCCTCGGCCTCGCCTGGCGCGCCACCTCGCCGCGCAAGCGCGACTTCGTCGAGCTCGGCCGGATGATCGTCTCGGCCCGGCCGGCCTTTCCCGTCCGCGCCGATGCGACAAGGACCTAGGGCATCTCAGGCCGCCCCCGGCCTGGCTTCATATTGTTCGATCTCGCGCATGTAATTGATCGTGAAGTCGATCTCGTCGAGGCCTTCCAGCAGGCAGTGCTTCCGAAAAGCATCGATGCGGAAGTCGAGGGCCATGCCGCCGGGCATGGTGACCGTCTGGCTCGGGAGATCGATCGCGACCTTCACGCCCGGTTCCGCACGCATCGCCGCGAGCAAGGCCTGCATGGGCTCGGCCGCCAGATGAACCGGCAGCACTCCGTTGATCAGGGCGTTCTGATAAAAAATATCGCCGAAGCTCTCGGCGATGACCGCCCGGACGCCAATGTCCTGCAAGGCATAGACCGCGCCCTCGCGTGACGAGCCGCAGCCGAAATTCGCGCCGGCCACCAGCACCTGCGCGCCGCGATAGATGGCCTGGTTCAGCACGAAATCCGGCCGCTCCGTGCCATCGGCGAAATAGCGCAGGTCACGAAAGCAATAGGCCTCGTAGCCGAGCTCGCGCTTTTGCACCAGGAAGCGGGCGGGAAGGATCTGATCGGTATCGACATTGTCGAGGGCCAGGGGCACGGCGACCGATTGCAATCGGGTGAATGCCAGCATGGTCAGGACCTCGTCACGTCGACCGCATGGCCGTGCAGGGCAACACCGGCAGCCATGGCAGGGCTCATGAGATGGGTGCGGACGCCGGCACCCTGCCGCCCGACGAAATTGCGGTTGGAGGTCGAGGCGCAGCGTTCGCCCGCCTTGGCCAGATCACCGTTCATGCCCACGCACATCGAACATCCCGACATGCGCCATTCCAGACCGGCCTCCAAGAAGACCCGGTCCAGCCCTTCGGCTTCCGCGGCGGCGCGCACGGCCATCGAGCCCGGCACGACCAGGGCCGGAATGACCGCCCGGCGGCCGCGAACCACCTCGGCGGCGGCACGCAGGTCCTCGATGCGTCCATTGGTGCAGGAGCCGATGAACACCCGGTCGAACCGGATATCCGCGATCGGCGTGCCGCCCGACAGGCCCATATAGTCGAGTGCCTCACCTTTGCTGGCGCGACGCGACGGATCGGCGATCGCGATCGGGTCCGGCACATGGCCGTTGACCGATACGCCGTCCTCCGGGCTGGTACCCCAGGTGACCATCGGTTCCACCGTGCGGGCGTCAATCTCGACCTCCCGGTCGAAATGCGCATCGTCCTCACTCGCCAGCCCGCGCCAGGACGCGACCGCCGCGTGCCATTGATCGCCCGTTGGACTGAACGGACGCCCCTTCACATAGGCGAAGGTCTTTTCATCCGGCGCGACCAGGCCGAATTTGGCGCCCGCCTCGATGGTCATGTTGCAGAGCGTCAGGCGTCCTTCGATCGACAGCGCTTCCACCGCCGGTCCGCAATATTCGATGGCAAAACCCGTGCCGCCGGCGGCGCCGATCCGCGCGATGACCGTCAGGATCAGGTCCTTCGCGGTGACCCGCGGCCGGAGTTCGCCGGTCACGCGGATGCGCATCTGCTTCGGCTTCTTCTGCCAGAGCGTCTGTGTCGCCAGCGCATGGGCAACCTGCGACGCGCCGACGCCGAAGGCCAGCGCCCCCAGGGCGCCATGCGTAGCGGTATGGCTATCGCCGCAGATCACCGTCAGGCCCGGCAGGCTCAGACCGAGTTCCGGCCCGATGACGTGAACGATGCCCTGGCGTGGATGGGCGAGGTCGAACAGCCTGATCCCGGCCGCCGCTGTATTGGCGCCGAGGTCGGAGATCACTTCGCGGCGCGACCGGACATCGATCGCGTCGACGCTGCGGCCATCGGTCGGCGCGTAATGGTCGGCGGTCGCCGTCGTCAGGTCGGGACGCCGAACCGGCAGCCCCTTGCGCTTGAGCAGCGCAAATCCATTGCGCGACCCCTCATGCAGCAGATGCCGGTCGATATAGAGCAGCGTACCGGCGATCGGATGCTCCATCACGGAGTGCCGCGCCCAAAGCTTGTCGAAGAGCGACCGCGGCCCGGTCACGCCGGCGGCTATCGGTTCAGGCGAGATCGGTTCAGGCGAGATCGGTTCAGGCGACATGGGAGAACCTCGCGAACCCGAGTGTTTGCTGGGCGAGCAGCCGCAGGCGCGCATCGATATCGGGGTTGGAACAGTGGCCCTCGGCGTCGAACCGGCACTCGCTCGAATTGATCGCCACGCCCATCGGGGTCGGCCATCCGCGCAAGGCGTGGATCACCGCGCGCAGGCTGGCCAGCGTCGTCCCCATGGCCTGGTCGCCATAGGCGCACACGATCGTGCCGATCGCCCGGCCGTCGAGATAGGGCCGCGTGTCGCCGCGCAGTTCCTCGACGCAGTCCAGGGCATTCTTGATCATCCCGGACATGATGCCGTGATAGGCCGGGGTCGAGATGATCAGGCCGTCGCAGCGCCGGACGGCATCGACCAGACGGATCGCCCGGTCGTCGGAGAGCCTGCCCGCGCCATAATTGGGAAAATCCAGATCCGCCGAAACGAAGGCCGCGATATCGGCGCCGCCTGCCTCGGCGTGACGCAAGGCGGTCATCAACGCCTTCTCGCTGGAGGAATTGTCGGAGGTGGTGCCGCCGATGCCGACGATGTAGGGACGATACTGAGCCATGGCCGTTCAACTCCCTGGTCCGGTTGATGAAAAAGCGCGCCTGGGCCATGCCGGCCGGAAGCGGCGGTTCACGGCGCGCACGCGCGCAGGCGTTTCCATTCTGCGCCGCCGGCGCGCGCCACCCCGTCCTGGATGCCGATATCGCCCGGAGGCACCGGATGACGCCCGGCCTGCCGTGCGGCCGCCAGAACCTGCTCCGACATTCCCATGACCGACTTCAGCAGGATGCTCGGCAGGATCGCGATGCGATAACCCATCGCCGCGGCGTCCTCGAAGGAGACATCGGGCGTCTTGCCGCGCCAGACGATGTTCAGGAGGCAGGGGCCCTGGACCCGCCGGGGAATCGCGGCCATCTCGTCGAGGTCCTGGGGCGCCTCGACAAAGGCGACGTCGGCCCCGGCGTCGAGCGCCCGGTTGGCGCGATCGATCGCGGCATCGAGGCCTTCGACCGAGCGGGCATCGGTCCGGGCGATCAGGACAAATTCCCGGGTCTCCCGCGCCATGGCGGCGGCCTTGATCTTCGCGATGAACTCGTCGGCCGGGACGATCGCCTTATTGTCGAAATGGCCGCATTTCTTAGGGAACACCTGGTCCTCGATATGCATGGCGCCGACGCCGGCCCGCTCATATTCGCGCACCGCGCGCGCCGCATTGAGTTCGTTGCCGAAACCGGTATCGCCGTCGGCGATCAGCGGGATCGACAAGGACCGGGCCATCCGGCCGGCCACGGCGACCATCTCGGTCATGGTCAGCACGCCAAAATCCGGGAAGCCATGGGAAGCGGAGACGCCGGCGCCGGTCATATAGGCGGCCTTGAAACCGGCGCGCTCGATGGCCCCCGCGGTCAGGCAATCATAGGCGCCCGGCGCCAGTATCATCTCGTTGGCCGCGAGCATTTCTCGGATGGATGAAGCCATTTTTGCTCTCATTCGATGCGTGATCCGGCGTCAGACGCCCAGATAGGACTTGATGTCGGACTGTCTCGCCGCGACTTCGTCGCTTCGGATCATGTCGACGATGCGCCCGCTCGCCATGACGTAATGCCGGTCGGCGACCGCCGCGGCGAAGCGATAGTTCTGTTCGACGAGCAGAATGGTGTAGCGCCGGGCACGCAGGCGCTTGAGGATCCGGCCGATCTCCTGGACGACGACGGGAGCGAGCCCCTCGGTCGGCTCGTCCAGGAGCAGAATGCGCGATCCCGTGCGCAGGATCCTGGCAATGGCCAGCATCTGCTGCTCGCCACCCGACAGCTTGGTGCCCTGGCTGTTCAGCCGCTCCCGCAAATTCGGAAACAGCGCGAAAACCTCGTCCATCGACAATCCGCCGGGCTGCAGGACCGGCGGGAGCAGCAGGTTTTCCAGCACCGTCAACGACGAAAATATGCCGCGGTTCTCCGGACAATAGGCAATGCCCATGCGGGCGATGCGCCGCGCCGGCAATCCGATGGTCTCGGCCCCGGCGAGCCCGATCGAACCGGTCCGGCCGGGCAGCAAGCCCATGATCGCCTTGAGCGTGGTCGATTTGCCCGCGCCGTTGCGCCCGAGCAGGGTCACGACCTCGCCATCCGCCAGGTCGAGATCGATGCCGTGCAGGACATGGCTTTCGTCGTACCAGGCGTTCAGGTCGCGCACCCTGAGGAGGCAGTCGCGTCGATCGGCGGCGCTGTCAGTCATGGTCGGATCCGATATAGGCTTCCTGAACCTGGGGATTGCCGGAGACGTCCCGATAGTCGCCCTCGGCCAGCACCCGCCCCCGCGCCAGCACGGTGATCCGGTCGCAAAGGGCGGCGACCACCGGCAGGTTGTGCTCGACCATCAGGATGGTCCGCCCCTTGCGGATGCGCAGGATGAGTTGCGAGACGCGCTCGACATCCGCCGGCGACATGCCGGCCATCGGCTCGTCGAGCAGCAGGACGCGCGGATCCAGAGCCAGCGTCGTCGCCAATTCGAGCGCGCGTTTGCGGCCATAGGGCAGCAGCGCGGCATTGACGTTGCGAAACGCGGCCAGGTCGACCTGTTCCAGAATGGCGTCGGCCTCGGCCTCCAGGTCGGCGAGCGAGCGATCGCTTTTCCAGAACTGGAAGAGGCGCCGGGTCCGGCTTTGCAGCGCGACGCAGACGTTCTGCACCGCGCTCAACCCCGGAAACACGGCCGAGATCTGGAACGACCGGACGAGGCCGCGCCGGGCGATAGCGGCCGGTTCGAAGCTGGTGATGTCCTGGCCACCGAAGAAGATCTGGCCCGCCGTCGGCGTGAGAAACTTCGTGATCAGGTTGAAGCACGTCGTCTTGCCGGCGCCGTTCGGGCCGATGAGCGCATGAATGCTGCCTTCCGCCACCCGCAGATCCACCCCGTCGACGGCGCGGAAGCCTGAGAACTCCATCGCGAGCTGGCGTGTCTCGATCATGACCCGAGGCGCGGGCCCCACGCCTTCGGTCGTCGGTCGCGCGGCCATCACAGCGGCCTCCCGATCTTGCGCGAGATGACGCCGACAATGCCGTCGCGGAACAGCAGGACCGAGATCACGAAGATCAGTCCCTGCAGGAAGACGACCCATTCGCCGAAGCCCGCCAGATAGTTCTGGCTGATCACGATGACGCTCGCCCCGACAATGGGGCCGAGGATCGTGCCGACCCCGCCGACCAGGGTCATCAGCACGACCTCCCCCGAGGTCGCGATGTGGACGTCGACCAGCGAAGCGATCTGGAAGACGATGGCCTTCATCGATCCGGCGAGGCCGGAAAGCCCGGCGGAAATGACGAAGACGGCGAGCTTGTAGGATCTCACGTCGAGGCCGAGCGATATCGCGCGCGGCTCGTTGCCGCGGATCGCGCGGAGCACCTGCCCGAACGGCGAAAACGCCAGCCGGTATGTCAGCATGAGCACGGCGAAGAAGACCGTCGCGATGACGAAATACAGCGTCACGTCATTCTTCAGGTCGATCAGCCCGAAGAGATTGCCGCGCGGCACGTTCTGGATGCCGTCCTCGGCGCCGGTGAACGGCGAGCGAAGGGCGACGAAATAGACCAGCTGGGCAAGGCCGAGCGTCACCATCGTCAGGTAGATGCCCTGGCGGCGGGTCGCCAGGGCGCCGAAGACCGCCCCCAGCACGATGCCCGCCAGCGTGCCGAGCGCGACGGCCGCCTCGGGCGGCAGTCGCCAGACCAGCGCGGCATAAGCGGCGACATAGCCGCCGGCGCCAAAGAACGCCGCATGGCCGAAGGACAGCAAGCCGCAATGACCGAGCAGGAGATTGAAGGCGACGGCGAACAGCGCGAAGCACAGGAGCTTCATCAGGAAGATCGGATAGACCAGCGCGGGCAGGACGATCAGCGCCACGGCCAGCCCGAGAAAGATCCAGCGGAAATGCGTGCGGCTGCGGGCCGGGTCGGCGAGGGCCGCATAGGCGGGAGCCTCGGGGGCGAGCGGAGAGGAAACCGACATGACTGTCTCAGTACTTTCCCAGCAATCCTGAGGGGCGGATCATGATCACCACGATCATCGCGACGAAGATCACGACGGAGGATGCTTCGGGGTAGAATATCTTGGTCAGACCCTCGAGGATCCCGAGGGAAAAGCCGCTGATGATCGACCCCAGTATCGAGCCCATCCCGCCGATGACGACGACGGCGAAGACGATACTGAGCATCTCCACGCCCATTTGCGGGCTGATCGTATAGATCGGGCCCGCGAGAATGCCGGCGAAGCCGGCAAGGGCTGCGCCCGCGCCGAAGGTCAGCGTCACCAGCATCGGCACGTTGACGCCGAAAGCCGAGACCAGATCCGGGTCTTCATTGGTGGCGCGCAGATAGGAGCCGAGCCGGGTCTTCTCGATCGCATACCAGACGGCGAAGCAGATCAGGATCGACACGACGATGATCCAGGCCCGGTATTTGGGCAGGAAGACGAAGCCCAGATTCCAGCCGCCGCGCAGCTCCGCCGGGATACCGTAGGGCAGGCCCGACGAGCCGAAGAGACCCTGGAAGAGGGATTGCAGCATCAGCGCGATGCCGAAGGTCAGGAGCAGGCCGTAGATCGGGTCGAGGCCGCGCAGGCGGGAGATCAGCAGCCGATCCAGCGCCATGCCGAAAGCGCCGACGATCAAGGGCGACAGCAACAGTGCCCACCAATAGCCGATGCCGAGATAGTTCAGCATGAGCCAGGCGCACATGGCGCCCAGCATGTAGATCGCGCCATGGGCGAAATTGATGATGTGCAGGAGACCGAAGATGATCGCCAGGCCAAGGCTCATCAGCGCGTAGAACGAACCGTTGATCAGCCCGATCAGCAACTGCCCGCTGAGAACCTGCGCTGAAATTCCGAACATGATTGCTTCGCGCGCTCCTGGCTCGCTGGTCTGTATCGGGCCGGCGACGCCGCCGGCCCCGTTGCGGTTCGACGATGAGGCGGCTCAGCGCAGCAGCGGGCAGGCGCTCTCGGCGATCGGCCGGAAGGCGTCCTCGGCGGCAACCCTGGTGACCAGGCTGACCGCGTCCCACGGCGCCGTGCTCGGATCCGCCGGTCCCTTGGCGCGCATCAGGTACATTTCATGCATCATGCGGCCGTCGCGGCGGACCTGTCCCGACGGGGTAAAATTGTCCGAGATGGTCATCGTGTGAAGATTCTTCAGCACCGCCGTGGCGCCGTCGGTCTTCGCCGCCTCGATGGCCTTCAGGTAGGAGCGGACCGCCGAATAGACGCCGGCATGGGCCTGGCCCGGATTGGATCCGCGGCGACGGTTGAATTCGCGCGCGAGCTGGCGCGTGCCGTCGTTCAGGTCCCAGTAGAAGGCGTCGATATACTGAAGGCCTTCCGCGTCCTCGCGGCCGAGCGCCAGGATATCGACCATGGTGATGGCCGGGCCGACGATGCGCAGCGCGTCGCCTTTGATGCCGAACTCCCGGGCCTGCTTGACCGCGCGGACGAAGTCGGTGCCGGAATTGGCGAAGACGAGGACATTGGCGCCGGACGCCTGCGCCTGCATGATGAAGGAGGAATAGTCATTGTTGCCGGTCGGATGCCAGATGGTTCCGACCACCTGGCCGCCGCGCGCGGCGATCGTCTTGGTCATCACCTCGACGAGCGAGCGGCCGAACGCGCTGTCCATGCCGATGAAGAACCATTTCGTGCCGCCGCTGCCGCTGACCGCGTTCGCCATGGACCGGCCGGTGGCATAGGTGTCATAGGTCCAGTGGATGCCGTTGGGCGAGCAGCTGTCATTGGTCAGCCTATCCGTGCCGGGCCCGGAGAACAGCACGACCCGGTTCTTTTCCTTGACCAGTTCCTGCACGGCCAAGGCGACCGCCGAGCTCCCGAGGTCGACGATGGCATCGACCTGTTCGACATCGAGCCACCGGCGCGCGATGTTCAGGCCGACATCCGGCTTGTTCTGATGGTCGGCGGAGACCAGTACGATCGGCACGCCGCCAATGGCGCCGCCGAACTCGTCGATCGCCATTTGCGCGGCGGCCACCGAACCCGCGCCGGTCTGGTGCGAGAACGGCCCCGACATGTCGGTGAGCACACCGATCTTGATGACATTGTCCGACATCTGCGCCGAGGCCGCTCCCGCCAGCAGGGTGCCGAGCGTCAGGATGCAGGCGTGAAGAATTCTTTTCATTGTTTCCTCCCGAAATGAATGCTGGATGCGGCCACCATGAGCCGGCTACAGACGCCCGCCGTCGATGACGAAATCGGCGCCGGTGACGAAAGCCGCCTCGTCCGAGGCCAGGTAGAGCGCCATGGCCGCGACCTCGTCGGCCCGGCCGAGACGCTTCGCCAGGCGGCCCTCGCTCAGGCCCGCCATGACCTTCTCCTGTTGCGGCCGCGACATGTTCGAAATGAAGGCGCGCGGCATCGGTGTGTCGATCGCACCCGGCAGGATCGAGTTCACCCGGATCGGAGCGAGCTCGATCGCCGCCACCCGCGACATCATCGCAACCGCCGCCTTGGACGCCGAATAGGCGCTCATATTGGCCGTCGGCTTGGTCGCCGCGCCCGACGACATGTTGATGATCGCCCCGCTCTCGGCCATCAGCGGCGCCAGGGTCCGCATCAGCAGGAACGGACCGGCGACATTGACCGCCATGAGACGATCGAGATCGGCGAGGCTCGTCTCCAGGAGCGGCTTGCCGACCATCGCGCCGGCATTGTTGACCAGGATATCGAGCCGGCCCCAGGTCGCCTTGACGTGATCGCCGAAACGGGCGACTGCCCCCTCCGACGTCACGTCCAGGTCATAGGGCCGGCAACGCTGCGCGACCTCGTCATGGCCATCGCCGGCGCCGCCGCCGAACATCCCGTCATCGGCGCCGATATCCGCGCCGATGACCGTTGCGCCCTCGCGGGCGAAACGCTTGCAAATCGCCATGCCGATGCCGCCGCGGGCGCCGGTGACCACGACGGTCTTGCCGCTGAGGGCCTGTCTGCTCTGCATCACCAACACCCCCCGCTCAATGCCTCAGGCCGCTTTGCTTCAGCAACGGCATCACTTTGTCGCGGAAATATTCGAGCTCGGAAGCGTAGTCGACGAAATACATCACCAGGCCGTGGACGCCGCGCCGGGCATAGTCGTTCATCTGATCGACGATCTGTTCGGGAGTGCCGATCAACGGATGCGTGCCATAGCCCGCCACGAACCGGCGCGCGCGCTCTTCGAAACCCTCTTTGAACGACCCGCTTTCGATGCCGAGCGTCGCCATCATGCTGCGCGCCGCTTCCCAGTCGCCATGGTCGAGAATGCTCTGGAACGCCGCCTGGGCCTCTGCCTCGGTGTCGCGGCAGACCACCAGCGCCGAGCACATCAACGCGACGTCGCGGTTATATTCCTTGTCGGCGCGCTCCTTGACGCTCAGCAGCCGCTCGATGTCGTCGGGACGCGACGGCGATCCGAAGCTGATGTCGACATTGCGCGCGGTGAACTCGATGCCGGCCGGCGACGTGCCGGCATTGACCAGAACCGGGCCGGGCCGCTGCAGCGGCTTGGGGCTCGATTCCAGGCCCGCCAGGTCGAAATACTGGCTCTTGAAATCGAACGGCTCCCGGTCGGTCCAGAGCCGCTTGACCACGTCGAGCCATTCCTCGCCGTAGCGATAGCGGTCGTCATGCTCACGCAGGCCGGTGCCGAACATGGCCATTTCGGAACGAAACCAGCCCATCACGACATTGAGGCCGAACCGTCCGTTCGAGATGTGATCGATGGTCGCGGCCTGCTTGGCGGCGACGACGGGATGGGTGAGACCGACATGGGAGGTCGCGAAACACATGATCCTGTCGGTTGCTTCGGCCATGCCGGCAGCCCAGGTATAGACGTCGAAATTGGTGCCGTTATGGTTGGACTGGCCACCCTGGCCCTTCCATCGGCCGATCGGCAGGGCCACTTCCAAGCCCATCTGGTCGGCGATCTGGACGATCCGGCGATTCTGCTGCCAGGACATCTGATGCTCGGTCGGCAAGGTCGTAATGACGCTGCCGCCGCTGCAGTTCATGGCGAAGACGCCGAGCTTGAGCTTCTGATCATTGAAGATCGGAATGTTCTGGCGCCGGTATTCGCGCAATTCTTCGCGGTTCATGGTCTGGCTCCGGGCCGTCCGCCATAAGGCCGGAGGCCGCATGGGGGGCGTCAGTCGAACGACACGGCGTCGGAGGTCGTGATCGCCGCGAAGCGGCCGAGCACGGCGATCGAATCGTCATGATCCCGCGCGGTCGCCGCCGCGCAGCAATCCTCGATGACGACGCAGACATAGTCCCGGTCGTGGGCCTCGCGGATGCCCGCCTGCACGACGGCGGCGGTCGACACGCCCGACATGAACAGGCGCGTGATGCCGTGAGCGCGCAGGAAGACCTCGAGATTCGTGCCGTAGAACGGGCTGACCCGGTGCTTGGTGACCAGCAGGTCGGTCTCGCGGCGGTCGATATCGGGATGGATCTCGGTTCCCCACGAGTCCAGTTTGAAAATCCCATATTTCCGGGCCGCGCTGAACATCGGCGAGGTCGACGGGCATTCGCGATAATCGCTGGAGAAGCCGACCCGGACGAAGACGACCGGCACGCCAGCCGCCCGCGCCTTTTCGATCACCGCCGCCGTCCTGGCCAGGACATCGCGGCTGCGGACCTGCTCACCGAGCGGTCCGGCGCCGTTCGGCCCATCCTTGTGGACCAGATCGTTTTGCAGATCGAGAACGAGATAGGCTGACGACATCGGAGTGACTTCCTTTTCTGGCGCAGCCGAACACCCCGCGCCTGTTGCGCGGCCGGTGGAGCTGACGGTTTGCGGTGGGTCGGACGGGTGCGGCCGGCGGCGATGCCGTGATCAGCCTGCAGCCCGATTTTTGGTTGCCCGGGACGATCCTGCGCGCGTGGAGCGGCGGCACGGCTGGCCGCGCCTCGCGACGATCGAGACGTCCTGACGGCTTGGAACGGCGTTTCCCGGGTGAAGAGTCATGAAGCGCTCTTTTTTTGGAATTGATTTCCATTATTTCTGATCGTCGTCGGCGATCTTGTCAAGCCCTTTGGCCAGAAACGGCCCGGCGAATAGGCGCGTCGGCGGTGCTCGCAAAACTTATGACGCAATATCAGGTAGTTACGCGACCGCCGGTATATCGACTTGAGCGTGGCCGGGGCCTGGATTTGCGCAAGATATTGGAATACATTTCCATCTCGCCGGGCGAATGTGCCGGGCATCTGCCAACCGCAAGATCACTTTCATGGCCATCAAGAGCAGCACGCCGCCCGCCACGCGATCGAAGGTCCGTCAGGGCGGGAGCGGCAACGACCTGACCGGCGACAATGCCGACGACAGCCAGGTCATCGCGGCGCTGGCCCGCGGCCTGGAGGTGCTGGGCGCCTTTCACCTGGGCGACCGGCAGCTCGGCAACCACGAACTGGCGACCCGGACCGGACTGCCCAAGGCGACCGTCTCGCGCATCACCTTCACCCTCGCCAAGAGCGGTTTTCTGTCTTTCGACCAAAGGCAGCGGATGTATCACCTGGGCCCGAAGGCCCTGAACCTCGGTTTCGTCGCGCGGGCCGACGCGGATATTCGCGGCAATCTCCGGCCCATGATGCAGCAGTTCGCCAACGAGACCGGGCTGAATATCGGGCTCGGTGTCCGCGACAAGGACTCGATGCTCTATATCGACACCTGGGAGGGAACCGCGCTGGTGGGCCTGAAGGTCTATCCCGGCTTCCGCATTCCCTTTTTCACCACCGCCATGGGGCGCGCCTACCTGGCGGCGCTCACCGCGGGAGAGCTCCAGATACAATTGGGTGAGCTTGCCCGGCAGATGGTCAATGACGGCCTGTCCAAGGAGGACGTGGACAAGCAGATCGACCACTATCAGCAATATGGCTTTTCGATCAGCCTCGGCGACTGGGTCGAGGACATCGGCACCATCGCGGTGCCGTTCAGCCGTCCCGACCGGCGGCAGATCTATGTCATCAGCGTCGGCGGTCCGATCTACCGCATGACCCGGTCGGTCATCTATGACGAGCTCGGCCCCCGCCTGATCGCGTTTCGCAACAGCATCGAGAGCAGCACGATATTCTAGCCGGCAGGGCCGAGCCCGGACGTCAATCCTGGTCCTTGTGCACGAGAATGTTGACGAGCTTGCCGAGGGGATCGCGCACATAGAAGCGCCTGACGCCCCAGGGCTCGTCGGCCGGCCCATAGACGATCGGAACGCCGGCGCCCCGCATCCGGTCGAGCGCCACGTCGAGATCGTCGACCTCGATCGACAGATCCGGCACCGGCGTGCCGGAACCGCCCTGCGAGGCGACGCTGAGCTGGACCTTCATTGTCTCGGCCGAGCCATAGGTGGCGATCCAGCCATGATCCATCATGAGCTCGAGGCCGAGCAGGTCCTGGTAGAAACGCCTGGCAGCGGTGATATCCGCTGCCGCGATATTGGCGACGATCCGTTTGACCTTCATGCCCGGCCCCTCCCCTGGCGGCAAAGCTTCGGCACCAGCCGGCGGCGACCGGATCAGGCAGCGGCGGGGCCCGCGGCGCCATCTCCGGCCTCGTCGGCCACGGCCTTGGCGGCATGATCGAGGATGCCCTTGGCGATCTCGCGTTCGCCCATGATCACGATGTCGGCACCATGCCCGGTCAGGTGGTCGACCTCGGCATCGGAATGGGCGCGCGCGATCACCCGGATCCCCGGATTGACCGCCTTGGTCTTGTCGATGATCTGGCCGGCCTCGAAAGCGTTCGGAATGGCCAGGATCAATCGTTCGGCCCCGGCCACATTGGCCGCCTTCAGGATATCGCTGCGGGCCGCATTGCCGGCGATGGTCTCCACCGTTTCGGCATGCAGACGGGCGACCAGCTTGTCGGCGTCCTCGATCACCAGGAACGGCTCGCCCTTCTGCTTCAGCCCGGCGCCGACCAGGCTGCCGACCCGGCCATAGCCGACCAGCACCGTATGTCCGCTTAGCGTCGTCGCCACCGGCACGTCGTCATCGACATGCCCGGCGGGCGCCGCCGGCGCCACGGCGGCACCGGCCGGTGCCGCGGCGTCCGGCGGCACGACCTCCTTGCGATCGGAGAACCGCTTCAGCCAGCCGACCGCCGCGAAGGCCAGCGGGTTGACCAGGATCGACAGGATGGCGCCGGCCAGGATGAGGTCGCGGCCGCGCTCCGGCAGCAGGGCCAACTGGACCCCGAGCTCGGCCAGGATGAACGAGAACTCGCCGATCTGCGCCAGGCTCGCCGAAATGATCAGCGCGGTGGCCAGCGGATAGCCGAAGGCGAGCACGATCAGGAAGGCCGCGACCGATTTGCCGATGACGATGATGAACAGCGTCGCCAGGACCGCGCCGGAATCGCTGATCAGGTTCATCGGCGAGACCAGCATGCCGACGGACACGAAAAACAGCACCGAAAAGGCGTCGCGCAACGGCAGCGATTCCTCCGCCGCCCGGTGGCTGAGCGGCGACTCGCTCATGATCATGCCGGCAAAGAAGGCGCCGAGCGCGAAGGACACGCCGAACAGCTTGGCCGCTCCGAAGGCGACGCCGAGCGCGATCGACAGCACCGCGAGCCTGAACAGCTCGCGCGAGCCGGTATGGGCGACATAGTGCAGGATCCAAGGGATGATCCGCCGTCCGACCACCAGCATGAGGCCGACGAAACCGGCGACCTTGACGACGGTCAGCGCAATGGTGCCGCCGACGCCGAGGCCGAGATAGGCGCTCAGCGGATCCGCCGCGGCCGCCTGGCTATTGCCGCCGAGCAGGCCCGACAGCGCCGGCAGCAGCACCAGCGCCAGCACCATGGCGAGGTCTTCGACGATCAGCCAGCCGACCGCGATCCGGCCTCTTTCGGTGTCGATCAGCCGGCGCTCCTGCATGGCGCGTAGCAGCACCACGGTGCTGGCGACCGACAGCGCCAGGCCGAACACCAGGCCCGCGCCGAAGCTCCAGCCGAGCACCCAGGCAAGCCCGGCCCCCATGACGGTCGCCACCGTGATCTGCACGACGGCGCCCGGCAGCGCGATCGTGCGCACCGACAGGAGATCCTTCAGCGAGAAATGCAGGCCGACGCCGAACATCAGCAGGATCACGCCCATCTCGGCGAGCTCGGGCGCCAGTTTCTGGTCGGCGACGAAGCCCGGCGTATGCGGCCCGACCAGCACGCCGGCCAGGAGGTAGCCGACCAGGGGCGGCACACGAAACCGGTTGGCGATCGCGCCGAAGACGAAGGCCAGTCCGAGGCCCATGACGATGGTGGCGATCAGCGGCGTGTCATGATGCATGGGCTGGGGGCGGCCTTTCCGGACGATCGGTTGCGAGGGCTGGATGGTTTGGCGGATTTCAACCAATATGGTTGACACCCACCGGTCCCCGCAAGGCCAAAGGTCCAAACGATCTCATGATTTTGTTACCTGAACAGTGCCGGGCCGCCCGCGCCCTGCTCGACTGGTCCCAGGAGCGCCTCGCTCGCCTCGCCGATGTCTCGCGCAGCACCATTCGCGGCTTCGAGGGTGGTCATCACGACTTGCACGCCACGACCGAGACGCAAATCGTCAAGGCGTTCGAGACCGCCGGAATCACCTTTCTGCCGGATGGCGACGACGGGCCCGGCGTCCGGCTGAAGCGGCCCAAGCCGCTGTCATAGAACATGAAAATGCGCGCCGCCGCGACCGGCTCCGGCATGCGATCGAGGCCGCGCCTTTCGCCCCGAAGCCCGGTCATGAGCCCGGCGCGCGGGAGGCTTGTTGCAAATGATTTGCAAAAGCCTTGACGTCGGACAATGATCATGGAACCAAATGGAGCCAGAAAACCCACTCCTGGATGACCGGATGACCATGGCCCGCATCAATGAAGGCGACGCTGCTCCACGGGGATGGCGGCGGGCGCGCGGCGAAGCATCGCTGGTCGAAGTCTTCCGCTCGATCCGTGTTCCGACCACGGGCACGCCCTGGCGCAAGTTTCTGGCCTTTCTCGGCCCCGGCTACCTCGTCGCGGTCGGCTATATGGACCCTGGCAACTGGGCGACCTCGCTCGCCGGCGGCTCCAAATTCGGCTACGCGCTGCTGTTCGTCGCGCTGCTGTCCAACATCATGGCGATCATCCTGCAGTCGCTCTGCGCCAGGCTCGCCATCGCCACCGGGCGCGATCTCGCCCAGGCCTGCCGCGACGCCTATCCGCGCTGGACCGCCTGGCCGCTCTGGGTGCTGGCCGAGGTCGCCGTGATCGCCACCGATCTCGCCGAGGTGATCGGCACCGCGATCGGCCTCAACCTCCTGTTCGGCATCCCGCTCGAGATCGGCGTGGTCATCACCGCGCTCGATGTCTTCCTGATCCTCTGGCTGCAGACCAAGGGCTTCCGCTGGATCGAGGCCTTCATCATCACGCTGATCGGCGTCATCGCCTTCTGCTTCCTGGTGCAGATCGCCATGGCCAACCCGAACTGGAGCGAGGTCATCAAGGGCTTCGCGCCGACCACCCAGATCGTCACCAATCCGGACATGCTCTACCTGGCGCTCGGCATTATCGGCGCCACCGTCATGCCGCATAATCTCTATTTGCACTCCTCCATCGTGCAGACCCGCGCCTTCGGCGAAGGCATCCCGGAGAAACGCGAAGCGCTGAAATATGCGACGCTGGATTCGACCTTCGCGCTGATGTTCGCCCTGACCATCAATGCCTCGCTCTTGATCCTGGCCGCCGCCGCGTTCAACAAGACGGGCAATACCGGCGTCGAGGAATTGCAGCAGGCCCATTCGCTGCTCACCCCCCTGCTCGGCTCGGCCATCGCGCCGACCCTGTTCGGCATCGCGCTGCTCTGCTGCGGCCTCAATTCGACGGTCACCGCCACCATGGCCGGCCAGATCATCATGGAAGGCTTCATCGACATCCGCATCGCGGCGTGGCTCCGGCGCCTGGTCACGCGCTGCATCGCCATCGTCCCGGCCATCGTCGTGACCATTCTTTATGGCGAGGGCCAGACCGCCAAGCTCCTGATCCTCAGCCAGGTGATCCTGTCGCTGCAGCTGCCTTTCGCCATCGTGCCGCTGATTCACCTCAGTGCGTCGCGCGAGCGGATGGGGGCGCTGGTCTCGCCGCGTTGGCTGACCGCCATCGCCGTGCTGATCGCACTGACCCTGATCGTGCTCAACATCAAGATCATCGTCGACTTCGCCGGCGGCTAGACCGCCGGCTCAGGCCGCCCGCATCAGCCGGTCGGCGATCAGCGCCGTGATGCCGATCGCCGCCCCGATGGCCGAAACCAGCGGCCAGCCGCCGAGCGCCCAGGCCAGGCCCGCCCCCGCCGAGCCGAGCGCGCCGCCCAGGAAGAACAGTCCGACGAACAGGCCGTTGAGCCGGCCGCGCGCCTCCGGCTGCAGCAGCGTGACGGCGCGCCGTCCGAGCGTCTGGTCGGCGGTGACGCCGATATCGAGCAGGACGGCCGCCGCGCCCATCAGCACCAGCATCGCGACGGGGTCGCCGTGGCGCGCCGTCCCGGCCCAAGCGGCAAGGCCGAAGGCTACGACCAGCAGGCCGTGCGCGGCGATCGTGGCGGCGGATGTCAGGCCGCGGTCGCCGAGCCGCCCGGCCAAGGGCGCGACCGCCGCCCCGGCGGCACCGACCAAGGCGAAAACCGCGATGCCGCGCTGGCCGAGATCGAACGGCGCCTGGCCGAGCCGAAGCGCCACCGCCGTCCAGAACAGGCTGAAGCCGGCCATGCTGAAGGAAGCCGTCAGGGCATGCCGGCGCAGCACCGGCTCGGTGAGCAGAAGCTGGCCCAGCGAGCGGATCAGCCGGCTATAGGCCGTGCGGCCCATCGGCCGGCGCTCCGGCAGGCGAGCGGCCAGCACGACGCTCAGCGTCCCCATGGCGACAGCGCTGATGCCGTAGAAGGCGCGCCAGCCAAATGTATCGGCAATCAGGCTGGCCAGCGGCCGCGACAGCAGGACGCCGATCATCAGGCCGCTCATGACGTCGCCGACAACCTGTCCGCGCCGCTCCGCCGGCGCCATGCCGGCGGCGATCGGCACGAGGATCTGGATCGCCGAACAGGCGGCCCCGAGCAGGAACAGCAAGGGTAGCAGGAGAGCCGCCGTCGGTGCGGCGGTCACCAGCGCCGCCGCCAGCACCGCGGCAAGCAGCATGCGCAGGATCAGTCGCCGGTTCTCCAGGAGATCGGCAAGCGGCACCAGCAGGAACAGGCCGGCGGCATAACCGAGCAAGGTCGCCATGGCGACCATCCCGCTGGCCGCCTCCGACAGTCCGAGCGCCGGTCCGATCAACCCCACCAGCGTCTGTGGTGCGAACAGGTTGGTGACGATGACGGCGACAGCGCTGGCGAACAGAATGATGAGCGCGCGGGTGAGCGGCGGCCCGGCCCGGTCGGCGGCGAGCAGGCCGGACGCGGTATCGCTTGCAGGGGACATGGACACTTCCGATCAAATGAAATGACATATTGCTCGGAAACTTTATTTGGCCTACGCATCATGCTACAATTCAATTCATTCTATAATGATTATGCGGATCAAGCATGAACACCCATGACCTCGAGGCCTTTCTCGCCGTCGTCGAAACCGGCTCGATCGTCGCCGCCTCGGCACGCCTGAACCTGACCCAGCCGGGCGTCACCCGGCGGGTGCAGAACCTGGAAGACCTCCTGGGCACGGCCTTGCTCGACCGCCAGTCGAAACCGCTGAAGCCGACCTCCGCCGGCCGCGAAGCCTATGAACAGGGGCGGCGCGTGTTGCGCTCGCTCGAAGACCTGAAATCAGGGCTGGCGCCGGGCGGACCGGTGCGCGGCGAATTCCGCCTCGGCATCATGCCCTATCTGTCGGAGGCGGCCCTCGCCGCGCCGCTCGACCGGCTGCGGGCGACCTTTCCGGACCTGACCTTGCGCATCACCTCGGGCTGGTCGCCGCGCCTCGTCGAACAGGTCGGACGCAGCGAGCTGGATGCCGCCGCGCTTTGCCTTGCCGAGGGGATCGACCCGCCCGACGACCTCGTCGCCGAGGATCTCGGCCTTCAGCCAGTCCTGCTCGTCGCGGCGCCTTCCCTGGGCGTGCCGAAACAGGCGAACCTCGCCGATCTCGCGCGCTTTCCCTGGGTGATGAACGAGACCGGCTGCGGTTTCAGGGCTTTCCTGCGCCGTACCTTCGAAGCCGCCCGGCTGCCTTTCCAGGTCGGCATCGAGGCCCTGAGCGCGGACCTGCGTATGTCGCTCGTTGCCCGTGGCCACGGGATCGGTGTGGTCACGCCGGCCGCCTTTGCCGGCAGCCCGTGGCGCGAGCGCGTCGAGGTCCTCGATACCGTCGAATTCCAGCCACGCGTGCGTTCGTGGCTGTTGCATCGGCCGCCTGCCGGCCGCCTGACGCGCCCCCTGGCGCTGTTCCGCGAAACGCTCACCGTCTCGCTCGGTGAGCTCATATCCTGAAGGTCGCTCCGGTGCCCTCCGGCTCTCAGGGCTTCCTCGCCTGCGTGAGATAGTCGATGCGCGCATAGGTGACGTCGGCCAGGCACTTGACACCTCTCAGCCGTGCCGCGCGCGCATCCCCGCCACGCGTGATGTCCTGCTCCCAGGCACAGGTCGCGTCGCGATAGGCGAGCCAGGCACGCTGCGCCCTCAGGAGGAGTTCGCGGTTGCGGCCGTCTCCCCCCAGCGCGCGATAGCGCTCGTTGAGTTCCTCGTCAGCATTGCGAAAACGCTTGACCACGCAGTCGTCGTGATCGGCGCGCACCTCGCTGTCGCAAAGGTTCGGCGCCGGATCCGACAGGACCTGTTCGGCGAGGCCCCGGCCCTGTCCGAGCGCGGGCGCCGGTCCCGCCGCAAGGGCAAAGAGGACGCCCGCAAGCGCCACGGCCGTGACGGTGCCGCGAGGCATGCGCCGGTGAAACAGCATGGGAACTCCACAGAAAGCGTGACGAAATGGCGAGATCTGTAGCCACGTTCGAACGCGGCGACCAGGGCGTCTCGCGGCGATCGCCGGATCGGCCGCGCCGGCCCTAGGGGCCCGTCGCCTGCTGCAGATAGGCGGCCCGTGCCTCGGTCGCGGCCGCGAGGCAATTGATCGCAAAAAGCGTCGCCGCCGTGCCGCCGCGCACCCGGTCCTCCTCCCAGGCGCAGGTCGCGTCGCGATAGGCGAGCCAGACCCGCTGGGCGCTCAGCAGCAGATCGCGGCTCTGCTTGTCGCCGGCAATGTCACGATAGACCCGGTTGAGCTCGGCATCGGCGGCGCGAAACCGGGCGACGGCACAGAGTTCGAGGTCCATCCTATTGCCACTCTCGCAATTGGCCGGCGCAGGCTGCACGGGCTGCGACAGCACGCGATCGGCCAGCCCCTTCTGTTGCGCAGCGGCAGGCGTCATCGCGGCGACGAAACCCATGACGGCAATGGCAGCGAGGCCCGCCGGACGACAATGGTGGCGCATGCGATCTCCCGTTCTCCCCAAGAAATCCAGCCGCAAATCTAGCAGCCGGGTTGTCCGGCCGATACCGTGATCTGCCCGTATCGACCAGGTCTGGTCGGGCTTGCTCCTCGACCCTGCCGACCCGCTGCCATGCCCGCTTGCCTTCGTACCGCCCTCCTCGCCGCCCTGTCACTGGCCGCGGCAAGCCTCGCCGCCTCGCCGGTCCAGGCCCAG
Source organism: Phreatobacter sp. GW821-FHT04C01 (assembly GCF_059420385.1). Lineage (NCBI taxonomy): Bacteria > Pseudomonadati > Pseudomonadota > Alphaproteobacteria > Hyphomicrobiales > Phreatobacteraceae > Phreatobacter > Phreatobacter sp. GW821-FHT04C01. The sequence goes on along the minus strand of NZ_JBWKTP010000001.1, from coordinate 854,264 downwards.
AGCCATGAGACCTATCGGCTGGACATGCTGACCCCCGGGCAGAAGGAGCTGCTGTTTCAGCGCGTCGACAGCTATGCCCATGTCGAGAGTTTCCTGAAGTTCTGCGGCCATCCCCCGGCGCTCGAGCGACGGGTGCGCCGCACCGTTCAAGGCTGCGTCGCCCCGGCTTCGCTCGAGATCATCGCCGCCCATTTCCGCCGCTCGCTCGCCGCCCGCGCCGCGACCCGCTGGAATTGCGACACCGACGAGGCGCGCCGGATGATCGCTCGCTCCGAACAGGCGCTCGAAACCGCCTTCACCGATCTGAAGCGGGCCTGCGAGCGGCCGGAAAGCTGACGATCGGACCCGGCCCCAGGCGCGGTGCGCGCCCCTGGCGCCGGCCTTTTTCTTGACTCCGGCGCGCTTTGTCTCTATCGGCCCACCCACTCTCGTTCTTCGAGACCTGCCTTCGCCGACCGGGACGCTGATCCCGGAGGTTCCCGCCCGACAGCGCAAAGCGCCCTCGGGCGTGTTCGGCGTTGCGGTTTGCGGCGGACGTGACCATTTCCGGGCGACCCCGGTGATGAACTTTGGAGCGACCATGTTCGAAGGCCTGTCGACGCGACTGTCCGGCATCCTCGATCGTCTCAAAGGGCGCGGCGCGCTGAGCGAAGCCGATGTCCAGGAGGCGATGCGCGAGGTGCGCCGCGCGCTGCTCGAGGCCGACGTGGCGCTGGAAGTCGTCCGCTCCTTCACCGACAAGGTGCGCGACCGCGCCGTCGGCGCCGAGGTGCTGAAATCGGTCACACCGGGCCAGATGGTCGTCAAGATCGTCCACGACACCCTGGTCGACACGCTCGGCACCGATGGCGTCGCCATCGATCTCGTCGCCGTGCCGCCGGTGCCGATCATGATGGTCGGCCTGCAAGGCTCGGGCAAGACCACCACCACGGCCAAGCTCGCCAAGCGCCTCTTCGAAAAGCAGAAGAAAAAGGTGCTGATGGCCTCGCTCGACACCCGTCGACCGGCGGCCATGGAACAGCTCGCCGTGCTCGGCAAGCAGATCGGCGTCGATACCCTGCCGATCGTCGTGGGCCAGTCGCCGGTGCAGATCGCCCGGCGCGCCATCGAGGCCGGCAAGCTCGGCGGTTTCGACGTGGTCATTCTCGACACCGCCGGCCGCACCCATGTCGACGAAGCCCTGATGATCGAGGTCGCCGAGGTCGAGCGCGCCGCCAAGCCGCATGAGACGCTGCTGGTGGTCGACAGCCTGACCGGCCAGGACGCGGTCAATGTCGCGCGCTCCTTCACCGGCCGCGTCAATGTGACGGGCGTGGTGCTGACCCGCGTCGACGGCGATGGCCGCGGCGGCGCCGCCTTGTCCATGCGCGCGGTCACCGGCAAGCCGATCAAGCTGCTCGGCACCGGCGAAAAAATGGACGGGCTGGAGGATTTCCACCCCTCGCGCGTCGCCAACCGCATCCTCGGCATGGGCGACATCGTCTCGCTGGTCGAGAAGGCCGCCGAGAGCATCGATGCCGAACAGGGCATGGCCATTGCCCGCAAGATGCAGCAGGGCAAGTTCGATCTCGAGGATCTCGGCCAGCAGCTCGACCAGATGCTCAAGATCGGCGGCATGCAGGGCCTGATGGGCATGTTGCCCGGCATGAAACAGGCCAAGCAGCAGCTCGCCAACGCCAATATGGACGACAAGGCGATCAAGCGTCAGCGCGCCGTCATCCAGGCGATGACCCGCTGGGAGCGCCGCAACCCCAAGGAAATCGACGGCAAGCGCCGCCGCCGCATCGCCAAGGGCTCGGGCACCTCGCCGGAAGAGGTCAACAAGCTCCTGAAGATGCATCGCGGCATGGCCGACATGATGAAGTCCATGGGCGGCGCCCAGGGCAAGCGCGGCCCGATGGCCGGCCTTGCCAACATGTTCGGGCTGGGCGGCGGCGGCGGCATGCCCCAGCCGACGCCGGAAATGCTCGCCGAAATGGCCAAGAAACTGCCCGGCGGCATGCCGGGTGGCCTGCCCGACAAGATGCCCGGGCTGCCCTCCGGCGGCCTGCCGCCGGGCTTTCCCGGTCTCGGCGGCCTCGGCGGCAAGCTGCCGGGCCTTCCCGGCTTCCCCTTCGGCGGCAAGAAGAAGTAAGCGCGATGAGTGTTTCCCCATCCCGTCCCGATGCGGCGATCCCGGCCGAACTCAAGTCGCTGCGGCAGAGCATCGACAATATCGACGCGGCCCTCATCCATCTCCTGGCCGAGCGCTTCAAGTGCACCAAGAGCGTTGGCGCCCTCAAGGCTGCCCACAACCTGCCGCCGGCCGACCCGGCGCGCGAGGCGACGCAGGTCAGGCGCCTGCGCCAGCTGGCGGAATCAGCGGAGCTCGATCCCGATTTCGCCGAGAAATTCCTGAACTTCGTCATCAAGGAAGTCATCAGGCATCACGAATCCCTGCAATCCTGAGATTCAAAGACCACAAGGAGCTACCCGCATGTCCCTGAAGATCCGTCTTGCCCGCCGCGGCACCAAGAAGCGCCCGTTCTACCAGATCGTCGTCGCCGACTCGCGTTCGCCGCGCGACGGCCGCTTCATCGAGAAGCTCGGCACCTACAACCCGATCCTCGACAAGGACAAGAAGCGCTACGAGATCGATCTCGAAGCCGCCAAGGCCTGGCTCGCCAAGGGCGCGACCCCGACGGACCGCGTGGCTCGCTTCTTCGACGCCGAAGGCCTGATGAAGCGCGAAGCCCGCAACAATCCGGAAAAGGCCAAGCCCGGCAAGAAGGCCGAGGAGCGCGCAGCTTCCCGCGCCGCCAAGGCCGCCGAAGCCGAGGCTCCGGCCGAAGGCTGAACCTGATCAGCCGGCATCCGCGCATGAGCCCGATGCCGGCCGTCAGGACATTGTGAGCCGCCTCCCCGGCCCGGGGAGGTGGCGGAAAAGCCCTGTCCGCGCACCGCCCGATCGCCGTGCCGGCCGCGGCTGCCGGCGCGGACAGGCTGCAAGGATAGGTTTTCATGCCCTCCGATCTCGTCCTCGTCGCGAAATTCGGTGCCGCCCACGGCATCAAGGGCGAAGTGCGGGTGAAATCCTACACCCAGGATCCCGCCGCCATTCTGGGCTATTCGCCGCTGGTCAGCCGCGACGGCCGCAGCTTCACCATCGAGACGGTCCGGCCGGCCGGCGAAGTCCTGGTCGCGCGGGTGACCGAGCTGAAAGACCGCAACGCCGCCGAGGCGGTGACCAATCTCGACCTGCTGGTGCCGCGCGAGCGGCTCGCCGGACCGATGGACGAGGATGAATTCCTGCATTCCGACCTGATCGGACTGACCGCTGAGACCACCGCCGGCGAGACCATCGGCACGGTCACCGCCGTGTTCGATTTCGGCGCCGGTGATGTCATCGACGTCGCCCGGCGCGGCAAGCGGGCGGTGATGATCCCGTTCACCAAGGCCGTCGTTCCCGTGGTCGACATCGCCGGCGGCAAGCTGGTCGTCGACCCACCTGCCGGCCTGCTCGAGGACGAGGAGGAACCGCGATGAGCCAGCCGATCCGCGCGCTGATCTTCGACATGGACGGCACCATTGTCGACAATATGCGCTTCCACGACGATGCCTGGGAAATCTTCCACCAGCGCCACGGCCTGCCCTTCGACCGCGACCGGCACTTCGTCCAGACCGCCGGACGCTCGCTCTCCGAGATCTTCGCCGGCCTGTTCCCCGCTCTCTCCGAGACGCAGCGCATGCACCTGGCGGAAGAGAAGGAAGAACTCTACCGCGCCGCCTACAAGCCCCATGCGGCACCGCTGGCGGGCCTGACGGCCCTGCTCGACAAGGCCGACGCGCTCGGCCTGCCCTCGGCGGTCGCCACCGCCGCGCCGCCGGAAAATATCGCCGTCGTGCTCGACACGCTGGACCTGCGCCGCCGCTTCAAGGCCATCGCCTCGCCGGCGCTCGGCCTGCGCGGCAAGCCCAATCCGGACATCTTCCTGAAGAGCGCCGAACTGCTCGGCGTGCCGCCCGAGACCTGCCTGGTCTTCGAGGATGCGCCGCTCGGCGTCGAGGCCGCCCGGCGCGCCGGCATGCGCGCGGTCGCGGTCACCACCATGCTGGCGCCCGAGGCCTTCGCCGAATTCCCCAACCGGATCGCGACCATCGCCGATTTCACCGGCTTCGACCTCGCGGGCCTGGCGGTGCCGGCCTGATGTTCCGCGCGAGCGTCCTGACCCTTTATCCGGAAATGTTCCCGGGGCCGCTCGGCGTCAGCCTGGCCGGCCGGGCCATGGGCGAGGCCTGGTCGCTCGACACCCTGTTCATCCGCGACTTCACCCGGGATCGCCACCGCACCGCCGACGACACCCCGGCCGGCGGCGGGCCCGGCATGGTGATGAAGGCCGACGTGCTGGCACGCGCCATCGACGCCGCCTCGCCTGCCGGCGATCCCCGCCCGCGCCTGCTGATGTCGCCGCGCGGCCGGCCCTTGACCCAGAGCCGGGTGCGCGAGCTCGCCGCCGGCCCCGGCGCCATGATCCTCTGCGGCCGGTTCGAGGGCGTCGACGAACGCATCATCGAGGCGCGTGGTCTCGAAGAGGTGTCGATCGGCGACTATGTGCTGTCCGGCGGCGAGATTGCCGCACTGGTGCTGCTCGACGCCGTCGTCCGGCTGCTGCCGGGCGTCATGGGCCATGACCAGTCCGGCACCGAGGAGAGCTTCGAGGCCGATCTGCTCGAATATCCCCACTACACCCGGCCGCAACTGTTCGAAGGCCTGGAGATCCCGGCCATCCTGACCTCCGGCGACCATGGCAAGATCGCCAAATGGCGGCGCGCCGAGGCCGAGCGCATCACGCGCGAGCGCCGGCCCGATCTTTGGGCAAGAATATCAGCCAAAAAGGCGTGACAAGCCGGCGCTTTTCGCGTATCGAGCCGCCTTCCGATGGAACCAGGGGTGAAAGCCCCTTTTATCGGGTCGACCGGGCGCCCGCGCCCGCCCTTCGAATCAAGACCAAAAACATGCCGGACCGCTATCGGCCGGCCACAAGGATGAAATCCATGAACCTGATCCAGACCATCGAGGCCGAAGAGGCCGTTCGCGTTCTCGGCGAAAAAACCATTCCGGAATTTGCTCCCGGCGACACCCTGATCGTCAACGTCAAGGTTCGCGAAGGCGACCGCAGCCGTGTGCAGGCCTATGAAGGCGTCTGCATCTCGCGCTCCGGCGGCGGCCTGATGGAGAGCTTCACCGTTCGCAAGATCTCCTATGGCGAAGGCGTCGAGCGCGTCTTCCCGGTCTATTCGCCCTCGATCGACTCGATCAAGGTCGTGCGCCGCGGCAAGGTCCGTCGCGCGAAGCTCTATTACCTGCGCGATCGTCGCGGCAAGTCGGCCCGCATCGCCGAGCGCACCGATCCCCGCCCCAGCAAGGCGAAGTGATCGCCGCGACGGCAAGCGTCATCTGACGGGATTTTCGACGGGGCCTTCGGGCCCCGTTTTCGTTCCGGCCCGCCCGCCCCGGCGAACCGGTTCGGCTTGCTTCACGGGAATTCTTTTCGGCAAAAAATAATTATCGCAAAACGATATTTAGATATGCTACGGCAATTTCTCCATTCCGGAGTGCCCGCATGTTCAGCCATTCCTCGATGCCACGCCTTGCCAGCCATCCCATGCGGGCAGCTTCCGCCGTCATCCTCATCGGCGCGTCCCTGCTTCTTGCCGGTTGCGCCGATGTGAACTGGCAGGCGACCGGCGAGCGCTGGGTCGATTCCGCCTGCCGGCAATCCGGCAACTGCCGGCCCGCCTGCGACGATGCCGGCTCCCCCTCCGGGGTCTGCCGAGGCGGTCCGCGCAGCCGGTAGTACCGCTGCTCAGTGGTCATGACTGGTCGATTTCGGAGCAGACAAGTCGTGGATATCAGGGACAAGCCCGGGCAAGACGATGTGTCGACCTCACGGGGTGCTGGGCCACGACGCGGGTCCTGCGCCCGTCTCTGGGGAGTACCCCTCGTCATGGCCGGGCTTGTCCCGGCCATCCACGACTTCGGCCCGATTTTTCATAGAGAACGGCCCATTCAGGATGCGCGTCAGCGCCACTGGCAATTTCCGCCCCAGGCCCACCAACGCAACGCCGACAAAGTCACTCGATCTTGGCGCCGGAAGTCCGAACGATCTCGGCCCAGACCTTCAGGTCGGCCTCCAGCTTGGCCGCCAGTTCGGCTGGCGTGGAGGCGACGATATCGGCACCCTGCTGGGCGAATTTCGCCTTCATCTCCGGTCGCGCGAGGGCCGCGTGGGTGGCGGTCACCAACTTGTCGATGACCGGCTGCGGCGTGCCGGCGACGCCATAAATGGCGATCCACAATTCGGCGTCGAAACCCGACACGGTCTCGGCGATCGCCGGCACGTCGGGAATATTGGCATTGCGCTTCAGCGTCGACACGCCGAGCGCTCGCACCGTTCCGGCCTGGATCTGGCTGATCACCGCCGGCAGGTTGGAGAAGGTGATCGGCACGTGGCCGGCGATGACGTCGCTCAGCGCCGGCGCGATGCCGCGATAGGGAATGTGCTTCAGGTCGATGCCGGCGCGCGACTTCAGCATCTCGCCGACAAGGTGATTGAGCGTGCCATTGCCGGCCGAGGCATATTGATAGTCGCCAGGCTTTTCCTTGGCCATGCGGATCAGGTCGGCGACCGTTTTCGCCGGGAAGTTCGGATTGACCACCAGCACGTTCGGCACCGTGCCGAGCATGGAGATCGGCGCGAAATCCTTCACCGGGTCGAAGCCGGTGCGGGCATAGAGCGCCGGATTGATCGCCTGGCTCGCCGAAATCGTCACCAGCAGCGTATAGCCGTCCGGCGTCGAGCGCGCCGCGGCCTGCGAGCCGAGATTGCCGCCGGCGCCAGCCCGGTTCTCGACCATGAAGCGCTGGCCCATCACCTCCGACAGCGCCTCCGCGACGATCCGGCCGATAATGTCATTGGCCCCGCCCGGCGCCTGCGGCACCAGGATGGTGACCGGCCGGTTCGGGTAATCGGCCTGCGCCAGGGCCGGCGCGGTGAGGGCCGTGGACAGAAGGCCGAGCGCGGCGCGACGAGTGAAGGCAGGCATGAGAATGCTCCGGAAAGCGGACGATCTGCGGGGCCGGAAAATGGCACGGCTGACGGCGCCGATGGAAGGGCCACGGTGACGCGGGCGCCGGCTCACTGCTGACACGGGCTGGCAGCAGCATGGCGGCCGGGCCGCCGTACCTCTTCCGTTCCGGCGATTCCCGTCCCATATTGCGGCCATGCCGAAAGCGCCGAAGCAGCCTGCCGCCGAAGTTCCGCGATCCCCGACGGCGTCCTCGCCCCCGATGAGGGCGACGAAGCCCGCGACGAAGGATTCGAAGGCGAAAAGCCCGCGATCGAAGGCCTCCAAGCCGGAGCTCCAGCCGCTCGGTCCGGCGCTGGCCGAGCTGTTGAACCCGGCGATCAACCGCGGCACCGCCGGCGTCGGTTCTCAGACCGGTTTCGGCGAAGCCCCGCAGGCCGGCTTCCAGGCCGAGGCGAGCCTCGCCGACAAGGCGCTGGCGCACCGGCTCGGCATCAATGTCGAGCAGGCACAGGCGCTCGACATCGAAAGCGAGATCGGCGCCTCCGGCGTCACCGCCACGGTCAAGGCGCTGGAGCGGCTGATCCAGGAGGGCCGGCCCGAGGTCAACGGCCAGGTCTGGCTGCCGCACAAGCCGGCACGGCCGGAAAAATGGGAGGGCGGCAAGTCTTTCGAACTGGTCTCCGACTTCGAGCCGGCCGGCGACCAGCCGACCGCCATCGCCGAACTGGTCGACGGCTTGAACCGGCAGGAGCGCGACCAGGTGCTGCTCGGCGTCACCGGCTCGGGCAAGACCTTCACCGCCGCCCAGATCATCGCCCAGACCCAGCGGCCGGCCATCGTGCTGGCACCCAACAAGACGCTGGCCGCCCAGCTTTATGGCGAGTTCAAGTCGTTCTTTCCGAACAACGCGGTGGAGTATTTCGTCTCCTATTACGACTACTACCAGCCGGAAGCCTATGTGCCGCGCTCGGACACCTATATCGAGAAGGAATCCTCGATCAACGAGCAGATCGACCGGATGCGCCACTCGGCCACCCGCGCTCTGCTCGAACGCGACGATGTGATCATCGTCGCCTCGGTCTCCTGCATCTACGGCATCGGCTCGGTCGAGACCTATACCGCCATGACCTTCGGCGTGAAGGTCGGCGAGAAGCTCGACCAGCGCCAGCTGATCGCCGACCTGATCGCCCTGCAATACAAGCGCACCCAGATGGATTTCTCGCGCGGCACCTTCCGGGTGCGCGGCGACACCATCGAGCTGTTCCCGGCCCACCTGGAAGACCGCGCCTGGCGCATCGGCCTGTTCGGCGACGAGGTCGAGTCGATCCACGAATTCGACCCGCTGACCGGCCAGAAGAATGCCGACCTGTCCTTCGTCAAGGTCTATGCCAATTCGCACTATGTGACGCCGCGCCCGACCCTGGTTCAGGCCATCACGGGCATCAAGGAAGAGCTGCGCTGGCGGCTCGAGGAGCTGAACAAGGCCGGCCGCCTGCTCGAGGCCCAGCGGCTCGAGCAGCGCACCTTGTTCGACCTGGAAATGATGGAGGCCACCGGCTCCTGCGCCGGCATCGAGAACTATTCGCGCTGGCTGACCGGCCGCCGCCCGGGCGAGCCGCCACCGACCTTGTTCGAATATGTCCCCGACAATGCCCTGGTCTTCGTCGACGAGAGCCATGTCACCGTGCCGCAGATCGGCGGCATGTATCGTGGCGACTTCCGGCGCAAGGCGACGCTGGCCGAATATGGCTTCCGCCTGCCCTCCTGCATGGACAACCGTCCCCTGCGCTTCGAGGAATGGGAGGCGATGCGGCCGCAGACCGTCCACGTCTCGGCGACGCCGGGCGGCTGGGAGCTGGAACAGACCGGCGGCGTCTTCGCCGAGCAGGTGATCCGCCCGACCGGCCTGATCGACCCGCCCTGCATCATCCGCCCCGCCCGCACCCAGGTCGACGACCTGATCGGCGAGGTCAAGGCGACGGCTGCCGCCGGCTATCGCTCGCTGGTCACGGTCTTGACCAAGCGCATGGCCGAGGACCTGACCGAATATCTGCACGAGCAGGGCGTCCGCGTCCGCTACATGCATTCCGACATCGACACGATCGAGCGCATCGAGATCCTCCGCGATCTCCGGCTCGGCGCCTTCGACGTGCTGGTTGGCATCAACCTGCTGCGCGAGGGCCTCGACATTCCCGAATGCGCGCTGGTCGCCATTCTCGATGCCGACAAGGAAGGCTTCCTGCGCTCCGAAACCTCGCTGATCCAGACCATCGGCCGCGCCGCCCGCAATGTCGACGGCCGGGTGCTGCTCTATGCCGACCAGATGACCGGTTCGCTGGAGCGCGCCATTGCCGAGACCAATCGGCGGCGTGAGAAGCAAGAGGCCTATAACGCCGCCCATGGCATCACGCCGCAGACCATCAAGCGCGCCATCTCGCAGATCCTCGATTCGGTCTACGAGAAGGACCATGTCACCGTCGATGCCGGCCTGACCAAGAGCGGCGCTTCCGTCGGCCACAATCTGGCGGCGGTCACCGCCGATCTGGAAAAGCGCATGCGCGAGGCCGCCGCCGACCTGCGCTTCGAGGAGGCCGCGCGCCTGCGCGACGAACTGAAGCGCCTGCGCGAGACCGAGCTTGCCGTGATGGACGATCCGCTGGCGCGCCAGCAGACCGTCGACGACAGGACCGGCGGCTATCGCGGCGAGCGCAAATACGGCAAGGCGGCCAATTTGCCGCCGTCACGCGCGACCAAGCCGGATCTCGACAGCATGGGCCCGGGCACCGACCGCGAGGTGCCCGTCGGCGCCGAGGCGCGCCACAAGGGCGGCGGCAAGCCGAGGCGGGGCTGGAAGCGGTAGGGCTGCGAGACGGGCGCTCGCTCCGAGCCGCGCGTCCCGGCCATGATGCCCCGGCCGGGACCGTAGCGTGGATTGTCTTACCGACAATTCCCAACATGACAGGCCCGGCCTTCCCCCGCACTCTGCAGGCGGCGCTCCGATCATTGGGGAATGACGGTCGCCTCGGGGGGGATCGCCATGGACTTTGCCGGACCGGCGCGCTGGGCGCTGATGGTCATGATGTGTCTCGGCCTGACGCCGGCGGCCAATGCGCAATCCTTGGTCGATCGCGGCCGCAGCCTGATGCAGGGCATCGCCGCCTGCGGCAACTGCCATACGCCGCTGACGCCGAACGGCCCGGCCCCGGGCATGGAGCTGGCCGGCCGGCTGATGGCCGATGAACCGCCCTTCACCGCCTATGCGCCGAACATCACGCCGGATCCCGAGACCGGCATCGGCCGCTGGACCGATGAGCAGATCATCGCGGCGATCCGCGAGGGCAAGCGCCCTGACGGCTCGATCATCGGGCCGCCCATGCCGATCCCTTTCTATCGCCGCATGTCGGATGACGACGCCAAGGCGATCGTCGCCTATCTGCGCCAGGTCCCGGCGGTCAGGAACCAGGTGGCGCGTTCGGTCTACCGCATTCCATTGCCGGCAAATTACGGCCCGCCGGTCGGTGCCGTCGCGACGCCGCCACGCGGCGACAGGCTCGCCTATGGCGCCTATCTCGCCGGCCCGCTCGGTCATTGCCTGGAATGTCATTCGGCCCGCCTGCCGAACGGCGCGCCCGACATCGCCAACGGCCTGGGCGCGGGCGGCATGACGTTCAACGGCCCCTGGGGCATCAGTCACGCCGCCAACCTGACGCCGACCAATCTCGCCCGCTACAGCGACGAGCAGGTGAAAGCCATGATCACGACGGGCAAGCGGCCGGACGGCTCGGCCATGCTGCCGCCCATGGCCTATGGCTTCTATCGCAATATCGCGGCCGACGAGCTCGACGCCATCGTCGCTTTCTTGAGGACCCTGCCGGCGAAATAACCTGGTCAGGGCCGGCCGAGGCGTTTCCGCCGCGACCGGCGCGGCGGAAATCGCCGGTATCGATGCTCAGCGCTGGCGGGCGATGATCTTGTCCTTGATGCCGTCATAGACGCCCTGCGGGATGATGTTCCGGTTGGGCAGGTCGTCCTTGCCGCGATAGGGGCGGCCGCGAATGATCGCGTCGGCGCGGGCTTCGCCGATGCCGGTCAGGGTCATCAGCTCCGCGCGGGTCGCCGAGTTGATGTCGATCAGCGCCGATTGCGGCGTGGTCGCGGCGGGGCGGGCGGGCGTCGCCGGGGCCGCTGCCGCCGGCGGTGTCGCCGGGCGGGCCGGCGTTGCCGGCTGGGTCGCCTGGGCGAAAGCGCCGGTCGCGGCGCCGGCCGCGAGAGCGCCGGCGAGAAGCAGAGTCCTGAACATGGTGGTCTCCCTGGTCGTGGAGGGCCATCCTTGGCCCCGAATCGGGCGCCTTCGCGCCGAAGCTGTGGCGACAGCCGAGCACCATCGCGCGTCCGACTCAATCCGGTGTGTCCCTATGAAGGGCGGGCGCCCTGCGGCGCCGGCGCTAGACGGCCGCAGGCAGGGGCAGGCTCCGGTCCTCCTCGGCATCGAAGGCGCCCGACAAGGCCCGCTCCATCTGCACGTCGTCGCGGGCATTCTCCCATTTGGCCACCACCATGGTGGCGACCCCATTGCCGATGAGATTGGTCAGCGCGCGGGCCTCCGACATGAAGCGGTCGACGCCGAGGATCAGCGCCACGCCTTCCACCGGGATCTTGCCGTGCAGCGCCGACAGCGTCGCCGCCAGCACGATGAAACCCGAGCCGGTGACGCCTGCCGCTCCCTTCGAGGTGAGCAGCAGGATGCCGAGCAAGGTCAGCTGTTCGGTGAAGCTCAGCGGAATGTTCAGGGCCTGGGCGATGAACAGGGCCGCCATGGTCAGGTAGATGCAGGTGCCGTCGAGATTGAACGAATAGCCGGTCGGCACCACCAGCCCGACCACCGGCTTGGCGCAGCCGGCCTTTTCCAATTTCTCCATCAGCCGCGGCAGGGCTGCCTCCGACGACGAGGTGCCGAGCACCAGCATCAGCTCCTGGCGGATATAGCGGATGAACCGCCAGAGCGAGAAACCCGACAGCCAGGCAACCGCGTTCAGCACCACGAAGATGAACAGGATGCAGGCGGCATAGACGGCCACCATGATCTCGAACAGGTTGGCCAGCGTCGCCGTGCCGAACTTGCCGACGGTGAAGGCCATCGCGCCGAAAGCCCCGAGCGGCGCCAGATACATCACCATGGTGACGATCTTGAAGAAGGCCTGCGACAATTGCTCGAGCAGATCCAGGATCTTCTCGCCGGCACTGCCGAGCTGGGTCAGCGCGATGCCGAACAGGATCGAGAACAGCAGGATCTGCAGGAGGTCGCCCTTGGCGAAGGCGTCGACCACCGAGTTCGGGATGATGTTGAGGAAGAAGTCGACGGTCGACTGCTCGGCGGCGGCGGCCTGATAGGAGGCGATCGACTTGGCGTCGAGCTTGGCCGGGTCGGCGTTGAAGCCGGCGCCCGGGCGCCAGACATTGGCGACCAGCAGGCCGATGGCCAGCGCCGCGGTGGTCAGCACCTCGAAATAGACGATCGACTTGAGCCCGACCCGGCCGAGCGACTTCAGGTCGTTCATCTTGGCGATGCCGATGCTGACGGTGAGAAAGATCACCGGCGCGATCAGCATCTTGATCAGCTTGATGAAACCCGTGCCGAAGGGCTGCATCGCGACGCCGAGATCGGGAAAGAAATGGCCGAGCAGGACGCCGATGAAAATGCCCAACAGCACCTGGACGTAAAGCGACTTCAAATGATGCATGACGCGTCTCCCCTCGGCGGATGGGAGGACCGGACATTCGCGGCGTCGCCTGCGAAGGCACGGGCCGGATGCTTGTCATTATCTCCGGGTTAGCGGCCTTGGGCGCCTGCCACAATTGGGCTTAGCGCGTAGTCCCGTCAGGGATTTCCGCCTCGCCCGGGCCGGGCGCGATCAGGCGCGAGGCGTCCGCCTCAAATTCGCCTGTCTTGCGGCTTGTTATAAGAAAGCGAACGTTCATTCACTTTTTGCATTGCAAAAAAGTGTGTTCACCGATAATGACGCCGCGTCAGCCGAGGTGCCATCCAGACCATGCCGCGTATCGACGAAATCCAGCGCACCGACCGCAAGACGACGATCCTGGATGCTGCCGAGCGCTGCTTCGTGCGCTCGGGTTTTCACGGCGCGACCATGGCCGAGATCTGCGGCGAGGCCGGCATGAGCCCGGGCAACCTCTATCGTTATTTCCGGTCCAAGGAAGCGATGATCGAAGGCCTTTGCGAGCGCGATCTCGCCGAGGCCGCCGAGGGCTTCGAAGCCCTCGCCACCGCCGACGACCTGTGGGCCTCGTTCCGTGCGCTCGCCTATTTCCATCTGGTCGAAGAGCCCCGCGCCAGTTGCGGCATGTGGATCGAGATCATGTCGGAGGCGGCGCGCAACCCGCAGATCGCGGCGCTGCGCGTCAAGACCGACGAGTTCATCTACCAGCAGCTTTATGGCGCATTGGAGACGGCGCGCGCGCGCGGCCATACCCAGCCCCATGCCGATCTCGAACGCACCGTGCAGTTCATGATCACCTTTGCCGACGGGCTGATGCTGCGCCGCGTCCGCGATCCCGATTTCGACCCGATCCCGCATGTCGAGATCATGTTCGACGTCATGCGCTCCATGCTGCTGACGCCGCTCGCCCCATCCAACGACAACCTGACCTGAAGCCGCCACATGAACCGCTCCCTGCCGCTTCTCGCCCTTGTCCTTTCGCTCCATGCCGGCGCCGCGCTGGCGGCCCCCGAACAGCGCGCGACCGAGCCACGCCCCCCCTCGGTCACGGTCGCCACCGCGACCCGCGGCGAAGTGCGCGACCTCGTCATCGTCACCGGCTCGTTCGTGGCGCGCGAAGAGGTGCTGATCTCGCCCGAGATCGAGGGCCTGTCGATCATCGAGATCCTCGCCGAGGAAGGTGACCAGGTCGCCGCCGGCCAGGTGCTGGCCCGGCTCAACCGCGCCATGCTGGACGTCCAGCTGGCCCAGAACGCCGCCCAGATCACCCGCGCCGAAGCAAGCATCGCCCAGTCCAACGCCTCGATCACCGAGGCGACCGCCAACAAGGGCCTGGCCGATCAGCAGCTGCAGCGTACCCGCCAGCTGCAGACCACCGGCGTCGCCTCCAACGACCAGCTCGACCAGCGCCTGTCGGCCTCGCGGGCCGCCACTGCCCGGCTCGACGCCGCCAACCATGCGCTGCAGCTGGGCGAAGCCGACCTGACGCTTGCCCGCGCCCAGCGCCGCGACATCGAATTGCGCATTGCCCGCTCGGAAATCCGCACGCCGGTCGCCGGCGTCGTGTCGCGCCGCACCGCGCGCGTCGGCGCGGTCGCCACCGCCGTCGGCGACCCCTTGTTCCGCATCATCTCGGAAGGCGCCGTCGAGCTCGAAGGCGACATTTCCGAAACGACCCTGGCCAAGCTGAAGCCCGGCCAGAAGGCGACGATCGATGCCGCCGGCTGGGAAAAACAGCTGACCGGCTCGGTGCGCCTGGTCGCCCCCGAGGTCAACCGCAGCAATCGGCTCGGCCGCGTGCGCATCGCGCTCGACGGCGCCGACCGGCCGCCGCTCGGCTCGTTCGGCCGCGGCATGGTCGAGGTCGCCCGCTCCGAAGGCGTGCTGGTGCCGCTGTCGGCGGTGATGTTCGCGCAGAACGCGGTCTCGGTTCAGGTGGTCAAGGACGGCGTGGTCGAGACCCGCGCGGTCACGCCCGGGCTGCGCGCCGACAACCGCGTCGAGATCCGCCAGGGCCTGCAGGCGGGCGAACTGGTCGTGGCCGTCTCCGGCAGCTTCGTCCGCAACGGCGACCGGGTCACCCCGGTCTCCCTCGCAGCCCGCTGAACGAGGCGTCCCCATGGCCCTGAACGTCTCGGCTTATTCGATCCGCCAGCCGGTCCCGGCGATCGTGCTGTTCGTGGTGCTCTGTTTCCTCGGCTGGATGAGCTTCCTCAACCTGCCGATCACCCGCTTTCCCAATATCGACATTCCCCTGGTCTCGGTGACGGTGACCCAGTCGGGCGCCGCGCCGTCCGAGCTGGAGACCCAGGTCTCCAAGAAGGTCGAGGACGCGGTCGCCAATATCACCGGCGTCAAGAACGTCATGAGCACCCTCACCGACGGCAGCTCGGTGACGATCATCGAGTTCCGCCTGGAGGTGAACACCGACCGGGCGCTCAACGACGTCAAGGACGCCATGTCCAAGATCCGCGCCGATCTGCCGCGCGGCATCGAGGAGCCGATCATCGAGCGGCTCGACATCGAGAACCAGCCGATCATGACGGTGGCGGTGGCCGCGCCCGCCATGACGCTCGAGCAATTGTCCTGGTTCATCGACGACACGGTGAAGCGCGAGCTGCAGGGCCTGAAGGGCATCGGCCGGGTCGCCCGCTACGGCGGCGTCACCCGCGAGATCCGCATCGCGCTGGAGCCGGACCGGCTGATGGCGCTCGGCATCACCGCCGGCGACGTCAACCGCCAGCTGCGCGCCACCAATGTCGATCTCGCCGGCGGCCGCGGCGATGTCGCGGGCCAGGAGCAGTCGATCCGCACGCTTGCCTCCGCCATCAATGTCGACGACCTCGCCAACACCAAGATCGTCCTGCCCGGTGGCCGCGAGGTGCGGCTCTCCGACCTCGGCAAGGTCAGCGACCTCTACGAGGAGCCGCGCGCCTTCACCCGGGTCAATGGCGAGACCCCGACTGTCGCCTTCCAGATCTTCCGCTCGAAAGGCGCCTCCGACGCCCGCGTGGCGGCGCTGGCGCGCGCCCGGATCGACGAGATGCGGGTGTCCAATCCGAACGTCGCCTTCAGCGAGATCGACAATTCGGTGAACTACACCGAGGGCAATTACCACTCGGCCATGGAAATGCTGATGGAGGGCGCCCTGCTCACCGTCATCGTCGTCTTCCTGTTCCTGCGCGATTTCCGCGCCACGCTGATCTCGGCCTTCGCCCTGCCACTCTCCATCATCCCGACCTTCTGGGTCATGGAGATGATGGGCTTCTCGATGAACCTGGTGTCGCTGCTCGCCATCATCCTGGTGACCGGCATCCTGGTCGACGACGCCATCGTCGAGATCGAGAACATCGTCCGGCATATGAAGATGGGCAAATCGCCCTATCGCGCCGCCATGGAAGCCGCCGACGAGATCGGGCTGGCGGTCATCGCCATCTCCTTCACCATTGTCGCGGTCTTCGCGCCCGTGTCGTTCATGGGCGGCATCGCCGGCCAATATTTCAAGCAGTTCGGCCTGGTGGTCGCCGTGGCGGTGCTGTTCTCGCTGCTGGTGGCGCGCCTGGTGACACCCATGCTGGCGGCCTATTTCCTCAAGCCTCACGAGCACAAGGAAGCCAAGGACGGCCGGCTGATGCGCGGCTACCTGCGCTTCCTCAACGGCACCATGCGGTTCCGCTACCTGACGCTGATGGCCGGCATCGCCATTTTCGCGGTCTCGATCTTCTCGATCCGCTTCCTGCCGACCGGCTTCATTCCCTTCCCGGACGAGGCCCGCTTCGTCGTCTCGGTGGAGCTGCCGCCGGGCTCGACCCTGGAGGACACCCGCAACCGCACCGACGAGCTGGCCAAACTGCTGCGCCAGGAGGTGCCGGAGGTTCGTTCCGTGCTGGTGGTCGGCGGCTCCACGCCGACCGGCACGCGCGAAATCCGCCGCGCCTCGGTCATCGTCCGGCTGAGCCACAAGACCGAGCGGAGCCGCACCCAGCGCCAGATCCAGCAGTCGGTGTCCGGGCTGTTCAACCAGATCCCCGACATCCGCGCCTGGTATGTCAACGACAATGGCGAGCGTGAATTGTCGATCATCGTCCGCGGCACCGACGCGGCCAACCTGAACAAGGCCGTCGCCAATCTCGAGACCGAGATGCGGCGCCTGCCGGGCTTCGTCAATGTCGCCGCCGCCGCCGGCCTCGACCGGCCGGAAATCCGCGTCGTGCCGCGCGCCGACGAGGCCGCCCGCTAC
Organism: Phreatobacter sp. GW821-FHT04C01; assembly: GCF_059420385.1. Taxonomy (NCBI): domain Bacteria; kingdom Pseudomonadati; phylum Pseudomonadota; class Alphaproteobacteria; order Hyphomicrobiales; family Phreatobacteraceae; genus Phreatobacter; species Phreatobacter sp. GW821-FHT04C01. The sequence goes on along the minus strand of NZ_JBWKTP010000001.1, from coordinate 837,215 downwards.
GGCGTCACCACCGATCAGATCTCGGAGGCCGTGCGCATCGCCACCATCGGCGACGTCGCGGCCAACCTCGCCAAGTTCAACGCCGGCGACCGTCAGATCCCGATCCGGGTCCAGCTCGACACCGCCGCGCGGACCAATCTCGACCTCTTGTCGCAGCTCACCGTCACCACCGCGACCAACCAGCAGGTGCCGTTGACCGCGGTCGCCGACATCACCTTCGGCCAGGGGCCCTCGTCGATCGAGCGCTACAACCGCATGCGCCGGGTCAATATCGGCACCGACCTGACCGGCGGCCTGGAGATCGGCCCCGCCCTCGACATGGTCATGGCGCTGCCGGCGGCGCAGAACCTGCCGGCCGGCGTGTCGTTCCAGCGCGGCGGCGACGCCGAGATCATGGCGGAGGTGTTCCAGGGCTTCGCGCTGGCCATGGGCACCGGCCTCCTGATGGTGCTCGGCGTGCTGGTGCTGCTGTTCCACTCGCTGTTCCAGCCGCTGACCATCCTGATGTCGCTGCCGCTGTCGCTCGGCGGCGTCATCATCGCCCTGCTGCTGACCAAGAACGCCATTTCCATGCCTGTCGTCATCGGCATCCTCATGCTGATGGGCATCGTCACCAAGAACGCCATCATGCTGGTCGACTTCGCGGTCGAACGGGTGCGCGACGGCGTGCCACGCAAGGAGGCCATGCTCGATGCCGGCCGCAAGCGTGCCCGCCCGATCATCATGACGACGCTGGCCATGGCCGTCGGCATGATCCCGCCGGCGATCGGCATGGGCGACGGCGGCGAGTTCCGGGCACCCATGGCCATCGCGGTCATCGGCGGCCTGATCGTCTCGACCGTGCTGAGCCTCGTCTTCGTGCCGTCCTTCTACACGGTCATGGACGATGTCGGCCGCTTCTTCGGCTGGCTGTTCGGCCGCTTCATCGGCCCGGCCGACGAGCCGGGCGAGGGCGACGGCGGGCATGGCCACGGCGCTCCGCCGAGCCCCGCCAACAGCCAGCCGCATGGCCCCATCCGGGTCGCAGCCGAATAGCCGGCTGCCACCTGCCCCCAAGAGTGTTTCCCGGCGTCCTCGCGACCCGGGAAATGCTCGGGCCTGGTGTCCGCGGGTCCGCCCCCGCGGGCACCAGGCTCTTCGTCGCGCCGGGCATTCGCGCCCGGCCGCCACGGGTCGCGGTCAGGAAAACAGGTTTCCGGCGACCTCCACCTCCTCGATGATGAACCGATAGGCCTCGTCGACGCGGGCGATCCGCCGCGTGTCGACATGGGCGACGAGGTGGTAGCTGCGGCGAATGTTCAGGCCCGGCAGGATCGCCGTCAGGCCGGCGACGTCGCGGGCGGCGTAGTGGTGCAGGATGCCGATGCCGACGCCCGCCTTCACCGCTTCGACCTGGGCCGTCACGCTGGCGCATTCGAGCCGCCGCTGCCCGCTGTCGAAGGCCGGCGGATAATAGGTCAGCGCTTCCGAATAATGCAGGTCCTGCACCGAGGTGACCAGCAGGTGGCGTTTCAGGTCATCAGGGGCCGCCGGCAGCGGGTGGCGCGCGAGATAGTCGCGCGCGGCATAAAGCCCGAGCCCGTAATCGGTCAGCTTGCGCACGGTGAGCCGGCCGTCCTTCGGCGGGTCGATGACGATGGCGAGATCCGCCTCGCGTTTCGACAGCGACAGCGTCCGCTGCAGCGGCACCAGCTGAATGGTCAGCCCCGGATGCCGCTCGGCCAGCCGCCCGACCCGCGGCGCCAGGAACAGCCCGCCGAACCCCTCGGGCGCGCCGATGCGCACCGTGCCCGACACCACCCGGTCGACCTGCGAGACGCTCGCCTGCGCGTCCAGCCAGGCGGTCTCCATGCCTTCCGCCGCGCTGAGGAATTTTTCGCCCGCCAGCGTCAGCGTCACGCCCGCCGTCGAGCGCGAGAACAGCTGCGCGCCGAGCGCTTCCTCGAGCAGCGACATGCGCCGCGCCACCGTGGCGTGGTCGAGCGACAAGAGCCGCGCCGCCGACAGGAACTGCCCGGTGCGCGCCACCGCGAGAAATACCCGCACATGATCCCAGTTTGGCGTCATGGCGAAAGCTTACGCCAAAATCCGCACAATGCATGCGCGATCTTCGCGCTTGGTTCTTGCACCATTGCGCTCTAGTTCTGACGGCAACGACCCCAAGGGAGGATCCTCCATGCGCAACTACGGACATTTTATCGGCGGCAAGCATGTCGCAGGTCAGTCGGGCCGCACGGCCGACGTGTTCCAGCCGCTCGACGGCTCGGTCTTCGGCAAGGTCGCGCTGGCGACCAAGGCGGAAGTCCGCGCCGCGGTCGAAAACGCCCAGGCCGCCCAGCCGGCCTGGGCCGCCACCAATCCGCAGCGCCGCGCCCGCGTGCTGATGAAATTTCTCGAGCTCTGCGCCCGCGACAACGACAAGATGGCGGACCTGCTGGCGCGTGAGCATGGGAAAACCATTCCCGATGCCAAGGGCGACATTCAGCGCGGCCTGGAAGTGATCGAGTTTTCGATCGGCGCGCCGCAGATGATGAAGGGCGAATATACCGAAGGCGCCGGCCCGGGCATCGACATCTACTCGATGCGCCAGCCGCTCGGCGTGGTCGCCGGCATCACGCCATTCAACTTCCCGGCCATGATCCCGCTGTGGAAGGCGGGTCCTGCGATCGCCGCCGGCAACGCTTTCATCCTGAAGCCCTCCGAGCGTGACCCGGGCGTGCCTCTGATGCTCGCCGAGCTGTTCATCGAGGCCGGCCTGCCGCCGGGCATTTTCAACGTCGTCAACGGCGACAAGGAATCGGTCGACGCCGTGCTCGACGATCCCGACATCAAGGCGGTCGGCTTCGTCGGCTCGACCTCGATCGCCGAATATGTCTATGCGCGCGGCTGCGCCAACGGCAAGCGCGTGCAGTGCTTCGGCGGCGCCAAGAACCACATGATCATCATGCCCGACGCCGACATGGACCAGGCGGCGGACGCGCTGATCGGCGCCGGCTACGGCTCGGCCGGCGAGCGCTGCATGGCGATCTCGGTGGCCGTGCCGGTCGGCGAGGAAGCCGCCAACCGGCTGATGGAGCGGCTGGTGCCGCGCGTCGAGGGCCTGAAGATCGGCCCCTCGACCTCGGCCGACGCCGATTTCGGCCCGCTCGTCACCAGCCAGGCGCTGGAGCGGGTGAAGGGTTATGTCGATATCGGCATCAAGGAAGGCGCCAAGCTGGTCGTCGACGGCCGCGGCTTCAAGATGCAGGGCTACGAGAACGGCTTCTACATGGGCGGCTGTCTGTTCGACAACGTCACCAAGGAGATGCGCATCTACCAGGAGGAGATCTTCGGGCCGGTGCTCTCGGTGGTGCGTGCCAAGACCTATAACGAGGCGCTCGCGCTGGCCAATGACCACGAATATGGCAATGGCGTCGCGATCTATACCCGCGACGGCGATGCCGCCCGCGACTTCGCCGCCAAGGTCCAGGTCGGCATGGTCGGCGTCAACGTGCCGATCCCGGTGCCGCTGGCCTATTACACCTTCGGCGGCTGGAAGCGCTCGTCCTTCGGCGACCTGAACCAGCACGGCCCGGACGCCTTCCGCTTCTACACCAAGACCAAGACGATCACCTCGCGCTGGCCCTCGGGCATCAAGGACGGCGCCGAGTTCTCGATCCCCACCATGGGTTGACGGCCGCGCGCGGCACGCGATTCCTGACAGGCGAAGGCCGTCGCATCCGCGGCGGCCTTTTGCTTTCGGGCCCGTACGTATCTCTGCGAAGGACGCGACGAAGCGGCTCGCCAGGGCCGCGCCATGCGCTAACGTCCCGCCCCAACCAGAAGAATCACACCGAGCCCGAGGAAACGCCCCATGAAGCGCCGCGCCTTTCTCAAGACCGCCGGCATCGGCAGCGCCGCCGTCGCGGTCGCCAGCCCCGCCATTGCTCAAGGCACCCCGAGCATCACCTGGCGACTGACCTCGAGCTATCCGAAATCGCTTGAAACGCTTTATGGCGCCTGCACCTTCCTGTCCGAACTGGTCTCGGACGCCACCGACGGCGCCTTCAAGATCCAGGTCTTCGCCGCCGGCGAGGTCGTGCCGGCGCTGGCGGTCGCCGACGCGGTCGGCAACGGCACGGTCGAGATGGGCCAGACCGGTTCCTATTTCTATATCGGCAAGGATACCGGCTTCGCCTTCGGCACGGCGATCCCCTGGGGGCCGAACAGCCGCCAGCAGAACGCCTGGCTCTATCGCGGCGGCGGCATCGAACTGCTGAACGAGTTCTACGCCAAATTCGGCCTCTACAACCTGCCGGCCGGCAATACCGGGACGCAAATGGGCGGCTGGTTCCGCAAGGAGATCAAGTCCAGGGCCGATCTCAGCGGGCTGAAGATGCGCATCGGCGGCCTGGGCGGCACGGTGCTGCAGAAGCTCGGCGTCATCCCGCAGCAGCTCGGCGCCGGCGACATCTATCCGGCGCTCGAGCGCGGCGTGCTCGATGCCGCCGAATTCGTCGGGCCCTATGACGACGAGAAGCTCGGCTTCGTGAAGATCGCGCCCTACTATTATTACCCGGCCTTCTGGGAGGGCGGCGCCGAACTCAGCTTCTTCTTCAATCTCGACAAGTGGAAGGCCCTGCCCAAGACCTACCAGACCATCCTGCGGACCGCCGCGGCCATGGCCGGCCACGACATGCAGGCCAAATACGATGTGCTGAACCCGCCGGCGCTGCGCCGCCTGGTCGCCGCCGGCGCGCAATTGCGGCCGCTGCCGAACGACATCCTGCGCGCCAGCTACAAGATCGCCCTCGACCTCTACAAGGAGATGTCGGAGCAGAACCCGGCGTTCAAGAAGATCTACGAACACCAGGCCGCCTTCCACCGCGACAGCCAGGCCTATTGGGCCATTTCCGATTTCTACTACGACTACATGGCGGTCTCGGCCCAGCAACAGCGCTGGGACCGGGACTGATCGGGGCCCTCCCGCCTCCGCCGCCTCGCCGTCATTTCAACCCGGCGAGGCGGATCGCGTCCGCCGCCTTGGCCGCCTCGCTGCGCAGGAAGGCGCCGAACTCGGCCGGCGTCGTGTTGCTCAGCGTCACGCCATGCGGTTCCAGCTTGGCGCGTATCGCGGGATCGTCGAGGGCGGCCCGCACCGCCGCGTTCCACCGGCTGACGATCGGCGCGGGCGTGCCGGCACGCATCACCAGGCCAAACCACGACTTCGAGGTGAAACCCGATATGCCGGCTTCTTCAATCGTCGGCACATCCGGCAGCGAGGCGAGCCGCGTCTCGTTGGCAACCGCGACCGCCCTGAGCGTGCCGGCGGTCACCTGCTCGCGGACATTCTGCAGGTCGCCCAGCATCATCGGCACATGGCCGCCGAGCAGATCCTTCATCGCCGGCGCACTGCCGCCATAGGGCACATGGACGATCTCGACGCCGAGGCGGCGCTTCAGCACCTCGAAGCCGAGGTGGTTGGAGGCGCCGCGGCCGAACGAGGCGAAGCTGGCGGTATCGGCATGGGCCTTGGCCCAGGACGTCAGCTCGGCGAGGCTGCGCACCGGCACCGCGGGATTGACCACCAGGACATGCGGACTGGAGGCGAGCAGCGCCACCGCGGTGAAGTCACGCTCGGAATCATAAGGCGCCTGCTCGGCGAGCATCGGCGAGACCAGGAAACTGTTGGAGATGGCGAGCACGGTATAGCCGTCGGCCGGCGCCGCCGCGACGCTCTGCGAGGCGATCATGGTGCCGCCGCCGGGCTTGTTCTCGATGACAATGGCCGTGCCCCAGGCCTTGGCGGCATGTTCGGCGACGATGCGGGTCACGGCGTCGGTGCCGCCGCCGGCGGCGAACGGCACCACCACCCGGATCGGCCGGCCGGCCGGATAATCCTCCGCCAGCGCCGGTCGCCCGGAGGCGAGCGCCAGCATGCCCGCCATCACCGACCGCCGCGTCGCCACGGGCCCTTCACTCCAGAACCGTTTCGCCATGAACGTCTCCCCCCACCATCGGTTGCTGCCTCTGCGGGGCGGCCTGGTGCGAAGGCTATCAGCCCGGGCCCTGGCCGCCAGCGGCAACCGGGGAACGCAGCCCCATCGCAATCGCATCGCCGGTGCCGCCCGGCCCGCCGTCAGGTCCGCCGGCCGAACAGGCGCGCCCACCACGGCCGCGCGGCCTTCGGCGTCTCCTCGTCACGCACGGCGACGGCAGCCAGGAAGTCGGGATTGACCCCTTGTTCCGCCTCCCGGCGCGCCAGGACCGGGCCGCCCGCGGACGGCAGCGCGGCCAGAACCGCCAGGCCATAGTCGCTCGTCTCGAGGCTCGGCTGAAGCGCACGATAAAGGTCCGTCCCGTCGCCGCGGTCCAACCCTGGCACGACGACGAACCGGTCGATCTCCGCGACGATGAGAGCGGCGAACTCATCGGCGCCGATCATCGCTGCGGCGGCCTCGACCAGCCCATATTCGTCGAGAAGCCCGCCGAACAGCGCCTCTCGGCCGTCCCTCTGCCGGATCAGCGCGAAATAGATGCCGAAACCGATCATGGCGCGGTCCCGCCAGCCGGTGGCGGCGACATAGTCCTTCATGATCACGTCGGTCGAATGCGTCTCGTGTTCGCCGTCACGCAGAGCCAGATAGGTGCGGAAGACGTCATGAGCGGCGGGATCGAGACGAAGCAGCGCCTGCATGGCCGGACCAAGGGCACCCTGGCCTTCCGGCCCCCAGAGTTGCCGGAACAATTGCTTCGCCTCGACCACCGCCGGCTGGGCTCTAAGATAGGCCAGAAGGAGCTGGCGAAGCTCCGCGGCCACATCGACATGGTCGGCGGCCAGCCGCCCGAAAAACCGCGTCTCGGTCAGCGTGCGCCGGCCGACCTTGAACGACAATTCCAGCACGTCGTCCTGGCAGAGATCGCCGAGACGCTCGCCGATGTCGCCGGCCAGCTGCCGAAGCACATCCGCCACGGCGGACGCCGAAAAATCCCTGACGATGACGACATGCGGGCGCGCCGATCGGGCCAGGAAGCGCGTGACCGCGGCCTCCGGCGGATAGGGAGCGGTGTCCGGGCGAAAACCATCCTCCTGCTCCCCGATCAGCCTGAACGGCAGCGGCTCGGTGCACCATGCGCGCTGGATGAAGCTCGAATCGGCAAAGACCCGGACCTCGACCTCTGCCGGATCCGCGACGTCGGCGATGTCCTGCGTGACCGGATAGCTCTTGTCGCGGAACCGGTCGAAACCGAAGGCAGGCGACAGCGATCCATCGAGACCGACGCGTTGGAACCCAATACGGCGTGAATTTCCGACAAATTTGGCCCAGAAGCCGGTTTCATCCGGTTCCCAGACGACATCGCCGACAAAATCGGGCGGCAGTCCGGCACCCGTCCTGATCAGCCGCACGAGCCGTGGCGGCGCGGTCGCCCAGAGCTCCAGTGTCCCCTTATTGCCGTGATAACCCGCGAGAAAGGCCTCCTGGCCGGCCCCGGCGCCATCGAGATCGTCGGCTGCGAACGGCCTGCCGATGTGAGGCGCGAGAGCATGGCCCCCGCTCGGGCTGAACCACTGCCAGGGCATGGCGCCCTCGGGGATCGGCGTGACGCTCACCGACAGATCGGCACCATCGATCCGGAACAGCGCATGCCGCGCGCCGATCTCGCCGACGAAGCCGAGCCGCCCGGCCGTATCCTCGACGATCCGGCCGCGAATCCGCAGGCCGATCAGCTCACCGGCCTCGGCCGGCTCCGCCTCGCGCCCGACAAAACGTCCCGTCGATCGATCCGTCGACAGCCTGATCGCATCGCCCGTGGCGATCGTGCCGAGATCGTCAGCCCTGAGAATGTGAATGCTGTGCGGCGCGTCGAGCGACGAGAAATAGGGCTTCGCATCGTAGAGCACGATGATGCCCGACCGCTCGACCACCAGAATGTTCTCGCCGCCGCGCAGTCGGACGGTGGCCCGCGCGACATCCGCACCGGAGCGATGATCGATGAGGCGGACATCACCCGCCTCGGACAGGCAGACGAACCGGTCCGTGCCGACCGGTGCGGCCCGCCGGACCCGGTGCGCCGGGAAAGGCAGGAACATGCGCCATTCGCCGCGGTCTTCCACGGCCACGACGACATTGAAGCGGCGCTCCGTACCCGTCACGTGAATATGTGGCATCCGGCTCCAGACAACTCTCCCGTCACGACCGAGCTTACCGGCGGGATGCGCCGCCCTCAAACGGGAAACGCGGCCGGGCGCCGGCAAGCGCGAACCGGCAACCCTGCCGGCCCCGCCGCCGCCGCATCGCAGACCAGCCCGAGTCCGGGGATGACGGCGTGACCGCAATCGGCCACCAATAGCCGCCAGGTTCAACCCGCGAGACATCCATGACCATGCGCATCGCCTGTGGCGGCTTCATGCACGAGACCAATACCTTCGTTCCTGAGCCGACCGGCTGGGCGAGCTTCAACCAGGCCGGCGCCTGGCCGGGCTTCACGCGCGGCGACACGATTCCGGCCAAATTCGCGCCGTTCAACATCGCCATTACCGGCTTCATGGATGTGGCGATCGCCGCCGGCCACACGATCGTGCCGCTGTCCTGGTCGTTTGCCCAGCCCTCCGGCCGGGTTGCCGACAGCGTGTTCGAGCGCGCTTCGGCCTATCTCCTCGCCGATATCGCCGACGCGGCCCCCGACGCCGTGTTCCTGGAGCTGCATGGCGCCATGACCACCGAGACCATCGAGGATGCCGAGGGTGAATTGCTGCGCCGGGTGCGCCGGCTGGTCGGACCGGACGTGCCCATCGTCGCCTCGCTCGACCTGCATGCCAATGTGACCCAGCTGATGGTCGACAATGCCAGCTTCATGTCGGCCTATCGCACCTATCCCCATATCGACTGGCTGCAGACCGGCCAGCGCGTCGGCCGCTGGTTCGACACGGTGCGCGCCTGGGGACCCAGGCCGGCCCGCGCCTTCCGCCAGATGCCGTTCCTGATCCCGATCGCCTCGGGCTGCTCGATGATCGAGCCGATGAAAGGCCTCTACGCGCTGCTCGAGGAGATCGAGGCGGAAACCGGCGTGCACCTGTCGCTTTGCCCGGGCTTCCCCTCGGCCGACATCTTCGACATGGGCGCCACCGTCATTGGCTATGGCGCGAACCAGGCCGAGGTCGACGCGGCCGTCGACCGGCTGGCCAAGGCGGTGATCCGCTCGGAGGCAGCCTTCCTCGAACACCTCGCCAAACCGCGCGACGAGGCCCTCGACACCGCCTTTTCCCGCGCCGCCTCGGCGTCGAAACCGGTGATCATCGCCGACACCCAGGACAATCCCGGCGCCGGCGGCTCGTCGATCACCACCGGCTTCCTGAAAGCGCTGATCGCCCGCAAGGCCGAGAACGCGCTCGCCGCCCTGTTCCATGAGCCGGCCATCGCGGCGAAGGCGCATCAGGCCGGCATCGGGCAGACCATCGCCGTCACCTTCGCCGCCCATGGCACGGGCCCGGGCGAGGAGCCGCTATCGGCCTCCGCCGAGGTCATCGCGATTTCCGATGGCCGGTTCACCGGCACCGGCCCGATGGTCGGCGGCCAGCCGATCCATATGGGGCCGTCCGCCTGGCTCCGGATCGGTGGCATCGACGTGGTGGTCGGCACGGTGCGCCAGCAGCCGCATTGCATCGCGGTCTGCACCCATCTCGGCGTCGACATTACCGGCTACAAGGTGGTCGTGCTGAAGAGCTCGGTGCATTTCCGCGGCGACTGGCAGCCCTATGCCGACAGCGTGGTGGTCGGCGCCTCGCCCGGCGCGGCCCTCGACGATACCGGCGTCATTCCGTTCGAGCATCTGCGCCCGAACGTCCGCCGCCGGCCCATGTCCAATAGGTAACATGTCAAACGCGTAACCGGTCCAATGCCTGACCGACCGACGCGGGAGCCGCGCCGGTCGCGGTGTCAGCGCTTGTGCTGGATCGCCGCGTCGAGGCCGCGCAGCAGCGGCAGGATGACATCGATGGTCGGCGTCGCGACGCCGGCCTCGCGGCCGAAGGCCTGGACCTGGCCGACAATGGCCTCGACCTCCATTGGCCGGCCTGCTTCGACATCCTGCAGCATGGATGAGCGGCCGCCGGCGCGCCCGGCAGGCGGATTGACGATCGTCGCGGCATCGACACTGTCGCCGAAATCCCAGCCGAGCGCCCGGGCAACCTCGACCGTCTCGTTGATCAGGCCGCGCCCGACCTCGCCGATGCCGGGCGCCGTCGACCATTCGGCGGTCGGCACGCGGGTGATCGCCGACAGGGGATTGCCGGCGACGTTGCGGAACAGCTTTTCCCACATGTCGCGGCGGATATCCTCGGAGACCGGCGCGTTCAGGCCGGCCGCCTCGAACAATTCGGCCGCAGCCTCCGCCCGCGGCGAACGATCGCCGGTCGGTTCGCCGATAATCCACTTGTTGGCGCCGTAATGGGTGACGACGCCCGGTTCCTTCAAGGCGTTGGAGGAATAGACCACGCCGCCCAGCACGCAGTCCGGCCCGAGCTCGCGCCACAGCAGGCCGCCTGGATCGAGCAGCGCCAGCGAGCCACCGTCGTCGATGCCGTAACGCCACCACCAGGGAATGCCGTTGTTGAAGAACAGGGCGGCGGCACTCGGCGCCAGCAGCCGGCGCAGGGGCTTGGCCACCGACGGCAGCGACGGCGCCTTCAGCGACAGCACGACCAGGTCCTGCGGCGGCAGTTCGGCGGGATCGTCGGTCGCGGCGAAAGGCTTGCCGCCGATGACTTTGCCCTCGGTTTCCAGGAACAGGCCGTTGTCGCGGACCGCGGCGAGATGCGCCCCGCGCGCCACCACCGAAACCTCGGCATCGCCCTTGGCGATCAAACGCGCCGCGAGATGGCCGCCGACGGCGCCGGCCCCATAGACACAGACTTTCATGTGAAGCTCTCCCGGCGGCCCTGCCGCGCGATCAGATAACGTTCAATTCCAGCACCGGTTCACCGCGGATGATGCGGTCGTAACCGAACACCGACAGATCCAGCGACCGGTAGCCGCCAAACATGATCTGTTCCGCGACGGCGCGGCCGGCGGCGGGCGCCTGCTGCAATCCGTGACCGGAGAAGCCGTTGATGAACTGCAGATTGCCGATTTCCGGATGCGGCCCGAGGATCGCGTTGTGGTCGAGCGTGTTGAAATCGTAATGCCCCGCCCAGGCGCGGATCAGGCGCAATTCTTCGAGCGCCGGGATGCGGGTTGCCCAGGCCGGCCAGACATAGGTTTCGAACTGGTCATGATCCGGTTCGAAATCACCGTAAGCCGCCGGATCCGGATCGTTTTCGCCCGGTCCCCAGCCACCGATGATCAGGTCGCGCTCGGGCCGCATCCAGACCCCCGAGGGGTCGACGATCAGCGGCATGTTGGCGAAGGACGCCGGGCATTTCGCCACGAACACCGTGCGCTTGCGCGGCTCGACCGGCAGCGCGATGCCGGCGTCTTGCGCAAGCCGCCCGGCCCAGGCGCCGGCAGCGAGCACGCAGGTGCCGCAGGTCACCCGTTCGCCGTCGGAAAGCGTCACCCCGGTGATCCGGCTGCCGTCACGCACGAGGCTCTTGACCTCGGCCTTCTGATAGACGGCGCCGGCCTCGCGCGCCGCCTTGCGGAACAGGTCGAGCAGCATGGCGGCGTCGAACCAGCCTTCGCCGGTCCGCCCCCAGGCGCCGGCCGCCAATTCGTCGGTGCTGAGCCACGGAAAGCGCTGTTTCAGCTCCTCCGGCGACAAGAGCAGGATGTCGGCGCCTTCCGCGCTCTGCGTCCGCCAATTGGCTTCGAGCACGCCGCGGCCGGTCTCGCTCGCCAGGATCAGATAACCGCCTTCGTGAAAGCCGATATCGGCATCCGGGCTGAAACGCTGCTTCAGGCCGCGGATGATCTCGATGCCGAACCGGCTCATCCGGATGTTTTCCGGCGTCGAGAACTGCTGGCGGATCGAGGCGGCCGACAGCGTGGTCGACGACTGGGCATAGCTCGGGTCGCGTTCGACGACCCGCACCGTGCCGGCGAAGCCCAGCTCTTTCTTGAGGAAGTAGGCGGCACAGGATCCCATGATCCCGCCGCCGACGATCAGAACATCCGTATCAGTCACGCGCCGCACAACCCTGAAGCAGAAGAGCAAAATCAATCTAAGCGAAAGGACGATGGCACGGCCGCCGCTAGGCGGCTAGCCTTGGGCCAGTCGCCCAGCGCATAGCGCCTTTTCGGACCGCCCGCCAATTCCCGGATCGCCCAACATGTCGAACCGCCCTCGCCGCTCCGTTCTCTACATGCCGGGCTCCAATGCCCGCGCGCTCGACAAGGCCCGCACCTTGCCGGCCGACGTGGTCATCCTCGACCTCGAGGACGCGGTGGCCCCCGACGCCAAGACGACCGCGCGGGAACAGGTCGCAGCGGCAGTGACGGCCGGCGGCTTCGGCCATCGCGAGGTCGTGGTGCGCCTCAATGGCCTGGAAACCCCCTGGGGCCAGGCCGATCTCGCGGCGATCGCCGCGACCGGGCCGGACGTCATCCTCATCCCGAAGGTCAATACCGGCGACGACCTGGTCGCCGCCGGCCGGGCGCTGGCCAAGGCCGGCGCGCCGACACGCACGCGGGTCTGGGCGATGATGGAAACGCCGCTCGCCATGCTGAATGCCGGGGCCATCGCCGCGGCCGCCCGCGAGCCATCGACCAGGCTTTCCGGCTTCGTTATGGGCACCAATGACCTCGCCAAGGAAACCGGCGCCCGCCTGGTGCCCGGCCGCGCGCCGATGAATTCCTGGCTGATGACCTGCCTTGCCGCCGCCCGCGCCCACGGCCTTGTTATCGTCGACGGCGTCTGGAACGAGATTGCCGACGAAGCCGGCTTCGTCAGGGAATGCGCAGAGGCCCGCGACATGGGTTTCGACGGCAAGACCCTGATCCATCCGAACCAGATCGCCGGCTGCAACCAGGCCTTCTCGCCCGGCGAAGCCGAGGTCGCCTGGGCGCGCAAGATCATCGCTGCCTTCGAGCAACCGGAGAACGCCGCCAAGGGCGCGCTGCAGGTCGAAGGCCGCATGGTCGAGCGCCTTCATGCCGACATGGCGCGTCGCCTGGTCGCCATTGCCGAAGCCATCGCCGCCCGCGAGATGCCGACGGCCTAGGTACCGGCATGGGTAGCGTTCCTCGAAAACGCGCGCCGGAACCACTGTTCTTCACCTCTCCCCGGCGGGGAGAGGTCGACTGCGAGCGCAGCGAGCGGTCGGGAGAGGGGGCGAGGCGCTCGCCGAGTGAGCACCATGCGAAACGCGCAAAGCTTGTTCGGAAAGACCTACTCCCCCTCTCCCGGCCTTCGGCCGACCTCTCCCCGCCGGGGAGAGGTAAGGAGTGGTGGTTCCGGCGCGAAATTTCGAAGCGTGACCCATTCGGGCGCGTCCGAAGGATGTGTGCCGACGTCAGCCGGCCGGGAGGGGGCGACGCGCCAATCGAGCGGCCACCATGCGAAACGCCTAAAACCTTGTTCTGAATGCGTAATTCCCCCTCTCCCAGTGCCGGCTTGCCGACCTTCCCTGGCAGGGAGAGGTGAGGCGATACCCCCGCGGCGACTTCGACGTCCATGCGACGCGCGCGTGCCGCGGCCTTTGGCCGACCCGACCGCCGAGGACCTCGCCCCGCACATCTGGCATCAGCTGATTAGCCGGCCTGCCCCGTTGCCCTCTCCGGCACTTCGTGACACAGGGGTATCGAAACGGGGACCACCATGGGCGCGACGACCGCCGAGATCGACACGACAGGCCTGCGCGCCGCGCTCGGCGCGCGCTCGATCGTGCTCGTCGGCCTGATGGGCGCCGGCAAGACCTCGATCGGCCGCCGGCTCGCCCAGCGCATTGGCCTGCCCTTCATCGATGCCGACCACGAGATCGAGAAGGCCCATGTCATGTCGATCCCGGAAATCTTCGAAAAGCATGGCGAGGCCTATTTCCGCGCCGGCGAGGTGCGTGTCGTCGCGCGCATCCTGAAGGACGGCCCGCAAGTGCTCGCCACCGGCGGCGGTGCCTTCATGAACCCCGAAACCCGCGCCAATATTCGCGCCCACGGCATTTCGCTCTGGCTCAAGGCCGATCTCGACGTGCTGATGCGCCGGGTCCGGCGGCGCAGCGACCGTCCGCTGCTGAAACAGGCCGATCCGGAGGCGGTGCTGCGCCGCCTGATGGAAGAACGCTACCCGGTCTATGCCGAAGCCGACCTCGCCATCGTCTCGCGCGAGGCCTCGCACGAAGAGATCGTCGAAGAGGCGGTCGGCGTGCTGGTCGACCGGCTGCTGGCGCCTAAGGAGTTGAAGCAGCCGTGAGCGCCACATCCGAGCCCGATAGCGTCACCAGCGTCCCGGTCGCGCTGGGCGAACGCTCCTATGACATCCTGATCGGCTCCGGCCTGATCGCCGGCGCTGGCGCGACCATTGCCGCGCGTTTTCCCGGCCGCGCGGTCGCCATCGTGACCGACGAGACGGTCGGGGCCTTGCATGCACCGGCGCTCGAACGGAGCCTCGATAAGGCCGGCATCCGCCATGTCCGGATCAGCGTTCCGCCGGGCGAGGCGACCAAGCGCTTCGCCATGCTCGAACAGGTGGTCGATCAATTGCTCGCCGCCCGCATGGAGCGCGGCGACCTGGTCGTGGCGCTCGGCGGCGGCGTGGTCGGCGACCTCGCCGGCTTTGCCGCGGCCATCGTCCGGCGCGGCATGGGTTTCGTGCAGATGCCGACCAGCCTGCTCGCCCAGGTCGATTCCTCGGTCGGCGGCAAGACCGGCATCAATTCGCGCCACGGCAAGAACCTGATCGGCGCCTTCTACCAGCCCGGCCTGGTGCTGGCCGATACCGACGTGCTCGACACCTTGTCGACCCGCGAGTTCCGCGCCGGTTATGCCGAGGTCGCCAAATACGGCCTGATCGACGACCCCGGCTTCTTCGGCTGGCTCGAGGCCAATTGGCGCGGCGTGTTCCAGGGCGGCCGCGACCGGGTCCAGGCGATCGCCACCTCCTGCCGGGCCAAGGCCGCCGTGGTCGCCCGCGACGAAACCGAGACCGGCGACCGCGCCTTGCTCAATCTCGGCCATACCTTCGGCCATGCGCTGGAGGCGGCCACCCAGTATGACGGCACCCGCCTCGTCCATGGCGAGGGCGTCGCCATCGGCATGGCGCAGGCCTATCGCTTCTCGGCCAGCCTCGGCCTTTGCGCCGCCGATGACGCCGAGCGCATGCGATCGCATCTGACCGCCGTTGGATTGCCCAGCGAACTCGCCCATATTCCCGGAGGCGTCGGCGATGTCGACCGGCTGATGGCCGCGATCCAGCAGGACAAGAAGGTCACGCGCGGTGCGCTCACCTTCATCCTGACGCGCGGCATCGGACGGAGCTTCATCGCCAGGGACGTCGACCCGACGGCCGTGCGCTCGTTCCTCGTGGAAGAGCTCGCGCGCCGCTAGCGGCAGCCGGATGAGGGATCGGCGGCACGCGGGGCAATGAGGTTAGCCGCCTCCCCGGCGGCCGAGGAGATCATGGACCACATCATCATCAACCCGTGGCTGGCGCTGGCGATCATCGTGGTCAGCCTCATGCTCTCGGCCTTCTTTTCGGCGGGCGAGACGGCCATGTCCGCCACCTCCAAGGCGCGCATGCTGGCGCTGGAGACCTCCGGCGATGCCCGGGCGGGAATCGTCAACCGCATGCTCGAGGTGCGCGAACGGCTGATCGGCGCCATGCTGGTCGGCAACAACGTGGTCAATATCGGCGTCTCCTCCTTCACCACCAGCCTGATGGTCGGCTTCTTCGGCGCCGAGGGCGTGATCTACGCGACCGCCATCATGTCGGTGGTGATCATTGTCTTCGCCGAGGTCATGCCGAAGACGGTGGCGATCGTGCGCCCCGAGCAGGTATCGCTGGCCATTGCCCGGCCGGTCTCCTGGGTGGTCGCCGTGCTCGGCCCGGTGCTTTTGGCGATCGAGGCGATCGTGCGTGGCGTGCTGCGCCTGTTCGGCCTGAAGATCAAGCAGAACCAGAGCGTCCTGTCGGGTGCCGAGGAGCTGCGCGGCACGGTCGACCTGATGCACAAGGAAGGTTCGTTCGAGAAGCTCGACCGCGACATGGTCGGCGGCATTCTCGACCTGAAGGACCTGTCGGTCTCCGACGTCATGGTCCACCGCACCAAGATGGTGACGATCGACGCGGGCGACGCCCCCGACAAGGTGGTGCGCGACGTGCTCGCCGCGCCCTATACCCGCATTCCCTTGTGGCGCGACACGCCGGAGAACATCATCGGCGTGCTGCACGGCAAGGATCTGCTGCGCGCCATGGCGGCGGCCAATGGCGACGTCAGCAAGATCGACCTGACCAGCCTGGCGCTGCCGGCCTGGTTCGTGCCCGACTCGACCAGCCTGCAGGACCAGCTGAAGGCCTTCCTGCGGCGCAAGACCCATTTCGCCCTGGTCGTCGACGAATATGGCGAGGTGATGGGCCTGGTGACCCTCGAGGACATCATCGAGGAGATCGTCGGCGACATCAAAGACGAACACGACGTTCAGGTCATCGGCGTCAGGCCGCAGGCCGACGGCTCGGTCAATGTCGACGGCAGCGTGCCGATCCGCGATCTCAACCGCGCCATGGACTGGCGC
The DNA here is from genome assembly GCF_059420385.1 of Phreatobacter sp. GW821-FHT04C01. NCBI lineage: Bacteria > Pseudomonadati > Pseudomonadota > Alphaproteobacteria > Hyphomicrobiales > Phreatobacteraceae > Phreatobacter > Phreatobacter sp. GW821-FHT04C01. The sequence continues at coordinate 820,572 of NZ_JBWKTP010000001.1, read as the reverse complement.
CTGCCGGACGAGGAAGCCACCACCATTGCCGGGTTGGTCATCCACGAGGCACGCTCGATCCCCGAGACCGGCCAGACCTTCACCTTCCACGGCTTCCGTTTCCACGTGCTGCGCAAGCAGCGCAACCGCATCACCGCCTTGAAGATCACGCCACTGGAGCGGCAAGGCTGAACCGGCCGGAACCGCGACAGGGACAAGGGCCCAGGAGCCGATGAGCGAGCAACCGAGACAAGAGCAGGCGATCGCCCTCATCGCCCATGATCAGAAGAAGCCCGACATGGTCGCCTGGGCCACGCGTCATCGCGCGGTTCTGGCCCGGCACCGGATCGTCGCGACCGGCACGACCGGCTCGCTGCTGAAACGCGAAGTCGCCGAGCTCGATATCCGCCTGATGAAGAGCGGCCCGCTCGGCGGCGACCAGCAGATCGGCGCGCTGATCGTCGAAGGCGCCATCAGCCTGCTGATCTTCCTGGTCGACCCGCTGTCGCCGCATCCCCACGACGTCGACGTCAAGGCACTGACCCGGCTCGCCGTCGTCTACAACGTGCCGATGGCCTGCAATCTGGCCACCGCCGATATCCTGATCGCCGGCACGACCTGAGGCACGGAACCGCGGAGGGCCTATTCGCCAGGCGCCCGCGCCTCGATCGCCAGCGCGTGAACGCGGCCCTTCAGCTCGGCGTCGAGCACCTGGTTGATCATGCGGTGACGATCGACCCGCGACTTGCCGGCGAACACGGCCGACACCAATTTCACCCGGAAATGGGTTTCGCCGCCCTCCCGCCAGCCGCCGTGACCATGGTGCTGCTCGCTTTCGTCGATGACGGCCAGGGAAACGGGCGCGAAGGCCTGGGTGAGCTTGGCCTCGATGGTCGCGTGCACGGTCATGATGATCTCCGGTTCGAACCGGATATCGTCGAGCTTGCGCCTGGCCGCAACCCCGCTGCGCATTCCTCGCCTTGCCCAAGCGCCGATGGCTCTGATACATCCGGCTGCAGAAATTCAGGGGGAACCCCATGCAGAAGTTCACCACGCTGACCGGCGTCGCAGCGCCCATGCGAACGATCAATGTCGACACCGACATGATCATCCCCAAGCAGTATCTGAAGACGATCAAGCGCACCGGCCTCGGCAAGGGCCTGTTCTCCGAGGCGCGCTACAAGGACGACGGTTCGGAAAACCCGGATTTCATCCTCAACAAGCCGGCCTATCGCCAGGCCCAGATCCTGGTCGCCGGCGACAATTTCGGCTGCGGCTCGTCGCGCGAGCATGCGCCCTGGGCGCTGCTCGACTACGGCATCCGCTGCGTCATCTCGACCAGCTTCGCCGACATCTTCTACAATAACTGCTTCAAGAACGGTGTGCTGCCGATCACGGTCTCGCCCGAGGACCTGGAGAAGCTGTTCGAGGATGCCGACCGCGGCTCCAACGCGACCCTGACCATCGACCTGGAGAGCCAGGAGATCCGCGGTCCCGACGGCGGCACGCTGAAATTCGAGATCGACGCCTTCCGCAAGCACTGCATGATGAACGGCCTCGACGATATCGGCCTGACCATGGTCAAGGCGAAGTCGATCGACAACTTCGAAAAGACCGTCGGCGCCGCCCGCCCCTGGATGTGATCGGACAGCGCAGCGCAGGCGGCGAGACCCCGGCGCGGAAAGAGTGATCGATGGAACGGCGTCTCATCTCCACTGGTTCGCCGTTCGAAAAGGCTGCGGGTTATTCCCGCGCGGTGGTCCAGGGCGGCTTCGTCTTCGTCGCCGGCACCACCGGCTACGACTATGCCACCATGGTCCTGCCCGCCGGCGTCGAGGACCAGGCCCGCAACTGCTTCAAGACCATCGCCACGACCTTGGCCGAGGCCGGTGCGTCGCTGAACGACGTGGTGCGCGCGACCTATTACATCACCGAGGCCGCCGACGCCGAAAAGGTCTTCCCGATCTTCGGTGAGATCTTCGGCGAGATCCGGCCGGCCGCCACCCTGGTGGTGGTCGCGGGGCTGCTCAAGCCCGAGATCAAGGTCGAGATCGAGGTCACCGCCATGGTTCCGGCCGCGCGCGGCTGACCTGCCGGCGCTATCGCCTCAGCCGCGCCAATCCCAGCTTCCGGTCCCGCCATGACGCAAGCCAAACCGCCGAGCCTCGCCGATCTCCGCAGCGAGATCGACCGGATCGACACGGCCATGCACGAGCTCCTGATGCAGCGCGGGCAGATCATCGAGCGGCTGATCGAGGTCAAGAAGACCGCCGAGACCGGCTCGGCCTTCCGCCCCGCCCGCGAGGCCGACGTGGTGCGCCGCCTGGTCGAGCGCCATCACGGCCGCCTGCCGGTGGAGCTGGTGGCGCAGATCTGGCGCCAGATCATCTCCACCTTCACCTATGTCCAGGCGCCGCATTCGGTGCATGTCGTGATGGGGCCCGAACAGGAGGGCGCGCGCGAGCTCGCCCGCTTCCATTTCGGTTTCGGCGTGCCGCTGGTGCAGCATTCGACGCCCGCCTCGGTCATCACGGCGATCGCCCGCGAGCGCGGCGATCTGGGCCTGGTCGGGCTCGGCCCGGCGCGCGCGCCCTGGTGGGACAAGCTCGGGCTTGCCGGCCAGCCGATCGCCATGGCGACCGCACCGGCGATCGCGCGCGGAGCGAGCCCGAGGCCGCCCCAGGCGGTGGTGATCGGCCATCCCTCCATCGACACCGCCGGTCTCGACATGCGGCTGGTCGCCATCACCCTTGCCGCGGTGCCGAAGGCACCCGTCGACGCGGTGCTCGCCAGTGCGACCACCGCCGGCGGCCACCATGTGCTGGCCTGGGGGCCGCGCGACGCCGACGAAGCCGAGATCGCGCGTGACGTCTCTGCCGGCCTTGCTGTTGAAGCCGCGCGCACGGTCGGCTACACCGCAAAGCCAGTCGCGGCCTGATCTCGGGTCTCGATACGTCCTCGTGCCCTATGAGCATGTTCCGATGAGCACCGCCGCAACGCGTCCCCTTCCCCGCCCCGGCATCATGGCGATCGATGCCTATGTGCCCGGCAAGTCCGGCGCCCCGGGTATCGACAAGGTCTACAAGCTGTCGTCGAACGAGACGCCGCTCGGGCCGAGCCCGAAGGCGATCGCGGCCTATCGGCATGTCGCCGACAAGCTGGAGCTCTATCCGGAAGGCACCTCCGCGGCGCTGCGCGAGGCGATCGGCAAGCTTTACGGCCTCGACCCCGCCCGGCTGATCTGCGGCTCGGGCTCGGATGAGCTGTTGTCGCTGATCACCCATGCCTATATCGGCCCCGGCGACGAGGGCATTTTCACCGAGCATGGCTTCCTGGTCTACAAGATCGCCATCCTGGCCGCCGGCGGCACGCCCGTCGTGGTCAAGGAAAAGAACCTGCACACCGATGTCGACGCCATCCTGCAGGCGGTGACGCCGAGGACCAAGGTCGTCTACCTCGCCAACCCCAACAATCCGACCGGCACCTATATTCCCTTCGACGAGGTCAAGCGGCTGCATGCCGGCCTGCCCAAGTCGGTGCTGCTGGTGCTCGACGCGGCCTATGCCGAATATGTCCGCCGCAACGACTACGAGAGCGGCCTGGAACTGGTCGCCTCGAACGAAAACGTCGTGATGACCCGGACCTTCTCGAAGATCTACGGGCTGGCGGCGCTGCGCATCGGCTGGCTCTACGGCCCGGACCACCTGGTCGACGCCCTGAACCGCATTCGCGGGCCGTTCAACGTCAACGCCGCTGCCATCAATGCCGGCGTCGCCGCGGTCGAAGACCAGCCCTTCGTCCAGGCTGCCATCGCGCATAACGAGAAATGGCTGCCCTGGCTGACCAGCGAGCTGACCGCGCTCGGCCTGACGGTGACCCCGTCGGTCGGCAATTTCCTGTTGATCCACTTCCCCAAGGCCGCGGGCAAGACCGCCAATGACGCGGATGCCTTCCTGGTGTCCAAGGGCCTGGTCCTGCGCAAGGTCGGCGCCTATGGCCTGCCCGACGCGCTGCGCCTGACCATCGGCACCGAAGAAGCGAACCGGCATTTGGTCGCGACGCTCAAGGAGTTCCTCGGGGCCAGGGGAGCGTGACCGCGCCGCTGCGCTTCGAGCGGGTTGCGCTGATCGGCATCGGGCTGATCGGCTCGTCGATCGCGCGCGCGCTCCGCGGCCTCGGCATCGCCGGCACGGTGGTGGCGGCCGATCGCTCCGAGACGGTGGTCGCACGGGTCAAGGAACTCGGTTTGGCCGACGAGGTCACCACCGATCTCGCGGCCGCGGTCGAGAATGCCGACCTGGTCATTCTCTGCGTGCCGGTCGGCGCCTGCGGAGCGGTCGCGGAGGTCATCGCACCGCATCTGAAAGCCGGCGCCATCGTTTCCGATGTCGGCTCGGTCAAGGGGTCGGTGGTGGCGCAGATGACGCCGTTCCTGCCCGCCGACGTGCATTTCATTCCGGCCCATCCAGTCGCCGGCACCGAACATTCGGGCCCGGATTCCGGCTTCCCCGAACTGTTCCACGAACGCTGGTGCATCATCACGCCGCCGGCCGGCACCGACCCGCAGGCGGTTGAGCGGCTGACCGGCTTCTGGCAGGCGCTCGGGTCGAAGACCGAGGTGATGGCACCGGACCACCACGACCTGGTGCTGGCCATCACCAGCCATGTGCCGCACCTGATCGCCTATAACATCGTCGGCACCGCCTCCGATCTCGAGCAGGTCACCGAGAGCGAGGTGATCAAGTTCTCGGCCGGCGGCTTCCGCGACTTCACCCGCATCGCCGCCTCCGATCCGACCATGTGGCGCGACGTGTTCCTGCACAACAAGGACGCGGTGCTCGAAGTGCTCGGACGCTTCACCGAGGACCTGATCGCGCTCCAGCGCAATATCCGCTGGGCCCAGGGCGAGCAGCTGTTCGACCTGTTCACCCGCACCCGCGCGATCCGGCGCTCGATCATCGACCAGCACCAGGACACGCCCGACCCGGATTTCGGCCGCGCGCGCAAGTGAGCCGTGATGACGCCTGACCTGACCGCCGACGAGATCATTCGCCTGCTCGCCCTGGAGCCGCATCCCGAGGGCGGCCATTTCCGCGAAACCTTCCGCGACGCGCCGGCCGGCGGCGGCCGCGCCGCCTCGACGCTGATCTATTTCCTGCTGCGCCAGGGCGAACGCTCGCACTGGCACCGGGTCGACGCGACCGAGATCTGGCACTGGTATGGCGGCGCGCCGCTGACCTTGACCATCGCCGCCGACGTCAAGGGGCCGGTGACGGTGACCACGCTCGGCATCGATCTCGCCGGCGGTGAACGCCCGCAGGGCGTGGTGCCCCGCGATCACTGGCAGGCGGCCGAGAGCCGCGGCGCCTGGACCCTGGTCGGCTGCACTGTCGCGCCCGGCTTCGACTTCGCCGGCTTCACGCTGGCCCCGCCCGGCTGGAACCCTGGATCATGACCGACATCTCCCTCGTCCGCGACCTCGAGGAGCGGATGTTCAATGCCTGGCCGGCGCTGCAGACCATTCATATGGACGGCTGGCTCCTGCGCATGGCGCGCGGCCATACCAAGCGCGCCAATGCCGCCAGCCCGTGGTTTCCGTCCGACCTGCCCACGGCGGACCTGATCCAGGCGGTGAAGTCGCTCTATCGCAAGGCCGGTATCGAGCCGATGGTGCGGATCACCCCGCTGGCCGCCGAGGGCGTCGATGCGGCGCTTGCCGCCGCCGGCTGGACGCTGTTCGACCCGACCAAGGTGATGGTCGCCTCGCTCGCCGAGCGGGTGAAGCTGCAGGGCGCACCGGCCGTCGCCGTGGTGCTCGCCGAAGAGCCCTCGGTGGATTGGATCGAGGGCGCCGCCGGCGCCTACGAACTCGCCGACTGGCAACGCGACGTGCTCGCCGAGATCGTTTCGTCGATCCGGGTCGACGCCGCCTTCGCCACCATCTTCATCGGCCGCGAGCCGGTCGGCTACGGCCTCGGCGTCGCCGAGCGCGGTTATGTCGGGCTCTACGACCTCGCCGTGACCCCGGCCGCCCGTGGCCAGGGCGTCGGCTCCCGCATGGTCACCGCGCTGATGCACTGGGGCCGCTCGAAGGGGGCCAAATCGGCCTATTTGCAGGTGCGCGACGTCAATGAGAAGGCGCGCGCGCTCTATGCCCGGCTCGGCTATGCCGACGTCTATGGCTATCACTGCCGCCGGCCGCCCAGGAGCTGAGCGCTTCGAACGGCGGGCGGCCGCCTAGGGCGCCTTGCGCAGCAGATCCCTGGAAGCGATCAGCGATCCCAGCACGATCAGCACGACCGCGCCGGCCAGCGCCAGGCTCGGCTGCGAGAAGCCGAAGACGACCAGGGCGAGCGTCGACAGCACCGGCGCGGCATAACTCGCCGCGCCCAGAACCTGAATGTCGCCGCGCTTCATGCCGCGGTCCCAGAGATAGAAGGCCGCCCCCACCGGGCCGAGGCCGAGCGCCAGGATGGCCAACCATTCCGACAGGCTCGCCGGCCAGACCGTCGTCTCGAAGGCGGCATGGCAGAGACCGGCGAGCACGGCCGTCGCCAGGCAGAAGCCGGCGACCGCCTCGGTCGGCACATGGGGCAAAAGGCGCGCGGTGACCGAATAGGTCGTCCAGACCAGCGCACAGGCGCAGGCCGCGGCATAGCCGATGAGATGGCCGGCTTCGAAACCACTGCCGAGCCCGCCGCGCCCGGCAATGATCAAGATCGTTCCGGCAAGCCCGAGGGCCGCCCCGATCAGGTGATGGAGCTTGAGCCCGTGCCCCGGCAGGAAAGCCGAGAACACCACGATGAGCAGCGGCCACGTGTAGTTGATCAGGTTGGCTTCGGCCGGCGGCGCGAACCGCAGAGCGGTGAAATAGAGCGCGTGATAGCCGAACAGCCCGGCGACACCGTGAAACCAGACCGTCGGCGACTGGGCGAAGAGGCTCAAGCCCCCTGGCCGCAAGGCGACGACGACAAGCCCGATGACCCCGCCAATGGCGAAGGTCATGGCGGTGAGCTGGAACGGCGGCACCTGCCCCGAAGCGGTGGTGAACAGCGCCAGCAGGCCCCAGAGGCCGATGGCGCCGAAGCCGAGCAAGGTCGCGGAGCGGGGGGAGGACATGGATCGGCCCGGGATCGGATCAGCCGGACGCGCTGCCGCCGGCGTTCATCACCGACGGCTTCGAAAGGAGGGACCAATCAGCGCCGACGCGGCGGCGGACGGCGCGCAGGCGCGCCAGGCGGACGCGGAGCACCGGCGCCTTCACCCTTGTGGCGAAACACCAGCCGGCCCTTGTCGAGATCATATGGGGTCATTTCGACCGTCACCCGATCGCCAACCAGCGTCTTGATGCGGTTCTTCTTCATTTTGCCCGCCGTATAGACGACCACCATGTGACCATTGTCGAGCTCCACCCGGAAACGGGCATCGGGCATGACTTCGGTCACCATGCCGTCGAACGTGAGTACGTCTTCTTTCGCCATGGCAAGCCCCTCCGTGGGCAGCGCCTTATACGCGATACAAAAAACCCCGGCCAGGACGACAGAATCGCCCTGACAAGGGTTGCCTTGTAATCAAATTGACGCGTGATCGCCAACCTCTCGATGCCAGTACATCCGTAGCAGGCGTGAAGAGGCGATCGCGCGTCGGGATCAGGCCGCGACCTTCAACTGGTCGGCCGACGACTTGCCGGTACGGCGGTCGGCGACGACTTCGAAGGAAACCTTCTGGCCTTCATTGAGGCCGTAAAGGCCAGCGCGCTCGACAGCGCTGATGTGAACGAAAACGTCGGGCCCACCAGCGTCGGGCTGGATGAATCCATAGCCCTTCTGGGAGTTGAACCACTTCACGGTTCCGGTAGCCATGTAGATGTCCTTTCGAGGAACGTATGCGTATTAAGACATGCGGACGCGAAACAACGCTGCATAAATCATCGACGTTAGGGAGGTCGTCAGCAGAGCACCGGACGAATCGCGGTGCAGGCCAAGTCGTTCGGCCGAAACTCGATAGACGTGAGGTAACAGTGATATGAGTCCGAAATAAGGCAAGCCGCCGCAATTCGGACACGAAGTCGCGTACTCAGGTGAGCCGGCTCTGGCGCAGCATCTCGCTTTGCTCGAGCAGCGGATAGGCGGTTGCGATCACATGGGCGGAGATGCGCTTGAGGTCGCGCAGGATGTCCAGGTGCAATCCGCTGACCTCATAGCGTTCGCCATTGCCGCTGCGCACCCGGGCGAAATGCCGCTCGGTCGCCTCGCGTTCGCGGTTGCGGAAGACCTCCTTTTCCTCGGCGAGCTTGCGCGCCGCCGTCAGTTCGCCGCCGGTGAACACGGCGATCGCCAGTTGCAGGTCCTCCAGGAGCCGGCCGTGCATCTGTTCGATCTCGGCCAGCGCGTCCGGCGGCAAGGCGAGCCGGTTCTTGATCTGCTTGGCCGCGAGCTTCATCAGGCTCTTCTCGATGACGTCGCCGATATGCTCGAGATTGATCGCGAAGGCCAGGATGTCGGACAGCCGCCGGGTCTCCGCCTCGGTCAGCGCCTCGCCGTCGATCGCTGAGAGATATTGCTCGATGCTCGCATGCAGCCGGTCGAGGATGTTGTCCATGTGCACGACCTCGGCCACCCGCTTGCGGTCGCTGGTGTGGAACACGTCCTGCGAGCCACGCAACATGGCTTCGACCACATCGGTCATGCGCAGCGTCTCGCGCACGGCATTGGCCAGTGCCACGGCCGGCGTGTCGAGCGCCGAGGCCGACAGATATTTCGGCACGCCGGGGTCACCGGCCTTGATCGTCTCGGGGAACAGGCGGACCAGCAGGCGGGCGATGACCGGCAGGAGACCAATGAAGGCCAGTGCGACGATCAGGTTGAAACCGAGGTGGAATGTCGCCGCCATCGGCCCCGGCGCGAGCCCCCAGGCACCGAGCTCGCGTGCGATCGGCCCGAGCAGCGGCAGGGCCACCAGGCAGCCGACGATCCGGTTCATGAGATTGCCGACCGCTAGCCTCAGCTTGGCCGGATCGTCGCCGACCGCCTCGATCGCCGGATTGAGCGCGCTGCCGAGATTGGCGCCGAGCACCATGGCGAGCGCCGCCGCCGGCGCGACATGGCCGGCCGCGGCCATCGACATGATGAACAGCACCACGGCGACGCTCGAATGGGCTGCCCAGGTCAGCAGCGCGGCGACCGCGAGATTCAGCAGCGGATCGCGGGTCAGCGCCGCGAACAGCTCGCGTATCGCCGGCGCGTCTTCCACCGGGTGCATGGCCTGGGCCAGCAGATGCAGCGCCAGCAGCATCAGGCCGAGGCCGATCGCGGCGCGGCCGAGATCGCGCACCCGCGTCCGGCTGCCGCGCCGGAACGCCACCAGGCCGCCCAGGATGAACACCGGGAAGACCAGCGTGATGTCGAAGGACAAGGCCTGGACGATCACCGCCGTGCCGACATTGGCGCCCAGCATCAGGGCCATGGCCGAGACCAGGCTGACCGCGCCCGCCGAGGCGAACGAGGTGGCGAGCAAGGCCGTCGCGGTGCTGCTTTGCAAGGCCGTGGTGACCGCCACGCCGGACAGGAAGGCCGACAGGCGGTTCTTCAGGCCGATCGCCAGGACGCGCCTGAGCTCGCTGCCGAACGCCCGCATGATGCCGGTATGCACCATGTGAATGCCCCAGAGCAGCAGCGCGACATCGCCGAGCAATTGAAGGATGACTTGGGTCGCCGACATCTAGCCCCCGCCAAGACAAGGCCCGAAACGATCATGCTGGCGTCGAAAGTCGACGACAATGCGGTTCGGAGCAACTCTCGGATGCAGGGCAGCCAAGCGCTCGCGTCAGCCGCCGACGATGCCGCGGCCGAGCACGGCGAGACCGCCGGCCACGATCACCGCTTCCAGCATGACCGTATGCAGGCTGATCGGCATCGCCTCCAGGATGCGCTTGGCGACGAAGGCGCCGGGCACGGTCGCGCAACCGACCAGCAGCGCGAACAGCAGGAGCGGCGTCGGCAGGGCGTCGTTGACACCGAAGGTCGCGGATTTGGCGAGCCCGATGACGATCGAGATCGCCGCGTCGGTGGCGATCACCGCCTGGCCGGTCAGGCCGGCGGCCATCAGGAACGACACCAGGATGACGCCTGCGCCGGTCGAGGCCCCGGTCACCAGGCCGTAGACGCCGCCGGCCGGCACCAGTTGCCAGCCCTGCAGCGTGAAGCCGGCACGGGCGAGCAGGCGGCGCAGCGGCACCAGGATGATCAGCATGGCGCCGATCAGGATCGAGGCGCCGCGCGTATCGAGCCGGGTGAAGCCATAGGCCGACAGCACGACCAGCGGCACCGAAACCGGCAGCATCAGCGCGACCTTGCGCCAGTCGACGGACGCCCGCATGGCGAGAAACCGGCTGACATTGGTGAACAGTGCCGAGATCGCGATGACCGGCACGACATTTTCGGCGCCGATGATGGGCACCAGCACCAGCGGCATCAGAAGCCCGGTGCCGTAGCCGGCCATGCCGCCGACGATCGCCGCCCCGAAGGCCGTGCCCGCCACCAGGATCGCCTGGGCGAGGCTGACATCGGCGAGCGAAAAGGCCATGTATGGGGCTCGGAGGGCTGGAGCGCGTGGACGGATGCGGCGCGGCGTTCTAGGCTCTCTTCAGTTTCCCGTCCATCGTGGTCCCCGATTCGCCCATGCGCGAGAGCGCTGCCTCGTCGTCTGAAAGTCCGGTCGAAACGCTCACCGGCACCGTCGAACGCGTGACGTTCCATTCGCCCGCGACCGGCTTCGCGGTGCTGAAGGTGCGTGTGCGCGGGCGGCCGCAGCCCGTGTCCATCGTCGGCACGACATCGGCGGTGGCCGCCGGCGAAATGATGACCGCGCAGGGCAGCTGGGTGAACGACCGCACCCATGGCCTGCAGTTCAAGGCGACCGCCCTGGTCACCGCCCCGCCCGCCTCCCGGGACGGCATCGAGCGCTACCTCTCGTCGGGCGCCATCAAGGGCATCGGCATCGCCACCGCCCACAAGATCGTCCAGGCTTTCGGCAAGCGCACCTTCGAGGTGCTCGACAACGAGCCGCATCGCCTGCGCGAATTGCCCGGGCTGACCGAGGCCCGGTACAAGCGCATCACCGAAAGCTGGGCCGAGGACCGCATCGTGCGCGACCTCGGCGTCTTCCTGCAGGAACACGGCCTCGGCCTCGGCCAGGCGACGCGGGTGTTCCGCGCGCTCGGGCCGGAGGCGGTCGGATTGATCCGCCAGGATCCCTACCGGCTCGCCCGCGACGTGCGTGGCATCGGCTTTCTCACCGCCGACCAGGTCGCGACCTCGCTCGGCCTGAAGCGCGATGCGCCGGAACGGCTGCGCGCCGGCATCAGCTTCGCCTTGCAGGAAGCCCGCGACGACGGCCATTGCGGCCTGCCGCGCGAGGCCGCCGTGGCGCTGGCGGCCCGCCTGCTCGATGCCGACGAGGAGCTGATCGAACAGGCCGCCGACAGCGAGGTGGCGAACCGCAACCTGATCGCCGACACGATCGGCGGCCAGCCGCATCTGTTCCTCAAGGAATTGCACCGCGCCGAAAAGGTCATCGGCGACAAGCTGAAGGAATTGACCGTCGGCCAACCGCCCTGGGGCCGGATCGATCTGTCGGCCGAAGTGCCGCGGGTCGAGGCGCGGACCGGCAAGGCGCTGGCGCCGTCGCAGCGCGAGGCGCTGAACGTCATCCTGAGCGCCAAGGTCTCGGTGATCACCGGTGGCCCGGGTGTCGGCAAGACCACGCTGCTCGACACCATCCTGAAGATCCTCACCCGCCAGGAGGTCTCGGTGGTGCTGGCGGCGCCCACCGGGCGCGCCGCCAAGCGCATGACCGAGCAGACCGGCATCGAAGCCAAGACCATTCACCGCCTGCTCGAGATCGATCCGGAATTCGGCGCCTTCGCGCGCGGCCGCGACAATCTGATCGACTGCGACCTGCTGGTGGTCGACGAGACCTCGATGGTCGACGTGCCCTTGATGATGGCGCTCGTCGAGGCCCTGCCGGCGTCTTCGGCCCTGCTGCTGGTCGGCGACGTCGACCAGCTGCCGCCCGTCGGTCCCGGCCAGGTGCTGGCCGACGTGATCGCTTCCGACCTCGTGCCGGTCGCCCGCCTGACCGAGGTGTTCCGCCAGGCCGAGGCGAGCCGCATCATCGCCAATGCCCACCGCATCAACCGCGGCGAGATGCCGGAACTGCCCGAGCCCGGCGTGCAGAGCGACTTCTATTTCGTCGAGATGAACTCCCCCGAGGACGGCCTCGCCAAGATCATCGAGATCGTCAAGGAACGGATCCCGCGCCGCTTCGGCCTCGATCCGATGCGCGACGTGCAGATCCTGGCGCCGATGAACAAGGGCGTGCTCGGCGCGCGCAATCTCAATATCGAGGTGCAGAAGGTCCTGAACCCGCCCAAGGGCCGCTCGATCGAGCGTTACGGCTGGACCTATGCCGCCGGCGACCGGGTCATGCAGACCGCCAACGACTATGACCGCGACGTGTTCAACGGCGATCTCGGCTCGGTCCTGCGCATCGACCAGGAGGAAGGCGAGCTGGTCGCCCTCTTCGACGGGCGGCAGGTCAGCTATTCCTTCACCGAGCTCGAAAACCTCATGCCGGCCTATGCCACCACCATTCACAAGAGCCAGGGCTCGGAATATCCGGCCGTGGTGGTGCCGGTGACCATGCAGCACTACGCCATGCTGGCGCGCAACCTGATCTATACGGCGGTGACCCGCGGCCGCTCGCTGGTCGTCATGGTCGGCGAAACCCGCGCGCTGAAGATCGCCGTCAGCGGCGGCCGGTCACAGGTGCGCACCACCAAGCTCAGGGAATGGCTGACCACCTGAGGCGCCGGGTCGCGCGGGACCGATCCGGCCTTCTTCGACGTTTCGGCCGCCGCCGAAGCATTGTCCGCGCGGCCGGTCTAGACTGCAGCCATGAAAGACGGACCCAGCATTTCCGAAGTGGCCGCGCTGATCGGCGATCCCGCGCGCGCCAACATGCTCGCCGCCCTGATGTCCGGCCGCGCGCTGACCGCCGGCGAACTCGCCCGCGAGGCCGGCATCACCGCCCAGACCGCCAGCGGCCATCTCGCCAAGCTCAGCGAGGCGGGCCTGCTGCTGGTCGCGGCCCAGGGGCGGCACCGCTATTTCCAGCTGTCCGGCGGTGATATCGCCCAGGTTCTCGAGGGCCTGATGGGCATTGCCGCCCGCACCGGGCGGCTGCGCACCCGCACCGGCCCGCGCGAACCCGCGATGCGCAAGGCCCGCGTCTGCTACGATCATATCGCCGGCGAATGGGCGGTCCGCCTGCTCGATGCCTTTGTTGCCAATGGCCGCCTCGCCGACCATGACGGCGCGCTGGCGATGACCCCTATCGGCAAGGCGCTGTTCGCCGCCGAGGGCATCGATTTCGAACGCATGGCGACAAGCCGCCGGCCGATGTGCCGGGCCTGCCTTGACTGGAGCGAGCGCCGCCCGCATCTGGCCGGCTCGCTCGGCAAGGCGTTGCTCGACCTCATGCTGGACAAGGGCTGGGTCCGGCGCAGCGCCGAAAGCCGGGTCATCGACATCACCCCGCCCGGCCATCGCATGTTCCTGAGCTGGATCGGCGACAGCGAGGACATCAGGCCGGCGGTCATCGGCCAGAACGGTTAGCGCCCGGATTGCACCTGTCGGGCGGGGTGCCGGCGGGCCCTTACCGGTGCGTGAACACCGCCGGGCGCTTCTCGACGAAGGCGGCCATGCCCTCCTTCTGGTCGTCGAGCGAGAAGGCGGCATGAAAGGCCCGGCGCTCGAACAGCAGGCCCTCGGCGAGCGGCGTCTCATAGGCCCGGTTGACGCATTCCTTGACCATCATGGCGACCGGCCGGGACATGGCGGCGATCTTCGCGGCGACGCGGATGGCCTCGTCGACGAGCTCCGCCGAGGCGACAACGCGGCTGACCAGGCCGGCACGCTCCGCCTCGGCGGCATCCATCAGCCGACCGGTCAGGCACATCTCCATCGCCTTGGATTTGCCGACGAAGCGGGTCAGGCGCTGCGTGCCGCCGCCGCCCGGGGTGATGCCGACGGTGATCTCGAGCTGGCCGAACTTCGCCGTCTCGGCCGCCAGGATGAAGTCGCAGGCCATGGCGAGCTCGCAGCCGCCGCCGAGCGCGTAGCCGGCGACCGCCGCGATCACCGGCTTGCGGCTGGTGGCGATGCGCAGCCAGTCGCCGCCGCTGAACTCGCGGGCGAAGACCTCGGCGAAACTCGTCAGCCCGGCCATTTCCTTGATGTCGGCGCCGGCCGCGAAGGCCAGGTCATTGCCGGTCAGCACGATCGCCCCGATCGCCTCGTCCAGTTCGAAGGCATCGATCGCCCGGCGCAGCTCCGGCAGCAGCGCGAAGCAGAGCGCGTTGCGGAACGCCGGGCGGTTGAACCGGATGAGGCCGACCGTGCCGTGCGTCTCGGTCAGGATATGCTGATAGGCCATGACGTGCTCCGCCTTGTCGCACCGCTGTCGGGTGCGGTCGCGAGCGGAACCTAGCGGCGGCGCATGATATAAGCATAATATATAAAATCGATGGAAAGACATAAGGGATCGCGATGAAGATCCAGCACCTGCGGTTCTTCGCGGCGGTCGTCGACTGCGGCGGCGTGGTCAAGGCGGCGGAACGTCTGCGGGTGTCCCAGCCGGCCGTGTCGGCGAGCCTGAAGGCGCTCGAGATCGAACTCGGCCATCCGCTGTTCGAGCGCTCGGACAGCGGCCGGCGCCAGCGGCCGACCGCCCGCGCGATGCAGTTCCACCGCGACGTCCTGGAAATACTCCGGCAATGCGATGAGGCGCGCGCGAAATTCCGCGCCGAGCAGGCGAAGCCCGCCAGGCTGATCCTCGGGGTCCTGCAGACCATCGCCGCGAACGACGTGGCCGAATGTGCGGCATCCCTCGCCCGGCTCGCGCCGGATGTCCGGCTGCAATTATGGGAAGGCGGTCCGCTGCGCCTTGCCGAATGGCTCAGGCAAGGGCGCATCGACGCCGTCTGGACCTCGGTCGAGGCGTCGGGGGATCATGCCCGGGTCCTGTGGCGCGAGCCCTTTGTCGTCCTGGCCGCCCATGGCCACCGCTTTGCCCGCGGCCAGCATCCGGACGTGTCGCTGGCTGATCTCGACGGCGAAAGCATCGTCCTGCGCACGCGCTGCGAGATGCAGCGGGGGCGGCTGTGGCCGGATCGGGTCCGCATGCGGATCGCCGCCCGGGCGGAACGCGACGATCTGGCCATGCGGCTCGTCGCCCAGGGCGTCGGAATTGCCATCGCGCCGCGCAGCCTGGCGAGCGAGGAGGTCGTCGCAAGACCGGTGCGCGATCTCGATGCCGTCAGGTCGATCGGACTGAAATGGCGGCCGGAGCTCGCACCCGAAATCCGCGACATCATGCTTGACGCCTTGTCCTCCGTAAGGCGCGACGGACCGCACGAATAACACGGACGTTTGCGGGTGGTGCCGGTCGAACGGCGCCCCCATCGACGAAACGAAGGTCTCGGCCTCTCGGCCGGTCCGCGTCGCGGCGGGATGGCGGCGCGATCCCTGCACCCGCTCTGCAGGAGAGCCATCCATGGCCCTGAGGAAATTCGGCTTCATCGTCACCGGTGGCGCGCCCGACGCCTCACGCCATCGCATGGCGGTGGCCTCGAGCCAGTTCGAGATGATCGCTGTTGGGGTGAGCGAGCCGTCGCAAGGCCTGGCGGTCGCCAGGGAACTGGTCGATGACGGGGTTCAGTTGCTCGAGCTCTGCGGCGGTTTCGGGCCGGTCTGGCCGGCCCGGGTCATCGAGGCGATCGGCGGCGCTGTTCCCGTAGGTTCCCTCGAATACGGTGCCGAAGCGATCGCGCCGATGCAGCCGCTATTCAGCGCTTAGCACCGTCCGCGGCAACGGCCGGCGCGGGAGGCGCGCCGGCGACCACCACCGCGACCGCGCCGTCGATCTCCGGCAGCCAGAGCGCGATGCCGCCGGTCGCCGGCTGACCGGGATCCTCGACCGTCACCTGGCCGGTCGCGTCGATCGTGACGGCGAAGCCCTGGGGGTCACGCGTGATCGGCATGGTCGCGGCTTTCCAGGCCGCCTCCTTGGCGGCCCAGACCAGCGCCGCCGTCACGGGCTGGTCGGCGACCGCCGCCGCCTCCACCAGCGCGATCTCGCGCACATGCATCATCGCCCGCGGCAGCGCCGCCTCGGCGATCGGCCCCTCGACATCGACACCGACGGGCAGGTTCCAGAGCCCCACTGCAAGGCGATGGCCCCGGCTCGACGCCGAGACATGCAGGCCGAACCCGGTCACCACCGGCTCGCCGGCCGGGCCGCGCCCGAGCGGCACGAGGGGCGGCGCCAGCCCGAGCGCCGCACCGATCGCGAGCCTGAGCGCCGCCCGCCGCGCGGTCAGCTCGGCCCGCCGCCCGGCATGATGGATGCCGGCCAGAAGGTCGCGCTCGGGCCGTGGCAGCACCACCGCCTGAAGCGCGGCGGCAACCACGGGGTCGCGCCGGTCGAGCACATGGACGATCGGCCGGGCCAGCGGCCCTAATCCCTCACGCGCCACGGCGAAAGCCCCCGGCGCGCGCGCGTCGGGGGCCTGGAAGCGGAAATCGACATCGAGGCTCAATGCATGACCTTGGTCGGTTGGGCAGGCGCGCCGGTCCAGGCGCTGCTGGCCGGTATTGTCTCCCCCTTCATGACCACGGTGAGGCAGCCGAGCTGGGCGAAATCGCCGACCTTGGTGTCGTAGAGCACCGTCGCACCGGCGCCGACGGTGACGCCGCGCCCGAGCTCGACCCGGCCGACCTTCATGATCCGGTCCTCGTAGAGGTGGGTCTGCAGGGCCGACATGGCATTGATCGCGCAATGGTCGCCGATCGTCACGCAGTCGAACTCGGTGATATCGGTCGAGTTCATGCAGATGCCCTTGCCGGTGCGCGTGCCATAGAGGCGCAGGACGATCGGCAGGAACGGCGTGCCGCGCAGCGATTCCAGGAACACCTTGCCGGCCAGGCCCCAATAGAGCACGGCGGTCGCCTCGGCGCGCATCGACCAGAACGACCAGAGCGGCTGCATGCCGGGCCGGTAGCGTCCGACCATCAGCCATTTCAGACCGGCGGTGGCGAGCGTCATCACGATCGGAATGATGCAGGAGGCGAGCAGGAAGACCCCGAAGACGGCGAACCAGCGGCTCTCGTCGATCTGGGTCTCCAGGAGGGCCACGGCCCAGTAGCCGAGCGTGATGAACAGCATGGTCGGGATGGCGGTATGGGCCGCCTCGAACAGGGCGCGCGCGGCCTTGCGCCCGAACGAGGGCTCATAGGTCCAGCTCGCCGCGGCATCGACCTTCTGGCGGGTCGGCAGCTGAATGGCCGGCGAGCCGAACCAGGTTTCCTTGGCGGCGATGGCCCGGGCCGCCGGCGGCACCGACTTGATGCCGAGCAGGGCATCGTCGCCGATCACCGTGCCGGGCGGCACCACCGCGTCATTGCCGACGAACACCCGGTCGCCGGTGGTGACCATTTTCAGCTCCATCCAGCCGCGCCGGATGTCCTCGTCGCCGAGCAGCACCTCGTCGGCGATGAAGTTGTTGGCGCCGATCTCGACCAGGTCGTAGCGGCCGTTGATGGCGGTCGAGATCTCCGAGCCCTTGCCGATGCGCATGCCCATCAGGCGGTACCAGGTCCGCATGTAGAGCGTGGCGAACAGCGACGACAGCGTCTCGAGCTTCACCTCGGTGGCGAGCCCCAGCACCCATTTGCGAAAATAGACCGAGGAGTGAACCGAATGGACGCCCGGCTGCAGCCGCCGCGGCAGGATGATCCAGCGCATGCCGACCAGCATCAGCATGGTGAAGACGATCAGCAGAATCGCGGTCGGGAAGGCGAGCAGCGGCAGATAGGTCAGCGTATCGGCCTTGGTGAAGCCGGAAATGACCTGGTCCATGTTGTCGAAGGCCCAGAAGGCCGGGAAGATCGGCAGCAGCCCGAGCGGCGGCACGGTGACGAGCGCGATGACATAAAGCGCGGTCATCGAGAACCGCCGGGCACGCGACGCCCCGGCCTGCGCCGGCAAGGCGGCCCGGTCGACCAGGCCGGTCTTGGCGGCGGGCGCGCCCGACCAGAGCTCCCAGGCCGGCACATGGGTGCCCGGCTCGACCGCGCTGAGATCGCCGATCTCGGCGCCCTCGCCGATCACCGCGTTCTCGCCGATCACCGAGGAGGTCCCGATATAGGCGTCGTCGCCAATGGCGATGGTACCGACGATCAGGGTGTTGCCGACGATCTCGACATTGGCGAATTTGGTCTTGGCGCCGGTCGTGACCCGATCGCCGATGCTGATCAGGTCGATCGAGCCGGCGTCGAAATCGGAAATGATGACGTCGCGGCCGATCCGGGCGCCCATCAGCCGCATATAGGCGGTCATGACCGGCGTGCCCTGGAACCATTTCGCCTTGATCAGCGAGGTGAAGCGCGAGGCCAGCCACCAGCGGAAATAATAGCTGCCCCAGAGCGGATAGACGCCCGGCTTCATCCGGCCGATCGCCAGCCATTTGCCGGCAATGCCGATGAGGCTGGTGATCACGGTGATCGCGACATAGACGCCGAGCAGCGAGAACACCTGGCCGGAAAAGCCCAGTTCGTCGGCGTCCAGCATCTGGAACACCACGAAGATGCCGAGCCATTGGGCGGAGAGAAGAAACAGGATCACCGGCAAGGTGACCGCCTGGGCGAGCCCGCACCAGAACCGGCGCAGCAGCGGCACCGGCTCGAAGGACAGGTCGCGCGCGAGACCGGTGCCCCGCTGGTCGAGCGCCGCGGCCATGGCTCGCAGGTTGCGCAGGCCATAGACGTCCTGGAGCGTGATCGCGGCGAAGCGGGCGTCCTCGCGGACATGGCCGATGAAGCGCGCCGCCAGCAGGGAGTGGCCGCCCATGTCGGTGAAGAAATCGGCATCGAACGGCACCGCCTGGCCCGGAAAGACCTTGGCCGCGGCCGCGAGCAGCGCCGCTTCCGTCGCGGATCGCGGTTCGTCCTGGTGGTCGGCCGTGTCGGCGAGCGCCAGCGGCAGCGCCTTCAGCGCCTTGCGGTCGACCTTGCCGGAGGAAAGCCGCGGCAAGACCGTGACGATCTCGAAACGAGCAGGCACCATATAGGCGGGCAGGCTCTGGGCGAGCCCGCGGCGCAGCGCCTTGGCGTCGAGCGCGGCGATTCCGCCGGCCGCCGGCACCAGAAACGCGACGAGCTGGTCCAGGCCGTCATCGTTGCGCAGCACGACCGCGGCATTGCCGATCCCGGGCAAGGCTTGGATGCGCGCCTCGATCTCGCCGAGCTCGACCCGGAAGCCGCGGATCTTGACCTGGTCGTCGATCCGGCCGCGGAAGTGGATCAGGCCATCGGGGTCGACGACCACGGCATCGCCGGAGCGATAGAGCACCGGATCGTCACCATCCGAAGCATAGGGGTTGGCGATGAATTTCTGGGCGGTCAGCGCATCGCGCTTCAGATAGCCCTTGGCGACGCCGGGGCCGCCGATCAGCAATTCGCCCTCCGCGCCGACCGGTTTCAGCGCCAGTGTCTCGGGATCGGCGACATAGCAGCTATAGTTGGGGATCGGACCGCCAATAGTGACCGGCTCGTCGCGCGCCACCTCGGCGACGGTCGCGACCACGGTCGCTTCGGTCGGGCCGTAGGAATTGAACAGGCGGCGGCCAGGCGTCGCCCAGCGCTCGACGATCGCCGGCGGGCAGGCCTCGCCGCCCAGGATGACGACCCGCAGCGACGGCACGTCCTCGGTCAGCATGGCGAGCAGGGTCGGCACGGTGTCGAGCACGGTGACCCGCTCGTCGGCCAGCAGCCGCGCCAGCTTGTCGGTCTCGCCCATGACATCGGCCGTCGCCACCACCATGGTGGCGCCGACGAGATAGGGGATCCAGATCTCTTCCATCGACAGGTCGAAGGCCACAGAAGCGCCCTGGAACACGACGTCCTCGGGCGTGATGCCGTAGACCGCGTTGGCCGCGCGCAGGTAGTGGCAGATATTGCCGTGGCTGACGACGATGCCCTTGGGCGTGCCGGTCGAGCCCGAGGTATAGATCAGATAGGCGGGATGATCCGGCGTCAGGCCGGCCGGGCGAACCGGCAGCGCGATCGCCGCGTCGCTGATCGCCAGATCCGCCTGGGTGAACACGGTCAGGCCGGCGGCCTCGGCGCGCGGCCGCCCGGTATCATGGGTCACCAGGCCCTTGGCCTCGGCATCGGCGAGGCAGACCGCGATGCGCTCGACCGGAGCGTCGGCGTCGAAAGGCAGCCAGGCGGCGCCGGTCCGGGTGATGGCGATCTGGGCGATCAAGAGATCGGCGCCGCGCGGCATCCACAGGCCGACCACGTCGCCGACACCGATGCCCCGCGCCAGCAGATTGGACGCCATCACGGCCGAGAGCCGGTCGACCTCGCGAAAGGTCAGCCGGCGGCCCTGCTCGATCATGGCGATGCGATCGGGATCGCGGGCCACCGTCGCCGCGAAGATCTCGGCAAGCACTTCGTCACGCTTGAAATCAGGCCGCTTCTCGCCCTTGAGGATCGCCGCCGCCTTGCTGAGCGCCGGGGCGAAGACATCATGCATGTCGATCTGGGTCATCATGTTCCATCCGATCCGGCGGGCGAACGCCAGGGTTCGCCGACCGGGTGGTCGTCGTCGGGGCCGTCATCGGCGGCGGTGTGCATGGGCATTGGCCGTCCGGGGCGGACGGGGCGCGCGGCGGTTCTCGCCGCCGGTGCGTCCTGGTCACCTGACGAGGATCGCGCCGGGCGGATTAGCCCTTGCCATAGAGTGACTTATGCCGGGTTGGCGCTGAACCCGGCATGAATGCGACCGTCAGCCTATTGACGGGCAACGGCAGCCGGTGGCGGCGGCGCGATCATGATGCCGCGTTCGCGGAACCGGTTGAGAATGGCGAGCTGCAGGTCGCTGCGCACGGTCAGCGAATATTCGACATTGGAGACCACGCAGCGCAGCTCGAAGTCGAGGCCGGTATCGGCGAAGCGCATCAGGAACACCCGCGGCGGCGGCTGTTGCATGATGAAGCGGTTGTCGCAGGCCACCGCGACGAGCTCGTCGCGCACGACCTCCGGATCGGAATCATAGGCGACCCGGACCGGCACCGCGATCCGGCTCAGCGTGTTCGAATGGGTCCAGTTCTTGACCACGCCAGTGATCATATCGGCATTGGGCACGATGACGGTGGCGCGCTCGAAGGTCTCGATCTCGGTCGAACGGACCGAGATCTTGCGGACATAACCCTCCTCGCCTTTCACCACGATGGAATCGCCGACCCGGATCGGCCGCTCGGCGAGCAGGATCAGCCCCGAGACGAAATTCGAGGTGATCGACTGCAGGCCGAAACCGATGCCGACCGACAGCGCACCGGCGACGATGGCGAGGTTCGACAGGTCAAGGCCGAGCTGGCGCAAGGTGATGCCCAGCACCAGGGCGAAGCCGGCATAGCCGAAGATGGTGGCGACCGAATTCTGCAGGCCGGCATCCATGCCGGACAGCGGCAGCACCTTGTCGCGCACCCAGCGCTGCACGCCGCGCAGCATGAAGAAACCGACGAGCAAGACGACGACGCCGCCGGCAATGGTCAGCGCAAGGGTCCTGAGTTCGTGGAAACGCAAGCCGAAAAAGGCGTCGTCGAAGGTCGCCGCAGCGCCGCCGAAGCCCCAGGGGCCGAACACGGAGAAGGCTGAAAGGATCAGGATGATCACCCTGAGCACGCCGGCGAGCAAGGTGCCCGCCAATTGCAGCCGCTCGGGCTTGATGCCGATCGAGGCCGCCAGCACGCGGCCGCGATGGGTCCCCGCGCCACACCATTCGGCGATCACGGCATCGAGCAGGTGCAGGATCAGAATGGTGGCGGCGGTGATCACCACGGCTGCCACGAGGCGGGTGGCAACGAAGGCGGCGAGCGCCGAATAGCCGGCGATCAGTCCGACCAGCACCACGGCGACGATCAGCCAGAGCACCGGCCGCGACCAGCCCCAGATGGCCGGCTCGGCGGGCGCGGCGGCGGGCGCCTCGGTGGTTTGCGGCGCCTCATCGTCGGTGCCCGCGTCCTCGTCTTCGCGCTCGGTGGTGCGCCGGAGATAGACGAGGATGATGACGACGATCGCCAGCGCGGTCAGGCTGGTGATCAGCGCGGTAATCGCCACCGGCGCGATCAGCACGCGCGCCAAAGCCAGCAGGAAGATGCCGGCGGCGACGACCCAGGCGGCGCCGCGCAGGGCGTCGAAAATCGCCTCGGCCTGGGCGTCCGGCATCGGCACCAGCCGATAGGCCGGCGCGCCCGGCGCGAAGGCGCCCTGCATGACGCCGCGGGTGAACGAAATGACCAGCACCGCCGCCATCAGGGCCTGCGGCACCAGCGGTTCGGCGCGCGGCAGGACGAGGCCGAAATTCTCGACGATGGCGAGCGCGATGCCGACCAGGATCGGCAGAACCAGCGAGCGTTCGGCGCTGACCCGGAGATCGGCGAGCACCTTGGCGAGCTCGGAGGCCGGATTGTCGTCCGGACGCCGGTAGAGGCCACGCCGCCGGAGCGTCCGGTAGAGCCAGAACAGCACGCCGGCCGCCAGCAGCCCGGTCGCGGCGGCCACCGCCAGCCGGCCGGTGCCGACGACATCGGTCAGGTGTTGCCACCAGTCGGTGACCAGGAAGCCCGACGATCGCGCCATCCATGGCAGCGCGCCCGACAGGTCCGACCAGAAGCGCGGGTCGACCACCGAGTTCGATCGCTCGAACAGCTCGGCGGTGAACAGCTGGCGCCGCTTTTCCACGATCCGGTCGGCGAACTGGTCGGCGCGTACCTGCAGCACCTTGATATTGCGCACCCGCGCATCGATATCGGCGACCGCCTTGGTCTGGGTGTCGCGCAACTGGCGCGCTTCCGGCGCCTCGGCCGGCGCCGTGTCGGCCGGCTTCGGCCCGAGCTGGGTCAGCCTTTCGCGGGCTTCGGCCAGGCGCGGCTCGACCTCGGCGAGAGCCGCGGCCAAGGCATCGCGGACCGGATCGAGCTTGCGCTTGAGATCGGTGAGCTCGTCGCCGCCGAGCCGGCGTTCCAGGGCCGCTTCGATCTGGTCGAGCGCCGCCTTCGCCTGCTCGGCCGGATCGCGTGCCGGCGCCTGGGCCAGGACCTGGCCGGCGATCAGAACCACGGCCAGGAGGGAGAGCAGGACCCGAGCGAGGACCAGGCGGAGGCGTGAGCGCATTGTGGTTCCGGAAAGCGGGGACGAATCGGTTCGGCCACCATGCCACAGCGAAGCTGGCATGCCGAAGGCAACCGCGCGCCTCATCTCAGTTTTGCGGCCTGAACGACGGATAGGGCGCGAAAGACGGGATCGGCGGCATCGGCTCGCCCGCGGCCTCCTGGCCGGCCTGGCGATTGATGGCGTCGAGCACCGCCCGCAGCGCGTCGCGGTCGCGGTTGACGTCGCGCAGCGGCGCGGCGGCGCCCGAGCGCCGGATCAGGCTTTGCGGATCCGGCAGCACGAAGGGATCGTCCCAGGAGCCCTGGACGACGAAGGGCAGTTCGAAATTGCTCTCGGCGGTGGCCGGCGTGCCGGTGCTGCGTTTCAGCATGGCGATACCGCGCAGGTCGAGTTCGCGCGCCTGCAGCTGCGCCGACCCTTCCAGCCTGACGCGCACGATCTGGCCGTCGAGCACGATATCATCGGTGCTGGCAATGCCGTTGACGATGCGGATGGTCGCCGCCATCCGCTCATAGGGCGTGCGTCCCGAGCGCGCGTCGACGCCGGTCGCCGCCAGCGGCCGCCGCTCCAGCCGGCGCAGGATCGCCTCGGCATTGAAACCGCGGATCGCGCCGTCGACCGCCGTCAGCGTCGCCTGGCCGGAGGCGGTCCGCGCCAGGTCCGACATGGTCGGACCATGACCCTCGATGCTGATCTGGGCATTGCCGGTGCCCTCCAGCCGGCGATAGCCGAACCATTCGGCCAGGCCCTGGCCGAGTTCCGCGCGCTGGACGTTGAGCGTCGCCCGGACCTCGACGCCATCGGCATGGGGCGACAGGACAAGGGCGCCGCGCAGGCTGCCGCCATAGGCCTGGGCTTCGCCGAGAGTGAGCGTCAGGCGGCCATTGCGCGAGGTCACGGAGGCTGCTGAGCGGCCGAGCGTCGCCCCGCCCAGCACCACCTCGCGCGCCGACAGCCGCAGGTCGATATCCGACGAGGTGAGCGCGCTGAGATCGATCGGCCGGCGGTTCCAGCCCCGGTCGGTCTCGGGGATCGGATTCATGTCGGAGAAATAGGGCGTCGCGACCACCCGGCCGGCATCGAGCGTGCCCTGCACCTGAGGCCGCGCGCCTTCGAAGCTCACCGTCAGGGCCCCCTCGGCCAGATTGCCGTCGAGCTCGGCATTGACCTGGGAGAAGGCGAGCTCGGTCGACGTGACGCGCACCTCGCCCTTGAGCGCGAACGACCCGAGCGCCGATCCGACGCCGGGATGCTGGCCGAGCCAGCGCAGCAGCGCACGCAGCGAGGCGGTTTCGACCGTCATGGTGCCGGCGGCCATGGTCTGCGCCCGTCCGGCGATCTGGCCCTCGAAACCGACCCTGACCGGGGCCGCCGACAGCCGCATCTTCAGGCCGGTCGGCTCGGCGGTCAGAAGCGCCAGCGGGCGCCCGATCACGGCGCTGATCTCGACCGGCTCGTCGCGCACCGAGAAGCGGCCGGAGAGGTTGGCCTGGCGCTCGAACCGCGGCCATGACACCGCGATCTCCATATCGTCGATCTCGAGCCGCTGCTGGGTCTTTTCGTCGACCACCACCGCCGCGCCCTGGACGATCTTGAAATCCGGCAGCCCGCCGGCACGTTCGCCGGAAAGCTGGCGGACCGCCTCCAGCGCACGATCCCAGTTCGACGCGCCGTCGGCCGCGACCCGGACCGTGATGCGCGGCCTGACCAGGGTGTAGTCGGAAATCGAAACCCTGCCGGCGAGCAGCGGGAACAGGCGGAGCGCGCCGACCGCCGCGTCGGCGGTCGCCAGCACCTCGCCGCCGGTCCCGATGGTCACGCCGTCGAGCTGCACCGAAAGTTGCGGCAGGACCGAGACCGAGACCGGACCGGATATGGTCACCGGCACGCCGAGACGGCGGCTCAGCTCGGTCACCACGGCATCACGAACGCCTTCCGCCGGCAGCAGCGCGGGCACCAGGGCCAAGGCGAGCGCCAGCGCCAGCGCCGTGGCGCCGACGATCGTCAACACACGTTTCAGGGAAGAGGCGAGGCTCACGCGACGTGATCCTGGGTCCGGGGCTGCCGCCCGCGACGGCCGGCCATCAGAACGAGCGACATCAATGATCGCGCAGAGATGGCGTCGCTGCGTGGCTTTTCAATGGCCAGTCACGGGGCGCCGGCCGTGGCAGCCAGGCGGCCCGCAAATGCGTGTCGCGCCGACCGGGGCCGGCGCGACACGAAGGCATTGGCGGGCCTGGCCCGGTATCAGGCCGCGGCGGCGAGCGTCGGGCTGACCGAGAAGGCGGCGCCCGTATTGGCCTTCACATCATCGAGAGTGACGCCGGTGGCGAGCTCGATGAGCGTCATGCCGGTGCCACCCTTCTTGTCGATGGTGAAGACGCCGAGGTCGGTGATCACCAGGTCGACCACGGCGGCCCCGGTCAGCGGCAGGTTGCAGCGATGCAGCAGCTTCGGGCCGTCCTTGGCGCTGTGCTCCATGACCACCACGACCTTCTGCACGCCCGCGACCAGGTCCATGGCGCCGCCCATGCCCTTGACCATCTTGCCGGGGATCATCCAGTTGGCCAGGTCGCCGTTCTCGGCCACCTGCATGGCGCCCAGGATCGACAGGTTGATATGACCGCCGCGGATCATGGCGAAGCTGTCGGATGACGAGAAATAGCTGGTCGTCGGCAGTTCGGTGATGGTCTGCTTGCCGGCATTGATGAGGTCGGGATCCTCTTCGCCCTCGAACGGGAACGGGCCCATGCCGAGCATGCCGTTCTCCGACTGGAGCTGGACGTTCATGCCGTCGGGGATGTGGTTGGAGACGAGCGTCGGAATACCGATGCCGAGATTGACGTAGAAGCCGTCGCGCAGCTCCTTGGCCGCGCGCGCGGCCATTTCATCACGGGTCCAAGCCATCAGACTAATGCTCCTCTCAGGCCGCTTGCCGCGGGCGCGTGGTGCGCTGCTCGATCCGCTTCACCGGATTGGCGATATGGACGATGCGCTTCACATAGATGCCGGCGGTGTGGATATGGTCGGGATCGATCTCGCCGGGTGCGACCAGGTGCTCGACCTGGGCAATGGTGAGTTTGGCGGCGGTCGCCATCATCGGATTGAAGTTCCGCGCGGTCTTCCGATAGACCAGATTGCCTTCGCCATCGGCCTTCCAGGCATGAACCAGCGCGATGTCGGCGAACAGGCCGCGTTCCATCACATAGGTCTCGCCGTCGAAATCGCGGATTTCCTTGCCATCGGCGATGATCGTGCCGACGCCGGTCTTGGTGAAGAAGGCAGGGATGCCGGCGCCGCCCGCCCGGATGCGCTCGGCCAGCGTGCCCTGCGGATTGAATTCCAGCTCGAGCTCGCCGGACAGGAACTGCTGGGCGAACAGCTTGTTCTCGCCGACATAGGACGAGATCATCTTCTTGATCTGCTTGGTCTCGAGCAGGATGCCGAGGCCCGCGCCGTCGACGCCGGCATTGTTGGAGATGACGGTCAGGTTCTTGGCGCCCGAGTCGCGCACCGCCTCGATCAGCACGTCCGGAATGCCACAGAGGCCGAAGCCGCCGGACATGATGGTCATGCCGTCCTTGATCTGCCCGGCAAGCGCCTCGCGGGCGGTGGAATATGTCTTCGAACTCATCGCAAAATCGCCCCATGCACGGGCCTGGAGAGGCCACGACCGAATGCTCGCTGCATTCTATGGATGTACCGCCCGAGAATGGGCGATTTCCGGCACTGCATCAAGGTCGAACGGACCGATGACGCCGCACCGCTGCCTCCCATAACGCAAAATCGCGCGCCGCCCGAGCGTCATGTGCGCTTTGGCCGCTCGCGGCGTGTCGATACCGCCGGCGGCGCGCGACCCGATCCCGCAGGACATCCCACGAACGTGGCATTCCGGCCGGTTCCGCCCGCCGGAAGGTCAATTCCCAGGCATTCCCGGCCAGCCGCCATCGGCCGAAGGACGGATGGGGCGGTTTGAAGCACGAAATCGCATTGACCTTCGCGCAACCAGCGCTAGCCTTCCTGCCAAGTCCGGCCCGCCCGGACGGGGGAATCATGCGGCGCCGAAGACGGGAAATCCCGCGCAGCGCCGGTCCAGGGAGGATATGGCGTTGCCGCCATCATCATCGGCCGCGCCGGCGCGGCCGTCTGCCGCACGTCTGGAGGTCGAGGCCTTGTCGCTGCAGTTCGGCGGCGTCAAGGCTCTGGACGGCGTATCGCTGTCGGTGGCGCCCGGCTCGATCACCGCGCTGATCGGCCCGAACGGCGCCGGCAAGACCTCCGCCTTCAATGCCATGTCCGGCTTCTACCGGCCGAAAAGCGGCAAGGTGCTGCTCGACGGCCAGGACATTACCCATGTGCCGGCGCGTGACCGGGCCAGGCTGGGCCTTGCCCGCACCTTCCAGAACATCGCCCTGTTCCGCGGCATGACCGTGCTCGACAACATCAAGCTCGGCCGTCACGCCCATCTCCAGACCAATGTCCTCGACGCCTTTCTGTACTGGGGCCGCGCCCGGCGCGAGGAAATGCAGCTGCGCGCCGAGATCGAGCGCGACGTCATCGACTTCCTCGAACTCGACCATATCCGCAACGTGCCGGTGGCGATCCTGCCCTACGGCCTGCAGAAGAAGGTGGAACTCGCCCGGGCGCTGGCCATGCGGCCGCGCATCCTGATGCTCGACGAACCGGTCGCCGGCATGAACCGCGAGGAGACCGAGGACATGGCCCGCGCCATTCTCGACGTGCGCGACGAATGGGGCGTCACCGTCCTCCTGGTCGAGCACGACATGGGCATGGTCATGGATATCTCGGACCATGTCTGCGTCCTGAACTTCGGCCGCCGCATCGCCGCCGGCACGCCCGCCGAGGTCCGCGCCAACCCGGACGTGATCAAGGCCTATCTCGGTTCGTCCGGCGACCCGCGCAAAACCCCGGCGGAGGCGGTGGCCTGATGTTTGGCAGGATCGATCTCGTCGACCTCGTCGAAACCAGCCTCGCCGGGCTCGGCACCGGCGCGCTGCTGGCGCTGACCGGCGTCGCCTTCGTCATCATCTACAAGGCGACCAAGGTGATCAATCTGGCCATCGGCGAGATGCTGATGGTCGGCGCCTTCGTGTTCTACGGCTTCTCGGCCGGCCTCGCCTTGCCGATCTGGGCGGCGATCCCGGCGACCCTGGTGGTGGCCGCCCTGGTCGGCGGCGTCATCGAGCGGGTGATGATCCGGCCGCTGCTGAAAGACAATCCGATCTCGGTGTTCATGGTCACCATCGGCCTGTCGTCGATCCTGATCGGCCTGGTCGAGATCATCTGGAGCGCCGAGCCGCGCCGGCTGCCGGAATTCCTGCCGAACCAGCCCCTGATCCTCGGCGAGGCCTTCGTGCCGTCGAAAACCGCCTATTCCTTCCTGATCGCCGCCGCCGTCGTCTCGGTGCTGATCACGGTCTTCGCCTTCTGGCGCGGCGGCGTGGCGCTGCGCGCGACCGCCACCGACCGGGCGGCTGCCTCCTCCGTCGGCATCGACGTGCCCGGCGTCTTCTCGTTTTCCTGGATGCTCGCCTCGGTGGTGGCGGCGCTCGCCGGCATCCTGGTCGGCTCGGTCGGCGGCATTTCCTCGGCCATGGGCGTGTTCGGCCTGTCGGTCTTCGTGGTGGTCATCCTCGGCGGCCTCGACAGCATTGCCGGGGCGCTGATCGCCGGCCTGTTCGTCGGCTGGCTCGAAGCCATGGTCGGACTGGTGTTCGGTGGCGAATTCAAGCTGCTCGCCACCTTCTCGATCCTGCTCGTCGTGCTCACGGTGAGGCCCTACGGCCTGTTCGGCACCCACGAGATCGAGAGGCTGTGACATGAGGATCGCCACCGCCAAGGAGAGCTATGCCGCCGACGAGGCGTTGTTCAAGACCGACACCCAGCGCGTCTGGTTCGGCCTTCTGATCCTCGCCTTGTTCGCCTATCCGCTGGTCGGCTCCGGCTACTGGATGTTCCTCGCCGTGCTGGTGATGATCAACGTCATCTCGACCACCGGGTTGAACATCCTGACCGGCTATACCGGCCAGGTCAGCCTCGGCCATGCCGCCTTCATGGCGGTCGGCGCCTATACCGTCGCCTTTTTCGACGGCCGGTTCGGCACGCCGGTCCATCTCAACCTGATCCTGGCCGGCGCGATCGCCGCGGCCATCGGCATTCTCGTCGGCCTGCCGTCGCTGCGCATCAAGGGTCTCTATCTCGCCATCGCGACGCTCGCGGCTTCGGTGATCCTGCATTTCGTCTTTTTGAACTGGACGCCGGTGACCGGCGGCCTGCGCGGCCTCAACGTGCCCACGGCCAGCGTCTTCGGCATCGAGCTGGCGACACCCGAGCGGCTCTACTGGCTGATCATGCCGATCGCCGTCGTCATGGTGCTGGCGGCCAGGAACCTGTTCCGCACCCGGGTCGGACGTGCCTTCATCGCCATTCGCGACCGCGACATCTCCGCCGAGATCATCGGCATCCCCTTGTTCAAGTACAAGCTGATCAGCTTCGCCATCTCGTCCTTTTATGCCGGGGTGGCAGGCGGCCTGTGGGCCTATCTGTTCCGCGTCGTGACACCGGAAAGCTTCCCGGCGCTCGCCTCGATCTTCTTCCTCGCCGCGGTCATCGTCGGCGGCGCCGGCACCATTGTCGGGGCCATTTTCGGCGCGGTGTTCATGACCCTGGTGCCGGAGTTCCTGAAGCTCGCGGCGGCGGTGATCACCCCCTGGTACCCGGACGCGCCGATCTATCTGGCGCCGGTCCGGAACGTCGTGTTCGGCGTGCTGATCGTCGGCTTTCTGATCTTCGAGCCAATGGGGCTGGCCGAGATGTGGCGGCGTGTGAGGCGCTTCTTCGCGCTCTGGCCATTCAGAACCTGAGACCTGGACACCGCCGGCAAGGCGGGGCGAAACCCTGGAGGAGACCCGCATGACCCGAAGCCGTTCGACCAAGCTTTCCCGGCGCATGTTCAATCAGCTCGGCCTCGGCGCCGCCCTGGTCGCGACCTCGGCCGGCCGGGGCTTTGCCCAGGCACCCGACATCGTCATCGGCGCGGCGAGCCCGCTCACCGGTGTCTTCGCCTTTGCCGGTGTCGAGGGTTTCGAGGGCGCGCGCGACTATTTCGACTGGATCAACCGCCAGGGCGGCGTCGCCGGCCGCAAGATCAAATATCTCGCCGAGGATTCCGGCTACCGGGTCGACAATGCGGTGGCGATCTTCACCAAGCTGACCAGCCAGAACACCATCCCGATCTTCTTCGGCGATTCCACCGGCTTCCAGAAGGCGATCAACCCGGAGCTGAACCGGCGCGGCACCACCGTCATGGCCGGCGCATCCTTCGCCACCGAGATCGACGACCCCGCCGGCTTCCCCAACCAGTGGATCCCGGGCCCGAACTATTCCGACCAGCTGCGCGTGCTGCTGCGCTACATCCAGGCCCAGAAGCGCGGCGCCTCCGTCGTCCTGGTCAATTCCGACACCGAATTCGGCCGCGACCCGATCGCCGCCGCCGAGCAGGAGGCGACCCGCCTCGGCCTCAACATCGTCGAGAAGATCATCACCCAGCCGGGGTCGGTGGACGTTTCCGCCGATGTCCTGAAGATCCGCCGGCGCAACCCGGATTACGTGATCTTCCACGGCTATGTGCTGCAGCCGATCCCGGAATTCATGGCCCAGGCCCGCCAGGCCGGCATGACCTCGAAATTCATGGGCACCTTCTATTCGACCGACACGGTGCTGATGGGCCGGGCCGGGGCGGTCGCCGACGGCTATCTCGGCGTCTCCTGCTACAATTTCGACCCCAACGCCCCCGGCGCCCAGATGGCGCTGGTGCGCGAGTTCAACGGCACCCGCGTGCGCACCAATGCCTATTTCCAGGGTTGGACCAACGCCATGATCGCGGTCGAGACGCTGAAGCGCACGATTGCTGCCAATCAGGAGTTCAACGCCGTCAACCTGATGAAGGCGGCGCGCTCGATCCAGGGTTTCGACACCGGCGGCGTCGTCGGCGTGCCGGTTTCGGTCACCCGCAATTCATTGCCCGTCGGCCGCATCTACGAGTTCAAGGCGGCCGAGAAGCGGCTGGTCGCGGCCTCCGACTGGATGACCATCGCGCCGACCAGCTGAACCCGAAAAGCCCCGCCGGCCGAGGCCGGCGGGGCGCATCGGCGTCCGCGCCGGCCAAAGACAAGACAAGAACAAGGGGGAGAGGATCAATGCCGGCACTGCATCGCCGCACCTTCACGCGTCTCGGCCTCGGCGCCGCACTGGTCGCGACGTCAGCCGGCCGCGGCTTCGCGCAGGAACCCGAGATCGTCATCGGCTCCGCCACGGCGCTGACCGGCGTCTTCGCCTTTGCCGGCATCGAAAGCTTCGAGGGCAGCCGCGACCATTTCGACTGGGTCAACAAGCAGGGCGGCATCGCCGGCCGGCGGATCCGCTTCCTGACCGAGGATTCCGCCTACCGGGTCGACCAGGCGGTGGCGATCTTCACCCGCATGACCAGCCAGCACCGGATGCCGGTCTTCCTGGGTGATTCCACCGGCTTCCAGAAGGCGATCAATCCCGAACTGAACCGGCGCGGCACCACCGTGATGGCCGGCAATTCCTTCGCGACCGAAGTCGACGACCCCGCCGGTTTCCCCAACCAGTGGATGCCCGGGCCGAACTACACCGACCAGATGAAGGTGCTGCTGCGCTATATCCAGGGCCAGAAGCGCAATGCCGGCGTCGTGCTTGTCCATTCCGACACCGAATTCGGCCGCGACCCGATTGCCGCGACCGAACGCGAGGCCGTGCGGCTCGGCCTGACCGTGGTCGAGAAGATCGCCACCCAGCCGGGCTCGGTCGATGTGTCGGGCGATGTGCTGAAGATCCGCCGGCGCAATCCCGACTACGTCATTTTCCATGGCTATGCGCTGCAGCCGATCCCGGAATTCATGGCCCAGGCCCGCCAGGCCGGCATGACCTCGCGCTTCATGGGCACGATCTTTTCGACCGATGCCACCTTGATGAACCGCGCCGGTGCCGTCGCCGACGGCTATCTGGGCGTCTCCTGCTACGAATTCGACACCAGCGTCGCCGGCGCGCAGCTCGCCGCGATCCGCGAAGTCAATCCGGCACGCACCCGCATCAATGCCTATTTCCAGGGCTGGACCAATGCGCTGATCGCCGCGGAAACGCTCAGGCGCACGCTCGCCGCCAATCAGGAACTCAACGCGACGAACCTGATGAAGGCGGCACGCTCGATCCCGAATTTCGACACCGGCGGCCTGATCGGCGTGCCGGCATCGATCGCCCGCAATTCGATTCCGGTCGGGCGCATCTACGAGTTCAAGGCGGCCGAGAAGCGCCTCGTACCGGCCTCCGACTGGATCGCCATCGGGGCCGCCGGCTGATGCCGCAGCCATGGCGACAGTCCCGGTTTTGTCCACTCCGTCCTCTCACCAGCGGCGAGCCATGACAGCGGCCAGCGACATGATCCTCGAGGTCAACAATATCGAGGTGGTCTACAACAAGGCCATCCAGGCCTTGCGCGGCCTGTCGCTCGCGGTCCCCAAGGGCCAGATCGTGGCGTTGCTCGGCTCCAACGGCGCCGGCAAGTCGACGGTGCTGAAGGCGGTCTCGGCCCTGCTGCCGATGGAGAACGGCCTGGTCACCGAAGGCCGCATCCTGTTCGACGGCAAGCCGGTCGAGCAGAGCGCGCCGCACCGGCTGGTCCGCTCAGGGTTGTTTCACGTCATGGAGGGCCGGCGCATCTTCGCCGACCTGACCGTCGAGGAGAACCTGGTCGCGGCGACCTATGCGCTCAGCGGCAAGCCCGACGCCAGGCCCGACTTCGACAATGTCTACCGCTATTTCCCGCGGCTCGCCGAGCGGCGCAAGAACATCGCCGGCTACCTCTCCGGCGGTGAACAGCAGATGCTCGCCATCGGCCGCGCCCTGGTGGCCCAGCCGCGCGTCATCCTGCTCGACGAGCCCTCGCTCGGCCTCGCGCCTTTGCTGGTCGAGGAGATCTTCTCGATCATCGCCCGGATCAATGCCGAACAGGGCGTCTCCATGCTGCTGGTCGAGCAGAATGCCGCCGTTGCGCTGTCCATCGCCCATTACGGCTACATCATGGAAACCGGCCGCATCGTCATCGACGGCCCGACCGACCGGCTGATCGCCGACCGCGACGTCCAGGAATTCTACCTGGGCCTGGCGCATAAGAGCTATCGCGACATCAAGCATTACAAGCGCAGGAAGAGGTGGCTGTCATGACCGCGACCGTCATTCCGCTGGACCAGCTCCGCGACACCTCCGGCGCGGCGGCGCCTGCCGCAGCCGATCCGGCGGCGCTGCCGGCCAGGACCATTGTCGAGATGCTGCGCGACTATGCCCACACCAGGCCGGATGCCATCGCCATCCGGCAGAAGCGCTTCGGCATCTGGCAGCCGACCAGCTTCGCCGACTATTGGCGGCGCGCCCGCCATGTCGGCCTGGGGCTGCGCGCGCTCGGCCTCGGCCCCAAGGGCCATGTCGGCGTGATCTCCGAGAACCGCATCGAATGGGTGCTGGCGCAGCTCGGCGCCGGCATTGTCGGCGCGGTGACGGTCGGGGTCTATCCGACCAGTCCGTCCGGCGAGGTCGCTTATGTGCTCGACCACGCCGATGTCAGTATCGTGGTCTGCGAGGACCAGGAGCAGATCGACAAGATCGTCGAGGCGCGCGCCCAATTGCCGAAGATCACCAAGGTCATCGCGCTCGAAAATCGCGGCCTGGCCGGTTACGAGCCGGGCCTGGTCATGACCTTCGACGAGGTCGAGGCGCTCGGCCGCGCCGAGGACGAGAAGAACCCGGGCATGGCCGACACCCTGATGGCCGGCCATTCGCTGAACGACATCGCGCTGCTGATCTATACCTCCGGCTCGACCGGCAAGCCCAAGGGCGCGATGCTGTCCTACCGCAACATTCGGGCCGGAGCCGCCGGCCTGCTCGACCGCTACGGCATCGGCGAGGGCTGGTCGACCTTGTCCTACCTGCCGCTCTGCCATGTCGCGGAACAGGCGACCACCGTGTTCGGGCCGCTCTATTCGGCGAGCCAGGTGAATTTCGGCGAGAGCCTGCGCACCGTCCAGGAGGACCTGCGCGAGGTGGCGCCGTCGAGTTTCCTCGGCGTGCCGCGTATCTGGGAAAAGATGCATTCGGGCATCCAGGTGAAGATGTACGAGGCGCGCCCGGTGCAGCAATGGCTGTACAAGACGGCGTTCAGCCTGTGCGAGCCCTTCGCCGCCAAGGCACCGGCGCAATGGACGCTCGCCGAGCGCGCCAAATATGGGCTCGCCTATGTCGCCGTGTTCCGCGCCCTGAAAAACGCCATTGGCCTGACCCGTTGCCGTGTCGCCTTCACCGGCGCGGCACCGATCTCGCCCGAGGTCATCCGCTTCTTCCGCACCATCGGCGTGCCCCTGGTCGAGCTCTACGGCATGACCGAGACCTCCGGCGGCGTGCTCGGCCAGAGCGTCGACGACGTCGTCGTCGGCACGGTCGGCACGGCGATGAAGGGCATCAGCGTCGACCTCGCCGGCGATGGCGAGATCCTGGTCCGGGGACCGGCCGTGTTCGAGGGCTATTACAAGAACGAGGCGGCGACCGCGGCCGCGATCGTCGACGGCTGGCTGCATACCGGCGACGTCGCCGAACAGGCCGGCCGACACATCAAGATCGTCGATCGCAAGAAGGACATCATGATCACCGCCGGCGGCAAGAACCTGTCGCCGACCGAAATCGAGCACGCGGTGAAGACCAGCCCCTTCATCAAGGAATGCATCGTCTTCGGCGACCGGCGCAAATATGTCGCGGCACTGATTCAGATCGAGATCGAAACCGTCGGCAAATGGGCCGAGATGAAGGGCATCGCCTTCACCAATTACAAGAACCTGTCGCAGCATCCGGCGGTGCGCGAGCTGGTCACCGCCGATGTCGACAAGGCCAATGACACGCTGGCCCAGGTGGCCCGTATCAGGCGTTTCGAAATCCTCGACAAGGAGCTCGACCACGACGACGGCGAGGTCACCGCCACCATGAAGGTGCGGCGCCAGGCGATCGAGGCGAAATATGCCGAGGCGATCAAGCGGCTCTATGGCTGAGAGCCGCCGGCTCCTCGCTCCGCGGCCCGTCGTCCTGGCCGGGACAAGCCCGGGCAAGACGAGAATTGCCTTCGCGGGGAGCGCTCTGGATCGAGCGGGCACAGGCGAGCCGCCCGATGGAGTTCTCGAACGGTCCCTGAGGACCGCCCCTATTCCCTGTAGGCCTTCGTGACCATCAGCACCTTGCCGGCGCGGCCGCCCTCGCCGGCCGCGGTCATGGCGCGCCTGGCCTCCTCGAACGGGATGACCTCGGCTACCGGCGTGGTCAGCGTGCCCTGCGCCATGCCCTTGGCGATGCTGGCATAGGTCGCGGCCAGCCGCTCGCGCCCGGCATCGGCGAACCAGTGGATCAGCCAGAAGCCCTTCAGCGTCACCTTCCGGAAGATCAGGTGCTGCGCGTCGATCCGGCACTGCTCGCCGGACAGAAGGCCGTAATTGACGATCGTGCCGCCATCGGCGACGGCATTGGCCATGACGCCGGTGGCCGCCCCGCCAATGGCGTCGAGCGCCAGCTTGACCGGCGCCCCGCCGGTCAGTTCCCGGGTCAGCTTGCGAAAGGCCCTGGCATCGTCGAGCCCGTCGGCCACCACCGCCGTGCCGCCGGCCGCCTTGACGGTGGCGACCGCGCTGTCGCGCCGCACGATGTTCAAGGTGTTGATGCCGCGCTCGGCCGCGAGCTTGACCAGGAATGTGCCGACCGCCGAATTGGCGGCATTCTGCATCAGCCAGTCACCGGCTTTCAGCGGCACCTGATCCATCAGCAGCGCCTCGGCGGTCGCCGGATTGCCCTTGATCATCGAAGCCTGCAGCAGGTCGATATTGGCGGGCAGCTTCATGGCGAGATGCGCCTTGATATTCACCCGCTCGACCCAGCAATTGAGGATCATCGGCGAGACGATGTCGCCGACGGCGAAGCCCTGGACACCCTCGCCCACCGCCGCGATGCGGCCGACCGCCTCGCCGCCGGGAACGAACGGCAAGGGCGGCTTGGAGACGCCGTAGAGGCCCTGGATCTGCAACAGGTCCGACGGATTGATGTTGAGCACCAGCATTTCCACCGTGACCTCGCCGGCGGCCGGTGGCGACAGGTCGGGCAGGTCCTTCAGCTGAATGGTGGCCGCGGGATCGCCGAAACCCTCGATGACGACGGCTTTCATCTGTTGTCCCTCCCCAGATCCGGTCGTTGTCGCCCCTGATGCGCGGCCGGCCGACGTGCTGTTGCACGGAGTGGAGCATCCGACAGGACGGAAGACAAGCGGCCCGAAGCCGTCGCGGCTGGTGCGCGCTGCATCTACCTCCCTGGTCGGTGCAACCCTTGATGGGGTGTTCCCACTTGAAGTCGTGGATGGCCGGGACAAGCCCGGCCAGGACGAGGCGTCCTTTCGAGGAGGCGCGACGGATCGACCACTATGCGTTGGGTATGGCGGCCCTGGACCGTGTAGGCCCTGACATCGTCTTGCCCGGGCTTGTCCCGGGCATCCACGACTTTCTCTGCACCAAAATCAACCCGCTATGATCACCGACGACGATGCCTAGTCCCGAAACGCCGACAACAGATGATCCGGCGAGGACGTATTATGGCGGCTGGCAAGGTTGCGGCCGAGCCGGACCTCAATGCCCTGGCCGCCCTGGAAATCCATCACCGGGCTCTGGTGCCAGCGGTTTTCACCCGGCGCGCGCCAATGGACATGGGCGCCGTCGGCATTGGTTTCGGCGACATACATCGAGCGCAGGCCGGCAAAGGGACCATTCGCCACCGGCCGGTCGAGTTCGACCTCCACCGCCACCCGCTGGCGATCGACCGTATCGACCTTGAGTTTCGCGGTGCCGCCGGCCTTGAAGGTGAGGTCGAAGGTCATGCTGTCAGGGTCGAAGGCGATGGCGGTCAGGTTGACCACCGGCCGCTGCATCACCTCGATCGGGCCGACCAGGAACGACGTGCCGTAGACGATGTCGCGCAAATGGCGCGGCGGCCTCGGCTTGATGCGCCAATAGCCGTCGACCGGATAGAGTACGAGGAACTCATATGCCGGCTGCCCACGTTCCTTGTGGAACAGCTGGATCAGGTGAAAGCCCTCGTCGCGCCGCCCGGCCACCGTCACCGGCACCCGCTCGGGCCGCCAGAACTTGTCGAACGTGATGCCGACCACCCTCAGCCGTGCATCGTCGTGCAGCACCACCCGCCGCGGCGTGAAGCGGTGGTCGGCCTTGTCGGTAATGGTGCAATTGGTGAAATCGGGCGCGGTCGAATCCTGCACGATCGCGCCGATCACCGCCGGGTGCTGGGCCTCGATGCGGAAACGCCTGGCCGATGGCGAGTGGAAGCGCAGGTCGACATTGTCCTCTTCCGCGCAAAGCGTCGGAACGCTCTCATTGGTCACTCGGATCGTGGGTTCGTCGGCACGCGCCGGCAGAACCAGGCAGGCAAGCGACGCAAGGAACGCGGCGGCGAAGCGGGACATGCAAGGGCTCCTGTTCGCCGAGGGGTAGCAGCGCCCCCGGCGAATAGGAAGCCGGCCGGTCGATCAATTCCGCTCGCCCGGCAGCACCGGCAGGGCGTGGAACTCGATCCCCTCCTCGGCGAGTTCGCGCGCTTCGTCCGGCGTCGCCGAACCATGAATCGAGCGATGCTCGGTCTCGCCATAGTGGATCTTGCGCGCTTCCTCGGCGAATTTGTCGCCGACCGCGTCGGAATTGGCCACCAGGTGGTCGCGCAATTCCTTGAGCTTGGCGCGCAGCTCCTGCTCCTCGGGCGAGACCATCGCCACTTTGCGCGGCTCGTCCGGCACCGGTGCCGGCGCCACCGCGCGGTCCCGGCGCGCCACCTGCGGCGCCATGATGGTCTTGCCGATCCTGGCGGAACCGCAAGCCGGACAGGTGACGAAACCGCGTGCGAGCTGCTGGTCGAAACTGTCCGAGGACGGGAACCAGCTTTCGAATTCGTGCGCCTTGTCGCAGATCAGGGCATATTTGATCATGACGCGCCCTCCAGCCGGAACACCCGGCCATTGGCGAGTGACGGGATCCGGCCACGCGTCTCGGCGACCTTGGCCGGATCGATCTCGGCCAGCACCACGGCCGGCGCGTCGTGATCGGCTTCGGCGAGGATCGTGCCCCAGGGATCGACGATCAGGCTGTGGCCATAGGTCTCGCGGCCGCTGGCATGTTTGCCGCCCTGGGCCGCCGCGATCACGAAGGAACCGGTCTCGATGGCGCGTGCCCGCATCAGCACATGCCAGTGGGCCTGGCCGGTCGGCACCGTGAACGAGGACGGGATCGCCATGATGCCGGCGCCGGCCTCGGCCAGCGTCCGATAGAGCTGCGGGAAACGCAGGTCGTAGCAGATCGTCACCCCGAGCCTCGCCCAGGGCAGATCGGTGACGACGGCACGGTCACCCGGGGCATAGGCCGCCGATTCCCGATAGGACTGGCCATTGGCCAGATTGACGTCGAACATGTGGATCTTGTCGTAGGCAGCCACGATCTCGCCATCGGGGGAGATGACATAGCCGCGATTGGCCGCCTGCCTGTCGCCGATCTTGATGGCGAGCGAGCCGATATGCAGCCAGATGCCGAGCCGCATGGCTTCAGCCTGGAGCACCGGCAGCGACGGGTCGTCCGCTTCGGCCTTGATGGTTTCGAAGAATTTCGGCCGGTCCGGCTGCAGGATATTGGTCATTTCCGGCGTCTGGACATAGACCGCGCCGGCCCGTGCGGCTTCCCGGACGAGCCCGAGCGACTGCTCCAGGCTCGCCTTGACGTCGACATCCGCGCGCATCTGCACGCAGGCCGCGGTGAAGCTGCTGCTCGTTTCGGTCATCGGGATCAGGCCGCCAGGAGCGGATCGAGCTTGCCGGCATCGTCGAGCGCGTGAATGTCGTCGGAGCCGCCGACATGCTGCGAACCGATGAAGATCTGCGGCACCGTCGAGCTGCCACCGGACCTCTGGATCATTTCGGCGCGCCGCTCGGGCTGCTTCTGAATGTCGATTTCGGTGAACACTGCGCCCTTGCTCGTCAGCAGCTGTTTGGCTGCATGGCAATAGGGGCAGTAATCCTTGGTATAGATGACGATTTCAGGCATCACGCTCATCTCGTGGGTCGTATCGGCCATCAGATATGGACTGCGAAGGTGCCCTCCACAACCCTCGCCGCCGTCAGCACATCGATGCGAGCCGCGCCGGCGCGGCGCAGCACCCGTGCGCAGGCTTCAAGGGTCGCTCCCGTCGTCAGCACGTCGTCGACCAGCACGAGCCGGCGCCCGCTGACCCGGCTCTTCTGTTCGTCCGGCACGTGGAAGGCGCCCGCCACATTGTCCAGCCGCTGGGCGCGCGTCAGGCCGACCTGATGCAATGTCCGCCGGCGCCGCCGGAGCACCAGCGCCTCGTTCGATATGCCGGTTCTGGCGGAGAGATGCCGGGTCAGTTCGGCCGCCTGGTTGAACCGGCGGCGCAGCAGCCGGCTCCAGTGCAGCGGCACCGGGATCAGCGCATCGGCATCGTTCAGGATGTCGCGGCCGGCCCGCACCATCCAGCCGGCCAGCGCCGGCGCGATCTCCAGCCGGTCGCCATATTTGAGCCCATGGACCAGCGCCCGGCCGACATCGTCGAACCGGAACGCCGCGCGCGCCCGGTCGAAGGCCGGTGGATTGGCGATCGCCTGGGGGGAGAGCGCGCCCGGCCCGAGATCGAAGGGCATGGGTGTGCCGAGCCGGTCGCAGACCGGCGCCTCGATATGACCGACGCGCCGCCAGCAGCCGGGACAGAGCGCGCCATGATCGCCGACCGGATTGCGGCAGGCCAGGCACAGGGGCGGCAACAGCCAGTCGAGCATCCGTGCGCCGCCCGCCCGCAATCGCCGGGCGGCCGACCGGCGCGCCGGTTTGTCATCGTCCCCTTCGCCGTTCATCCGGCGAGACTAGCGGCAAATCCACCACCTGCGGCATCCGGGCTGTGCCGAGGGACCACCAGGGGTCGGCCGCAAAAACAAAACCGCCGGCGAGCCGGCGGTTCTTAAGGCATCAAGCCGTCCGACGCTCAGGCGTGGGTGGTGATCCACTGCTTCAGCGCCGCCTGCGGCGAAGCGCCGGTCTTGCGGTCGACCAGCTTGCCGCCCTTGAAGATCATCAGGGTCGGGATCGACATGATGCCGTAATTGGACGCGATCTTCGGGTTCTCGTCGACATTCACCTTGACGATCTTCACCTTGTCGCCGAGCTCGGTCGAGATGGCGTCGAGCGCCGGAGCGATCATTCGGCATGGGCCGCACCACGGTGCCCAGAAATCGACCACGACGGGCGCGTCGGCCTTGATGACGTCGCTCTCGAAGGTGGCATCTGTGGTGGCGGAAACGGCACCCATGGCGCTCTCCTGGAATCAAAACTACGGCCAATGAAGGTAGGGATTGGCTTCCGCACGTCAAGGATGCCGGTCTTGAAGTTCACCGTGTCGTGACGGTTATCCTATGCCGATCTTGTGACAGATGCGCTCGATGCCGAGCGCGAGGAGGCCGACGCCCAAGCCCCAGAAAGCCGCGCCGACGCCGAAAACCGAGACCCCCGAGGCCGCCGTCGCGAAGCTGAGGATCGCCGGGAAACGCGTCTTGTCGTCGCTCATGGCGATCGACAGCGCGCCCATCAGCGCGCCGGCCAGCGCCAGCCCGGCAATGGTTGTTATCAACGCCTTGGGCATGGCGGCGAACAGCGCCACGAAGGTGCCGGCGAAAGCGGCGAGCAGCAGGAAGGCGATGCCGTAGACGATGCCCGCCGGCCAGCGCTTGTCGCGGTCGGGATGGGCGTCGGGACCGGCGCAGATCGCCGCGGTGATCGCCGCGAGATTGGTGGTATGCGCGCCGAACGGCGCCGAGACCAACGAGACGATGCCGGTCACCGTCAGCACCGGACCGACCGGCGGGTTGTAGCCGTTGGCCCTGAGCACCGCGAGGCCCGGCAGGTTCTGCGCCGCCATGGTGACCAGGTAGAGCGGCACGCCGAGGCCGACCAGCGCGCCGAGGTCGAAGACCGGCGTGACCCATTCGAGCTGCGACAGGCCGAGTTCGCGCGGCAGCGGGCCGGCGAGCCCGAGCCCGTAGGTCAGTGCAACGCCCGCGGCGACCACCACCAGCATGGCGCTGGCCGGATGGACCAGGCGCGCGACCAGGAAGATCGCCAGCAGCGGCAGCACCAGCAGCGGCGTGCCCGGGGCGGTCAGCGCGACATCAACGACGAATTTGAACAGCACGCCGGCGAGCATGGCCGAGGCGATGGCCGGCGGGATCCGCGCCACGAGGTCGCCGACCGGCCGGATCAGGCCGGTGGCGACGATCATCAGCGCCACCAGCACGAAGGCACCGACCGCCGCCGGCATGGTGATGGTGCCGCCGGTTGCCGCGATCAGGGCGGCTCCGGGTGTCGACCAGGCCACGATGATCGGCATCTTGTAGCGCCAGGTCAGCGTCATTCCACCAATTGCCTGGGCCAGCGAAATGGCGGCGAGCCAGGAGATGGTCTGGCCGGGCGTGGCGCCGACCGCCTGGGCCGCCGCGATCACCAGCGCGACCGTACCCGCGAACCCGACCAGGGGCGCGATGATGCCGGCGGTGAAGGTGGAGAGCGAGAAGGGAGGCATGAGCGTCGCCATGTCAGGACCAGTGTCGAGCGACAAGGAATAGCGTTCAGCGAGACGCGGAAGCTTGAACAAAAAAGGCCCGGCGCAGGGCCGGGCCTTATCCGTCGCAGAGCCGAAGCTCGCGATCAATAGCGATAGTGGTCGGCCTTGAACGGGCCCTGCTGCGGCACGCCGATATAGGCGGCCTGATCGGGACGCAGCTTGGTCAGCTTCACGCCGATCTTCTCCAGGTGCAGCATGGCGACCTTTTCGTCGAGATGCTTCGGCAAGGTGTAGACCTTCTTCTCGTACTTGCCGGGATTGGTCCACAATTCGATCTGCGCGATCGTCTGGTTGGTGAACGAGGCCGACATGACGAAGGAGGGATGGCCCATGGCGTTGCCGAGGTTGACCAGCCGGCCTTCCGACAGAAGGATGATGCGCTTGCCCGACGACATCTCGATCTCGTCGACCTGCGGCTTGACGTTGTTCCACTTCAGGTTCTTCAGGCCGGCGACCTGAATCTCATTGTCGAAATGGCCGATATTGCAGACGATCGCCCGGTCCTTCATGCCGCGCATGTGGTCGACCGTGATGATGTCCTTGTTGCCGGTGGCGGTGACATAGATGTCGGCGCGCGGCAGGGCGT
Source organism: Phreatobacter sp. GW821-FHT04C01 (assembly GCF_059420385.1). NCBI lineage: Bacteria > Pseudomonadati > Pseudomonadota > Alphaproteobacteria > Hyphomicrobiales > Phreatobacteraceae > Phreatobacter > Phreatobacter sp. GW821-FHT04C01. The sequence continues at coordinate 777,906 of NZ_JBWKTP010000001.1, read as the reverse complement.
CCTCGATGGTGGCGACCTCATAGCCTTCCATCGCCGCCTGCAGGGCGCAGATCGGATCGACTTCCGAGACGATGACGCGGCAGCCGGCCTGGCGCAGCGACGCCGCCGAGCCCTTGCCGACATCGCCGAAGCCGGCGACGAAAGCGACCTTGCCCGACATCATCACGTCGGTGCCGCGGCGGATCGCGTCGACCAGCGATTCACGGCAGCCGTAGAGGTTGTCGAACTTCGACTTGGTGACGGAATCGTTGACGTTGATCGCCGGGAACAGGAGCTTGCCGGCGGACGCCAGCTGGTAGAGCCGGTTGACGCCCGTGGTGGTCTCTTCCGAAACGCCCTTGATCGCCTTGGCGAGCTCGGCGAACCAGCCCTTCGGCTTCTCGGCGAGCTTCTTCTTCAGCAGGGCGAAGAAGATTTCCTCTTCTTCCGATTCCGGCTTGTCGAGGAAGGCGGTGTCGCCGTTCTCGGCGCGCAGGCCGAGATGCACGAACATGGTGGCATCGCCGCCGTCGTCGAGGATCATGTTGGGCGTGCCGCCGCCATGCCAGTCGAACAGCTTGGCGGTGTAGTCCCAGTACTCGGTCAGCGTCTCGCCCTTATAGGCGAAGACCGGGATGCCGGCGGCGGCGATCGCGGCGGCGGCATGGTCCTGGGTCGAATAGATATTGCAGGACACCCAGCGGATGTCGGCGCCGAGAGCCTTCAGGGTCTCGATCAGCACCGCGGTCTGGATGGTCATGTGCAGCGAGCCGGCGATGCGGGCGCCCTTCAGCGGCTGCGACGCGCCGAATTCGGCGCGGGTCGCCATGAGCCCCGGCATTTCGGTCTCGGCGAGGTCGATTTCCTTGCGGCCGAAGGCGGCGAGCGAAATGTCTTTGACGATGTAGTCGGTGGCGGCCATGGGATCCTCTAGGGGACAGGCGGGAGAGAACAGGCATCGCCGGACGCCCGTCCAGCGGTCGCGCGGCCTCTAGCACGCCAGCCGGCGCGAGGCAATAAAGACATAAAGATTTCTTTATGTGCCAGCCTGCCGGCTAACGGCCGCCGGAGCGCCTCACGCCGCGCATTCCCTGATCAGGCCGGCGATGAAAGCGTCGCACTTGTCCAGCTCCGACACCTCGATCCACTCGTCGGGCTGATGCGCCTGGGCGATGTCGCCGGGTCCGCAGATCACCGTCGACAGGCCGGCATGCTGAAAGAAGCCGGCCTCCGCGCCATAGGCCACCACATGGGTGCCGTTGTCGCCGGTCAGCTTGCGGGCGAGCCGCTCGGCCTCGCCCTCGGGTTCGGCCCCGAGCGCCGGCGAAGCATAACCCCGGGTGATCGTGACGCCGGCGCTCGGATGCACCGCCTTCATCGCCGGCTCGATCTCGGTGCGGACGAAATGCTCGTATTCCCGGGCATAATTTTCGCCGTCGTCGCCCGGCACGACCCGGATGCCGGTGACGAACCGACAGTCCAGCGCGGTGATGTTATGGGCCGTGCCGCCCTGGATCATGCCGACATGCAGCATGGTCCAGCCCGGATCGAAATGCGGCACGCCGCCGGTCCTTTCCGCCTCGGCCTTGTTCTTCAGGTCGCGCTGTTCCAGCCAGGCGACCAGCCGGGCGGCGACCATCACGGCGGAAACCCCGGCGTAACGGTTGCTGGAATGAACCTCGAAGCCGCGCACATGGGTATCGATGCGCAAATAGCCCTTGTGGCCGGTGACCACCTTCATCCGGCTCGGCTCGCCGACGATGCAGAGCGCCGGCTTGACCCAGTCCTTGCCGAGCTTGGCGATCATCGCGCGCACCCCGGCCATGCGGACCTCCTCATCCGCCGACAGGCAGATATGGATCGGCCGCTTCAGCTTGGCTTTCAGCATGGCCGGCACCGCCGCCAGCACGCAGGCGTCGAACCCCTTCATGTCGCAGGCGCCGCGGCCATAAAGCTTGTCGCCCTTGGCGACCAGGGTGAAGGGGTCGGTGGTCCAGGGCTGGCCCTCGACCGGCACCACGTCGACATGGCCCGACAGAACCAGGCCGCCATCGACGGCCGGGCCGATCGTCGCCCACAGATTGAAATTGCGCCCGTCGGCCTGCGGCACCAGCTCGAAGGCCACGCCATGGGCCGTCAGATAGTCGCCGACGAAGTCGATCAGGGCGCGGTTGTCGGTGTCCGAAACGGTCGGAAAGCCGACAAGGCGGTGGAGAAGCTCGACGCTGGTCATATGCATCGGCGGATCGTCGCCAGCCGAGCCATGCACGTCAAGATGGCGCATCCGCATGGCAGCTCGATTGACCGGCGCTGTTCGCTCGGATTTGCTCTGCCCCTTCCGACCGCGAGGACATTCATGCCCATCGTCAACCGCATCTCCGCCCTGCATGACGAAGTCACCGCCTGGCGCCGCGACATTCACGAGCATCCGGAGCTGCAGTTCGACGTTCATCGCACCGCCGGCATCGTCGCCGACAAGCTCCGGGAATTCGGCTGCGACGAGGTGGTCACCGGTATCGGCAGGACCGGCGTGGTCGGCCTGATCAAGGGCCGGGGCCAAGGAGCGGGCCAAGGAGCGGGCCTGGGATCGGGCAAGATCATCGGTCTGCGCGCCGACATGGACGCCCTGCCGCTGACCGAGATCACCGGCAAGGCCTACGCCTCGAAAACGCCGGGAAAGATGCATGCCTGCGGCCATGACGGCCACACCGCCATGCTGTTGGGCGCCGCCAAATATCTCGCCGAGACGCGCAATTTCGATGGCACCGTCGCGGTCATCTTCCAGCCGGCCGAAGAGGGTGGCGGTGGCGCCCGCGAAATGGTGCAGGATCGCCTCATGGAGCGCTTCGGCATCCAGGAAGTCTACGGCATGCACAATGCGCCGGGACTGCCGGTCGGCACTTTCGCGCTGCGCCCCGGGCCGCTGATGGCGGCCGCCGACGGCATTCGCATCGAGGTCGAGGGCAAGGGCGGCCATGCCGCGCAGCCGCATAATTCGGTCGACACCATCCTGGTCGCCGCGCAGATCCTCGCCAATGTCCAGTCGATCGTGTCGCGCAATGTCGATCCACTCGAAAACGTCGTGGTCTCCATCTGCACGTTCAATGCGGGCTTTGCCGAAAACGTCATCCCGCAGACCGCCACCTTGCTCGGCTCGGTGCGCACCCTGACGCCCGAGGTGCGCGACATCGTCGAGGCGCGCCTGCGCGCGGTCGTCGAGGGCACCGCCGCCCTGTTCGGCGCCACCGCCAGGCTCACCTACCGGCGCGGCGCCCCGGTGACCGCCAACCACGGCGCGGAGGCCGGATTTGCCGGCGATGCCGCGGCAAGCGTCGTCGGCGAGGCCGGCGTCGACCGCGCCTTCCCGCCGGTGATGGGCAGCGAGGACTTCTCCTTCATGCTGGAGGCCCGCCCCGGCGCCTTCATCTTCATTGGCCAGGGCGAGGGTGCCAATGTCCACCATCCCGCCTATGACTTCAACGACGAGATCATCCCGATCGGCATGAGCTATTGGGCCAAGCTCGTCGAGAGCCGGCTCGCCGCCTGATCCATCGCATGACCGATCATCGTGGTGTCCGGCCGCAAGGCCCGCACCATCCGTTTTCGCCCTGGAGCCACCCCATGCCGATCGTCAACCGCATTTCCGCCCTGCATGATGAAGTCACCGCCTGGCGGCGCGACCTGCACGAACATCCCGAACTGCAGTTCGACGTCCATCGCACCGCAGGCATCGTCGCCGACAAGCTCCGGGAGTTCGGCTGCGACGAGGTCGTCACCGGCATCGGCCGGACCGGCGTGGTCGGCATCATCAAGGGCGCGAAAAGCGGGTCCGGCAAGGTCATCGGCCTGCGCGCCGATATGGACGCCCTGCCGCTCACCGAGATGTCCGGCAAGCCGCACGCCTCCAAGATCCCCGGGAAAATGCATGCCTGCGGCCATGACGGCCATACCGCCATGCTGCTGGGCGCGGCCAAATATCTCGCCGAGACCCGCAATTTCGACGGCACCGTCGCGGTCATCTTCCAGCCGGCGGAAGAGGGCGAAAAGGGCGGCCAGGCCATGGTCGACGACGGCATGATGGAGCGCTTCGGCATCCAGGAGGTCTATGGCATGCACAATGCGCCGGGCCTGCCCGTCGGTTCCTTCGCGCTCCGGCCCGGCCCGCTGCTCGCGGCGGTCGATAATTTCCGCATCGAGGTCGAAGGCAAGGGCGGCCACGCCGCCAAGCCCCACCTGTCGGTCGACACCATCCTGGTCGCCTCGCATATCGTCGTCGCCGCCCAGTCGATCGTCTCGCGCAATATCGACCCGCTGGAGAACGCCGTCGTCTCGATCTGCGCCTTCAATGGCGGTTTCGCCAACAATGTCATTCCCCAGACCGCCGAGCTGCGCGGCACGGTGCGCACCCTGAGCGCCGAGATCAGGGACTATGTCGAGAAGCGGCTGAAGGAGGTGGTCGAAGGCACCGCCGCCCTGTTCGGCGCCAAGGCGACGCTGCACTACGAGCGGATCGTGCCGGTGACCGTCAACCACGAGGCCAACACGCCCTACGCGGCCGATGCCGCCGCCGCCATCGTCGGCGATGCAAGCGTCAACCGTGTCGCCATTCCGGTCATGGGCGGCGAGGATTTCTCCTATATGCTGAACGCCCGCCCCGGCGCCTTCATCTTCATCGGCCAGGGCGACACCGCAAACGTTCATCATCCCGCCTATGACTTCAACGACGAGATCATCCCGATCGGCATGAGCTATTGGGCCAAGCTCGTGGAGACGCGGCTCACCGCCTGACATCCGCCCGGCCAATCGCCCCTCCCGCCCCGTGCTCGCGAGGCGGAGAGTGGCGCGCCCCAGACCCGACGACCACCCGTTTTCTGTTCGGAGACATCCCATGCCCATCAACAACCGCATTTCCGCGCTTCACGACGAAGTCACCGCCTGGCGCCGTGACCTGCACGAGCATCCGGAGCTGCAGTTCGATGTTCATCGCACCGCCGGCATCGTCGCCGACAAGCTCCGGGAATTCGGCTGCGACGAGGTGGTCACCGGCATCGGCAAGACCGGCGTGGTCGGCCTGATCAAGGGATCGAAGAGCGGCTCGGGCAAGGTCATCGGCCTGCGCGCCGACATGGACGCCCTGCCGCTGACCGAGATCACCGGCAAGGCCTATGCCTCGAAGACCGCGGGCAAGATGCATGCCTGCGGCCATGACGGCCACACCGCCATGCTGCTGGGCGCCGCCAAATATCTCGCCGAGACGCGCAATTTCGACGGCACCGTCGCGGTCATCTTCCAGCCGGCCGAAGAGGGCGGCGGCGGCGGCCGCGAAATGGTCAATGACGGCATGATGGACCGCTTCGGCATCCAGGAAGTCTATGGCATGCACAATACGCCGGGCATGCCGGTCGGCGCCTTCGCGCTGCGCGCAGGTCCGCTGCTGGCCGCCGCCGATCGCATCCGCATCGAGGTCGAGGGCAAGGGCGGCCATGCCGCCAAGCCGCATCTGTCGGTCGACACTGTGCTGGTCGCCTCCCAGATCGTCGCCAATGTCCAGTCGATCGTGTCGCGCAACGTCAATCCGCTCGACAATGTCGTGGTCTCGATCTGCGCCTTCAATGCCGGTTTCACCGACAATGTCATCCCGCAGACCGCCACCTTGCTCGGCACCGTGCGCACCTTGACGCCCGAGATGCGCGATTTCGTCGAGGCTCGCCTGCACGCCATCGTCGAAGGCACCGCCGCCCTGTTCGGCGCGACCGCCAAGCTGCATTATTACCGTGACTATCCGGTGACCCGGAACCATGCCGAAAACACCGTCTTCGCGGCCGATGCCGCGGCCGCGGTGGTCGGCGAGGCCGGTGTCGAGCGCGACGTCACCCCGGTCATGGGCGGCGAGGACTTCTCCTTCATGCTGGAAGCCCGTCCCGGCGCCTTCATCTTCGTCGGCCAGGGCGACAGCGCCGGCCTGCATCACCCGGCTTACGATTTCAACGACGAGATCATCCCGATCGGCATGAGCTATTGGGCCAAGCTGGTCGAGATGCGGCTCGCCGCCTGATCCCTATCCCGTGCTGCGCCTCTCCCGTTCGCGCGCGGAGAGGCGCAGAATGACCTGACACCAGCCATCTCTCGCCACCTGTCTTCCGTTCGGAGCGTTCCATGCCCATCATCAACCGCGTCGCCGATCTCGCCGATGAAATCACCGCTTGGCGCCGGGATTTCCACGAGAACCCCGAATTGCTGTTCGACGTGTTCCGCACCTCGGGCATCGTCGCCGACAAGCTCAGGGAATTCGGCTGCGACGAAGTGGTCACCGGGCTCGGCAAGACCGGCGTGGTGGCGGTGATCAAGGGCCGCAAGGGTGGGTCCGGCAAGGTCATCGGCCTGCGCGCCGACATGGACGCGCTGCCGATCGAAGAGGCGACCGACGCCCCCTACAAGTCGAAGATCCCCGGCAAGATGCATGCCTGCGGCCATGACGGCCACACCGCCATGCTGCTGGGCGCCGCCAAATATCTCGCCGAGACGCGCAATTTCGACGGCACGGCGATCATGATCTTCCAGCCGGCGGAAGAAGGCGGCGGCGGCGGCGACCTGATGGTCAAGGACGGCCTGATGACCCGCTTCGGCATCCAGGAGGTCTATGGCATGCACAATATGCCGGGCATTCCGCTCGGCACTTTCGCCGTCCGCACCGGCCCGTCCATGGCGGCCGCCGACCGCTTCATCATCGATATCGAAGGCAAGGGCGGCCACGGCGCCATGCCGCATCTGTGCATCGACCCGGTGCCGGTCGGCTTCGCCATCGGCCAGGCGATGCAGACCATCGTGTCGCGCAATGTCGACCCGATCGAATGCGCCGTCGTGTCGATCACCTCGATCCATGCGGGCGAGGCCTTCAACGTCATTCCGCAGACGTTGCGCATGCTCGGCACGGTGCGTACCTTCAAGCCGGAGGTGCAGGACCTGGTCGAGGAGCGCATGAAGCAGACCGCCGAGGGCATCGCCGAGGCCATGGGCTGCACCGCCAAGGTCGATTACCTCAGGGGCTATCCGGTCACCTTCAATCACGAGGCCCAGACCAAATTCGCCGCGGAGGTCGCCAAGAGCATTGTCGGCACCGACAAGGTCGACACCGACACGCCGCCGCTGATGGGCGCCGAAGACTTCTCCTACATGCTCAACGAGCGGCCCGGCTGCTACATCTTCGTCGGCAATGGCGACACCGCCGCCTGCCACCACCCGGCCTATGACTTCGACGACAAGGCGATCCCCGCCGGTACCAGCTACTGGGCCAAGCTCGTCGAAACCGCCATGCCGGCGTGACCTTTGCGGTTGTCGGCGCATCCGCCCGGATGCGCCGACGGCTGAGTCTCAATCTCTACGTCACCCCAAGGCAAAGCAATTGCTTTGCCGGGGGCGAGCGAAGCGAGGGAAGGGGGTCCAGGAGCGGCTTGGACGAGGCCATCAACTGGAATGATCGTCCAGATTGGCCAATTTCCGACAGGATCGCTGCGGTAAGGTTCAACTCTGCAACTTCTGGCCCCCTTCCCCTCGGCTTCGCCTCGGCCGGGGGTGACGTCTGTCGCAGCGGTCAGGTGAGAGTGTTCTGCAAATGCCGGCCGCTTCAGCCCTCGTTGCCCCAGCACCTAATGCGGCTTGACCCTGACGCGGAACAGGTTGCCGCTGAAACCGCCCTTGAAATTCCCCACCAGGCTGGTCGCGAAGGGATCGCTGCCATCGTCCATGCCGCTGGCATTCATCAAGAGCGGCCGGCCGTTGAGCGTGGCGGAGGCGCGATATTGTCCCGGCGGCACACCGGTGGCCACCCAGCCCTCGCCGGTCTGGCGGAGTCGCCGGACGATGGTCCGGCCGCCCCCGGTCGGCCGCAGCGTGACCTCGATATCGGCGAACGCGACGGTGTGGCCGAAGACCGTCTCGACGACGAAGATCCCGCCATTGCCATAGGGATTGCCGGGCAATTGCTCGACGAATTCCATCCTGAAATTGCGGATGGTCGCGGCATTGTTGGCGAACAGGGCAGGATCCTCTGCCAGCAGCGCGACCTGGATGCCGGCATCGCCGCCGGTCCCCGGTCGATAGGCCGATGCCGAATATTCCCCCGGCGCCATATCGGAAATCCTGATGCGATAGCTGCCGTCGGCTCCGGTCACGTCGCTGCGGCTGTGGCTTGCGCCATAACGCATCGCCCGCCCGCCGCCATAGGACTGATAGACCGCGCTGACCTGGATGCCCGCCAGGGGCCGCCCCTGGTCGTCGACCGCCCGCCCCTTCACATAACCGGCCTCGGCGACCACCGCCGCGCTCTCGCCGCGGCAGTTGGCCAGGCCGAAGATCCCCGGCATCAGCGCCAGGGCCACGGCCACCCGTCTCGTCATCCCCTGCATTCGCTCCCCATCCTTCGCATCGTTGCGAAAAGAAGCGCTTTAGGGCGGCACTGTTTCGGCCGGTTGCGACGGCACCAGCCGATTGTTAGCGTCGGGCGTCCTCCAGGATCATCCGCGAGCCCTTCTCGGCGATCATCAGCGTCGGCGTATTGGTATTGCCCGAGGTGATCGTCGGCATCACCGAAGCGTCGACCACGCGCAGGCCGTCGATGCCGATCACCTTGAGCCGCTCGTCGACCACGGCGGTCGGATCGGAGCGCAGCCCCATCTTGGCCGTGCCGACCGGATGGAAGATGGTCGTGCCGATGTCGCCGGCCGCCTTGGCGAGGCTTTCCGGATCGTCGCCGACCGACGGCCCCGGCAGATATTCCTGCGGGTGATAAGGTGCGAGCGCCGGCTGGCTGATCAGCCTGCGGGTCTGGCGGATGCAATCGGCCGCCACCAGCCGGTCTTCCTCGGTCGCCAGATAGTTCGGCTGGATGATCGGCTTGTCGGCGAAATCGGCCGAGCGGATATGGATCGAGCCGCGCGAGGTCGGCCGCAGATTGCAGGCCGCCGCGGTGAAGGCGGGAAAGCGGTGCAGCGGCTCGCCGAACTTGTCGAGCGACAAGGGCTGGATGTGGAACTGGATATTGGCCCGCTCCTGATGCGGATCGGAGCGGGTGAAAATGCCGAGCTGCGACGGCGCCATGGTCAGGGGACCCGAGCGGAACAACGCATATTCCATCCCCATCCAGGCCCGTTTCATCAGGTTGTGATAGGTCTCGTTCAGCGTCTTGACGCCGTCGATCTTATAGATCGCGCGCAGTTGCAGATGGTCCTGCAGGTTCTCGCCGACACCCGGCTTGTCGAGCGCCACGGCGATGCCGTGGCGGCCGAGCACCTCGCCGCGGCCGATGCCGGAGAGTTCGAGGATCTGGGTCGAGCCGACCGAGCCGGAAGCCAGGATGACCTCGCCGGCTGAACGGGCGACCAGCGTTTCGCCGCCGCGCCGGAGCTCGACGCCGGTGATCCGGCCGCCCTCGACCGTCAGCCGCTCGACGACGGCGCCGGACAGCACTTCCAGATTGTCACGCCTGTCGATGATGGGTTTCAGGAAGCCGCGCGCCGACGACCAACGCAGGCCCTTTTTCTGATTCACGTGAAAATAGGCGGCGCCCTCGTTGTCGCCGGTGTTGAAGTCGTCAATGGCGGCAATGCCCATCTGGGTCGCCGCCTCGCGCACCCTGTCGAGCAGGTCCCAGCGCACCCGCGGCGCCTCCACCCGCCATTCGCCGCCGGCGCCGTGATGTTCTGTCGCGCCGAGGAAATGATCCTCGACGCCCTTGAAGATCGGCTTGACGTCGTCCCAGCCCCAGCCGGTCAGGCCGAGCTGGCGCCAGTGGTCGTAATCGGCGGCCTGGCCGCGCATCACGATCATGGCGTTGATCGCCGACGAGCCGCCCATCACCTTGCCGCGCGGATAGACCAGCGAGCGGCCGTTGAGGCCGGCCTGCGGCTCGGTCTTGAACATCCAGTCGGACCTGGGATTGCCGATGGCGAAGAGATAGCCGACCGGGATGTGGAACCAGATCCAGTCATCCTTGGTGCCGGCCTCGATCAGCAGCACGCGGTTTTTCGGATTGGCGCTCAACCGGTTGGCCAGCACGCAGCCGGCGGTGCCGGCGCCACAGATGATATAGTCCCACTCGCCGGACAAGACGGTCGCCATGGTGTCTCCACTCCCAAATGTTCCGGGATCGTCGCCCTTGTTGCCTGCTGCATGGCGCGGGCCGCTCGATGCGTCAATGGTGCTCGATGCGACGGCCGCATCCGGCCCAAGCGTCAACACCGGTTCCCCGTGTCGCGATAGGGCGGTAAGGTCGGCGTAATCACTCAGCGCACAGGGGATACGCTCTTGCATATTCTGATCATCGGGGCCGCCGGCATGGTTGGCCGCAAGCTGACCGACCGCCTTGTCGAAGACGGCCAACTCGGCGGCAAGCCGATCACCGCCCTGTCGCTCGTCGATGTCGTGGCGCCCGAGAAGCCGAAGGGCTTCGGCGGCCGGGTGACCGCCTGGGCGACCGATATCTCGGCGCCCAACACCGCCGGTCCGATGATCGGTGCCCGTCCGGACGTGATCTTCCATCTCGCCGCCATCGTATCCGGCGAGGCCGAGGCGGATTTCGACAAGGGCTACCGGATCAATCTCGACGGCACCCGCCAGCTCTACGAGGCGATCCGCCAGGAAGGGCTGCGCGCGCCCTATCATCCGCGCGTCGTGTTCACCTCCTCCATCGCGGTCTATGGCGCGCCGTTCCGCGAAGTGATCGAGGACGAGTTCTTCCACACGCCGCTCACCAGCTACGGCACCCAGAAGGCGATCGGCGAGCTGCTGCTGACCGATTATTCGCGCAAGGGCTGTTTCGACGGCATCGGCATCCGCCTGCCGACCATTTGCGTGCGCCCCGGCAAGCCGAACAAGGCGGCCTCCGGCTTCTTCTCCAACATCATCCGCGAGCCGCTCGCCGGCCAGGAAGCGGTCCTCCCGGTTGGCGACGACGTGATGCATTGGCACGCGAGCCCGCGCTCGGCGGTCGGCTTCCTGGTTCATGCTGCGACGATGAACCTCGAGCCGCTCGGCTGGCGCCGCAACCTGACCATGCCGGGGGTGGCCGCCACCATTGGCGAAGAGCTCGATGCGCTGCGCAAGATCGGCGGCGACAAGGCCCTGAAGCTGGTGCGCCGCGAGCCCGACCCGGTCATCATCAAGATCGTCTCCGGCTGGCCGCAGCGTTTCAACGCGGCGCGCGCGAGCAGTTTCGGCTTCACCGCCGAGAACAGCTTCGAGGAGATCGTCCGCGCCCATGTCGACGACGAGCTCGGCGGCAACGTCGCCTGAGCGAGGCATGCGCTTTCCGACACCGCTGATTCCGGGACGCCTGGTCCTCCGCTACAAGCGCTTCCTCGCCGATGTCGTGCTCGACACCGGCGAGGCGATGACCGTGCACTGCGCCAATCCGGGCTCGATGCTCGGGCTGAACGTGCCGGGCGCCAAGGTCTGGCTGTCGAAATCGAACAATCCGGCGCGCAAGCTCAGCCATTCCTGGGAGCTTGCCGAGATCGACTTCGGCCGCGGCATCGAAATGGTCGGCATCAATACCAGCCATCCCAACGGCCTGGTCGCCGCCGCCGTCCTGGATGGCACCATTGCCGAACTGTCGGGTTATGGGACGCTCCGCCCGGAGGTCGCCTATGGCCGGAATTCGCGCGTCGACATGCTGCTGACCGCCGAGGGCCGGCCGCCCTGTTATGTCGAGGTCAAGAACGTCCACCTGATGCGCCGGCCGGGCCTCGCCGAATTCCCGGACTCGGTGACCGCGCGCGGCGCCAAGCACCTGGAGGAGCTCGGCGACCAGGTCGAGGCCGGAGCCCGCGCCGTCATGGTCTTCCTGATCCAATATGGCGGCGCCGACCGTTTCGCGCTCGCCAGGGATATCGACCCGGCCTATGGCCGCGCCTTCGACCGGGCGCGCGAGCGCGGCGTCGAGATGCTGGCCTATCGCTGCCGGCTCACCCCGGAAGAAATCATGGTCGAAAGCCGCGTGCCGATCGACGAATAGAGCCTGCGGTGACGCCGCGCTTTCCCCACAAATCCACCCTTGAATGCACCGCTGTCGATGAGCCGTTGGGGCGAATTCGTGGATGGCCGGGACAAGCCCGGCCAAGACGAGAGTTGCCCCTGAAGGCGGAGGCGGGATCGACCAAGACGCAAAGCCCGCTCCGCGGCCTTGCACGCCGTGCGGCCAGCACATCGTCTTGCCCGGGCTTGTCCCTGATATCCACGACTTGTCTGCACCAAAATCAGGCCGTCATGATCGCCGTGCAGAGCGGAGGTCGGTCCGCTCAAGCCTTCTTGAGAAACTCGGTCCTGAGCACCAGACCCTTGACCTTCTCGACCCGGCACTCGACCTCGTCGGCGTTGTCGGTCAGCCGGATGCCCTTGACCACAGTGCCGCGTTTCAAGGTGACCGAGGTGCCCTTGACCTTCAGATCCTTGATCAGGGTCACGTTGTCACCGTCCTTCAGGATGGCGCCATTGCTGTCCTTCACATCCATGGCTCAGGTCTCCTTCTTCTTATTGTCATTGGGCGGGTAGTCGTGCCGGCCGCCGCGATAATCGGTCACCTCGCCGGCGCCCGAATAATCCGGGCCGATCGGCACCTTGCCTTCGCCGCCGGGAATATCGAGCACATAGGTCGGCTGGGCGAGGCCGGAGAGCCGGCCGCGCAATTGCCGCATCAGCGCCTGGCCCTCGGCAATGGTGGTGCGGAAATGCCCCGTGCCCGGCGCCAGGTCGGCATGGTGCAGGTAATAGGGCTTCACCCGGTTGGCGAGGAACGCGCGCATCAGCGCCGCCATCGTCTCGGCATCGTCATTGACGCCCTTCAGCAGCACGGTCTGGCTGACCAGCGCGATGCCGGCATCGGCCAGCAGCGCGAGGGCCGCCTCGGCTTCGGTGCTGAATTCGCGCGGATGATTGGCGTGCACCGCGACATAGACGGCCTTGCCCGGTGCCCTCAGGGCACGGGCGAAATCGGCGGTGACGCGGGCCGGATCGACCACCGGCACGCGGGTATGCCAGCGGATGACCTTGACATGTGGGATGGCGGCGAGCGCTCGCGTCACGGCGCGGACGCGCCGCGCCGACAGCATGAAGGGATCGCCGCCGGTCAGGATCACCTCGAAGATCTCGGGCCGGGCGGCGATATAGGCGAGCGCCGCGGCGAGTGCCGCCGGCGACAGGTTGCCCATGCCCTTCGGCCCGACCATTTCCCTGCGGAAACAGAAGCGGCAATAGACCGGGCAGACATGGACGACTTTCAGCAGCACCCGGTCGGGGTAGCGGTGGACGATGCCCTCGACCGGTGAATAGGCGTGGTCGCCGATCGGATCGTCGCGCTCGACGGCCTGCCGGTCGAGCTCGCGGATATCGGGCACGAATTGCGCGGCGATCGGATCGTTCGCGGCCTCCGGGTCGATCAGCGCGGCCACCGCCGGCGTCACCGCCACCGCATAACGCTCCGCCACCCGCGCCGCCTCGCCCGCGCGCGCGGGCGCGACAAGTCGCGCCTCGACCAGCTCGGCGGCAGAGCGCAATGTACGGTCGGACGGGTTCGAAACCGGCTTCATCGCGCGTCTCTGCCGCGCGGCGATCGCCTTGGCAAGCCTTTCAACCGGCCGGGCCCGGCCATCGTATCTCGACCACGCGGCACCGGGCCGGGAACCCGGGGCCTCTGCCATCGGTTGCACTTGCCGGCAAAGAGCCTTTGGATTAGGGGAAGCGCCATCTTTCGTGACCCCCGTCCTGGGATCACCATACTGCCCCCGCGAGGCGGAACACGCGGGGGCTTAAGGGAGGACTTCCGTGAATCAGACCGGAACCTGGAATAAGGCGCATGGGGCCGAAGCTTTCGGCTTTTCGGGGCTGAAGGCGATCCACTGGAACTATCTCGAGCCGCAGTTGGTCGAAGAGGCCATCGCCCGCGGCGAGGCCAAGCTTTCGGCCGGCGGCTGCGTTGTCGCCGAGACCGGCCAGCACACCGGACGCTCGCCCAAGGACAAGTTCGTCGTGCGCGACGCCACCACCGACAAGACCGTCTGGTGGGACAATAACGGCGCGATCACCCCTGACGCCTTCGCGCTTCTGATGGCGGACATGCTGGCCCATGCCAAGGGCCGCGAACTGTTCGTTCAGGACCTGCATGGCGGCGCCGATCCGGCGACCCGGATCAAGACCCGCGTGTTCACCGAATATGCCTGGCACAACCTGTTCATCCGCAATCTGCTGATCCGCCCGGCGCTTGCCGAGCTCGCGTCCTTCGTGCCGGACATGACGATCGTCGACCTGCCCTCGTTCCGGGCCGACCCGAAAAAATACGGCGTCCGCACCGAGACCGTGATCGCCTGCGACTTCACCCGCAAGATCGTGCTGATCGGCGGCTCCAGCTATGCCGGCGAGATGAAGAAGTCGGTCTTCACCATGCTCAACTTCCTGCTGCCGCCGCAGGGGGTCATGCCGATGCATTGCTCGGCCAATGTCGGGCCGAGCGGTGATACCGCGGTGTTCTTCGGCCTGTCGGGCACCGGCAAGACCACGCTGTCGGCCGACGCCACCCGCACGCTCATCGGCGACGACGAGCATGGCTGGGGTAAGGACGGCATCTTCAATTTCGAGGGCGGCTGCTATGCCAAGGCGATCAAGCTGTCGCGCGAGGCCGAGCCGGAGATCTACGCGACGACCGAGCGTTTCGGTTCGGTGATGGAAAATGTCGTCATCGACCCGGTCACCCGCGTGCCGGATTTCGACGACAGCTCGAAGACCGAGAACACCCGCGTCGCCTATCCCATGCATTTCATCGCGAATGCCTCGGAGACCGGCCGCGCCGGCCATCCGAAGAACATCGTGATGCTGACGGCGGATGCCTATGGCGTCATGCCGCCGATCGCCAAGCTGACGCCTGCGGAGGCGATGTATCACTTCCTCTCGGGCTTCACCGCCAAGGTCGCCGGCACCGAGAAGGGCGTCACCGAGCCGCAGCCGACCTTTTCGACCTGCTTCGGCGCCCCCTTCATGCCGCGCCACCCGTCCGAATACGGCAATCTGCTGCGCGAGCTGATCGCCCGGCACCATGTCGATTGCTGGCTGGTCAATACCGGCTGGACCGGCGGCAAGCATGGCGTCGGCCGCCGCATGCCGATCTCGATCACCCGGCTGCTGCTGCGCTCGGCCCTCGACGGCTCGCTGAACCGCGCCGACTTCCGCCGCGACCCCTATTTCGGCTTCGCGGTGCCGACCTCGGTGC
This sequence comes from Phreatobacter sp. GW821-FHT04C01, assembly GCF_059420385.1. Classification (NCBI taxonomy): domain Bacteria; kingdom Pseudomonadati; phylum Pseudomonadota; class Alphaproteobacteria; order Hyphomicrobiales; family Phreatobacteraceae; genus Phreatobacter; species Phreatobacter sp. GW821-FHT04C01. Next base: position 762,674 of record NZ_JBWKTP010000001.1, on the reverse strand, counting down.
CCGGCGTGCCGCCGCACATGCTCTACCCGATCAAGACCTGGCGCGATAAGGCCGAGTTCGACACGACCGCGCGCAAGCTGGTCGAGATGTTCCAGGAGAACTTCACCAAGTTCGAGCCCTATGTCGACGCCGACGTGAAGGCGGCGGCGCCCGCGGTGCGTCTCGCCGCCGAATAAGCCGACGCGCCAGCTTGAGACGATATCGGCGGCCGGATGCACCAGCGTCCGGCCGTTGCCTTATCAGGCCTGCATCATCCGCGCGGCGCCGGCTGCGCGGCCGCCCTGCTCGCCGGGCGCCGGTCGCCCTGGCGCAACTGCTGCCAGGAGTTCTGCTGGGCCAGCATCTGCCGGAGATAGGCGACATTCTGCTCGGCTTCCGCGGGTGCCAGATCCCTGCGCGCCAGTTCTTCGGCCTCGGCAAAACGCCCCTGCAGGCCGATGACCAGCGCCAGGTTCTGCCTGACCCGGCGATCTGCCTGCGGATGGGCGGCCGCCTGCCTCAGCACCTGCTCGGCCTGGGGCAGCTTGCGGGATAGCGCCAGCGACAGGCCGAGATTGCTCAGGATCGACGGATGGCCGGGCGCGATCTTGAGCGCGTCCTGGTACATCTTCTGGGCCTCGTCATGCCGCGACATCTGGTCGAGGATCGAAGCCTGGACATTGACCACCCGCCAGTCCGGCATGTCCGGCCGCTGCGCCCGCGACAGCACTTCCATGGCCTGGTCGAAACGGCCGACATCGGCCAGGGCCCGGCCGAATTCGCCCAGCAGGGCCATGTTGGTCGGATCCTTGATCGCCACCCGCTCCAGCACCGCCACCGCCTGGGTCGCCTGGCCGGTCGCGCGCAGGGCCCGGCCATAACGCATGGCGTTGGGGACATCCTGCGGGCTCGATTGATAGCGCGCCGCGAGGCCGTCGAGTTCCTGGCGTGCTTGCTGCTCGGTGAACGGCGCCTGCGGCACAGAGCCGGTGATGTCGCCGCCGCTGGAACGCGAACGTGTCGTGCAGCCGCCGGTCGCCAGGGCGGCGACGGTCACCGCCAGGATCAGAACCGACCTGGGCGGCAGCAGCGAAATGAGACGCGGCATGGTGAACTCCGGAATCGAGCGGCCCCTCCCCCTCAATATCCAGGTCATAATCCGTTAACGTTAATGAGCCGTTGACATTAACGGGCCGTCGACATGGGACCGGCCGCCGCCGGCGTCAGCGACGTCGCCGGTTGGCGGCCGGCGGCGCGAGCCAGCGCAGCGCCTGATCGGCAGCCCGCTCGCCGGACGCCCAGGCACCGCCGACCGTGCCCCACAGGCCGTCATCGGTCGCCTCGCCAGCGAGCAGGATGCGCTGGCCGACCGGTTCGGCCAGCCGCAGCCGCTGCGGCGTCGCGCCAGGGCCGGCCACCGACCAGGCGCCACGCACGAAGGGATCGGTGCTCCACGAGGTCACCTGCACCTCACCGAGCGCCCGGCGCGCCCGCGGCCCGAGCTCATTGCCGACGAACTCGCTGGCGAAGGCCTTCATCGCCGCCGGTCCTGCCGCCGCGAGATCGCGGGCGAACCGGCCGCCGACATCGAGATACCACCAGTCCGAACCCCCGATCCGGGCCAGCGGCTTGGCCGTCGCCGGTCCGTCCGCCTTGACCACGAAAGCCTCGTCCGGGCTGGCATCGGCGGGATTGTCGGGCAACTGGACGATCAGATGCTCGTAGGCGCCGCAGGACAGCGCATTGAAGGCGTCCTGCTGGCGCTTCGGAAGGGCCGGCGAAAAGCGGATGACATTGGCAGCCAGCACGGCGGTCGACACCGTGACGATGGCGTGATGGGCCTTCAGCGTGCCGGCGGGCGTTTCCACCGTCACGCCGCGGCCCGACCAGTCGACCTTGGTCACCGCTGTCGACAATCGCACCGGCAGGCCCTCCGCCAGCCTGGCGACGACCGTGCCGTAGCCCTCGCGACAGAACATGTCGCGGGTCTCGATGGCATTGTAGAAATCGACGCAGGAGATCTGCGCCATCTCCTTGCCGGAATCCCAGGCGCCCTTCAGGAACTCCACCGTCGGCCGCCAGTCGGCGAGATCGGTCGGCACCACCTCCGACAGCGCCACTTCGCGCCCGGCCTCGCCGGCGTCGAGGATCGCCCGCTGCGCGCGGCGCAGCGCCGAGGCGAAGCCCTCCCGCTCGCCCTCGCGCGGCCCCCGGCCCTTGATCATCAGGCGCGGCTTGTCCGGATCGTCATAGAGCGAAAATCCCGCGCCGCGGGCGAGCGGCACCAGCGGATTGTCGGCCGGGGCGTGAATCCAATGAGCGCCGAGATCCATCGGCGTGCCGAAATTGACGGTATCGGTGACGCAGCGGCCGCCGACCCGGTCCTTGGCCTCCAGCACCACGGCCGACCGGCCGGCCGCGATCAGCTTGCGCGCGGCAGCGATGCCGGCGGCGCCCGCACCGATGATCACGACGTCGACTTCGGCCGGCAATCGCTCGCCCTGGGCCGAGGCAGGTCCCGCCGCCAGGGCTGCCGAAGCGGCGAGGAGACTGCGGCGGGTCATCAACAATCCGTTCATTGTGCTCTGCGAATCCCGACAATATGTGACGCTTATCACGGGCTCATGGCATCGTCTTGGCCATGGTGGGGCGACACGTGAACCTGTTCGCAACCGATCGCGACAGACACTCGACCTCCAGGTGACGGGGGTCCCTGGGGAGGGACGTGATGGGAGAACGGCTACTCGAGGCGCTCGGACGGCGCGTCGCGCGCTTCCTGGACAAGCGTTCGCCCGGCTACGAGCCGACCACGCCGAGCGATCCCTTCGCACTCCGCTCGGCGCTCCGCCCGGCCGACATCCTGCTGGTCGAGGGCGATACCCGGATCTCCGCGGTGATCAAATATCTGACCCAGTCGACCTGGTCCCATGCCGCCATGTATGTCGGGCCGATCGAGGGCCGCTTCGAGCCCAATGGCGAACCTCACGTGTTGATCGAAGCCTATCTCGGCGAGGGCGTGATCTCCGCGCCGCTGTCGAAATATCGCGACTTCCACACCCGCATCTGCCGGCCGGTCGGCCTGACCGCCGAGGACCAGCACCGGGTCTGCAGCTTCATGATCGACCGGATCGGCCTCGATTACGATCTGAAGAACATTCTCGACATGCTGCGCTTCCTGGTGCCCATGCCGGTACCGGTGCGCTGGCGCCGCCGGATGATCGCCTTCGGCTCGGGCGATCCGACCCGCGCGATCTGCTCGACGCTGATCGCCCAGGCCTTCGAATCCGTGCGCTACCCGATCCTGCCGAAGATCGAGCGGGTGGCCAAGGAAGGCGAGCAGCGCGCGCGCGGCCGGGCCGCCCGGCGCGAGATCCTGCATATTCGCCACCATTCGCTCTACGCACCGCGCGATTTCGACATTTCGCCCTATTTCGCCATTGTCAAACCGACCATCCAGCGCGGCTTCAACTATCGCAAGCTGCAGTGGAGCGACGCCATCTTCGACGACGGCGATCCCTCGAGCGGCCATGCCGAGGCGCCGCCGCTCAGCACGGTCGCCTGAGCGTCGCGCCCCAGGCTTCGGGCCCTACAGCAGGCCGTGTTTCTTGAAGGCCTCGGCCAGCGACATGCCGGCTTCGATATCGGCGCGCATGCGGCGCTCGCCGGTGATCTTGTCGAGCGCGGTCGACAGCACCGCCAGCGCCGCCGCCCGCGGCACCACCACCACGCCGTCGACGTCGCCGACGATGATGTCGCCGGGCGCGATATCGGTCTCACCGATGCGGATCGGAATATCCTTGGCCGCCATCATGCCGCGTCCCTGGGTGTCGCCCGGCGACAGCGCGCCGGTGAACACCGGAAAGCCCATGGCGCGGATGGCGACGATGTCGCGCGCCGCGCCGTCGGTCAGGAAGCCGGCGGCCTTCAGGTAGCGGGCGCGTGTCGACAGCAGTTCGCCCCAGGGGCCGATACCGAGATTGCCGCCGCAGGCCATGACGCAGACCTCGCCGGGCTTGAGGTCGTCGACCAGGGCGATTTCCAGATCGTAGACGGTCTCGATGGTCTCCCAGATCGGCCGGTAGGAGCCGGTGCGCACCGGACCGAACAGCACCGTCCCGTCATCGACCGGGCGAATATGGGGCGGCAGGATCTGGCGGTGAAAGCCGTGCTGGTCGAGCGCATCCGAGACCGGCGCGGAGGCGATCAGCGGGCGGGCCCGCTCGATGATGTCGGCGAAGCTCTCGGTCATGCTTTGTCCCTCGGATCGGGCGGCCGGGCATCGATATCGCGATGCATCGCCGCACCCGTCATGGCTTCGGTTACGGATCGATCCGGCCGGCGACCAGGCCCGAGGCCCTGGCCGCCTCGATCTCCTGGCGGCTGAAACCCGCGCTCAGCAGAAGGGCGCCGGTATCGGCTCCCGGCTCGCCGGACGCCGCCCCCAGCTGGGTCGGCGTTCCGGAAAAGCGCGGCGCAGGCTTGGGCATGGGCGCGCCATCGACCTCGGCGAAGGTGCCGCGCGCGAGATTATGAGGGTGGGTCGCGGCTTCGGCCGGATCCAGCACCGGCGCGAAACAGACGTCGCTGCCGTCCAGCAGGTCGCACCAGGCATCACGCGACCGGGACTTGAACGTCGCCGTCAATGTCGCCCTGAGGTCCGGCCACATGGCCTTGTCCCACTGCTTGGCGAAACGCGGATCGGTCAGGTCCAGCAGCCTGATCAGGGCGGCGTAGAATTGCGGCTCGAGCGAACCGATCGAGACGTAGCGCCCATCGGCGGTCTCATAGACGCCGTAGAACGGCGCTCCACCGTCGAGCATGTTGGCTTCACGCTCGACCTTCCAGGTCTTGTTGCCGATCATGCCGAAGATGATCGTGCCCAGCACCGCGGCCCCGTCGACCATCGCGGCATCGACCACCTGGCCCTTGCCGGTGGCGCGTGCGCTGAGCACGCCGGCGGTAATGCCAAGCGCCAGCATCATGCCGCCGCCGCCGAAATCGCCGACCAGGTTCAGGGGAATGGCCGGCGGCCGGTCGGCCGGGCCGATCGGCCAGAGCATGCCCGACAGAGCCGCGTAATTGATGTCGTGGCCGGGCGCCGACGCGAGCGGTCCGGTCTGGCCCCAGCCGGTCATCCGGCCATAGACGAGACGCGGGTTGGCGGCGAGGCAAATGTCCGGGCCGAGCCCGAGCCGCTCGGCGACGCCGGGGCGAAAGCCTTCGATCAGTGCATCAGCCTTGGCCACGAAGCGCAGGATGAGCTCGGCCGCCCCCGGCTTCTTCAGGTCGACCGCGATCGACTTGCGGCCGCGGCCGAGCGAGCCGTCCGCCGACCAGGAGGCGGCGCCTGCGCGGTCGACACGGATCACCTCGGCGCCCATGTCGGCCAGCATCATGCCGCAGAATGGTCCGGGCCCCAGGCCCGCCAGTTCGATCACCGTCAGGCCGGCGAGCGGTCCGCCATGGGTCAATGCGTCCTCCTCGGCCGAGCGAAGCGGCCAGTCTTGCTTGGGCCAAGACGCTAGTCGGCACTCCTGCCCTGTCAAGCCGGCGCCGTCAGGCCAGTCGACCGATGGTCGAAAGGCGGCCGTCGTCGGGCGCGGTTCGATTTCACGTTGCAATTTGAGCCCGAGCGTCCATCTATGCCTCGAACAATTCGGCCAGGGCGGGGTCATTGGCCCCCCGCAGGGAGCATGCGATGAGCGGCAATGGCAGCGCGAAATTTGGTGGGTCCTTCGGTGGCTCGTTCGGCGGTGGTTATGGCGGCGCAGCGCCCCAGGCGGCCCCAGCCCCCGCCCCCAACGCCGCGGCTCCGGCCGGCGGCTGGATCAAGGACACGACCACCAAGGATTTCGTCAAGGACGTGCTGGAGGAATCCAAGAGCCAGCCGGTTCTGGTCGACTTCTGGGCGCCCTGGTGCGGACCCTGCAAGCAGCTGACCCCGGTGCTCGAGAAGGTGGTCAATGCCTTCAAGGGCAAGGTCAAGCTGGTCAAGATGAACATCGACGACCATCCCCAGATCGCCGGCCAGCTCGGCATCCAGTCGATCCCGGCGGTCGTCGCCTTCGACAAGGGCCAGGGCGTCGACGGGTTCATGGGAGCCCTGCCGGAAGGTCAGGTCAACGCCTTCATCGAAAAGCTGGTGGGCGGCAAGGCCGGAGCCGACATGGCCGAGGTCATCGCCCAGGCCGACGCCATCCTGGCCGAGGGTGATCTTCCCGGCGCGGCCGAGATCTATGCCCAGGTGCTGGACGTCGAGCCGGACAATCTGGCCGCCCTGGGCGGCCTTGCCCGTGCGGCGGTCGCCAGCGGTGACCTGGAACAGGCCAAGGCCGTCCTGGCGCAGGTGCCGGCCGACAAGCTGAACGACAAGGCCGTGGCGGCGGCCAAGGCGGCGCTCGAGCTTGCCGAACAGGCGGCCGAACTGGGCCCGATACAGGAATTCGAAGAGAAGCTCGCCAGCAATCCGGCCGATCATCAGGCCCGTTTCGACCTGGCGGTGGCGCTGAATGCCGCCGGCAAGCGCGACGAGGCTGCCGACCACCTGCTCGAGATCTTCAAGCGCGACCGCGCCTGGAACGACGATGGCGCGCGCAAGCAGCTCGTCCAGTTCTTCGAGGCGTGGGGACCGATGGACGAGGCGACGCTCGCCGGCCGCCGCAAGCTGTCGTCCCTGCTGTTCCGCTGAGATGAACCGGCGCCCGGTTCGTCGAACCGGCCGGGCGCCTGATTATGTTCGCCTGCCGAGGCCCAGGCGCCTGGCCGCCAGCCGGTCGAGCAGGCGATCCGGCAAGAGCCGCGGCAAGATCCAGTTGGTCAGCGACGAGCGCGTCAGCGGATAGCGCGTCTTCGGCTTCGCCGTGGTCAGCGCATGAAACACCGCCTCGGCGACCGCCTCGGCCGGCAGCGCATCTCTGGCCCGCGCCAGCACTTCCTTCTCGAAGCCCGCGATGATCGGACCGTAGAGGGTCGCCTGGTAGCGCGTCCGGTCGATGGCCGCGGCCGACTTCTCCCAGATCGGGGTTGCCACCGGACCGGGACCAATGATCACCACATCCACGCCGAAAGGCATCAGCTCGCGGCGCAGCGCGTGGCTGACCGCCTCGACCGCGTGTTTGGAGGCCGCATAACCGCCGACGAACGGCCAGACCAGCTGGCCCGAGACCGACGACATCGTGACGATGCGGCCGGGGTTGCCGGCAAAACCTGGCTTTGCACCGGCAAGCGCCGCGAAGGCCTGCACGGTCGCCACCAGACCGCGGACATTGACGTCCCACTGGCGGTCGAGTTCGTCGAGCGGCTGATGCAGGAGCGGTCCCGGCAGCGACACGCCGGCATTGCAGACCAGCCCTGCCAGGGGCTCGGAGCCCAGGGCATCGGCCACCGTGGCCGCGGCCAGGCCGAGCGAGCCGGCATCGGTCACGTCGGCGATCAGGCCGGTGAAATTCTCGCCGAGCATCGCCGTCAGCCGGTCGCGGTCCTCCGCCCGGCGTATCGTTCCGAACACCCGCCAGCCACGCTTGACGAGATCGGCGGCGATCGCTTCGCCGATGCCGGTGGAGACGCCGGTGACGACCGCTGCCGGCATGACCTACTCCGCGGCCGTGGCCTGCGGGCGACCGACGCCGTAGCGCTTCTCGATATAGTCGATCACCATGGCCTTGAAATCGGCGGCGACCGTCGGGCCCCGCAGCGTGGTGACCTTGTGGCCATCGACGAATACCGGCGCCGCCGGGTTTTCGCCGGTACCGGGCAGCGAGATGCCGATATCGGCATGTTTCGATTCGCCCGGCCCGTTGACGATGCAGCCCATCACCGCGACATTCAGGGCCTCGACGCCGGGATAGCGGGTCTTCCATTCCGGCATCGACGTGTGAATGAAGCCCTGGATGTCCTGGGCGAGCTCCTGGAACAGCGTCGAGGTGGTGCGGCCGCAGCCCGGGCAGGCGGCGACCAGCGGCACGAAGGTCCTGATCCCCATGGTCTGCAGGATTTCCTGGGCGACCTTGACCTCCAGCGTCCGGTCGCCGTTCGGCTCGGGCGTCAGCGACACACGGACGGTGTCGCCGATGCCGTCCTGCAGCACGACGCCCAGCGCGGCGGAGGAGGCGACGATGCCTTTCGAGCCCATGCCCGCTTCCGTGAGGCCGAGATGCAGGGCATAATCGGCCCTCAGCGCCAGCATCCGATAGACGGCGATCAGGTCCTGCACCGCGGAAACCTTGGCCGACAGGATGATCCGGTCGCGCGTCAGTCCGATCTCCTCGGCACGCGTGGCGGAGAGCACGCAGGACTGGACCATGGCCTCGTGCATGACCCGGCGCGCGTCCAGAGGCGCCTCGCTCCGGGCGTTCTCGTCCATCAGGTGGGTCAGGAGTTCCTGGTCGAGCGACCCCCAGTTGGCGCCGATGCGCACGGCCTTGCCATGCTCGATCGCCTTTTCGACGATCATCGCGAACTGCTTGTCTTTCTTGGCCTTGAAACCGACATTGCCGGGGTTGATCCGGTATTTGTCCAGCGCCTCGGCGCAGGCCGGATGATCGGCAAGAAGCTTGTGGCCGATATAGTGGAAGTCGCCGACCAGCGGCACCTCGACACGCATGCGGGCGAGACGGTCGCGGATATGTGGCACCGCCGCCGCGCTCTCGTCGCGATCGACCGTGATGCGCACCAGTTCGGAGCCGGCCCGCGCCAGCGCCGCGACCTGGCGCACCGTCGCCTCGATGTCGGCCGTATCCGTATTGGTCATCGACTGGACGACGATCGGTGCGCCGCCGCCGACCTGGACCGCCCCGACTTTGACGCCGACCGTCCGCTGGCGGGTCTTCACCCCAAAGCCCTCGATCATCGTTTTCGTCTCCGCTTCGCGCCCTGAGCACATAGCCTTCCCGGGCCCGACAAGCCAGAGCCCCCGTGCCGGGCCGGCCGGTCGCGTCAGGCTGCCGCTCGCCGCAGGCGCCGCCCCTGCCCCAGCGTCATAGCCGCCTTTCGTGACGATATTCCGCTACGGAATCTCCGATTTAATCGAAACTTCACCAAGACTTGCTCAGCTGCCCGGTGACAAAAAGAACAGATGGGAACACGGATGCTCGCCTTCAATCTTCGCAGCAAGTTGATCGCCGGTTTCGCTGCCCTCATCGCGATCTCGGCGGCGAGCGCCGGTGTTTCGGTCTGGCGCGCCCAGGCCATTTCGGAGAGCATGGAGAAAGTCGCGGCGGTGCGCTCGCCGACCGCCATTCTCGGCACCCGCATCGTCGACGCGGTGAACCGGACGCAGATTGTACTGCGTGATCACCTGATTGATCCGGACGAAGCCCATGTCAGGCGCTGGGAACAGCTGTGGCGCGACCTCGCCAGGTCCCGCGACGACATGGACCGTTTCGCCACCGATTTCGCCGACGAAAACCATCGCGCCCAGTGGAGGGCGGCCTATCCGCTGTTCGAGGACATGCAGAAGGCCCAGCAGCGCCTGCTGGCGGTCGTCGGCACGGCCGATCATTATCCGGCCCTGACCGCCTATGAGCGCGAGATCGTGCCGCGCCTGCAGCCGCTGGACGAAGCCCTCGGCATCCTGATCACCAAGGAAATCGCCAATCCGGTGGCCTCCGAGCAATTGCTGACCGCGGCGGTGGCGCTGCAGTCGAGCGTCCTGTCCGCCACCCGTCACCTGCGCGGCTTCATTCATCTCGGCCGCGACCAGGACAAGGCCGCGTTCGAGCGGGCCTGGACCGCGGCCGGCGACCGCATCCGCGACATTGGCGGCCTCGCCAGCGCATTGTCGGAGGACCAGACCCGGGCGCTGAACCAGATCCGCTTCGGTTTCCTCTCGGTGCGCAAGGGCTCGGCCGCCGCCACCTCGCTGCGCAGCGGCTCGGGCTGGAACGCGCCGCTTGCCATGATGAACGACCAGGTGGCGCCGCTGACCAATCGCATTCTCGACGCGCTCGAGGGGCCGACCAACGCCGAGGGTGTCCGCCAGGGCGGCCTGATCGACGGCCAGATCGCGCTGCTGACCCAGGACACCCGTCATGCCGCCGACCTGACCAATTCGCTGTCGACCGTGCTGACGCTCGCCGCTCTTCTGTCCCTGGTCGCCGGCCTTGCCATCGCGCTCGTGCTGGCCCGCATGATCGTCAAGCCGATCGGCGGCATGACGGCCGCCATGCAGGACCTGTCGACCGGCAAGCTCGACATCGCCATTCCCGGCCAGGGCCGCACCGACGAGGTCGGCGCCATGGCCAGCGCCATGGCGGTGTTCCGCGATACCATGCGCGACGCCGAGCAGGCCCGCGCCGAGGAACAAAGCCGCCAGGTCGCCGAGGCCGAAAGGCTCGCGCGGCGCAATGCCGTGGCCGAAGCCTTCGTCGCCACGATGAGCGATCTCGCCGCCGGCTTCACCGCCTCCTCCGGCCGGGTCGCGGTTTCAGCCGGCGACCTCTCGGCCACGGCGGAAGAAACCTCGCGCCAGGCCGGGGAAGTGGCGGGCGCGGCCGAAATCGCCTCGATCAACGTCCAGACGGTCGCAGCCTCCACCGAAGAGCTCGCCGCCTCGGTGCGCGAGATCAATCAGCAGGTGCTGAAATCGGCCGAAAGCGCGGAAACCGCGGTCGGCGAGGCCAAGCGTTCGGAGGCGCAGATCCGCGATCTCGCCGGTTCCGCCGACCGCATCGGAGATGTGGTCAACCTGATCAAGGCGATCGCCGACCAGACCAATTTGCTGGCGCTCAATGCGACCATCGAGGCCGCGCGCGCGGGCGAAGCCGGCAAGGGTTTCGCGGTGGTCGCCTCCGAGGTCAAGAACCTGGCCGCCCAGACCGCCCGGGCGACCGAGGAGATCGCCACCAAGATCACCGAGATCCAGGGCGCCACCGCCGCCACTGTCATGTCGATCACCGCGATCGGTTCGACCATCGACACGATCAAGTCGATCACCGCGGCGGTCGCCGCCGCCATCGAGCAACAGGGCGCGGTGACCCACGAGATCGCCGGCAATTGCCAGAAGGCGGCGGCCGCCGCGACCGGCGTCACCGGCACGATAGCCGGCGTCGGCCAGGCCGCCGAAACCACGGGGCGCTCGGCCGGTGAACTGACCGGGCTGGCCACCGACCTCGCCGGCCATGCCGGCACGCTGCAGAACGAGGTTCAGGCGTTTGTCGAGGCGTTGAAGGCCGCCTGAGCGGCTTGCCCGCGACGTCAGCCGCAATGGGCGCAGCGGCCGAACATCTCGACCACCTGTGACGCCGGCCGGAAGCCGGCACCCTGCGCGATCTTGTCGAGGTCGCGCTGAACGCTGGAAGCCGGCGCCTCCGCCACGCAGCCGCAGGCATCGCAGATCATGAACACGACCAGATCCGAGCGGTCGTGCCGGTGCGCGCAGGCGATGAAGGCGTTGCGGCTTTCGATCCGGTGCGCGAGCCCGGCCTCCAGCAGAAAGTCCAGCGCCCGGTAGACGGTGATCGGCGCCGGACGCCGGCCGCTCGTCATATGCATGCGCTCGATCAGGTCATAGGCCCCGACCGGCGCCGGCGAGGCGGCCAGATGTTCCAGCACCTCGCGGCGGATCGGCGTCAGCTTCAGCCGGCGCTCGGCGCAGCGCGCCTCGGCGAAGGCCAGGGCATCGGCCGGCGGATGGCCGTGCTCGCAAGCATGATCGTGGGCCGTTGCTCGGGCTTTCAACATGGCGTTGACTTACTCCAGATCCTGCGGCCGTGGCTATTATCACGACAGCGTGTCGGGCCAAAGCCGCACCGCAGTTCGGCCAATGTTGCAATGCAAAGCGAAACACGCCGTGCCAACATGCCGCGGTCCGGCGTTGGATCGGCGCGACACAGGAGATGGATATCATGGCGTTGAATGGAAAGAGCGCGCTCGTCACCGGATCGACCAGCGGCATCGGCCTGGCCATTGCCAAGGCGCTGGCGCATGAAGGCGCCGACATCATGCTGAACGGCCTCGGCAAGCCTGACGAGATCGAGCAGATCCGTTCCTCGCTCGCCGCCGAGACCGGCCGCAAGGTGCTGTTCACGCCCGCCGACATGACCAAGCCGGCCGAGATCGCCGCCCTGGTGAAATCGGCCGAACAAGGTCTCGGCAAGGTCGATATCCTGGTCAACAGCGCAGGCATCCAGCATGTCGCGCCGGTCGAGGATTTCCCGATCGAAACGTTCGACGCGATCATCGCGATCAATCTGGTCTCGGGTTTCCACCTGACCCGCGCGGTGGTGCCCGGCATGAAGAAGAACGGCTTCGGCCGCATCATCAACATTGCCTCGGCCCATTCGGTGGTCGCCTCGCCGTTCAAGTCGGCCTATGTCTCCGCCAAGCACGGATTGCTCGGCTTCACCAAGACCATCGCGCTGGAACTCGCCACTTTCGGCATCACCGCCAATTGCATCTCGCCGGGTTATGTCTGGACGCCGCTGGTGGAAAAGCAGATTCCCGACACGATGAAGGCGCGCAACATGACCAAGGACCAGGTCATCAACGACGTGCTGCTGACGGCGCAACCGACCAAGAAATTCGTCACCACCGACGAGGTCGCGGCGCTCGCGCTCTATCTCGCCTCGGATGCGGCAGCCTCGGTGACCGGCGCCAACATGCTGATCGACGGCGGCTGGACCGCCGCATGAAGAAGAACGGCGGCAAGCGCATCAATCTCGCGCTGCAGGGCGGAGGCGCCCACGGCGCCTTCACCTGGGGCGTGCTGGACGGACTGCTTTCCGATGTCCGGCTGACCATTGACGGCATTACCGGCGCTTCCGCCGGCGCGATCAACGCGGTGCTGCTCGCCGACGGCCTGGCCGCCGGCGGCGCTGTCGCGGCGCAGGAGCGGCTCTCGGCCTTCTGGAAGGCGACCTCGCTCGACGGCAATATGGGCCCGACCCAGCGCAAGGTGCTCGACCGGCTGTTCTCGGTGGTGCCCTATGAAGGGTCGCCGATGGAAGCCTGGGTCGATTCCATGCAGCGCTTCTTTTCGCCCTATGACCTCAACCCCTTCGACATCAACCCGCTGCAGGACCTGATCCACCAGTTCGTCGATTTCGACCGGCTCGTCGCCTTCAAGGCGTTGCAGGTCTTCATCGCCGCGACCAATGTCCAGACCGGCAAGCTCGCCTTGTTCGGCCGCGACCGCCTGAGCTGCAAGGCGGTCATGGCCTCCGCCTGCCTGCCCATGATGTTCAAGGCCGTGGAAATCGACGGCGTGCCCTATTGGGACGGCGGCTATATGGGCAATCCGCCGATCTTTCCGCTGTTTCGCACCACCGAGGCCGAAGACGTCATCCTGGTGCAGATCAATCCGGTCGTCCGCCAGGAGGTGCCGACCTCGTCCCACGACATCGTCAATCGGATCAACGAGATCACCTTCAACTCGTCGCTGCAGTCGGAACTGCGCGCGGTGGAATTCGTCTCGCGCCTGGTCGCCGAGGGCAAGCTGCCGCGCGGCCGCGGCCCCGGCCAGTATCGGCACGTGAAAATTCACCGCATCGCGCTGGGCGATGTCGTCACCGGGCTGACCGCCAGTTCCAAGACGGTCACCGACTACGACTTCTTCATTCAGCTGCGCGATGCCGGCCGCCACGCCGCCAAGCATTTCCTCGACACGCATTATGACGATCTCGGCGTGCGCAGCACGCTCGACCTCAAGGCCGAGATCGCCGCCGAAAAGGGCTGAACCGGATCGCGGAGGGGGCGCCGTCAGCCGACGTTCGGTCGAGACACGCCGGCGTCCCGGACGCCCAGGAGATCGGCGGCGCGGGCGACCACCGCCTCCTCGAACTCGTGGGCCTTGCCGTCGGCGAGCACCAGGCTCCACATCATCTCGACGATGCGCCGGCGTTCCGCCTCGTCGAGCTTGCGCACCAGGACGGTGGTGAAAGTGGCGAGATCCACCGCTTCGTTCTCGGCATTGGTCGCGGCCTCGATCAGCAGCTCGGTATCGAGCGGCCCCAGCGTGAACCCGCGCGACAGGATGACCTTGAGTTTGGCCATCTCGACCGGCGCGACGTCGCCGTCGACGGTCATGACGTGGACCAGCAGGGCGGCCGCCGCGACCCGGTAGTCCCCGGGCTCGAATGTTTGCTGCCGTTCGCCGGCAATATCCGCGATCAGTGCGAAGAACTTGTCGAGCATGGTGATATCCGGCAGCCTCTCAGGCGTTCTGTAGCCAATCCCGCCGGTCTCAGGAAGAGCTCCGATCGGCCAAGATGCGCCGGCAGCGCATGGCGTCATCCCGGCGCACCGCGCGGAAACAGGTTGGCCCCGCCGGCGGGTCGCGCTACGACACGCGCGCCGCGAGAACGCGGCCCATGGGAGATCAAACATGTCCATCGAGCGCAAGCAGGTCGGCCCCCGCATGAGCGGCGCGGTCGTCCATGGCAATACCATCTATCTCGCTGGCCAGGTGGCCAAGGCCGCGGCCGGCAAATCGGTCAAGGAACAGACCACCGAAATCCTGTCGACCATCGACGCTCTGCTGGCCGAATGCGGCAGCTCCAAGCTGAACCTGCTGTCGGTCAATATCTGGCTGAGCGACATCTCGACCTTCGCCGAAATGAACGCCGTCTGGGACGGCTGGGTGGCACCTGGCCACACGCCGGCGCGCGCCACCGTCGAGGCGAAGCTCGCCGCCCCGCAGTTCACCGTCGAGATCATGGTCGTCGCCGCCAAGGGCTGACCGGCAGCTGGCGCGGGATTGGCGCCGGTTCCGACATGACAAAGCGCGGCGAGATGATCTCGCCGCGCTTTTTTCGTGGACCCGCCTGTATCGGTGGACGGCGTCAGGCCGCGCGCACGCCTTCCAGGAAAGCCCGGATTTCGCGATCCAGCGCCTGCGCCTCCTCGCCGAGACGGCCGGACAGCGCCCGGACGTCCTCGGCGGTCGCCCGCGCCGACTCGGCGGTGCCGCCGACCCGCACCATGGCCTCGGTGCTGCCACGCGCCTCGTCGGAGGCCCGATTGACCGCGCTGGCAATGGTCGAGACCGCCGCGTTCTGCTCTTCCACGGCCGCCGCGACCGATGCCGCGATGCCGCGCATCTCGCCGATGACCGTATTGACCTTGTCGATGGCGGTCACCGCGTCGCCCGAGGCATCCTGGATCGCGCCGATCTGAGCGGCGATTTCTTCCGTCGCCTTGGCGGTCTGCGCCGCCAGGTTCTTCACTTCCGACGCGACCACCGCGAAGCCGCGGCCGGCCTCGCCGGCGCGCGCCGCCTCGATCGTGGCGTTCAGCGCCAGCAGGTTGGTCTGGCCGGCGATCGCCTGGATCAGGTTGACCACCTCGCCGATCCGGGTCGCCGCCTGCGCCAGCGAGCCCATGGTCTGGGCGGTGCGCTCGGCTTCGGTCACGGCGACACCGGCGACCTCGTTGGACTTGGCCGCCTGGGTGGCGATCTCGGCGATCGAGGCCGACAGCTCTTCCGCCGCCGCGGCAGCGGAAGCGACCGAACCGGAGGCCTGTTCCATGGCGCCCGTGGCGTTGGTCGTCTCGCTGGTCACCGCGCCCGACGCGGTCTCCAGATTGTCGGAGGCGCCGTCGAGTTCGCCGGAAGCGCCGCGCAGCGCGCCGAGCGAACGCTCGGCCACGTCCTCGAAACCACGGATCAGCTGATCGACCGCACCCGAGCGCCGGTTGCGCGCCTCGACCTCGGCGATCTGCTCGGCGGCCAGCCGCTCGCGCTCGATGGCATTGTCGCGGAACACCAGGACCGCGCGGGCCATCTCGCCCAGCTCGTCCTTGGCTTCCGTCGCCGGCACGGTGATCGAGGTGTCGCCGGCGGCGAGTTCCCGCATGGCACCGGTAATGCCGCCGATCTGGCGGGTGATGGAGCGGCCGAGCACCAGGCCGACGACACAGCAGAGCAGGATCACGGCGCCGATAATGCCGATGACCAGCATGCTGGTAGCGCTCTGGGCGGCGAGCCTGGCGTCGCTCGCCTCGGTCTTGCCGGCATCGGCCGCGGCGACCAGCTTGTCGGTGGTCTGATCGAGGCTGGCCAGCAGCCGTTCGAGCTCCCAGACCGTCGTCTCGACCGTGCGCGTGCCATCGACGAAGGCGTCGAGCGCCGGCCAGTAGACCTCGCCTGCCTTCATCAGGTCCGACTTCATCGCCGGAGCGATGACCGACCGGCTGACCTCGTTGACGAATTTCGTCCGGGCCTGGCGGAAGCTCTCCAGGTCTTCCTGCGAGCCGCGCAGCATGAAGTCCTTTTCATGCCGGCGCATCTGCAGCACCTGCTCGAGAATGCCGGCGCCGTCGTCGAAATTCTGTGCCACCCGGCGGGCGAGCACTTCGAGCTGCTGGACCGACTCGGTCATGCGGCCGTTCAGGCCGGACCGGTCATCCATGCCCAGCGTCTCGATCGTCGCCTTCATCAGCTCGAAGGCCTGGGCGGCATCGGCGAGCTGCTTCAGCGACTGGTCGATATCGGCCGCGAGCGCAGCCGCCTCCGGTTTCGCCCGGGCGGCGCGCAGCGCCATGATCGCCTCGGCCCGCGCGGTGTTGAACTGCATGGGCGCTTCGCCCTGATAGCGCTCGGAAAAGTCGATCGCATAGAAGCGCAGGTCGCGTACGCCGGTGCGCACCTTCTGCGCATCCTGGGCGAGATTGGCATAGCCGTCATAGGACTCGAAGGCCTGCGCCGCGGAGCGCTGGCCATACCAGGAGGCGACACCCGCCGCGAGGACGCCCGCGATCGGTACCAGTGCCAGCAGCGCGATGCGCAGGCGTATCGAGAGGGCGGGCATACGAATCGACATTGTGGGGATCCCCATGAATTCCGGCGGCGCCACATTCGCGGGGAATAGTTAAAGAACCGCTCATCGAAAATGATTTCGCAATGATTTCATGTGGTTCTACATGACATTACGTAACGCAATTACGCATTGCGGCCATTCGATTGAAAGTTGCGCGGTAGGATAATAGGGTCCGCGCCCATTCGCCGGATCCCACCATGCTCTCGCCCGCCAAGGCCGTGCCGCTCGTCTTCGTCCTGATCTGGTCGACGGGTTGGATCGTGGCCGGGTTTTCCGCCCGTTATGCCGACCCTTTGTGGTTCCTGCTCCTGCGGTTCGCCCTGGCCGCCGCGGTCATCGCCGTGATCGCCGCCGCGACCCGCGCGCCCTGGCCGTCCAGTCCCCGCAGCATCGGCCACGCGCTCGCCTCGGGCGTGCTGCTGCACACGTTTTATCTCGGCGGTGTCTGGTGGGCGGTCCGCAACGGCGTGCCGACGGGAATTTCCGGTATCATGGCCGGCCTGCAGCCCGTCTTCACGGCGCTGCTGGCGCCGGCACTCGTCGGCGAACGCATTTCGCTGAAGCAGGGCCTCGGCGTCGCCCTCGGCTTCGCCGGCATCTTCCTCGTCCTGGCCCCGAAGATCGTCGGCATCGACCGCGCCAGCCTCGAGACCGTGCTGGTCCCGCTCGGCGTCAATCTCATGGCCATGCTCTCGGCGACGCTCGGCACCTTCTACCAGAAGCGCTTCGTATCGGGCGGTGACCTGCGCACGACCACGGTCTGGCAATATGCCGGGGCCGGCATCGCCACGGTGCCGCTGGTTTTAGCCTTCGGCACGGTCGCGGCCGACTGGAACCAGACGCTCGTCCTGACCATGGCCTGGTCGGTGCTCGGCCTGTCGGTCGGCGGGGTCGGCCTGTTCCTCTACCTGATCGGCCGCGGCGAGGTGTCGCGGGCGGCGACCTATATCTATCTGGTGCCGCCGGTCTCGGCGCTGATGTCCTATCTGTTCTTCGGCGAGACGCTCGCCGCCATCCAGCTGGTCGGCATGGCGGTGACGGCGGCCGGCGTCTGGCTGGCGATCCACCGGTCCTGACCGCGGGCTCGCCTTCGCCGCGGCGATACGCGTCGTTAGGCGGATTGCGTCCGCCCCGGTCTGCGCTATTTTGCGACGCAGCATAATGAATTTAGCGCTCGGGAGACCGCCATGAGCCCCGCCCTCGCCCGCCAGGACATGTCGGCCGACCTTCTCGACCTCGCCCGCGGCGCCATTGCCGCAAGCGACGCCATCCTGGCCGATGCGACCACGGCGGTGCGCGCGCTGGTCAGCGAGGACGGACGGATTTCCACCGCGGCGCTGGAGCGCGAGCAGCGCGCCACCCATGGCCTGGCCTGGCTTGCGACCTATGTCGAAAGCGTACGCCAGCTCGCCTCCTATGCCGAGCGGCTGAGCGCCCAGGGCAAGTTCGGCGAGATCGAGGAACTGATCGTTCGGATCGGCCTTGGCGAATATCTCGCCCAGATGCTCGGCGGCATCGCCATGAGCCAGGGCGAAACGGTCCGGCCGACCGATCTCGGCCTGACGCCGACCGATATCGCCAGGCGTTTTGCCGGCGCCGCCGACACGCTGATCGCGTCGGGCAACACCACGGCCAACCGCGCCCGTCTCGCCGTTCTCGTCCAGGAGCGCGAGTCCTCGGGCCATTTCGGTGAGCCGGCGCTCGACGAGACGCTCGAGGCGATCCGCGACGAGATGCGCAAATTCGCGCTCGCCGAGGTCATTCCCTTTGCCCACGAATGGCACCTGAACAACCAGTACATTCCGCTCGACGTCATCGCCAAACTGTCCGAACTCGGCGTCTTCGGCCTGACCTTGCCGGAAAGCTTCGGCGGCATGGGCCTTGGCAAGGAATCGATGTGCGTGGTCTCCGAGGAGCTCTCGCGCGGCTATATCGGCGTCGGCTCGCTCGGCACCCGCTCGGAAATCGCCTGCGAACTGATCCTGGCCGGCGGCACCGATGCCCAGAAGGACAAGTGGCTGCCGCTGATCGCCTCCGGCGAGGTACTGCCGACCGCCGTGTTCACCGAGCCGAATACCGGCTCGGACCTCGCTTCGCTCAAGACCCGCGCGGTGCGCGACGGCGATGTCTACAAGGTTTCCGGCAACAAGACCTGGATCACCCATCCGGTCCGCGCCGACGTCATGACCTTGCTGGCGCGCACCAATCCGGACGAGCCGGGCTACAAGGGCCTGTCCATGTTCATCGCCGAGAAGCCGCGCGGCACCGACGAGGACCCGTTCCCGGCCCCCGGCATGACCGGCGGCGAGATCGAGGTGCTCGGCTATCGCGGCATGAAGGAATATGAGATCGGCTTCGACGGCTTCGAGGTGAAGGCCGAGAACCTGCTCGGCGAGGTCGAGGGCCAGGGCTTCAAGCAGCTGATGCAGACCTTCGAGGCGGCCCGCATCCAGACCGCCGCGCGCGCCGTCGGCGTCGGCCAGGCCGCCATGGATCTCGGCCTGCGCTACGCCCAGGAGCGCATCCAGTTCGGCAAGCCGCTGATCTCCTTCCCGCGGGTCGCCGACAAGATCGCCATGATGGCGGTCGAGGTGATGATCGCCCGCCAGATGACCTATTACGCCGCCCGCCAGAAGGACCATGACCGGCGCTGCGACCTGGAGGCCGGCATGGCCAAGCTGCTCGGCGCCCGCGTCGCCTGGGCGGCCGCCGACAATGCGCTGCAGATCCACGGTGGCAACGGCTTCGCGCTCGAATATCCGGTCAGCCGCGTGCTTTGCGATGCGCGCATCCTGAATATTTTCGAAGGTGCCGCCGAGATCCAGGCCCAGGTCATCGCACGCCGCCTGCTCGACGGCGGAAACTGAACTCCCGGCGGGATGCAATAAGAGCGCAACCAAACCTGCCGATGATGCCCCCCGACGACTTGCGATGGGGGCGGGACGGATGGTGCGCTATGCCGCAGCGGGCTCGATCTTCGTCTATCAGCGATGGGTCTCGCCCCATAAGGGCTTCTGTTGCGCCTATCGGGCCCTGACCGGCGGCCGGTCCTGCTCGGAATATGCCCGCCAGACCGTGCTCGACCATGGTGTCCTGACGCTGACCAGGGCTCTGCCGCGGCAATTCTCACGTTGCCGGCGCGCCTATGCGAGGCTGCTCGCCATGACCGAGGCTTCGGAAGAGACCGGCGAGCAGCAGGACGGCCGCAAGCGCAGCGCCGCCAAGGGATCGGACAGCGGCTGGCTCGACGGCGTCTGCCTCGGCGCGGAATGCCTGGCGCTGCCTTGCGACTGGTGACCGTCGCAAGGCTTGCGCGCCACGCGCCGGCTCAGGCGTTGGCGCCACGCAGCGCCCGGTCGAGATCCTCGTAGAGATCGTCGACATCCTCCAGGCCCACCGACAGCCTGAGCAGGTCGGTCGGGCATGGCGAGCCCGCGCCCTCGATCGAGGCGCGATGTTCGATCAGGCTCTCGACACCGCCGAGCGAGGTCGCCCGCTTCCACAGAGCGACACGCGCCGCGGTCGACACCGCCGCGGTCTCGCCGGCCTTGACCCGGATCGACATCATCCCGGAAAAGCCGCCGCTCATCTGGCGCAGCGCAACCGCGTGCTGGGGATGCGTGGTGAGCCCGGGATAGAGCACGTCGGCGACCAGCGGATGGGCCTTCAGGCGCTCGGCGAGGCTCAAGGCCGCCCGCGCCTGAGCCTCGACGCGCACATGCAACGTGCGCATGCCGCGCATCAGCAGGAACGCCTCGAACGGCCCGAGGATCTGGCCGTGCATCGAACGCACCCGGCGGATCCTGGTCCACAGGTCACTGGTCTCGCGGGTGACCAGCGCGCCGGCCACCACGTCGGAATGGCCGTTCAGATATTTGGTCGCCGCATGCATGACGATATCGGCCCCGAGCGTCAGCGGCCGGGTGAAGACCGGGGTCGCCACGGTCGAATCGACGGCGACGACCGCGCCGACCGCATGGGCCGCGTCGGCGATTGCCGCGATGTCGGACACGCTCCACAGCGGATTGGACGGCGTCTCCAGCCAGACCAGCCTGGTCTTGCCGGGCTCGAGCGCGGCCTTCACCGCGGCCAGGTCGGAGGCGTCGACGAAGGTCGTGCGATAGCCATAGGTCGTGGCATCGTTCATCAGCCAGTTGCGCAGCGCCCAATACATTACCGTCGGCGCGACGATATGCGCGCCGGCCGGCAGCGCCATCACCACGGCAGTGGCGGCCGACATGCCGGAACCGAGCAGGATGGTCTCGGCGCCCTGCTCCAGCTCGGTCAGCAAGGCCTCGCATTGGCGGACCGTCTGATTGTCGGGGCGGCCATAGACGAAGCCGTTGCGATATTGATTGTCCGGATCGCGGATGAAGGTGGTGGCGACGTGGATCGGCGTCACCACCCCATGGGTGCCATGCTCCTCCCAGCCGAGCGCCTGGGCGGCGAGGGTGCGGGGCTTCAACTGCGAGGGCTTGGTCGGCGCCATGATGTCGATCCTGCGAGAGTGCTGACGTCGGAGCCGCGGCCGCGATCCCGAATGGACAAGGCCCCTGACCAATTCCACGATCCGAGACTAGAATTCCTGCATCGTGGATTCAAGAGCGCTGAACGGCGAGGATGACAGCAAACGGCTGCCCAGGCTAACCTTGGGCAATGTTCCTGCCGCTGTCCGACCAGAACCCGCATCGCGCCATCGTCTGGCCCTTCGTGACCTATGGCCTGATCGGCCTGAATGTCGCGATCTTTCTGTTCACCACCGGCCTGGTTCCACCCCAGACCGCCAATGCCAATGCCCTGGGCCTTGGGCTGATTCCCGCCGTCGTGACCAATCAGGCGACGCTTTCGCCCGACCTGACCCTGGTGTCGCCCTGGTTCACCTGGCTGACCTATATGTTCATGCATGGCGGCTGGATGCATCTGATCGGCAACATGCTGTTCCTCTGGGTGTTCGCCGACAATGTCGAGGACGCCATGGGCCATGCCCGCTTCCTCGCCTTCTACCTGATCTGCGGCCTGTTCGCCGCCGCCCTGCACCTGGCGATCAATCCCGGCTCGCAGGCACCGCTGGTCGGTGCCTCCGGCGCGATCTCCGGGGTCCTTGCCGCCTATCTGATCCTGTTTCCGCGGGTCCGGGTGTTCGGCCTCGCCTTCAACGTGCTGCCGATATCGATCCCGGTCTGGCTGGCGCTGGGCGCCTGGATCGTGCTGCAGCTGTTCCACCTGTTCACCGCCCATGGCGGCGACACGGCCTGGTGGGCCCATATCGGCGGCCTGATCGCCGGTGCGCTGCTGGTCGGCCTGTTCAAGAGCCGCGACGTCATGCTGTTCGGCGAAAAGCGCCATTTGCCGGTCAGCGTGCCGCGCATGCCGCTGCGCCGGTCGATCCGCTGATGGCGCCGGCCTTTGCCTTGGTGAATCCTTTCTTCTAAGACCGCATGCAGAGTGCCCGTCGAAACGGCGATCCGGGCCGCGCAGAGGAGACGACATGCAGATCGGCAAGGATACCGCTGCCTTCGTCGCCGGCGGCGCCTCGGCCTTTGGCGAAACCACTGCGCGGCGGTCCGCCAAGCCTGGCGTCAAGGTGGCGGCGTTCGACGTCAACGCCAGGCGCGGCGCGAAGCTCGCAGCCGGGATCGGCGGCCGGTTCCGCCTGGTCGATATCGCCGGCGAGGCTTCCGTCGATGCCGGCCTCATGACCGGCCTGCGTCACACGCCGCTTTCCGACACCGTTTCGCCGGAGTTCCGCCAGTCGTTCGAAGCACAGGTGCCGTTCCCTTTGGGCCTGGGCAAGCCCGACGAATATGACAAGATGGTGGACCCTATCATCGACAACAATATGTTGAACGGCTTTGCCATCCGTCTCGACGGTGCCATTCGCGGCCCCGAAGCGACGGCTTGAACCTTCTGGATCGCCCCTCGTGGATGTTGCGCCCCTCGTCTCGGCCTATCGCTACCGCTACCATGTCCTCGACAGCTACGGGGCGCGGGTCGGCGGACTGACGCGGCCGGCGCCCAGTATCGAGGATGCGTTGCGGCTGGCGGCCGCCGAGCTGAAGATCACCGCCGATCCGCCGACCGAGCTCAGGCGCCGGGCGGTGCAGACCAATATGGAGACGCGCACGGCGCTGCGCGACGTCATCGCGCGCGCCGAGAACGATCTGGCCATCGCCATCACCCGCTACGGCACCGATATCGGCGCGCCGCCGACCGGACCGCATATCGACTTGCGCGCCACGCTCGACGGTCTCGACCGCTCCTATCGGGCGCGTGAACCGGCGCCAGACGATTTCGACGGCTGGTACGACCATCTCGACGCGCAGATCGCCCACCTGGCGTCGCTGGCGGCGCTCGAAAAGGACCTCGAGGCCCAGCGCGGCGGCAGCCCGGTCGCGGTCAAGCTGCCCGACAGCTCGCCCGGCCGGCTGAAATGGTTCCTGGTCGCGATGGTGGCGGCGGCGCTGGCGGCGCTCGGCATCGCGATCTTCACCTCGATCCATCTTCCCGAAACCGCCGCCTCCTTGCCGCAGACCGGACCGGAGGCGCCGCGTGTCGTCCGCACCGTGCCGATCACCGTCACCCCGCAGGCCGAATCGGCGACCGCGCAGCCGTGCCGGACCTTCGAGATCGAGGTCGCGTCCGAGGGCGCGACCTTGCTCGATGCCGCGCAGAACGGCCGCGCCGTCGTGCGCCTGGAGCCGGGCGAAAAGGTTCAGCTGCGCCAGGTCGTCGACCAGGGCCTGACCCGGCTGATCGAGGTGGAGGTTCCCGCGCGCTCCGCCCACGGCTTCATCGCCGAGCGGGAGGCCCGCCTGCCTGTCATGAGCTGGACCTGCGACCGCTGAGCCGAGGCGCGTTCTCCGAACGCCCCGCGCTCAGCCGCCGGCAATCGCGTCCATGGCCTTGGCCAGCGTCGTGTCGAGATGGGTCACGCCCCCGGCGTCATGGGTCGACAGCGTCACCTCGACGGTCTTGTAGACATTGAACCATTCCGGGTGATGGTCCATGCGCTCGGCGATCAGCGCCACCCGGGCCATGAATCCCCAGGCCTCGGAGAAATTCCTGAACACGAAACGCCGGGTGATCGCGTCCCGGCCGGCCACCTCCGACCATGACGGCAGGGCGGCGAGTGCCACGGTGCGTTCGACCGGGTCGAGCTTGCTGGGCATATCGATCACTCCCGAGGTCCGTGCCTGCGCCTGGAACGCGCCGCTGCGTCGCAGCCGGATGGCGCGGCGATGCCGGGCACCTCCGCCGCAGCATGACTCGAAACGGCGATTTTGGGTAACCCGCAAAAAAAGCGGGCCGGCGCCAGGCGCCGGCCCGCACGTTCGCGTCGGAGGGGATGACCGAACGTTCACCACCGGCCTTTCGGCTGGCGGCGCTCGTGCCCGATCGGACAGCGCCCCGGGGGGCTGGGGGGCTGAAGAGTCCGAAGCGGCGTCGATCAGGCACGAGGCAACGATCACAGGCTCGCTTCGGCTCTTGGCCCCACCGGGGCCGAATTGGGGCCGGACCATGGCGCCGATGACAGCCCTGTGATGAACCGTTCTCCAACCGGAGCCTTCGACGGCAATCAGCTGCTGGCCCGCACGATAACAGGCGCATGACCCGTCGCGGTCAGGAACGTCACCAGGTCGTTGCGCCCGATGCTGGTGGTCGCGGTATTTTCCAGCGGATGATAGTTGAGCACCGCGTGTTCCATCATGGCGGCGTCGAGCACCACGGTGACCCGGCCGTCCGGATCGGCGATCGCGCCGAACGGCGTCACCGAACCCGGCTTGACGCCCCAGACCTCCTCCAGAAGCTCGCCCGAACCGAAGGACAGCCGCCCCGAGGCGCCGATCGTCTCGTGCAGCCGCTTCAGGTCGATCGCCGCCGAGCCGAGCGCCACCACCAGGAACAGGCGGCCCTTCTTGTCCTTCAGGAACAGGTTCTTGGTATGGCCGCCCGGAATGCTCTCCTTGACGTGCTGGCTCTCGGCGACCGTGAACACGGCCTCGTGCTCATGGGTCGTGGTCTTGATGCCGAGGCGGTCGAACAGCGCGAACAGCTGAGCGCGCAGGGGGGTGGTGTCGGGCATGGGATCTGGGAACTGCTTCGGAGGGATATCAGCGGGCGATCGCCGCACGGATCAGGTTGAGCGCATCGTCGCTCGCCCATTCGGCCGGACCAGGGAGGTGGCCGAGCTCGCAGCCCTGGGCATCGATCAGAAGCGTCGTCGGCATGCCGAAGGCACGGCCGACCGATCTGAGATCCTGAAACACCTTGGCCGAATGGTCGGCGTAATTGGCGAGGTGCTGGATGCCGGCCTCCTGCAGCCAGGCGCGGGCTTTGTCCGGATGGCGCGTGTCGATATTGACGGCGACCACCTCGAAATTCTCACCCCCCAGCGTCGCCTGCAGCTTGTCGAGCGCCGGCATCTCGTGCCGGCAGGGCACGCACCAGGTCGCCCACAGGTTCAGGAGGACGATGCGCCCGCGAAAGTCGGACAGCTTCAGGTCGCGGCCGTCGGCGGCCTTGAAGCTGAGGTTCGGGCTCGGCTGCGGCCGGTCGGTCACCTTGAAGGCGGCAACTTCGCCGCGCGCCAGCGGCTTCAGGCGGGCGGAAAGCGGCTGTGCCGCCGTGCAGGCCTGCACACCTGCATTGCTCGACAGGCCTCCTGTCCAGTAGAAGGCCCCGAGCCCCGCGCCAAGGCCGATCAGACCAGCCAGCACAATGATCACTTTCGCACGGGACACTGAAGAACACCTCATTTCGGCAAGATCGAAAAAACCGGCAACCGGTTTTCCGCCCGATCATGCGACAAGACAAGAACGATCGAGGACGAGACGATGAGCAATGCGATGTGGGGCGGCCGCTACGCCTCTGGACCGGCCGCCGTGATGGAAGACATCAACGTCTCGATCGATTTCGATCAACGCCTGTATAGGCAGGACATCGCCGGCTCGAAAGCCCATGCGGCCATGTTGCGCGCTCAAGGGATCGTGAGCGACGCCGACGAGGCCGCGATCCAGAAGGGCCTCGACCAGGTCCTGGCCGAGATCGACGGCGGCACCTTCGTCTTCAAGCGCAGCCTCGAAGACATTCACATGAACATCGAGGCGCGGCTCGCCGAGATCATCGGCGCCCCGGCCGGACGGCTGCACACCGCCCGCTCGCGCAACGACCAGGTAGCGACCGACTTCAAATTGTGGGTGCGCGATGCCGCCGACGGCCTCGATGCCCAGTTGAAGGACCTGCAGCTGGCGCTGGCCGAGAAGGCGCTGGCCGAGGCCGCCACCGTCATGCCCGGCTTTACCCACCTGCAGGTGGCCCAACCGACCACCTTCGGCCATCACCTCATGGCTTATGTCGAAATGGTCGGGCGCGACCGCGGCCGGCTGCAGGATGCCCGCCGTCGCCTGAACGAGAGCCCGCTCGGCGCCGCCGCCTTGTGCGGCACCTCCTTCCCGATCGACCGGCACGCCACCGCCAAGGCGCTCGGCTTCGACCGGCCGACGGCCAATTCGCTGGATTCGGTCGCCGATCGCGATTTCGTGATGGAGACGCTCGCCGCGGCCACCATCACGGCCGTGCACCTGTCGCGTCTGGCCGAGGAGATCGTCATCTGGTGCTCCTCGCCGTTTTCCTTCATCCGGCTGTCCGACGCCTTCTCCACCGGCTCGTCGATCATGCCGCAGAAGCGCAATCCGGACGCCGCCGAACTGGTCCGGGCCAAGGTCGGCCGCGTGCTCGGCGGCTTCAACGCCATCGTCGTGGTGCTGAAGGGCCTGCCGCTGACCTATCAAAAGGACATGCAGGAGGACAAGGAGCCGACCATGGACGCGCTCGCCTCGCTGTCTCTGGCGATCGCCGCGGCCGCCGGCATGGTGCGCGACATGACTGCCAATGCCGCAACCATGAAGAAGGCCGCGGGCCAGGGTTATTCGACCGCCACCGACCTCGCCGACTGGTGCGTCCGCACGCTCGACATTCCCTTCCGCGACAGCCATCACATCGCGGCGAAATGTGTCGGCCTCGCCTCGGCCGAGGGCGTGCCGCTGCACAAGCTCACGCTCGCCGACCTGCAATCGGTCGACAAGCGCATCACGGCCGATGTCTTCTCCGTGCTGTCGGTCGCCCGTTCGGTCGCGAGCCGCGTCAGCTATGGCGGCACCGCGCCGAAAAACGTCCGCGCCCAGGCCCGCCGCTGGCTGAAGAAACTGGCCGGCTGAAAAAACCCGAGCCGGTCGGCCGCAGCCTTTGAACCTTATCGCGCGAGGTCGCCACCCATGGTCACCCCACCGCATGTCGCGGCGGGGCCTGAACCGGGGAGGCGACCATGTTTGCTCTCATCGACATCAGAAAGTCGGCTCTCACCTTGCTTGCTGCCGCAGCCTTGTCGACCGCAGCAGGTCTTGCCTCTTCGGCTCAGGCCTCGATCGCTTCCTCCGGCCACCGCGCCTCGATCATGATCAGCCAGGCGACCGAAGCCGGCATCCATGAGCACAGCGGCCGGAGCGAACATCGGCTGACCCGCCCGGCCAACCGCTTCAACGGTTTCGTCGGCACGCCCGGCCCGAAAGCCGGCTCGATGCGGAGCAAGTGATCCGCGATCGATCGCGATTGGCGGCGCACCGCTCCGATGGCGCTTCAGGCGAAGTCCTGCGGATTCTTCAAGGCCCAGCCATTGATCGCGATCAGGAGCAGGCCGAGAACGATCGCAGCGAACCCGATCAGCCCGGCCGCGGCGCAGACCCACACCCCGAAGAACAGTCCGAGCGCGGCCGTCACACGGACCGCGGCCGGCGGCTTTGCCACATGTTCCAGCAGGGCCTGCACGATCAGGCCACCGTCGAGCGGAAAGCCCGGCAGCAGGTTCAGCAGGCCGAAGAGGGCATTGAGTTCGGTAAAGGTCTTGAGCCCGGCAAGAACCGGGTTGAGCCAGGCCGAGCCGCCACGCACGAAGGGTGTGGGGAACCATGTGCCTTCGCCGAGCAGCAGCATATCCGGGCCACGGGCCAGAAAGGCCACGCCATGGAACAGCGCGAGGCCGACCAGCATCAGCGCCAAGTTCATCAGCGGGCCGGCAAGGCTGATGGCGATCCGTTGGGGGGTCCGAAACCCCGCGTGATCCAGCAGTGCGAAGCCGCCGAAGCCGTGCAGCAGGATGGCCTGCGCGCCGATGCCGAACCGCCGCGCGGTCCAGACATGGGCCGCCTCGTGCAGCAGGATCGACGCCACGATCGCAACGGCGAGGACGACGACCAGCAGGCTCGCCGTGACGAGGCCGAAGCGCTGGAATTGCAGAGCAAGATAAAGCGGGATCAGGACCAGGGTGCCATGCCAATGGAGCGGCACCCCGGCGAACGATCCGCGCTGATCGCTGCCCGCGAAGGGCACCTGGGCTTAGAGGCCCAGCTTCTTCTTGCGCTGGCCGAGCGTGCGCAGGCGCAGCGCGTTCAGCTTGATGAAGCCGGCGGCGTCGCGGTGGTCATAGGCGACCGCGCCTTCCTCGAAGGTCACCAGGTCCTGGTCGTAGAGCGAATAGGGGCTGTCGCGGCCGACCACGATGACATTGCCCTTGTAGAGCTTCAGCCGGACCGTGCCCGTGACGAATTCCTGGCTCTTGTCGATCAGCGCCTGCAGCATCTCGCGCTCGGGCGAGAACCAGAAGCCGTTATAGATCAGCTCGGCATATTTCGGCATGATCTCGTCCTTGAGATGCGCCGCGCCACGGTCCAGCGTGATGCTCTCGATCGCCCGATGGGCGAAATAGAGGATCGTGCCGCCGGGCGTCTCGTACATGCCACGCGACTTCATGCCGACGAAGCGGTTCTCGACCAGGTCGAGCCGGCCGATGCCGTTGACTTTGCCGAGCTCGTTCAGCTTCGTCAGGATGGTCGCCGGCGACAGGGCCTGGCCGTCGATGCCGACCGCATCGCCTTCCTTGAAATCGATGGTGATATAGGTCGCCTTGTCGGGCGCATTCTCCGGGCCGTCGGTGCGCGAATAGACGTAATCGGGCACTTCCTGGCTCGGATCCTCCAGCACCTTGCCCTCGGACGAAGCGTGCAGGAGGTTGGCGTCGACCGAGAACGGCGCTTCGCCGCGCTTGTCCTTGGCGATCGGGATCTGGTGCTGCTCGGCGAATTTGATCAGCTGCTCGCGGCTGGCGAGATCCCATTCGCGCCAGGGCGCGATCACCGTCACGTCGGGCTTCAGCGCGTAATAGGTCAGCTCGAAGCGGACCTGGTCGTTGCCCTTGCCGGTGGCGCCGTGGGAGACGGCATCGGCGCCAATCTGTTCGGCGATCTCGATCTGGCGCTTGGCGATCAGCGGCCGGGCGATCGAGGTGCCGAGGAGATAGAGCCCCTCATACATGGCATTGGCGCGGAACATCGGGAACACGTAGTCCTTCACGAAGGTCTCGCGCAGGTCTTCCATGAAGATGTTCTCGGGCTTGATGCCGAGCAGCAGCGCCTTGTCGCGCGCCGGCCCGAGTTCCTCGCCCTGGCCGAGATCGGCGGTGAAGGTGACGACCTCGCAGCCATAGGTGGTCTGCAGCCACTTCAGGATGATCGAGGTATCGAGGCCGCCCGAATAGGCGAGGACGACCTTCTTGACGGCTTTCTTCGGGGCCATGGCTTCAATCCACACAAGGAAATGTCTGCGCCGGCTTAAAGAAGCCGGCTCGCGGGCGCAAGCTGGCTAGCCCCTGCGCGCGAACAAACCTCTGATCCACCAGCCGATCGCGGCGAGCCGGTCGGCGACCACGTCGTCGTTCGGAGCGCCCCATCGCTGATAGATCCAGTAGTGGAAACCGATGACGATGAGAAGCGTCGCCAGGATGCCGATGAGCACATCCGACAGGAAGTGGCCGCCATAGGCGATGCGCAGCGCGCTGATCGCCGCGGTGTAGATGCCGACGCCCAGCAGCGCCGCGGGCCGGAGCGCCGGCGGCGCGACCAGCGCCGGCGCCACCAGCCAGGCCGCGCCCGAGGCCTCTCCCGAAATGAACGAGCAATTGGTGCGGCAACCGGTGCCGTCGCCGGGCCGCCACCAGGGCGTGAAGGCCCATTGACCGCCGAACGCGGTGACATGGACCGGGCGGGCACGGTCCCAATGCTCTTTCAGGACGACATTGACCAGGACGAGGGTGGACGCGAGCAGCGAGGCGACGAAGAACACCGCCATGCGCGCCGGCAGGATCGGCTTCGTGCCCGGCAGGGCGATCTTGATGACAAGCGCGGCCAGTGACACCACGCCGAGCGCGATCGTCGGGATCATGCTGACCCGCCTGATCCCGTTCAGCGCGGGATAGGCCGACAGCCAGAAGCCGGCCTCCTCGGTCCAGAACAGCCGGGTGACCGCCAGATCGAGCTGAGGAAACAGCGCGAGCACGAGCGCCGCGACCGAGAGCGCGGCGACGACGCCGAAGAGGATCTTGCGATACAAGCGATGTTCCGGTGCGGCTGGCGGACGGATGACCCGCCTTCTACAGCAGCGGCCCTCGCTCAGGAAGCCTCAGCGCGTCTCGCCCGAGCCGGCATTGGCGTCGTGCCTGAGGATCAGCGGCATCTGCGCGAGCGCGAAGACCATGGTCAGCGGCATGATGCCCCAGACCTTGAAGGCGACCCAGAAATCGGTCGTCTGGGTGCGCCAGACCACTTCGTTGATGAGCGCCAGCAGAAAGAAGAACCCGGCCCAGCGCCAGGTCAGCAGGCGCCAGCCCTCATCGGTCAGGTCGAAAACCGAATCGAGCACGATCTTCAGCAGATTGCGCCCGGTGATCGCCGCCCAGAGCAGGATCGAGCCGAACAGCACGTTCACCACGGTCGGCTTCAGCTTGATGAAGACCTCGTCGTGCAGGATGAGGGTCAGGCCGCCGAAGACGGTCACCACGACCGCCGAGACCAGCGGCATGATCGGCAGCTTGCCGATCAGCGAATAGGTGATCGCGAGCGAGGCGAGCACGGCCGCGATGAACACGCCGGTCGCCAGGAACAGCCTTTGGGTCGGGTCGACCGCAAACCACTTGTCGCCATAGGCGTTCATCAGGAAAAAGATCACCAGCGGACCCATTTCGAGCGCGAGTTTCAAAAGGGGCGCCAGCTCACGTTTTTCAGTATGTGTCATCATCGGCTTCGTCATGGACAAATGGTGGGCTGAGATTAGCTTGTGCGCACCCGCCTGACCATCATCCCGGAGTTTCAATTGTCCTTCGTCTTCGAGCCCGTCGCCCGCCCTGCCCTGCCGATCGTGGGCACCGACAAGCTGTTCCCGGTCAGGCGCGTCTATTGTGTCGGCCGCAACTACGCCGCCCATGCCCGCGAGATGGGTGGCGACCCGACCCGCGAGCCGCCGTTCTTCTTCCAGAAGCCGGCCGACGCCCTGCAGCCCGTGCCCCATGGCCAAACCGTCGAGCATCCCTACCCGACCAAGACCGCAAACTACCATTTCGAGCTCGAAATGGTCGTCGCGCTGGCCAAGGGCGGCCGCGACATCCCGCTCGACAAGGCGCTCGACTGCGTCTTCGGCTACGCCGTCGGCCTCGACATGACCCGGCGCGACCTGCAGGACGAGGCCAAGCAACTGCGCCGTCCGTGGGAGCCGGGCAAGGCCTCGGATTTCTCCGGTCCAGTCGGCCCGCTCTACCCGGCCGCGACCATCGGTCACAAGCTGAAGGGTCCGATTTCGCTCTCCGTCGACGGCGTGGTGAAGCAGAAGGCCGACCTCTCCGACATGATCTGGTCGGTCGCCGAGCAGATTTCCTATCTCTCGGCCTATTTCGAGGTCTTCCCCGGCGATGTCATCTTCTCCGGCACGCCGGACGGCGTCGGCGCGGTGACCCGCGGCCAGACCATGACGGCGACCGTCGACGGCCTCGGCGAGATCAGCCTCAAGGTCGTCTGACCGGCGGCTTGGCCACCTTTCGCAGGACCAGCGCCTCGAAGGCCGGCCAATCACCCGACACGATCCCGCGCCGCGGGATCGTGATCGCCTCGATCTTGCCGAGGAACAGGAAGACATAGTCCGGCGTCAGCACCGTGTTGGCGACGCCGGGCCAGTCGAACCGGCCGCTCCAGGCGCCGACCGACCAGGCGATCGCGGCCTCGTCGGCGGCGATGTCGATCAGCCGGTTGGCCGCGGCAAAGCGCGAAAAAGCCCAGCGGCCGACCACGTGGTCGAAGAACAGATCGACCGCCGGCACGAACAGCGCCAGAAGCAGCACCCATTTGAGCACGTCCCAGCGCAGATAGGCGCCCACCGGCACCGAGAAATTGCCGAGCCAGGCGACGAACACAACGAAAATGACCGCCACCGTGAGGTAGCGGACGATCCAGCCATGGCGACCGAACGGGCCGAGCGAGCGCTTGGCGCGCATCAGGGCCCGATAGTCGGTGAAGGTGCCGGTATAGGAGAAGCGGAACGGCGGCTCGTCCATGCGGGTCTCCGGTGACCGGAGATCGCATGCGGGCATGCCATCTCCGCCTTCATGTCGCGGCCGGCTGACCCTGCCAGAGACGTGGAAAAGCACGGCCGTCGCGGGCGCGACGCGCGGATCCTAAAAGAACGGCCCGCTGATCGCCAGCGGGCCGCTATGGGTTGCGACGGTCGGAACCGGTCGATGGCGCCTTACAGCGAGCGCTTGATCTCCTCGACGCGATAGCACTCGATCACGTCGCCCGCACGCATGTCCTGGTAGCCTTCGAAGGCCATGCCGCATTCCTGGCCGACCTGAACCTCCTTGACCTCGTCCTTGAAGCGCTTGAGCGTCGACAGCTTGCCTTCGTGGACGACGATATTGTCGCGGATCAGACGGACATGAGCGCCGCGTTCGACGCGGCCCTCGGTGACGCGGCAGCCGGCGACCTTGCCGACCTTGGTGATGTTGAACACCTCGAGGATCTGGGCGTTGCCCAGCATGGTTTCGCGCAGTTCCGGCGCGAGCATGCCCGACATGGCGGCTTTGATGTCGTCCACCAGATCGTAGATGATGTTGTAGTAGCGGATTTCGATGCCGGACCGGGCCGCCGCCTCGCGTGCTTCCTTATGCGCGCGGGTGTTGAAGCCGAGCACCGCCGCACCCGAGGTTTCCGCCAGCGTGACGTCGCTCTCGGTGATGCCGCCGACACCCGACAGGATGACGCGCGCCGAAACCTCGTCATTGCCGAGCTTGGCGAGCGCACCGATGATCGCTTCGACCGAACCCTGCACGTCGCCCTTGACGATCAGCGGGAATTCCTTCTTCCCCGCCCCCGCCTTGAGCTGCGTCATCATGTCGGCGAGCGAGCCGCGGCCCGCGCCGACGCGCGCCGCCTGCTTCTCGCGCTTCTGATGCGACCGGTAGTCGGTGATTTCACGAGCGCGAGCTTCGCTCTCGACCACCGCGACGCGATCGCCGGCTTCCGGCGTGCCGTTGAAGCCGAGCACTTCGACCGGCGTCGACGGGCCGGCATCGGCGAGCTGCGTGCCCTTGTCGGAAATGAGCGCGCGCACGCGGCCCCATTCCGAACCGGCCACGACGATGTCGCCGGCGCGCAGCGTGCCGCGCTGGATCAGCACGGTGGCGACCGGGCCGCGACCGCGATCGAGCTTGGCTTCGATGACGGTGCCTTCCGCCAGGCGGTCCGGATTGGCCTTCAGGTCGAGCAGTTCCGACTGCAGCTGGATCAGCTCCAGCAGCTTGTCGAGATTCTGACCGGTCTTGGCCGACAGCTCGATCTCCAGCACGTCGCCGCCCAGGCTTTCGACCTGGACTTCATATTGCAGGAGGTCGGTCTTGACCTTTTCCGGACGGGCGTCCGGCAGATCGATCTTGTTGATCGCCACGATCATCGGAACCTTGGCGGCCTTGGCGTGATTGATCGCCTCGACCGTCTGCGGCATCACCGAATCATTGGCGGCCACCACCAGCACGACAAGGTCGGTGACCTTGGCGCCGCGGGCACGCATCGCCGTGAAGGCGGCGTGACCAGGCGTATCGATGAAGGTGATCTTGCCGCCGAGCGGCGAGACGACCTGGTAGGCACCGATATGCTGGGTAATGCCGCCGGCTTCGCCGGAGACCACATTGGTCTTGCGCAGCGCGTCCAGCAGCGAGGTCTTGCCGTGGTCGACGTGGCCCATGATGGTCACGACCGGCGCACGCGGCTGCAGCAGCTCGTCCGCATCCGGAATATCGAAGAGACCCTCTTCGACGTCCGACTCGGCGACGCGGGTCACCGTGTGGCCGAGCTCCTCGGCGATGAGCTGCGCCGTGTCCGCATCGATCACATCGGTGATCTTATGCATCTGGCCCTGCTTCATCAGCATGCGGATGATGTCGACCGCGCGCTCCGACATGCGGTTGGCAAGATCGGCGATCGTGATCGTCTCGGGGATCGTGACTTCGCGCATGATCTTTTCTTTTTGCTCGGTCACCCTGCGACCGGTCATGCGCTGGACGCGGCGACGGAACGAGGCCTCCGAGCGCATCCGGTCGGACGCGTCCTCGAGCGCATTGGTCAGCGTCAGGCGCGTGCGGCTCGGGGCATCCGGCGTCGGCGTCGGGCGGGCCGGCGGGGTCGCCGCCTTGCCCGGCATGCCGCTGCGGCGCGGGGCGCCGCGCGGTGCGTCGTCATCGTCACCGGCACCGGGACGCGGACGTCCGGCCGAGGGCGGGCCGGACCGCATCGGGCCGGCGCCTTCGGGACGGGTCGGGATAGCGCTCGCCGGCGCTCCGGCGCCTGCGCCGAACGGACGCGGCGGACGCGGGCCGTCGAGGCGCGGCGGACGGCCGTCGCGCATCGGCGGACGGTCGCCGAACGGGCGATCTCCCGGCGGGCGATCCGGACGCGGGCCACCGAAACCGCCTTCGCGCGGCGGACGGTCGCCGAACGGGCGGTCGGTGCGCGGCGGGCGGTCGCCGAACGGACGATCTCCCGGCGGGCGATCCGGGCGGGGGCCACCGAAGCCGCCTTCACGCGGCGGACGGTCGCCGAACGGACGGTCGGTCCGCGGCGGGCGATCACCATAGGGGCGGTCACCGGCCGGACGGTCCGGGCGCGGACCGGAGAAGCCGTCGCGCGGCGGGCGATCGCCGAACGGGCGGTCGCTGCGCGGCGGCGGACGGTCGCCGGCGGGACGGTCGGTTTGCGGGCGATCGCCCTGGGGGCGGTCGATGCGCTGCGGCCGATCGGTGGCGGGCGCACGCGCCTCCACCTGCTCGGGCTGCTGTTCGGCGGGCGGGGCCTCGGCACGCGGCGTGCGGCCGAGATCGTCGAGCCGCTGCGGCCGGCCGTCGCCACCGAACCGGCGGCGCGCTTCGAATTCGGCACGGCGACGCGCGTCTTCCTCGCGGCGATGACGCTCGTCTTCCTCGCGCTGGCGGCGGTCCTGCTCGGAGCGCTCGGCGTTGCGGCGGGCTTCCTCTTCGGCGCGGCGACGGGCTTCCTCTTCGGCGCCCTTGCGCTCGTCGGCCTCGCGCGAGCGCGCGTCGGCCAGCGCACGGTCACGCGCGTCGCGTTCCTCGTCCGAGAGGGTCCTGAGGATCATGCCGGCGGCCGGCGGCTTGGCGGCGGCGGGAGCCGCCGGCGGCGCGGCCGGACGCGGCGGCGCCTCGACGACCGGCGGCGCGACGGGGGCCGCGGGTGCGGCTGGCCGCGGCGGCGGCGCAAAGCTGCGCGGCTTCGCCGAGACTTTCTCCACCACCACAGCCTTGCTGCGGCCATGGCTGAAGCTCTGACGCACCATGCTGTGTTCGGGTCCGGCGGGTTTCTTCAGGCTGAGCGTTTTACCGGTCAGGCTGATCGTCTTCTCGCCCGGGGTCTTCTCATCGGTCATTCGGTTCTGGTCCTGCGCCTAGCGGCTGGTCCTGGGAATTCAGTGTTTCGGCTCGTTGACGGAAGCCGGAGATGCTCCGCCGGTCAGGTCACCGGTGCGGAAAACCTCGAGGGCCGTGCAGCGCGCGAGAAAATTTGAGCTCGGCCCGCCGGCGAGCAGCGCTGCATGTACCACATTCATGCGCCCCAATGCCAAATCCAATTGCGTCGAGGTGAACAAGGCGACGCGCGGCAGCGCTTCGTCTTCCTCATCGCGGCTGCGATGGACGGCCTGGGCCATTTTCCTGACCCCGTCGTCGCCGGCATCGGTGGCATGGACGAGGCCGGCAATATGGGTCTTGAAGATCGCCGCGTCTACCTTGGCGAAGCCGGTCACCACTGCGCCCGCCTTGTTGGCCAGCGACAGGGCTTCGAGCGCCTGGCTTTCCAGCAGGCGATCGATCAGATCGGGCAACGCGGGCGAAACCGTCACCTCGCGCTTGAAGGCGCGGGCGAACAGCTTGCGCCTGATCGCCTCGGCCAGCGCCGCGCGGGTCGGCGTCAGCCAGGCGCCGCGGCCGGGCAGGCGCGCCTTCAGGTCCGCCACCACGGCCCCGTCGGGGCCGACGACGAAGCGCATCAGCCGGTCCGGCGACGCCGCCTGCCGATTGACGATGCAGGTGCGCTCCGCCTCGCGGCGGCGAACCAAAGGTCCGCCGTCGAGGAACAGCTCATCCATATCGTCGCTCGCCGTCATCATGGCTCGTGCTGATCCGAGGCTCAGGCCTCGGCCTCCTCGTGAACCGGCTCTTCGGCAGGCGCCTCGATCCAGCCCGCCTTGACGCGAGCCGACATGATCATGGCCTCGGCCTCGTCCTTCGACAGTTCGAAACCATCGAGGAAACCGGCATGCTTGGTGGTCTGGCCGTCCTTGCGCTCCGACCAGCCGACGAGGTCGTCCGGCACGCAGCCGGCGAAGTCCTCGAGCGACTTCACGTCGTTCTCGCCGAGCTTGACCATCATGGCCGAGGTCATGCCGTCGACCTGGCGCAGGTCGTCGGCGACGCCCAGCGCCTTGCGCTTGGCATCATGCTCGGCCTCGATCTTGGCAATATAGTCGAGCGCGCGGCGCTGCAGCTCCTGGGCGGTCTCTTCGTCGAAACCTTCGATGCCGGCGAGATCGTTGAGGTCGACATAGGCGACCTCCTCGACGGTGCGGAAGCCTTCCGAGGTGAGCAGCTGGCCGACGACCTCGTCGACATCGAGCGAGGCCATGAACAGCTTGGTGCGGGCTTCGAACTCGGCCTGGCGGCGTTCGCTCTCTTCCTGCTCGGTCAGGATGTCGATATCCCAGCCGGTCAGCTGCGAGGCGAGCCGGACGTTCTGGCCGCGCCGGCCGATGGCCAGCGACAGCTGCGGATCCGGCACGACCACCTCGATGCGCTCGCGGTCCTCGTCGAGCACGACCTTGGCGACTTCCGCCGGCGCCAGCGCATTGACCACGAAGGTGGCAATGTCGGGATTCCAGGGAATGATGTCGACCTTCTCGCCCTGCAGTTCGGCAACCACCGCCTGGACACGCGAACCGCGCATGCCGACGCAGGCGCCGACCGGATCGATCGACGAATCGCGCGACACCACCGCGATCTTGGCGCGCGAGCCGGGGTCGCGGGCGACCGCCTTGATCTCGACGATGCCGTCATAGATCTCGGGCACTTCCTGGCCGAACAGCTTGGCCATGAACTGCGGATGGGTGCGCGACAGGAAAATCTGCGGGCCGCGCTGCTCGCGGCGCACGTCGAACAGATAGGCCCGCACGCGATCGCCGTTGCGGAACATTTCGCGCGGGATCAGCTCGTCGCGGCGGATGATGCCTTCGCCGCGGCCGAGATCGACGACCACATTGCCGTATTCGACCCGGCGAACCAGGCCGTTGACGATCTCGCCGACCCGATCCTTGTATTCGTCGAACTGCCGGTCGCGCTCGGCCTCGCGCACCTTCTGCACGATGACCTGCTTGGCCGACTGGGCGGCGATGCGGCCGAAATCGAAGGGCGGCAGGGTCTCGGCGATCCAGTCGCCCGGCTGGGCGGCCGGATTGCGCCGGCGGGCGTCCTCGGTGGCGATCTGGGTGGCGAGGTTCTCGACGAGATCGACGACCAGAAGCAGGCGTGACAGGCGGATCTCGCCAGTCTTGCCGTTGATCTCGGCGCGCACTTCGGTCTCTTGGCCATAGCGCGAGCGCGCCGCCTTCTGGATCGCGTCCTCCATGGCTTCGAGCACGATTTGCCGGTCGATCTGTTTCTCACGAGCGACGGCATCGGCGATCTGAAGCAATTCGAGGCGGTTGGCTGAGACGGCCATGTCTGTCTCCCCTTTAGCGGGTCGGCTTTGGTTTGGCGTGACGGCCCGGGCCTTTCGGCTTCGGACCTCGGGGCCCGCCGGTGGTCCGGCCGGGCTTCAATTTCTTCGGAACCGGCGTCGTCTTGACCGGACGCGGGGTCACCGGGCGAACCACGACGAACGCGTCCGACGGATCGTTTTCATTGTCCGGCTCGGGCAGTTCGAAACCGTCCTCGCCGTCCTCCCCGTCGTCGTCTTCGTCGAAGTCCTCGTCGTCTTCCATCGACCGGCCGGCGGCCTTGGCCCGGCGCAGGGCTTCGCGAATGAGATCGTCGGTCAGGATCAGCCGGGCTTCGCCGATCTCTTCGATGGGCAGAACCACGTCCGGGGCTTCATCCCCCTTCACGTCGGTGCGCTTCAGGCGTGCGCCGGTTCCGGCCGAGCCTTCGACGATGCCGCGGAAACGCTTGCGGCCATCCTGGGCCACGGCCATTTCGATGCGCGCTTCGTAACCGGCCCACCGGTCGAAATCGCCGGCGCGAACCAGCGGCCGATCAATGCCCGGCGACGACATTTCCAGATTATAGGCCTCGACGATCGGATCTTCCACATCGAGCACCGGCGACAGCGCGCGGCTGGCCGCCTCGCAATCGTCGATGGTGAAGCTGCCGTCCGGACGTTCGGCCATGATCTGCAAGGTCGAGCCGCCGCCGCTGGCACCCGACACGCGCACGCGCACCAGCCGGAAGCCCAGGCCTTCCAGGACGGGCTCCACGATGGCTGCAACCCGTGCGGCCATTCCGGTTTCGACGATCAGGCGCGGATCTTCCGCCGACAATAGCAACTCCAACCAACAGCAGACTTCAGAAACAAAAAGAGCGGGCCCCCGGGGGAACCCACTCTCACGATCGCGTCCAGCGGACGTTATGAGATGACCTAAGTCGGCCTTTCACATACGCCCGATCAGCAACTTTCGCAAGAGGCGCCGGATGGCGCCCCGGGGTTGCGTCACTGCTCGTCGTCGGTCTCGATGCCGTCCCCGATCAGATCGGTGACATCGTCGCCCTCGTCCTCGTCTTCCTCGAGGAAGGTATCGTCGTCGGCACCGTCGTCCTCGACCTCGACGTCGAGTTCGTCGTCTTCGACCGCCGCGACCTTGCCGGGCGCCGCCGCCTCGTCGTCGGCCTCTTCCAGGCTGACGAGTTCGACGTCGGTGTTTTCGAGTTCGCCGTCCTCGTCCTCGGCCACGGCCGGCTTGGCGGCGGCGGCCGCCGCGGCCGCGGCGCCACGCCGGGTGGTCGGCTCGAAGATGACGCGCTGCAGCACTTCGCCGGTATAGGGCGAAACGATGGGGTCGCGGTTCAGATCATAGAACTTCTTGCCCGTGGTCGGGCAGATGCGCTTCACGCCGAGTTCCGGTCTCGCCAAAGCGGGCTCCTTACACAATCCAGGGCTTCTCTTGAAGGGCGGTCAGTTGGGCCCACGAACTCCGCTTGTCAAGAGGGATGAAGCGCGGGATAGAGCGCATTCGTCCGTTTTGTCAGCGTAGGAAGCCCGTCGTGAGCGCCACCGAAACCAAGATGCCGATGACATCAAGCCGAGGCAAGGCCCTTGCCGGCACCTTGACGGTTCCCGGCGACAAGTCGATCTCGCACCGTGCCCTGATGTTCGGCCTCCTGACCGTCGGCGAGACCCGCATCACCGGCCTGCTCGAGGGCGAGGACGTGATCAACACGGCCAAGGCCTGCCGGGCGCTGGGCGCGAAGGTCGAGCGCACCGGCCCGGGCGCCTGGACCGTTCACGGCGTCGGCGTCGGCGGGCTGGTCCAGCCGGCCGAAGCGCTCGATTTCGGCAATTCCGGAACCGGCTGCCGCCTGATGATGGGTGTCGTCGGTTGCCATCCGATCCAGGCGACCTTCGACGGCGATGCCTCGCTGCGCAAGCGGCCGATGCGGCGCGCCCTCGATCCGCTGGAACTGTTCGGCGTCCGGGTCGTCGCCCAGGGCGAAGGCGGCCGCCTGCCGATCACCATCGAGGGACCGAAAGACGCCGTGCCGGTGGTCTACGAATCGCCGGTCGCCTCCGCCCAGGTCAAATCGGCCGTGCTGCTGGCCGGGCTCAACGCACCGGGCGTCACCAGCGTCATCGAGAAGGAAGCCACCCGCGACCATACCGAGCGCATGCTGAGCCATTTCGGCGCCAGCGTGACAGTGACGCCGCACGGCGCGCACGGCCGCCGCATCGACCTCGTCGGCCAGCCCGAGCTGAAGCCGGCGCCGGTGGTGGTGCCGGCCGACCCGTCCTCCGCCGCCTTCCCGCTGGTCGCCGCGGCCATCGTTCCCGGCTCCGACGTGACCATTACCGGCGTGATGATGAACACCCTGCGCACCGGCCTGATCACCACCCTGATCGAAATGGGCGCCTCGATCGAAAAGCTCAACCCGCGGATCGAATCGGGCGAGGATATCGCCGATTTGCGCGTGCGCGGCTCCAGCCTGACCGGCGTCGACGTGCCGGCCCATCGCGCGCCGGCGATGATCGACGAATATCCGGTGCTGGCGGTGGCGGCAGCCTTCGCCCAGGGCACCACGCGCATGCGTGGGCTGCATGAATTGCGGGTCAAGGAATCCGATCGCCTGGCGGCGGTCGCCGACGGCCTCGCTGCGGCCGGCGTCGACCATTCCATCGAAGGCGACGACCTGATCGTGCGCGGCACCGGCCGGGCGCCGGGCGGCGGCATGGTCGCGACCCATATGGACCATCGCATCGCCATGAGCTTCCTGGTCATGGGCCTGGCGACCGACCAGCCGATGAGCGTCGACGACACCGGCTTCATCGTCACCAGCTTCCCCGATTTCGTACCGCTGATGCGCCAGCTCGGGGCCGATTTCGCATGATCGTCGCGATCGACGGACCGGCCGCCTCCGGCAAGGGCACATTGGCGCGGCGGCTGGCCGCCCATTACGGCCTGCCGCATCTCGATACCGGCCTGATCTATCGCGGCGTCGGCCGCATCATGGTCGATCGCGGCTTTCCGCTCGACAATGTCGAGATCGCCACGGCCATTGCCGAAAATCTCGACCTCGCCGACCTCGATCCCGAACGGTTGCGCACCAAGGATGCCGGCGAGGCGGCCTCCGTCGTCGCCGCCCATGCACCGGTGCGCAAGGCGCTGGTCGACCTGCAGCGCGCCTTCGCGACGCAGGCCGGCGGCGCCGTGCTCGACGGCCGCGACATCGGCACGGTGATCGCGCCGGAGGCCGAGGCCAAGCTGTTCATCACCGCGAGCGCCGAGGAGCGCGCCCGCCGCCGCTTCAAGGAACTGGTCGGGCGCGGCGAGATCGCCGAGACGCCGGCCGGCTATGACGAGGTGCTCGCCGATATCCGCAAGCGCGACGCCCGCGATTCCGGCCGGGCGGCGGCACCGCTCCTGGTTGCCGCCGACGCCGTCACCATCGACACCACGGCGCTCGGCATTGAGGACGCCTTCGCCGCGGCCCTCGCCGCGGTCGAGGCGCGCCGCCGATGACCCCGTTCGGCGCCCGGGTTCGCCAGTTGCGCGAGGCCAAGGGCGCAACCCTCACCGCCATGGCGGAGACCATCGGCGTCTCCGCCGCCTATCTCTCGGCGCTCGAGCATGGCAAGCGCGGCCGGCCGAGCTGGTATCTGGTCCAGCGCATCATCGCCTATTTCGGCATCATCTGGGACGAGGCGGAGGAGCTCGCCAAGCTCGCCGAGATCTCGCATCCGCGCATCGTCATCGACACGTCGGGCCTGTCGCCGCAGGCGACCGAGCTCGCCAATCTGCTCGCCCGCCGCATCGGCCTGCTCGCCGACGAGGAGATCGCCGAATTGCTCTTCGTGCTGAAGTCGAAGCTGCCCGGGCGCTAAATGTCCTGGTCCCGGTGCGCCTGGCGCACCGCCGGGCTCGGCCGCAGTGCCGGCTTGAAGATCTGGATCGACCGTTCGCGCCGGATCGGCGCCGGCTTGTAGACCTGCTTGGTCGCCTCCACCAGATGGACCCCGGCGAATGGCAGCGACAGGGCCGAACCCAGCCGCTCCCAGGCCCCGGCCGAGCCGAGGACCAGCGATTTGCGGATCGGCGGCACCCACAGCGCTTGGCTCCAGGCCACCGGCGTGAACGAACTTTCGCGCATCAGCTCGGTCAGCTGGCTCGATGAATAGGGCCGGCCCTGGCCGAACGGGGTGGTGTCGCGCTGGGCCCAGAGCCCGCGCCGGTTCGGCACCACCGCGAGCACCCGGCCGCCGGCGGCGAGCACGCGCCAGACCTCGCCGAGCAGCGCCTGCACGTCGTTCGAGACTTCCAGGCCGTGCACGATCATCACCCGGTCGACCGCCGCGTCGGCGAGCGGCAGGCGGTCGTCCTCGACAAGGGCCGCCTTGCTCGGCCGCGCGGTCGGCCAGTGGATCACCCCCTGGCGCGCCGGCATGAAGGCGAGCGAGCGCTCGGCATCCTCGCGGAACAGGCCGAGATAAGGCGTGCAATAACCCAGGCCCACCATGGTCATGCCGCGGGCGCTCGGCCAATGGGTCTGGATGGCGTGGTTGACCATGCGCCGGGCGACCATGCCGAGCGACGAGGAATAAAAGGCACGCAGATCGACGACGTCGGACACTTTTGCTCAGGACTTTCGGTTCAGCCCTGCCGAGAATGGATTGGCAGAAGCCGGCGGGCAATGACATAACGCCGCGAGGATGAACGCCGGGAGAATATCATGGCCGCCGAGATCCACCTCTTCACCTGCCTCGACGACAATTTCGGCGTGCTGATGCACGACCCCGCCACCGGCGCCACCGCCGCCATCGACGTGCCCGACGCCGAGCCGGTGCTGGCCGCGGCCGCCGCCAAGGGCTGGACCATCACCCACATCCTGGTGACCCATCACCATGGCGATCACGTCCAGGGCATTCCCATGGTCAAGGACGCGACCCGCGCCCGGGTCATCGCCAATGCCGCCGATGCCCATCGCATTCCCCTGGTCGACGAGACCGTGCTGCCCGGCGGCACCGCCCGCTTCGGCTCGTTCGCCGCCGATGTCATCGACACGCCCGGCCATACGGTTGGCCATGTCGCCTATCACTTCGGTTCGGAAAAGGTGCTGTTTTCCGGCGACACCCTGTTCTCGCTCGGCTGCGGCCGGCTGTTCGAGGGCACGCCGGCGCAGATGTGGGCCTCGCTCCAGGCACTCAGCCTGCTGCCGGCCGACACCCGGGTCTATTGCGGCCACGAATATACCGCTTCCAATGCCCGCTTTTCACTCGCCGTCGACCCCGGCAATGCCGCGCTGAAAGCCCGCGCCGACGAGGTGACACGCCTGCGCGCGGCCAACCAGCCGACCTTGCCGACGACGATCGGGCGGGAACTGGAAACCAATCCGTTCCTGCGCGCCGCCGATCCCGCGATCGCGGCGCATCTGGGCCTTGCCGGCGCGACGCCGCTCGTGGTCTTCACCGAGCTGCGCGAGCGCAAGAACAAAGCCTGAAGCGGAATGGCGGTCCGCGGCGTCCGGTCAGAAATCGACCGCGATGCCGCCGACCTCCCAATCGTCGTAACGCACCGGATCGGCGCCGCCACGGCCGTGCAATTCGGGGTTCTTGGCGAGTTCGGCCGCCTTGGCCTCCAGCGCCGCGCGCCGTTCCGCGGCTTCCGCGAGCGCGCGCTTGGCCGCCTCGCTCAGCACCTTGGTCGGCGCGTCACGCGTCAAGGTCGAGG
Source organism: Phreatobacter sp. GW821-FHT04C01 (assembly GCF_059420385.1). Lineage (NCBI taxonomy): Bacteria > Pseudomonadati > Pseudomonadota > Alphaproteobacteria > Hyphomicrobiales > Phreatobacteraceae > Phreatobacter > Phreatobacter sp. GW821-FHT04C01. The sequence continues at coordinate 719,076 of NZ_JBWKTP010000001.1, read as the reverse complement.
GTTGCGCGACCGCGACCGCGGTCGAAAAGGTCGGCTTGTCGTTCATCCCGTGGGAGAAACGCCCGGCGCCCAACAAAGTCAAGCCGCTGCCGTTGACCGGCGGGCGCGGCTGGCTATAGTCCGCCCCGCGTTGCCCCTATGGCGGAATTGGTAGACGCGCTCGACTCAAAATCGAGTTCCGCAAGGAGTGCTGGTTCGATTCCGGCTAGGGGCACCACCAAACCAATAGCGTGAATTGCTGCCGGGCTTGATCGGCGAGATCGCGACGGCCGGAAAGCCCGGGCGGTCTGGTGTGGCCCTGCCCCACCAAAGGTCGCTCATCGCTCCAGAGCCCACCGGTGGATGCGCCTGGGCAGGTAACCTGCGTTGAATGCTCGACGGACCGGGAGGCGGTGTGCCGAAACCGATCGGTCGCCTCTGCGCCCGACGTAAGGTGAAAGCGGATATCCGCTCGTGCCGTTCGAGGCTTGTCCGCCGGCCACCGGGATTGGCGGCTCCCCGCCGACCCGCGGCAAATGAGGCAGTGCGTCTTGCGATCGGGCCACGCGCGCCCAACTGCTGACAACATCGGAGGCATGGCCTCTTCGACAGCAATCGAGGCGGCCGACACGGCCGCCCCACAGCACGAGACCGAGCATGCAACCGAAGACCACTGCCGGCGGCACGGGCCCGGCAACCGCCGCCCCCATCTTCCCCGACGATTGGGACATCGCCCAGGCGGAACTCTTCACCGAGACTTTTTCCAGCCGGATCTGGACGGTCCGGCTCGGCGACGGGCGCATGGCGGTGGTCAAGGACCTCAAGCCGATCAAGGACGTGCAGGACGGCTTGAACGGGGCGCATTACCTGGCCTGGCGCGACGGTATCGGCGCGATCCGGCTGCTCGGCCTCGACGGGCACCGCATGCTGCTCGAACATGCCGGCGATCGGCCGCTGTCGCAGGAAATCGCCGCGCAGGGCGACGGCGTCGCCACCGCTATCGCCGCCGAGGTGATGGCGCGGCTCCTGGCGCCGCCGGTGGACGGCTGGCCCGCCCATCTGCCGCCGCTCAGGCAGCGTTTCGCCGGCCTGTTCGCCAAGGCCAGGGCCGACGACGCTGCCGGGGCGAAAAGCCTTTACGTCGAGGCGGCCCGGCTCGCCGACGAGTTGCTCGCCAACCCGCACGACGTGCGGCCGCTGCATGGCGACCTGCATCACGACAACATCATGCAGGGGCCGCGCGGCTGGCTGGTGATCGATCCGATCGGGGTCGTCGGCGATCCCGGCTTCGATGCCGCCAACATGTTCTATAACCCGCTCGACCGCGACGATCTCTGCGGCGATCCGGCACGCATAGCCGCCATGGCCGAGAGCTTCTCCAGCGTGCTCGGCCAGAGCCCGCGCCGCCTGCTCGACCATGGCCTGGCCTATGGCTGCCTGTCGGCCTCCTGGCATGCCGAGGACGCCAACAAACCGGACGAGGAGCGTGAGCTGGCGGTCGCTCTCGCGATCCGCGCGGTGCGCGACCGCAGCTTCTGAAGTGGCATCAATCAGTCGGCTAAGCGCCTTGCGAGCTCGGCCTTCCTGATCTTGCGCGTCGGGGTCATCGGCATCTCGTCGATCACCTCCAGCCGTTCCGGCCATTTGGTCTTGGCGATATCGTGACCGGCGAGCCAGGCCTTGATCGTGTCGAGGTCGATCGTCGCTCCGGCCCTCACGACGACGAAACAGCAGGCGCGCTCGCCCAGCACCGGATCCGGCATCGGCACGATGGCGCAGAGCTCGACGGCCGGATGCTCGGCGATGACGGCTTCGACATCGGCCGGGTTGAACTTGACACCGCCGCGATTGATCACCTCTTTCGAACGTCCGGTGATCCGCAGATTGCCCTCCGCATCCAGCCGCGCGAGATCGCCGGTGCGAAACCAGCCGTCGCCGGCAAAGGCGTCGGCGCTCGCCTGTGGATTGTCGAGATAGCCTGCGAAGACCGAGACGCCGCGCACCTGCAATTCGCCCTCCGTGTCGGCCGGCAGGCAGCCGCCGTCATCGGTCACCCGCAGTTCGGTGCCCGGGCTCGCGCGCCCGGCCGTCGTCAGGCGCACCGCCTCGCTGTCGCCGGGCCGGGTGAAGGCACCGGCCTGCAGCTCACTCATGCCCCAGAGCTGGCAGACCTTGCCCGCGGGCATCAGCTCCTGCAGGGCCTGCGCCAGCTCCGGCGGACAGGCGCTGCCCGAGATCAGCACGAAACGCAGCGACGCGAGCCTGGCCGGTGTCAGCAATCCTTCGTTGCGGCAGGCCGCGACATGGGCCGGCGCAACGAACAGGCCCGTAGGCTTGAAGCCGTCGAGCGCGGCCGCGAGCCCGCCCGGCGTGAAGGCCGGCAGGACCGCCGTGGCGGCGCCGGCCGAAAGCGCCAGATTGATCGAGAACAGGCCATAGAGATGGGTGAACGGGGCCGCCGACAGCAATGTCGCCGTGCTGTCGATACCGAGCTCGGCGGCGCTCAGCCGGGCATTGGCGAGGAACTTGGCATAGGGGATCGGCACGCCCTTCGGCGCGGCGGTCGTGCCGGATGTGTAGAGCAAGGCGAAGCGGTCGCCGGGTGCCGGTCGTTCCGCGATCGATCCGCCCGGGCCATCGCCGAGGCCCTCGAAGGGGATGGTCCCGGGCGGCCCGCCGGGCCCGACCGCGATGACCAGCCGAAGCGCGGGCAGCCCTTGCCGCAAGGCCTGCACCGTTTCCGCCGGGCTGAAATCCTTGGCCCGCGCCAGGCAGACCACCGCCTTGGCCTGCGCATGCCGGAGCAGCGGTTCGATCTCGGCCGCCCGATAGGGCATGTGGATGGTCTGGAAGACGGCACCGATATAGCCGGCGGCGAGATAGGACAGAAGGAATGCGAGACCGTTCGGCAATTGCGCGGCGATGACATCGCCCTTGCCGAGCCCATGGGCGCGCAAGGCGGCCGCCAAGGCGAGCGCGCGCTCATGCAGTGCGGCGTAAGACATCAGGCCATGCGGTCCGGCACAAGCCGGCGCGCCGCCCCCGGCGCCGGCATGGCGGTCCATCCAGTCCCGCAAGGTATCCGGGACCGGTCCCGGCGCGACGATCCCGCTTGCGATACCAGCCGGAATGTTCGTCGCGTCGGTCACGCTGGTTCTCCTCAGGCGCCGGCCGCGCCGCCGGCGCGTGGCGCTTCGCCCCGCGCCAGCCCGCCAAACAGGTCGAGCATGGCCTCCCGCCAGCTGTTGAGCCGGTCCGCCGGCTCCAGCACCGGGAAGGCGCTGACGATGCGGGCCCACTGAAACAGGCTGAACAGGATGTAGTCGGCATAGGCGGGCTGGGCGCCGCACAGGAAGGGCTGGTCGCGCAAGGTCGCCCTGACCGGGTCGAGCAGCTTGCGAAAGCCCTGGATATCGGTCTCGCGCTGGCCGGCAAGGTCTTCCAGCGGCCGGCCGAAGGCCCGCTCGATCTGACCGCGAAGATGACGTCCGTCGCCGCCGTCGACGATGCCGATGACGTCGATCATCAGGAGCGGCACCAGTTTCGGGATCAGCACCCGGTCGGCGAAGGAATTGACGAACCGGCCGAGGCCATGGCCGACCGGGCCGCCGAACAGGCTCGGCCGATCGCCGTAACGGCGCTCCAGATATTCGGCGATCGTCCAGGAATCGGCGACGACCTCGTCGCCATCGACCAGGATCGGAACCTTGACCTGGCCGCTGAAGGCGATCGCCGGCTTGTCGCTGACCGCCACCGCGCGGATCTCGGCATCGAGACCCTTATGCGCCAGGGCCAGACGCGTGCGCCAGGAAAACTGGCTGTAGCGCCGCCCGTCCAATCCCGCCAGTTCGTAGAGGACCAAGGCCATGGCAAATCAGCCGCGCTAGTGCTTAATTCAAGACTTATTCTACGTCGCACTTTCAGCGAGTCAATCAGCATGGCCCCTCGCCGACCCGGCCCCGCCGCAGCCGTTCAGAGCCCGACCCGTGCGACGCGCCGGACCGTGCCGCCGGCCCCGCCGCATCTGGCGCGCACCGATCACGAAGCCGCCGTCACCGAATTCGAACAGGCGCTGATCTGCGCGGGCGAAGCCTTTTTCCGCTTCGCCGGCGCCCTGCTCGGCCCGGAGGCGCGCGCCCACAACCTGTCGGGCCAGGACTGCGTCATTCTGCAGCAGCTGGTCACGGCGGGAGAGCCGAGCCGGATCGCCGACCTCCTGCGTTTCGCCAACCGGGAGGACGTTTCCAATGTGCAGTACAGCCTCAGGAAACTGATCAAGGCCGGCTTCGTCCGCCAGGTCAAAGGCAGCACCAATCGCGACACCGCCTATGCCGTCACCGACGAGGGCATCCAGGTGACCTCGCGGCTGGTGGCCGCGCGCCATGAGCTCCTGATGCGCCCGACCCGTGAGATCGCCGGCCTCGACAGCCAGTTGCAGGCCATCACCACGGCGCTCGGCCTGCTGACCGGCCTCTATGATCACGGCACCCGGGTGCTGGTCGGGCGGCGCTAGCAGCCCGGGCCCTCACGCAGCGCGGCGCCGGCCCAGGAACCAGAACAGCAGGGGCACGCCGATCAGGGTTGCGACGAGGCCGGCGGGAATCTGGCGCGGGAACAGGGCGACACGGCCGAGCCAGTCGGCGCCGAGCATGATCAACCCGCCCAGCGCCGCGGACCCGATGAGATGCGGGATCGCCCGCTGCAGCCCGAGGCGGCGCGCCAGATGCGGCGCCATCAATCCGACAAAGCTCAGCGTGCCCGCGATCATCGAACCGGCCGCGGTCAACAGCGCGGCGGCGGCGAGCAGGACAAGACGGCTGTCGCGCAAGCCCACGCCGATCGACCGGGCGAAGACCGGTCCGACCGGCAGGATATCGAGCCAGCGGCCGAGCAGCAGCGCGCCGGCCAGCAGCACGACGGCGGCGCCGAGCGCCAACGCGGCCGCCGCCGCGTCGATGCCATAGGTCGATCCGCTCAGCCATGTGGTCAGCAGCGCCGCGCGCGGATCGCCGGTCGCACTCACCATCGCGACCACCGCGTCGAACAGCCCGCCGAGCGCGACGCCGACGAGCAAGGTTCGCTCCGGTGAAAAATGGTTGCGCCGCCCGAGCACCAGAATGACCAGCAGCGCCGTCGCGGCCCCCGTCGCGGTCGCCGCGAACTGGACGCCGCTTCCGGTCAGGCCCAGGCCGAACAGCGCCACGACGAAACCGAGGGCCGCTCCGGCGCTGATGCCGAGCATTTCCGGGCTTGCCATCGCATTGCCGGTCAGGCGCTGGATCAGCACGCCCGCCGCCGCCAGCATCATGCCCGCGGCCAGCGCCGCGCCGGCGCGCGGCAGCCGCCAGGCCAGCATCACTTCGGGGTTCTGGCCGAGCCCCAGGGTCCAGCCGTCGATCCCCCGGCTGAGACCCACCGAAAGGACCAGGCCGGCGACCATGAGCAGCACGAGGCCGAGCACCAGGCGCCAGGGCCGCGCCATCGGCCGGCCGGCCGGCGCCTCGGCCCCCGGCATGGCGGGCGCCAGCCGCACGCGCGGCAGAAGCCAGATCAGCAGCGGCGCGCCGAGCAGGGCGGTGACCGCTCCGGTCGGAATCATCTCGCCGAACCCATCGCTCATCAGCAGCACCACCTGGTCGGTGGCCCAGAGCAATAGCGCGCCGAAGACCGGAGCCCAGACCAGGCGGTCGCGCAGCCGCCGCGCGCCGGCAAGGCCGACGATGGCCGGCGCCGCCAGACCGACGAAGCCGATGACCCCGACAAGGCTGACGAGGCTCGCGGTCAGCCCGACGGCAACGGCAAGCCCAGCGAGCCGCGCCACGCCCAGCGACAGGCCGAGCCCCCTGGCGCTGGCATCGTCGAGGCCGAGCACGGTCAGCGGCCGGACCAGCAGGACGGTGATCGCACCGGCCAGCGCCAGCCGCGGCGCGAGCGCGCTCACCGCGCTCCAGTCCTGCTGCTCGAGCGCGCCATTGCCCCAGATGAACAGGCTGACCAGATAGCGCTCCCTGAGCAGGAACAGCATGGCGCCGACGGCGCCGGCATAGAGGCTGACCAGCAGGCCGTTGAGGATGGTGGTGACCGGTGCCAGGCCGCTGCGCCGCGACAGCGCCAGCACGATGGCGACTGCCGCGAGGCCGCCGGCGAAAGCGATCGCCTCGCGCCCCTGGTTGAGCAGTTGCGGCGCCGCCAGCGTCGCCACCGCCAGGGCCAGATTGGCGCCGGCGGCAACCCCGAGCGTCGTCGGCGAGGCGAGCGGGTTGCGCAGGATCTGCTGGAACAAGGTTCCCGCCAAGGCCAGTGCCGCGCCCGCGACGAGGCTGGTCGCCACCCGCGGCGCCCAGCTCAGCCGGACCAGCAATGACCCGATGTCGTCGACATCGGCCGCGGCGAGCGTGCCGAGCCAGAGCTCCGGCGGCAGCAACCGGGCGAGCGTCACCAGGCTCAGCGCCAGGGCGAGGGCGCCGGTTGCGGCCGACAGGATGATCAGCCCGGACGGGCGCGCCGCCTCAGCCATGATCGGGGCCCGGCGCCAGCCTTTCGCCGATGATCCGGGCAAACCGCGCCGCCGACGGCAGGGCGCCGAACATCAGGATCGGCGGCAGCATCCCGACCCGGCCGCGCCGGGCGAAGGACAGGCTCCGCCAGAGCGGCCCGCGCGACACCCGGTCGAATTCATGGGCCGGCTGAAGATAGAACAGCCGGGTCTCGGTGCGCGTCGCAAGTGCCTCGATGCCGACGGTCGCGAAACCCCAGTCATTGGTCGGCCCGGTCCAGGCATTGGCGAGACCGATGCGATCGAGCACGCCCTGGAACAGGCTCTTCGCGCCATAGACGCGGACGTGCCGGGCATCCATGAAATTGACGAAATAGGCCGGCGTCCGGTCGGCGGCGGCGAGCCTGGCGCGCACGGCCGTGAAGGTTGCCTCGACCCGGTCGATCAGGGCCTCGCCGCGGCCGGCCTCGCCGGTCAGCACGGCGAGCCGCCGCGCAGCCTCCGCCGCCCGCGCCAGCGGCTCGCCCCGTGCGTCATAGATGGGCAATGTCAGCACCGGTGCGATCCGCCCGAGCGCCGTCGCCAGGCGCGCCAGGTAGGGCGTCGCCAGGATGATGTCGGGCGCGAGCTCCGACAGCAGTTCGAGATTGACCTCCTGCGCCGTGCCAAGATCGGCGATGCCGGCCGGCAGCGGCGGCTCGACCACCCAGTCGGCCCAGTCGGCGATCGCCGGCAGCCCGACCGGCGCGATGCCCATGGCGAGCAGCGTCTCGGCGAGGCCGAAGTCGAGCGACACGATGCGCCGCGCCGGCGCGACCTGCGCGCCCGCACGGCCGGCAAAGGCCATCGCGGCGAGCGCCCCGGCGAGCAGGGCCCGCCGGGATCCGCCGTCACGACCGACGTTGTTCGGCGGCACGCTGGGCCTCCGGGCCGAGTGCGAAACGGATGGCCCGGTTGATCGCCGCCGGCAGCACCGACATATGCGTCTCGTCGGGGAACAACTCGAAGGCCGCGTGAAGGCCTGGAAGACTGGCCAGCCAAGCCGCCATGTCGCGGGCATTGTCGACGATGCGGCTCTCGGCATGGTTCCGGCTGCGCTCCTCGGCATCGGCGGCACCCACCTGAAACGGCGCCAGGCGCTGCTCGAATTCGCCGGCGAGCACCAGTACGCGCGGGCTGAGCCGGCCTTGCCACGCGGCCGCGAAGTGCCGCCCGGTCGCCAGCACCCCTGCGTCTTCCCACCAGATCGCCGGGCTCGCCGCGATCCAGTCGGTGAAGGCCGTGGGCCGCGTGAACAGCGCATGCAGCACGAACAGTCCACCGAAGGAATGACCGAAAATCGCCTGCTGCGCCGGATCGACCGGCAGGCGCCTGGCGATCTCCGGCTTCAGCTCGTCCTCGATGAAGCGCAGGAAATGGTCGGCGCCGCCGGTCCGGACCTCCGGCCCGTCGGGCGTATGCGGCGGATAGGCCTTGCCCGGCGGCGGTCCCATGTCCCAGGACCGGCGGACGCTGTCATAGGCCTCATCGGTGGGATAGCCGATGCCGACGATCGCCGCCTGGGAGATGCCGGTGCCGAGCGGATAGCCCGACTGCACCCGGAGCGCGTCGACCGCCGTGCCGATCACCGCATTGGCGTCGAGCAGATAGAGCACCGGCCAGCCATGGGGCGGCGGCGCGCCGGCGGGGACCCGCAGGAAGACGCGGTAGGCCGCGCCGCCGTCGCGTGGCGCGAGGTCGAACTGAAGCGTGCCGGGGATCGGAGCTGAACTTTCGGCCATGGTCACCACCGGTAGTTCAGGCTGGCGACGACCGTGCGGCGCGCACCCATGTAGCAATAGCCGGCCTGGCAGGTGGTGAAGTCCCGGTCGAACAGGTTCTGCGCGTTGATCTTGAGGGTCAGGCCGGAGAGGCGTTTGTCGACCGCACCGAAATTGTAGCGGATCGCGGCATCGACCAGGGCGACGGCATCCGAGCGGAAGGTGTTCTGGTCATTGCCATAGGTGAAACCGGTATAACGCACGCCCGCGCCGATACTGAAGCCGGACCAGGCATCACCCGGGGGCACGGCGTAATTGGCCCAGAGCGAGAAGGAATCGCCGGGAATGCCCGACGGCGCCTTGCCGACCGTATCGGGCGAACCCTTCACCGTCACGAGATCGAGATGGGTATAGGAGGCGTTGACGCTGATGCCGTTGCCGAGGCTGGCGACGCCCTGCAGCTCCAGCCCGCGCGCCCGGATGGTGCCACGCTGAACCTGAATGCCGCCTTCGGTCACCAGGCCACCATTCTGGGTCAGCTCGAACAGGGCCGCGGTGACGAAGCCGTTGAAACCGGCCGGCTGATATTTGATGCCGATCTCGGCCTGCGAACCGGTCGTGGGGCTGAACGCCACGTTCGTCGACAGGTTGCGACCGAGATTGGGCACGAAAGAGGTGGAATAGCTGACATAGGGCGCAAAGCCGGAATCGAAGACATAGGTCAGCCCGGCGCGGCCGGTGAAGGCATGGTCCGACTTCGCGTCGCTCGTATTGCCGGTGATATCGCGCGTCGCGGTTTCCACCCAATCCTGCCGGCCGCCGACGGTCAGAACCCAGCGCCCCCATTTCACCTGGTCCTGGGCATAGAGGCCGACCTGGCTCTGGTTCTGCGTCATGGCGCTGGTCAGCGCCGGCGCCGAGATCGGCTGAGCGCCGTAATTGAGCGTGGTCAGGTCGAGATCCGGAGCGGCGCCAAAACCCATCCGGTCGTTCAGCTGGCTGCGCATATAGTCGACACCGACCAGCAAGCTGTGCTGGGCCGCGCCGGTCACGAAATTGGCCTGCACCTGGTTGTCGATGGTGATGCCGTCGACGACGTCGCGGACGCGGCCGGTGTAGCGTGACGCCGTCATGGTGCCGGTGTCGATGGCGCTGATGCCGACATATTTCACATCGGCATCGACATGGGCGTAGCGGAAGTTCTGGCGGAAGGTCAGCACCTCGTCGAACCGGTGCTCGAACAGGTAGCCAATGCGGAACTGGGTCTGATCCATGGCGTTGAACGCCGGATCGCTGGAATAGGCCGGCGACCGTGCGCCATTCGTCGTCGCATAATAGGGGAACGCCGCCGGAGTCTTGGAACTCTGATATTCGGCGAGCACGGTCAGCGAAGTCTGGTCGTTCCGCCAGGTGAAGGACGGCGCGAGATTGACCCGGTCGTCCCGGCCGCCCAGCGTCCAGTTCTTCGAATCCCTGACGAGGCCGGTCAGCCGGTAAAGGAAATGGCCGTCCTGGTCGACCGGCCCGCTGAAATCGAAACTGCCCTGATAGCGGTCCCAATTGCCGACCTGCAGCTCGACCTCGCGCAGCGGCTGGCTGGTCGGACGCTTGGAAATGAGGTTGACCAGGCCGCCGGGCGAGCCGGATCCGAACAGCGACGAACTCGGCCCCCGCAGCACGACGGCCTCCTGGATGCCGTAGGGCTCTTCCTTGTAGATCGCCATGTTGGCGGCCGGCTGGCGCAGCCCGTCGCGATAGATGCCGTTATAGGTCACGTCGAAGCCGCGAATGGTGAAGGAGTCGAAGCGCGAATCGAAGCCGGCGCTGCCGGTCCTGACCCCCGGCGTGTAGTTCACCGCCTCGGTCAGCGTCTGGACGTTGCGGTCCTCGAGCTCCTGGCGTGAGACCACCGAGATCGACTGCGGCGTCTCGATCAGCGGGGTATTGGTCTTGGTCACCGCATTGGTGCGGGTCGCGACATAACCGATCGTGCCGTCACCGCCGCCGGCCCCCTGCACGTCGATCGTGTCGAGTGCGATGGCGCCCTCGCCGGCGGCGCCTGTGGCGGCGGCCCCCGGCCGGCTGATCGCAACCGTCGAGGCATTGGTGAAGCGATAGCTGAGGCCGGTGCCGGCGAGCAATTGCCGGAGCGCCTGCTCGGGCGGATGGGCGCCCGAGACCCCGGCTGTGCGCAGGCCGCGCAGCATCTCGGTCGAGGCCAGCAGCCTGAGGCGAGCGGTCTCGGCCCATCGGGTCAGCGCGACGCCGACCGGCCCGGCCGGGACATCGAACATCACGGTCGCACGGCCGGCGGATGCTGCCACCGGTACCGCCTGCCGCTGCTGCGCCTGTGCCGGCCCGACCGGATGGATCGCCAGCCATGCCGTCGAACACATCAGCAATGCCAATGTCCTGCCGCCCGTGGCGCCGTCCCTGCCCTGCATCTGCGTCCCCATAAAAATCTCTCGGCACCGCAGCGGAGGCGGCCGGCCGCGAAGGTCCTGATGGGGAAGACGACGGCGCGCGACGAAACGACAGTCGCGGACGAAACATTGGAGCCGTTCTAGTTTTGGTGCTGGAACGGCCGATCCGGATCGCGCCGGATCAGCACCAGCCCGGGCAGACGCCACACCCGCACCGGCAGGATCGCCGGCAGCGCATCGACGAAAGCATCGGCATCGGCGGTGCTGAAAATGCCGGTCACCGGCAGATCGCCGACCGTGCTGTCGGTGATCAGGATCCGGCCGCGCCGATAACGCGCCAGTTCGGCGACCACATCGCCGAGCGGACGGCCGTCGAAGATCACCTGGCCGCGCCGCCAGGCGGTCAGCATGCCGGTATCGACCGGCTCGGGCTGCCCGAGCCCGCTCGCCGGCGCATAGGCGACCTGCTGGCCGGCCCGGACATCGACCGTCGCCGTCTCGCCGGCTCCCGCATAAGCGACACGCACGGCATGTTCGGTCACCACGATGCGCGCGCCCTGGCCCTGGCTGCGCACATCGAAGGCGGTGCCCAGCGCCTGGGTCGTGCCGGCGCCCGCCTGCACCGCGAAGGGACGGGCCGGATCGGGCGCCACGGTCACGAAGATCTGGCCGGCATGGAGCACCAGCCGCCGGCGGTCGGCACCGAAGTCGATGTCGACGCTGGTGTTCGCGTCGAGCTCCATGGTCGATCCGTCGGCCAGCGCCACCGTGCGCCGTTCGCCGAGCGAGGTCCGGTGATCGGCGAAATAGGCCGCGGGTGGCCCGAACAGGCCACCGGCGAAGCCGGCTCCGGCAAGGACCGCGAGCGTCACCACGGCTATGGCGGCGCCGCGTCCCCTGGGCCGGCGTTTCGGCTTGAGCGCCGGGCCGAGCCGCTCCCACAGGCGTTCGGCGAAATCAGCGGCATGCCGTTGCTCGCTGTTCGCCGCCTTCCATGCCCGATAGTCCGACCAGTCCTGTTCGCCGGCCTCGCCGGAATGCAGACGGACCAGCCAGGCGAGCGCCGCATCGGTCATCGGATCGAGCGGCGCGTCGGGCGGTTCGTTGGTCATGCGGGGCTCGCGCCGGAACATCATTGCGTCGCCGTAGCAGGCAGCATCGGGTCCTTGTCAATGAAGACGCGCGGGGCGTGTGCAACCACACCGGCGGCGCAGGCCGCTGAAAAAGACTTCGGCGTGGATCAGAGGTCGAAGGCCGCCAGCCGTTTCACGCAATGGCGCAGCGCGGTCATGATATATTTCGTCACCATGCTGGCGGAAACGCCGAGCCGGCCGGCGATCTCGGCATGGCCGAGGCCTTCCACCCGGCTCAGCAGCAGGGCGGCGCGGGCCTTCGGCGGCAGGTCGTCGAGCGCCTGCTTGATGATCTCGAATTCCTGGCGCGCCATCAGCCGGCGGTCGGCCGCCGGCGCCGGGCAGACCAGTTCGTGTTCGAACTGGTCGAGCGAGGCGAACTGGCCACGCCGCCGATCGCGCCTGACCATGTCGATGATCAGGTTGCTGGCGATGCGCCAGAGAAAGAAGCGCGGGCTGGCCGGCGCCAGGCGGGTCTCGCCATGCGCCTCATGGGCGAGATAGCGCAGGAACGTGTCCTGGACGAGATCGGCGGCGGCCTCGCGGTCGCGCAGCTTGCCCCGGGCAAACCGCGTCAGGTCCTGGTGATAGGTCCGGAACAGGACATCGAGATCGGTGGGGCCGCGGATGATATCGGTCGAGGCTGAGGTCATGGCCGGCGCATCAGACATGTCGGTGGGCACGCGCCGGACGGCGCGGCAAGGTCGCAGAGGAACCGTCCGGATCGCTCCGGCCGCCCCTTCGAATGCATCAGCCCCGAATTCGAAAACAACGCAAACTCAATGATTTATAGCGATTCAAAAGAGCTGCGGGCCGGGCGCGGATTTGCCTTGCTTTTGAACGGCCGGCGGACAATGCGAGCATGCCGGGGACAGCGAGGATTGTTCGGGCCGTGTGGCGCGACGGCCACAGACCGCGCGAACCAAGGGTTGCGCGCCCCGGCGGCAGGTTGGGCCGTCAGCTTCGCCAGGCTGGTGCGAGCCGGCCGGACAGGCCGGCTTTTTCAATGATTTCGCGTGACACCATGCCGGCCTCGCGGGCGACCGCCTCATGGCCAGGGCCGTGAATGAAGCGGCTGTCCCGATAGGTCACCCGGCCGTCGACCATGACGAGCTTGGCGTCGGTTCCCTTGCCCGCCGCAATGAAGGTGGAGAGCGGCCGGTGCAGCATGCCGATGTGAGGGCGGTGAAGGTCGAAGATGGCCAGGTCGGCACGCTTGCCGACTTCGAGCGAGCCGATCTCATCGGCCATGCCCAGCGCCTGCGCCGCATTGATCGTCGCCATTTCCAGGGTCCGTTCGACCGGCATGCGCGTCGGATCGAGATGGCGAAGATGCTGCATCAGCGTGCAGGCCTTCATCTGCTCGACCATGTCGTTGGAATAGTCGACCATCGGCCCGTCGGTGCCGAGCGCGGTATTGACGCCCTTGGCCTGAGCCGTGACGAACGGCCCGATGCCGCCGCCGCGCATGGCTTCGCTGGTCGGCGTGTAGACCAGATGAGCCCCGACATGGGCGATCTGGTCGAGGTCGAGATCGGTGCAATGGATGCCGTGGATCAACAGCCAGGATTGGTCGAGAACGCCAAGGCTCATGAGGTAGCGGACATCGGTCCGGCCGGTCTCGCGCAGATGTTTCAGGAAACCCTTTTCGATCGAGAAGGTACCGCCGGCGATATGTGAACTGATCTTCAATCCGTGCCGGCGGGCCAATTGGTAGCCGCTGGTGATCAGCTCCTCCGTGCTCATGCCGGATGCGGTCCAATGGGCATTGGCCTCGATCACCATGCCCATGCGCACGAGACCATCGGCGGCGCCCTGCCAACGCGCGCATTCTTCATCGAAGGCCGCGATCGATTCATCCAGGCTGAGCGGATGGGCGGCAAAACGCGGCGTCCGGCAACGCAGCTCCTTGGCGAAGACCTGGCGCAGGCCGAGCTCGGCTTGCGGCTCGATGGTGGCACGCACCAGTTCCGGCGTGGTCACCGTGACCGAATGGTTGAGCGAGGTGGTGGTGCCGGTCGCCAGCATTTCCATGCCGCAGAGATAGCTCGCGAGCCGCATGGCCTCCGGCGTCAGATGCGGCACCAGCCTGAAGACGAGATCGGTGATCCAGTCTTCCAGCAGCATGCCGTCGGCCAGGCCCTTGAACAGCGTGTACCAATGGTGCTGATGCATGTTGATGAGGCCCGGCAGGACGAGGTTGCCGCCGGCATCGATCACCTCGGCAAAGCCGCCCGATCGTTCATCGATCGCCTCGGCGCCGACCGCGACGATCCTGCCATCCTCGATGATCAGGCTGCCGCCTGGATGAACGTCGCGGCGTGGGCCAACCGTCACCACATAGCCGTTCTTGATCAGAATGCGTGCCATCGCAAAGCCTCGTCTTGCCTCGGCGTGCCGAAACCAGGCCGCCCATGGTCATTGCCGGTGAGAACATCGAATCCAGCCTGGACGGAGCGAAAGCGCACGCCCGGACCATGACCCGAGCCGCCGCCTCCGACATGCCGCCGGGCCGGGCCTGATCGAACGAACCGCCTGTGCCGGCGGCATGGCCTGCCCGAGGTGGTTCCCGGCGACATCGCGGCGAACCCGCCATTGTCCCACGGCGGCTTGCGAAGCCGGGCCTTGCGCCAGGCCCGGCTTCTCTTCATGCTAGGTATGCTAATGTTGATTATCTTGACGTCAAGATAAATTTTGAACCTGGTGCGAAAACATGGCGAAGCGCCCCGAGCCCGCGGATTCCGTGCAGGCCCTTGTTGAAGGCTGGGGCCGCGAGCGGCCTGACCTGATCGCCTGGCCGCTGGAGATCTTCGGCCGCCTGCAGCGCATCTCGGCGCATTTGCTGCGCGGTTCCGAAGACCTGCTCGGCCCGCTCGGCCTGACCTGGGAAGCCTTCAGCCTGATCGTCACGCTTCGGCGCTCGGGCCCGCCCTTCGCGCTGCGGCCGACCGATATCCTGCGCGATTCACTGCTGAGTTCAGGCGCGGTGACCAATCGCATCGACAAGGTCGCGCAACTCGGCCTGGTCGAGCGCGTTCCCGACCCGGCCGACCGGCGCAGCCTGGTCGTCCGCCTGACCCCCAAGGGCCGGCTGCTGGCCGACGAGGCGATTGCCCGGCATTTCCGGGGCCTGGCCGAGACCCTGTCGGCCCTCGACGACGACGAGCGGACCCAATTGATCGGCTTGCTCGCCAAGCTGCTCCATGCGCTGGAACAACGCGACCGGCCCGCAACCGGCGGCTGAGCATCCGGCGCCGGGCGCCTTCCCTCCCGCTGGCAATCGATTGCACATTTCGATTCACGATCGGCGGTGAAAGGCCGGCCCGGCCACTGTCTGCGCGTCCTCGCGGCGCGACCGGAAAGCCTTTGCAGTACTGCATTTTCGCGCGTCCCGGATGCACGTCCGACGACAGGGCAACAACCACGCACTTGACAAGCCATGAATTTATGCAATCGATTGCATACGTCAACGAGCCACGCTCCAACCGGATCTCCGGCTCATGCGACGCGCAGAAACCGACGGCTCGCGGCAACGAGCGCCGGCATCCGATGATCGCGAAACGCGACGCAGACAGTGATGCATCCAACCACGGGGAACAGCATGTCCATCATCAACGTCGGAGCCCGGCTCGACCGGCTGCCGGTATCGCACATTCACCGCAAGATCTTTGGTCTCGTCGCCGTCGGCATGTTCTTCGAGGGCTTCGACATCTATCTGGCCGCGAGCGTCCTCGGCTCGACCCTGAAGAGCAATTTCTCGACGATCGCGCAGAACGGCCTGTTCATCTCCTCGACCTTCGTCGGCATGATGCTCGGCGCCTTTCTCGCCGGCTTCCTGGGTGATCGCTACGGCCGCAAGCGCACCTATCAGTGGAATCTCATCCTGTTCGGCGGAGCCGCCATTCTCTCGGCCTTCGCTCCCAACATGGAGACGCTGATCGGCCTGAGATTCGTCATGGGTCTCGGCCTCGGCGCCGAAGTCGTCGTCGGCTACTCGGTGATCACCGAATTCGTGCCGCCGAGCGTACGCGGTCGCTGGTCCGGCATGATCGCGACCATTGTCACCGCCGGCCTGCCGGCCTCGGCCCTGCTCGCCTGGCTGCTGATCCCGGCCTATGGCTGGCGCGTGATGTTCCTCATCGGCGGCTGCGGCGCGCTGATCGCCTGGGTATTGCGCAAGGGCCTGCCGGAATCGCCGCGCTGGCTCGAGTCGGTCGGGCGCAATGCCGAGGCCGAGGCGATCATCGCCGATATCGAGCGGCAAGCCGCCGACGGCCAGCCCTTGCCCGCGCCTTTGCCCGCCCCCGCCAAGCCGCCCCAGGCACTCGGCCTGAAGGCCCTGGCGCAGCCGCCATTCCTGGCGCGCATGGTCGTCGGCTGCGTCTCGCTGATCGTCGTCAACACATTGATCTACGGCTTCATTTCCTGGCTGCCGACCTTCTTCATCAGTCAGGGGCAGGATGTCGCCCGCAGCTTCGGCTTTTCATTGCTGATGGCACTGGGTGGCCCCATCGGTTCGACCATCGGGGCCTTCGCCGCCGACCCTATCGGCCGCAAGCCGACGATCATCGGCGCGGCCGCCTCGGCCATGGTCCTTGCCGCCCTGTTTCCCCTGGCCACCGACCCGGTCCTGATCGCGGCGCTCGGCTTCCTGCTCACCGTGCCGATCTACATTCTCGTCGCCCTGCTGTTCGGCATCTATATCCCCGAGCTGTTTCCAACCGAGCTCCGGCTGCGCGCCGTCGGCATCTGCAACACCGCCGGCCGCAGCGCCAGCATCGTCGTGCCGCTGATCGTCGGGCCGTTGTTCCTGGCCTATGGCGTGACCGGCGTATTGATCATGATGGGCATCGCGCTGGCCATCATGATCGCCGTGGTGGCGATCCTCGGCATCGAGCCGGAACGCAAGGGCCTGGAGGCGGTCAACCGGCTGGCCTGACGCCCGGACCGGCGGCCGCCGCGGGCAGCCCGCGACGCACGACGTTCGACTGCGGGCCAATGGCCCGCGGTCGTTCCCTGCCCTCGACCGGGCGCCTGGACGACCGGCGATCGTGACGAAGCGAGATCCCGGACGGCACAGGAGCATCCGCGAGAAGAAGGGTGACGCCTGCGGCGAACACCGCGCGCCTGGGACGGCGTTCAGCCCGCGCCGGTCCAGAACCCGTCCAAAATTGGAATTCGCCGAAACCACAAAAAAGCGATATCACAATAGGATCACCTTGCATCAATAGCCTGCTCGCGATCTATGCTGCGGCCGAGCGATGCGGCGGCCATGGTGTGACCCGTGGGGCCAATGCCGGCGGAGTTTGGAAGAAGCGTCATGAGCGACCGAGCCACCGGACTGAACCTGGCCGAACAATCGTCACCGCCGGCGGCCGGCGGCGTGACCCGCCACATCGCCGACAGCATCCGGGCCAGCATCCTCGCCGGCGGGCTCAAGACCGACGAGCGGCTGCCGACCGAAGACGATCTCGCGGAAACCTTCGGCGTCTCCCGCCCGACCATTCGGGAGGCGCTGAAACGGCTCGCGGCGCAACATCTCATTCGCTCCAAGCGCGGCCCGGGCGGCGGCGTCTTCGTCAACCGGCCGAGCGTGGAACAGGCGCGTGAGAGCGTCATCGGCATGATGGCGCTGTTGAGCAGCATGGGCTCGTTTTCCCTCGTCGACATTGCCGAAGTCCGCCACGACCTGGGTTTGATCTGCCTGCGCTATGCCACGCAGCGGCGCAGCAATGACGATCTCGCCGCCATGGAAACCCAGCTTCTCCTGCAGGAAGACACCACGCTGGCCGACACGGATTTCTGCGCGGCGGATGTCGGCTTTCACCGGGCGATCGCCACCGCGAGCGGCAACAGCGTCATGAGTTTCGTCATGCAGGTCGTGCTCGAGGCGCTCATGCCGCCGGCCAATATGGTGGTCTTCAAGTTTCGCGACCGCGAAAAGATCGCGGCCTACCACCGGCGCATTCTCATGGCCGTCCATGCCCGCAATCCACGGGCCGGCGAAGAAGCCTTCACCGAACTGATGGATTATCTGCGCGCGAAATATGCCGAGGCGCAGGACTGGCGCAGCCGGCGCGACCGGACCGGCCGTGCCGACCCGGCGGGGTGACGGGGGAGCGTCCGCCTAAATTGATATTGATATTTCTAATTCTGATATTGTAATAAACCGAAAGCCTCGATCCCCCCGTAACGGCCGTTCGGATCCGGGCCGTCTTCGCCGCCATCCCGTCGGGTGTCTGATGTCCGAGATCGCCGCCACCATGCCGGCATTGATGCGCGAGAACCCGCGGCCCGAAGCCGATCGCCTGCGCATCCTCGATCGCCGCGTCTTCCCGTGCGAACCCGCCTTCGCCGAAAGCCGCCCGGTGGAAGAGCTCGCACGCGCCGTCGAGGCGTCAATGGCGAGCGCGGTGGTCCCGGCCGACGACCTTCTGAACCCCTGGTTTTCCCGCACCCAATGAGCGCCATCGACATGTCCGCCTTCCGAACCCTCCTCGTCGACAAGACCGAAGCCGGCTACGGCGCGCGCGTCACCGAAGTCGATCGCGCCGCGCTTCCTGCGGGCGATGTGACCGTGCGGGTCGAGCGCTCGACGCTCAACTACAAGGATGCTCTCGCCATCACCGGCAAGGCGCCGGTCGTGCGCAGCTTCCCGATGGTGCCGGGCATCGATTTCGCCGGCATCGTCGAAGACAGCAGCCATCCGGCCTGGCAGCCGGGACAGGCGGTCATCCTGAACGGCTGGGGTGTCGGCGAGAGCCATTGGGGCGGCCTCGCCCAGGTGGCCCGGGTCAAGGGCGACTGGCTGGTCGCGCGCCCCGAGGGCCTCTCCTCCGATGACGCCATGGCGATCGGCACCGCCGGCTATACCGCCATGCTCTGCGTCATGGCGCTGGAGCGCCAGGGAATCTCGCCCGACAAGGGCGACGTGCTGGTGACCGGCGCCTGCGGCGGGGTCGGATCGATCGCGGTGGCGTTGCTGGCCAGGCGCGGCTACCGGGTGATCGCCGCCACCGGCCGCCGGTCGGAAGAGGCCTATCTGAAACAGCTCGGCGCCCATGACCTGATCGACCGCGCCGAACTCTCCGCCGCCGGAAAGCCGCTCGCCAAGGAGCGCTGGGCCGGCGCCGTCGACAGCGTCGGCAGCCACACCCTCGCCAATGTCTGCGCCGGCACGCGCTACGGCGGCGCGGTCGCCGCCTGCGGCCTGGCGCAGGGGCTCGATTTTCCGGCGACCGTCGCCCCCTTCATCCTGCGCGGCGTGACGCTCGCCGGCATCGACAGCGTCATGGCGCCGCTCGCCCTGCGCCGCCAGGCCTGGGCTTTGCTGGACGCCGAGATCGACCGGGCCAAACTGGCCACGATGACGCGCCGGATCAGCCTGGCGCAGGCCCTCGAGATCGCGCCCGAACTGCTCGCCGGCCAGGTCCGGGGTCGCGTCGTCGTCGACCCCAACACCTGACCGCCGCTGTTTCCTCCTTCACCCACGACCAGTCGAGGCCGTCATGAGCAAGCCCCCCATCAGCCGATTTCCGGTGCCGGAACTCGCCGACATGCCGGACGACATCCGCACCCGTATCCTGGCGGTGCAGGAGAAGTCGGGTTTCGTACCCAACGTGTTCCTCGTGCTGGCGCACCGGCCCGACGAGTTCCGCGCCTTTTTCGCCTATCACGACGCGCTCATGGACAAGCCCGGCAACCTGACCAAGGCCGAGCGCGAAATGATCGTCGTGGCCACCAGCAATGCCAACCAATGCCAGTATTGCGTGGTCGCCCATGGCGCGATCCTGCGCATTCGCGCCAAGAACCCGCTGATCGCCGACCAGGTCGCGATCAACTACCGCAAGGCCGATATCACCACCAGGCAGAAGGCCATGCTCGACTTCGCCATGAAGGTGTCGTTCGAGGCCTATGCGGTGGGCGATGCCGACATCGCCGAGCTGAAATCCCATGGCTTCTCCGACGAGGACGCCTGGGACATCAGCGCCATCGCTGCCTTCTTCGGCATGTCGAACCGCCTCGCCAACGTGACGAGCATGCGCCCGAACGACGAGTTCTACGCGCTCGGACGCACCTGATCCCGAATCCCTGAGCGACCTTGACGGCTGGGGCGTGGAGGCCGGCGGACCCATGGTCCGCTGGCGCCCCTGCCCTGCCCGGGCACGCCGGCCGGCGTTACGACGCCGCCCGGGACGCGCAGAGCCGCGCCGGGGAGCAACTGAAGCGCCTCTCCCATCGGGCACACCGTGGTCAGTCGGGACAGGCCCCATTCGCCGCCACCCAGACGGTGAGGGCCTGGCTGAGCGCCTCGATCGAAACCGGGGGCGGACGGCGTTCCTCGCCGCGCCCGTTGCGGCCGGGCTGCCAGGCCCAGAGCACCAGCGCGTCGGACCGCATGTGATCGGCAAGGGCGGCCAGTGTCCGGCCGCCATTGGCCTGAGGGTCCTTCAAGGTGCGGCACAGCGCCGCCGAACTCAGCCCGACCCAGCCCATCGATCGCGGCGCCAGTTTCCAGTGCGGCGCGCCGGGCACGCCGCTCGCGTCGTTGTTGCGTTCCTGATGGCAGGCCGCGCAATGCAGGCCAGGCGCGCCGTGATCGGCCGGACCGCGAACGACATTCATGCGGTGGACGTGCCGGGCGTCGGTCTGCGCCGGCCGGTCCGAGACCGGATGGCAATTGATGCAGCGGGGCGACGTCAGCACCTGCTCGATCTGGTTCCAGGCCCTGAGCGCCTCGGGTGGCGCCGGCTGGGCAGCGCTCCGGTTGGTCGCGACCAGTCCGGAAACCGCCAGGCAGCCGGCCAGTCCGATAAGGCATGAGCGTCGTCGCATGGCCAAGCTCCGCAATTCGACAGCGTCGCCTGAACCGGCGGGAGCGACTGAGACGGTCCCGAATGGTTGCGCCGCCTGGCCATGATAACCCGATCGACGATCGATGACAGATCGCGCAGGCGAAGACGGACGCAGATGCAATCGGGCACAAGCCCCGGTTGCGTCCAGGCCGGCATGTCGCCGCCCATGTGACTGATTTCCCACGCCGCGCCGATTGCTGCGGCAAATCGGGGAAGTTGTTTGCAATCGGTTGTCGACCTGTGCAACCTCGGTCAGGCGGTCGACGGACACCCGGCAAACGCGCGATCTTGCAGAATGAATGCAGAGGCAGCGCATGGCGAGCTCCCCCATCGAACCACGGCCCCGGGTGAACCTGCGCCGCCTCGCCGACGAGGTCGGCGTTCATCCCTCGACGGTGTCGCGGGCGCTCGACCCGACCAAGCGCCATCTGGTGGCCGACGACGTCGCCGACCGCATCACCGCCGCCGCGCAGCAACTGGGCTACCGGCCCAATCCGGTCGCCGCCAGCCTGCGCACCCGCCGCTCCACCCTGGTCGGCGTGCTGGTGCCCGACATCACCAATCCGGTGTTCTCGCCGATCATCTCAGGCATTGCCGAGATTCTCGGGGCCGAAGGCTATTCGACCATTGTCGCCGATGCCGGCACCGAGCTCGGCCCGCGCATGGCCTTGATCGACGAGCTGATCGCCCGCCGGGTCGACGGCCTGGTGCTCGCCACCGTCAGCCGCGACGATCCCGTCCTGGAGCACTGCCTGGCCGAAGGTGTTCATGTTGTGCTGGTCAACCGCGCCGACGATTCCGACCGCGCCTCGTCGGTGGTTTCCGACGATATCGCCGGCATGCGCGCGGCGGTCGACCATCTCCATGGCCTCGGCCATCGCGCCATTGGTCACCTCGCCGGCCCGTCGACATTGTCGACCGGCCATTTGCGGCGGATCGGCTTCGAGCAGAGCATGGCCGCCCATGGCCTGGCCGTGCCGCCCCAAGCCATCGTCGAGGCGGCAAGTTATGATCGCGACGAGGGCGAGCGCGCCGCCGCCGCCTTGCTGAACGGCTATCCCGGCCTGACCGCCATCGCCGCGGCCAACGACCTGCTGGCGCTCGGCGCCTACAAGGCGCTTGCCGCGCGCGGCCTCGCCTGTCCCGGCAATGTCTCGGTGGTCGGTCACAACGACATGCCGCTGGTCGACATGGTCGAGCCGCCGCTGACCACGATTCGCATCGGTCCGCGCGAGATGGGACGCGATGCCGCACGTCTCCTGCTGGAGCGGATGACCGGCGCGACGGCACCGATTCGCCGCATCGTCCTGGCCCCCGATCTGGTTTTCCGGGCTTCGACCGCAGCCCCGCGCCACTGAGCGGCAAGACCACGCATTCCTGCAATCCACCGGGCGCGGTCAAACTTCAGTTGACTCGGCGATCTCGTCCGACCTAGCTTGCAATCGATTGCGGTGACGTATTCCGGCGCTCTGGCGTATTGGAAGGCGATCCGCATCGAACCAAACATGAATGGAGGGGCGCCATGACCAAGATAACGCGACGTGGATTTGTGGCCGGATCGGTGGCCGCGGCAGGGCTGGTGCAGAGCCCCGAGGTCTTCGCCCAGTCGAACTTCCTGGAGCCGGCCCGCATCCGCATGGGCTTCGCGCCCTACATTTCCGCCGGGCCCTACCTGATTGCCGAGGCCAAGGGCTATTTCAAGAAGCTCAACATCGAGATCGTGCCGTCGAGCCATGTCGACGGCAGCCTGTCGATGCCGGCGCTGGCCGCCGGCGAACTCGACGTCACCGGCGCCACCCTGAGCGCCGGCCTGTTCAACCTGATGGCCAAGGGCGCCGGCCTTCGGATGTTCTTCGAGCGCGGCCGCGAGGCAGCCGGCTGGGGTTCCAACTCCATCATGGTCTCCAACGAATTGTGGGAGAAGGGCTTCCGCGGTCCCGACGGCTACAAGCAGGCCAAGGGTGCCATTATCGGCATCTCCTCGCGCGGCAGCGTCGCCCACTATCTCCACACCATGGGCCTGGAGCGCGCCGGCCTGAAGGCCGACGACGTCGAATGGTCCTGGGGTATGAGCCCCAATGTCAGCCTGCCGCTGATGAAGCAGAACCGCATCGGCATCATCAACATGCCGCTGCCCGGCGCCTATGCCGCGCAGAAACAGGGCATCGGCAAGGTCGCCACCTGGAGCGACGAACTGGCGCCGGATTTCGTGCTGGCCTGTTCGGTCGCCAGCGAAAAATTCCTGCGCGAACGGCACTCGGCCGCGGTGCGCTTCTCTATGGCGATCATGCAGGGCAATGCCGACTACATGGAAGCCGCCAAGAGCGGCAATCCGGAGGTGCTCAAGATCCTGGCCGACGGCACCGGCCTGACACCGGCGGTGATCGACGAGACCCGGCCGCGCTGGACCTTCATGACCATCGACGGCACGCCGAACATGGCCTCGATCATCGCCCAGCAGAAGTTCTGGCGCGAGCGCACCGATCTCCTGGCCCGCAGCGTGCCCGACAATCAGTTGTTCGACGATCGCGCCATCAAGGAGGCCAAGCAGCGGATGACCGAGAAGAACCCGTTCATCTGATCCGGCCCCCACGGCGATCATCACGAAAGCGCAGGGAGGCGCTTGTCCCGTCATGCAGTTCGAGGCGATTTCGATTGAAGGGCTGTCGCACCGGTTTCTCAGCCGGACGCGGCCGCCGACCACCGCTCTGACCGATGTGTCCTGCGTCTTTCCGGCCGGCAAGGTGACCGCCATTGTCGGTCCGAGCGGCTGCGGCAAGTCGACCTTGCTCTTGATCCTGCGCGGCCTGGTGGAAGCCAGCGCCGGCAAGGTGAGCTTCCTTTACGGCGACGGTTCCGGCAAGCAAAGCCCGGGCGAGGCGCCGCGCATGGCCACCGTCTGGCAGTCCTTCAATCTCCTGCCCTGGCGCTCGGTCATCGACAATGTCGCCTTCGGCCTGGAACTCGCCGGCGTGCCGCTCTCCGAGCGCCAGGCCAAGGCGGCCGAGGCGATCAAGGCGGTCGAGCTCGCCGGCTTCGAAAAGCACTATCCCGGCCAGCTCTCCGGCGGCATGAAACAGCGCGTGGGCCTTGCCCGCGGCCTCGTCCAGTCGCCCGACATCCTGTTCCTCGACGAACCCTTCGGCGCCCTCGACGCCCAGACCAGGCTCTACCTTCAGGAACAGCTGTCCACCCTGGTCGAAGCCAGCGCCAAGACGGTGATCCTGATCACCCATTCGATCGAGGAGGCGATCTTCCTCGCCGACCACGTCATCGTCATGACCGCGCGTCCCGGCCGCGTCGCCAGGAGCCTCGACATCGACCTGCCGCGCCCACGCGGCATCGATGTCCAGAACGACAAGCGCTTCGGTGAATATTTCTCCGAGATCTATGGCCTGCTGCGCGACGAAGTGCGCAAGGCGATGATGAACTGAGGGCTGCCACGATGTCGGATATCAACCGCTCGGCCCTGGCCGACCCCAAGATTATCGCCGAGACGAATGCCATCGCGGAGGCCAAGCCCACGCCCGATTTCAAGGACGAACGGCTGCGCGACGACACCTGGTTCTACGGCCCGGTGGCGATGGCGCTGTTCCTGGTGTTCTGGGAGGTCTCGATCCCGCTGTTCGACGTGCCGGAGATCTTCCTGCCCAGGCCCTCGCTGGTCATCGTCACGCTCTACGACCTGTTCGCCACCAAGGGCCTCGCCTACGACCTCGTCCTGACGCTCTACCGCATCTTCGCCGGTTTCTTCCTCGCCGCGGTGGTCGGTGTCGGCCTCGGCCTGCTCATGGGCATGTCGAAGCGGATCTATGCGATCTGCGACATCTTCGTCGCCGCTCTCTATCCCGTGCCGAAGATCGCCCTCGTGCCGCTGCTGGTCATCTGGCTCGGCAGCGGCAATGCCTTCCAGATCGCGCTTTCGGCATTGGGCTGCATCTTCCCGATCCTGGTCAACACCATTATCGGCGTGCGCCAATGCGACGAGGGCCTGATCCTGGCCGCCCGCGACCTCGGCGCCAGCGCCGTGCAGATCCAGCGCAAGGTGGTCTTGCCGGCCGCCGTGCCGGCGATCTTCGGCGGCCTGCGTCTGGCCCTCGGCATCTCCATCATCCTGGTCGTCGCGGCCGAGATGCAGACGGCCCGCTACGGCCTCGGCGCCAAGCTGCAGCTCGCCGGCCAGATCCTGGAGACCGGCCAGGTCTTCGCCATCCTGCTGCTGCTGGCCTTCCTCGGCATCCTGCTCACCAAGGGTCAGCAGCATCTCGACGGCAAGGTCAATCGCTGGCGCACCCGCTGATACCAAACCCGACCTGAACTTCGGCCGGACGACGGCCTCTGGAGAAACGTCATGAAACGGACGCTGATCGAGTGCGGCTGGCTGGTCACGATGGATGATACCATCGGCGACCACCGCAACGCCCGCCTGCTGGTCGAAGGCAGCCGCATCGTCGCCGCCGGCAAGGGCATCGAGGCCGACGCCGACGCGGTGATCGACGCCAGCGACATGATCGTCATGCCCGGGCTGATCGACGCCCATGTCCACACCTGGCAGACCGGCCTGCGCGCCATCGGCTCGGAATGGCTCGGGCCCGATTACCACGCCAATATCCACGCCAATTTGGCGACCCGCTACGGCCCCGACGACAACTATATCGGCAACCTGATCGGTGCGCTCAGCAAGATCGACAGCGGCACCACCACCATTCTCGACTGGTGCCACAACCTGACCTCGCTGCACCATGCCGAGCGCTCGGTCGACGGCCTCGAGGAATCCGGCATTCGCGCGGTCTTCGCCCATGGCACGGCCAAGCCGCCGACGAGGGCCGGCGAGCTGCCCTATACCCACGTGCCGCATCCGCGCGACCGGATCGAGGCGCTGCGCAACGGGCGCTTTGCCTCTGACGACCGACTGGTGACGCTCGCCATGGCGATCCTCGGACCGCATTGGGGCACCTACGAGGTCGCCGAGCAGGATCTCAGGCTCGCCCGCGAGCTGAATCTGCTGTCGAGCTCGCACGCCACCCGCAAGATCCCCGATCAGGTCGCGCCGGGCGGCTACAAGAAACTGGTCGAGGCCGGCCTGATCGGCCCCGACCATAACCTCGTCCACGGCAACTATATCGAGGACGACGAATTGAAGGCGCTGGTCGAGGCCGGCGCCTCGGTGACCGGCACCGTGCTGGTCGAGCTGCACGGCCATGCCGCCGAGCCGGTGACGCTGCGCGTGCGCAATTTCGGCGGCATGCCCTCGATCGGCATCGACGTCGAGCCGATCGTCACCGGCGAGATGTTCCGCGAGATGCAGGCGGCCCTGCTGCATGCCCGCTGGGCTTCGCTCCGCGACAATGCCGCCGCCGGCAAGCCGCCGCTCAAGACCATTCCGATCCGGTCGCGCGAGGCGCTGGCCTGGGCCACCATCGGCAATGCCCGGGCGATCGGCCTGGAAGACCAGATCGGCTCGCTGACGCCCGGCAAGAAAGCCGACATTGTCATGTTGCGCGCCAATGACCTGAACCTGTTCCCGGTCCACGACCCGCTCTTGTCGATCGTCGAGCAGGCCAGCGCCGGCAATGTCGATACCGTCGTCATCGACGGCGTCATTCGCAAGCAGGCCGGCCGCCGCGTCTTCCCGGACGATGTCCTCGGGCAACGCAAGCGCGAACTGGTCGCCTCCGTCGAACGCGTCATGCGCGACGGCTCCTTCTCCGTGAAGGCCGCTTGAGGATCTCCATCATGGCCAAGACATTGATCAAATGCGGCTGGATCGTCTCGATGGATCCGGCCATCGGCGATCTGCGCGGCGGCGAAATTCTCATCGACGGCAACCGCATCGCCGCGATCGGCGCCGACCTGCGCGCCGAGGCCGACGAGGTGGTCGACGCCACGGACATGATCGCCATGCCGGGCATGGTGAACGCCCATCTGCACACCTGGCAGACCGGCCTGCGCGCCATTGGCTGCGAATGGGCTCATGGCGAATATTTCAAATATCTGCATGGCGGCATGGCCACCCGCTACGGTCCCGAGGACAACTATCTCGGCAATCTGATCGGCGCGCTGAACCAGATCGACGGTGGCGTCACCACGCTGAACGACTATTGCCACAACATCACCTCGACCGAGCAGGCCGAGCGCTCGATCGATGCGCTGGAGGATTCCGGCATCCGCGCGGTGTTCACCATGGGCGCCGGCAAGCTGCCGCCCGAACGCGAGGTGGCCGAGCCTTTCGAAAAACGCATCAATCCGCGTGAGCGGGTCGAGAAATTCCGCAAGGGCCGGCTCGCCAGCGACGACCGGCTGGTGACCATGGCGCTCGGCGTCGCCGGCCCCCATTGGGCCGAGATGGAGCCGACCCGGATCAATCTCCGCCTCGCCCGCGAAATGGGCCTGCGCTCGTCGACCCATGCGACCAAGCGGCCCGAACTGGCGGTCGATCCGCGCGGCTATTTCCCGCTGCTCGACGAAGGCCTGATCGGCGCCGACCATACCGTCGTCCACGGCAATTACCTCGGCGACGAGGAGCTGAAGCGCCTGGTCGATGCCGGCGTCACCGCCTGCGCCACCGTGCAGACCGAATTGCGCGGTTATGCCGGCGATCCCCTGGTCGGCCGCATCCGGGCGCTCGGCGCCATGCCCTCGCTCGGCGTCGATGTCGAACCGCGGGTCTCGGGCGAGATGTTCCGCGAGATGCAGATCGCCTTGCTTTATGCGCTCTCGGTCTGCCAGCGCGAGAATGCCCGCGACAAGAAGCCGCCGTTCCAGGTGGTGCCGATCCGCTCGCGCGAGGCGCTCGCCTGGGCGACCATCGGCGGCGCCCAGGCGCTTGGCCTGGACAGCCAGATCGGCACGCTGACCCCGAAAAAGAAGGCCGATATCGTGCTGCTGCGCGGCACCGACCTGAACCTGTTCCCGGTGCACGACCCGGTCCTGTCGATCGTCGAACAGGCCAATGCCGGCAATGTCGACACCGTCTTCATCGACGGCGTCGTCCAGAAGCGCCACGGCAAGCTCGCTTTCTCCGAAACGGTCCGGCGCCGGCGCATGACCGAGCTGGCGAGCTCGGTCGAGCGGATCATGGGCGAAGCCGGCTACGTTCCGTTCGGACGCTGACCGCCATGGCGCGCACGCTCATCCGCTGCGGCTGGCTGATCACCATGGATGACGGTCTCGGCGACCTCAGCCGGGCCGACATGCTGCTGAACGGCGACCGCATCGAAGCGATCGGCCATGATCTCGGCGCCGCAGCGGACGCCACCATCGACGCCTCGGACATGATCGTCCTGCCGGGGCTGATCAACATGCACCTGCACACCTTCCAGGCCGGCCTCCGGGCGATCGGCTCGGAATGGCTGGCACCGGACTATTTCCGCAATTTCTACGGCGATATCGCCACGCGCTATTCAGCCGAGGACAATTATCTCGGCACGCTGTTCGGCGCGCTGAACCAGCTCGATTGCGGCGTCACCACGCTGTTCGACTATTGCCATAACATCCGTTCGCTCGACCAGGCCGAACGCTCGGTCGACGGCCTCGTGGACTCCGGCATCCGCGCCGTCTTCGTCCACGGCGACGGCCTGCGCGAGCCGGCCGCTCCCGGCAAGCTGCCGCAGCGCCGGCTGCATCCGCGCGACCGGGTGCTGGCGTTGCAGCACAGCCGCTTCGCCCATGACGGCCCGGTCAGCCTGGCGCTCGGCATTGCCGGCCCGCATTGGGCCGACTGGGAAGCCACCTTGCACAATGTGAGGCTCGCCCGCGACCTCGGCCTGATGGCGTCGTCGCATGTCACCAAGGCCCATCGGGACGCCGCCGTGCCCGACGGCTACGACCGGCTCGCCGCCATGGGCCTGCTCGGGCCGGACCACAATCTCGTCCACTGCAATCTCCTGAGCCGCGACGAGGTCGGCAAGCTCCTGGACGCCGGCTGCTCGATCACCTCGACCAATATGAACGAGCTGCACGACTACCCGCACGGTTCGGCCCTGACCAAGGTGGTCGAGCATGGCGGCCTGCCCTCGATCGGCATCGATGTCGAGCCGATGGTCTCGGGCGACATGTGGCGCGAGATGCAGATGGCGCTGCTGTTTGCCCGCAATGCGCGGATCCGCGCCCGGGCGGCCGCCGGCCAGGGCCCGACGATGATCCGCTCGCGCGAAGCCTTGCGCTGGGCAACCGTCGGCGGTGCCAAGGCGCTCGGCATGGCCGACCGGATCGGCTCGCTCCGGCCCGGCAACAAGGCCGATCTGATCATGCTGCGCGCCGGCGACCTCAATCTCTTCCCGGTCCACGACCCCGTCTTCTCCGTGGTCGAGCAGGCTCATGCCGGCAATGTCGACACCGTCATCGTCGACGGCATCATTCGCAAGCAGGGCGGCCAATTGCTGTTCGACCGCGACCGGCGCCGGCTGCTCGGCGAGCGCCTGGCTGAATCCGCGACGCGCCTGATGGCGGAAGCCGGCTACCGGCACGCGCCGGCCTAGCGCGAATGCCGGCCGGTTTTCGCCGCTTCACCGGCCAGCGCCGGCGAGAACGGTTCGGAAGCGCCTGGGAATGGCGGATCTTGACGATTGCAAACGATTGCAATAAATCTGTCCCAGGGGAGAGAGACAAATGATCATTGAACGCCAGGAACAGGTGACCGATGCCGTTCTCGCGGCAATGGCCAACACGAGCGATCCCCGGCTCGCCGAGATCATGACCTCCTTGGTCAAGCACCTGCACGCCTTCGCGCGCGACGTCAGGCTGACCGAGCCGGAATGGGAAAAGGCCATCGAATTCGTCGTCGGCCTCGGGCAATTGACCAACGACACCCATAACGAGGCCGTGCTGGCCTCGGATGCCGTCGGCTTTTCCACCCTGGTCTGCCTGCTCAACAACGGCAATGCCGGCAATACCGAGGCCGCGGCCGCGCTGCTCGGGCCGTTCTGGCGCATGAACTCGCCGCGAATGGAGAATGGCGGCTCGATCATCCGCTCGGAAACGCCCGGCGAAGAACTCGCCGCCTCCTGCCGCGTGGTCGATGCCGAAGGCCGGCCGATCGCCGGCGCCGAGGTCGACGTCTGGCAGGCATCCCCGGTCGGCATGTACGAAAACCAGGACGAGACCCAGGCCGACATGAACCTGCGGGGCAAGTTCCTGACCGACGCCGACGGCGTCTTTTCGTTCCACTCGGTGAAGCCTGCCGGCTATCCGGTGCCCACCCACGGCGTGGTCGGCAAGCTCCTGGCTGCCCAGAACCGGCACCCGTTCCGACCGGCGCATATCCATTTTCTCGTCTACAAGCCCGGCTTCAAGACCCTGATCACCCAGATCTTCGTCGAGGGCGATCAATATCTGGAAACCGACGTGGTGTTCGGCGTCACCAAGGCCCTGGTCGGCGGCATCGAAAAGACCGGCAAAGGTTATACGCTGCGCTATACTTTCGCGATGGAGCCGGGCGAAGCGGTTCTGCCGGTTCCGCCGATCAAGTGAGGATGTGATGACACTGGGTGCTGCGTTGAAGGGCAAGGTCGCGGTGGTGCTCGGCGGATCCGGCGGCATCGGCGCCGCCGCTGCCTATCTGCTGGCGGCCGAGGGCGCGACGGTCGTCGTCGTCTACCGCTCCGACAAGGCCGCCGCGGATGTCATCGTCGCCAGTCTGCCGGGCTCCGGTCACCTCGCGGCGACCGCGACGGTGGAGGATACGCCGACGTTGACGGCGCTTGCGGCGCAGGTCGAGCAGCAGTTCGGCCGTGCCGATATCCTGGTCAATTCCGCCGGCTTCACCAAGCCGGTGCCGTCGGGCGATCTCGACGCCCTGGACGACGCCTTCATAGACCGGATGTTCCAGGTCAACTGGCGCGGCCAGTTCGCCGCGATCCGGGCTTTCCGCCGGATGCTCGAGGCGAGCGGCAACGGCCTCATCGTCAACGTTTCGTCGATCGCCGCCTTGAACGGCGTCGGCTCCAACCTCGCCTATGCCGCGGTCAAGGCCGGCATGGACACCCTGACCAAGTCGCTCGCCCGGGCGCTTGCCCCGGAGATCCGGGTGATGAGCGTGTCGCCGGGCGTGGTCGATACCGATTTCGTGCCGGGACGCGGCGCCGAACAACTGGCCAAGATCGCCCCGACCATTCCCTTGAAGCGGGTCGCGACCCCCGATGACGTCGGCCGCGCCATCGTCGCCTGCGCCACCCATCTCACCTATTCGACCGGCTCGTTGATCATCGTCGACGGCGGCCGGGCCCTGTGACCTGACGCTTCCACATTCAAGACCACGGTCCAAGCCTTCAAGAAATCGTTCAAGGACACACTCATGCGCCCGATGCGGAACAAGGTCGTCATCACCTGCGCGGTGACCGGCAACCTCACCACGCCAGACCAGACCCCGCATCTTCCGATCACTCCGGAAGAGATCGCCGATGCCTGTCTCGGCGCGGCCGAAGCCGGCGCCGCCGTCACCCATATCCACGTGCGCGAGCCCGGCACCGGCCGGCCGTCCATGGCGCTCGAATATTACCAGGACGTGGTGGCGCGCATCCGCGCCCGCAATCAAAAGCTCATACTCAACATCACCACCGGGCCGGGCGGCCGGTTCGTGCCCTCCGAGGACGATCCGAAGATCGCTGCCCCCGGCACCACGCTGCTGGCGCCGGAAAAGCGTGTCGAGCATATCGCGGCGCTGAAGCCGGACATCTGCACGCTCGACCTCAACACCATGAATTCCGGCGGCCAGGTCGTCATCAACACACCCGGCAATGTCCGGCGCATGGCCAAGGTCATTCGCGCGGCCGGCGTCAAGCCGGAGATCGAGCTCTTCGATTCCGGCGACATCGCGCTGATGCACGACCTCCTCAAGGACGGCTCGATTTCCGGGCCCTGCATCGCCTCCTTCGTGCTGGGCGTGAAATACGGCTTCCAGCCCAGCCCCGAGACCGTGATCTATGCCCGCGACCTGCTGCCGGCCGATACCGAGTTCACCGTGATCGGCACGGGGCGGTCGAGCTTCCCGATGGTGGCGCAATCCGTGCTCGCCGGCGGCCATGCCCGCACCGGCCTCGAGGATGCGGTCTATCTCGACCGCGGAACGCTCGCGCCCTCCAATGCGGCGATGGTCGAGAAGGCCCGGCGCATCGTCGAGGAGCTGGGCGTCCAGATCGCCGGTCCGGACGAAGCGCGCGAGATTTTCCACCTGCCGTCGCGCGCGGCCTGATCCGGAGCACGCCATGCATGCGAGAACCGAGACCGGGGCCAAGACCGTGACAGGCACGAAGACGGCCGCGCTCGTCACGCGAAGCCTCAGGCTGAACGCCAAGGCCGACAGCGTCGAGACCATCGTGCCGACGATCGAGACGCTGCCGCTCGCGCGCCGGCGCGACGAGGATGTCCTGGTCGAGATCCGCGCCGCGGCCGTCAACCCGTCCGATGCCAAGGCGGCGATCGGCATGATGCCCTATGCGGTGTTTCCCCGGACGCCCGGCCGCGACTATGCCGGCGTGGTGGTCGACGGCCCGGCCGATCTGATCGGCAGGCAGGTGTTCGGCTCGTCGGGCGATCTCGGCATCCGCCGCGACGGCACCCACGCCTCCCACCTGGTGGTCGAGGCTGCGGCGCTGGTCGACAAGCCGGCCGGGGTGACGCTGGCTGAAGCCGCCGGCATCGGCGTGCCCTTCGTCACCGCCCAGGAAGGTTTCCGCCGCGCCGGCATGCCGAAGCCCGGCGAGACCGTGCTGATCCTCGGCCTGAACGGCAAGGTCGGCCAGGCCGCGGCCCAGATCGCCACCTGGCAAGGCGCCCATGTGATCGGCGTGGTGCGCCGGCCCGAGGGTTATGCCGGCCATGCCAACGGGCCGGTGACCGTGATCAATTCGGCCAGCGAGGACGTGGTCGCCCGCGTCAAGGACCTGACCGACGGCAAGGGCGCCGACATCGTCTACAACACGGTGGGCGAGCCCTATTACGAGACAGGCACCCGGTCGCTCAGGGTGCTCGGCCGGCAGATCTTCATCGCGGCGCTGAAGCAGACCGTCCCTTTCGACATCTTCGCCTTCTATCGCGGCCGCCATACCTATGTCGGCATCGATACGCTGGCATTGTCGTCGATCGCCACCGCCGAGGTGCTGCGCGACCTGGTGCCGGGTTTTGCCGCCGGCGCGCTGAAGCCGTTTCCGATCGAGGAGCGCGCGATCTATCCGCTCGACCGGGCGCGCGAGGCCTATGTCGCGGTGCTCAGCGCCGCGCGTGATCGCGTCATCTTCCTGCCGAACGGATAAACGCCATGCATGTCAATCGCTTCGCCGATCTGAAAGCCTATCAGGCCCCCGGCCACAACGACATGCGGATGCTGCGCATGCAGGGCCGCGAAGCCGGGCCCGCCGACATGATGTGGCTCGGCGTGTCGCAGATCCTCCCCGGAGGCAGCATCGACCTGTCGAGCTCGCCGGAAGAGAAATTCTACGTGGTCCTCGAGGGTGATCTGACCGTCGAGACCGAGGGCGGCGCCGCCACCCTCGGGCAATGGGACAGCTGCCGCATCGCGCCGCACGAGAAGCGCGCGCTCAAGAACCTGACCAACCGCACGGTCGTGGTGCTGCTCGCCATGCCCTTGCCCAAGACGGCGCCCTGAGCACATCGCCCAGTGCCTGAGAACTGACGACCGACAAGACCTCGCCCAAGCCAAGGCTACGCCAAGAAAAGCCATGTCATGACAAAATACAGGATCCGGAGGAACCCCCGATGTCTCGTCTCGACCGCAGGCAAGCCCTTGGACTGACCCTGATCGGCGCAGCCGGCCTTGCCCTCGGCAGCCGGCCTTCGTTCGCCCAGGCCGTGCCCAACCAGATGGTCCGGCTGATCGTTCCGTTCAGCGCCGGCAGCATGACCGATATCCTGGCCCGTTCGCTCGCCGAAAAGCTGCGCGAGAAATGGAACCAGCAGGTGATCGTCGAGAACCGGCCCGGCATTGCCGGCACCGGCGGCGTCGCCCGCTCGGCACCCGATGGCCTGACGCTGATGCTGACCTCCAACGGCCATACGGTGATCCGCAGCGTCAACAAGGACGTCACCTTCGATCCCGTGAAGGACTTCAGCGGCATCGCCAAGATCGCCTCCATGCCCTCGATCATGGTGGCGCCGCCGGAAGGCGACATCCGCACGCTGAAGGACCTGATCGACGCGGCAAAGGCCAAGCCCGGCCAGCTCAATTACGGCTCGGCCGGTCTCGGCAGCTCGACCGGCATCGCCGCCGAAGTGTTCCGCCAGGTCACCGGCACGCGCATGCAGCTGGTGCCTTACCGCGGCATGCCGGAGAGCCAGACCAGCGTGCTGCGTGGCGACAGCGCCTTCTGCTTCACCTTCTTCAATGTCGGCGGCGACCTGATCCAGGCCGGCCGGTTGCGCGCCCTGGCCGTCACCGGCGACACACGCATGGCGCAGCTGCCCGGCGTGCCGACCTTCAAGGAAGCCGGCCTCGCCGATTTCACCTACGACGCCTGGTTCGGCGTCATGGGACCGGCCGGCATGCCGAAACCGCTGGTCGCCCAGATCGCCCGTGACATTGCCGCGGGCCTCGGCGATGCCGACATCAAGACCCGCTTCGAACAGCAGGGCGTCAATCTCGCGACCACCACGCCCGAGGCCTTCGACGCCGAGATCGCCGGCGACGCCGAGCGCTACGGCCCGTTGGTCCGTCAGGCCGCCGGCGGCTGAGCCGGAGCCGCGGCGGCCGGCGACGACCCGGACGAACGACATGCCGTCGCACGGCGACCGACCGCCGTGCCCTCTGCCCCTGCGACCTCGAGATCGGACCTGCTCATGGCATCGGACCAAGACTTCACCGCGACCGGCATCGGCCGCCGCTCCCTGCTGGTCGCCGGCGCGGCCGCGGCCGCCGGCGCGCTGATCACGCCCGCCCGAGCCCAGGCGCCGGCAGCCGCGAATATCCGCGAGCGCAACGCGATCCTGATCCGTGGCGCCGCCATCGTGTCGATGGACCCGGCCGTCGGCGACCTCGTTCGCGGCGACATCCTGATCGAGAACGGCGCCATCTGGGCCATCGGCACGAATATCACCGCGCCCACCGACGCCCTGATCATCGACGGCTCAGGCAAGATCGCCTGTCCGGGTTTCGTCAACGGCCATGTCCACCTGCCGCAGACCCTGCAGCGCGGGCTTTCCGCCGACCATTCCTTCGGCGACTATTTCCGCACCGTGGTGCTGCGTTACTCGAACCGCATGACGCCCGCCGACGTGGCGCTCGGCGTGCGCGCCGGCGGCCTGCATGAAATGGCGGCCGGCACCACCACCATCGTCGACTGGAACCGCGAGGTGATCTCGCCCGACCATGCCGATGCCGCGGTCGAGGGCCATTTCGCCTCGGGAGCGCGTGCGGTGCTCTGCTACACGGTGCCGCTGCGGCCCCAGGACGGCTCGACGCCCAACCACGCCCGTATGCTCGAACATGCCAGGACGCTGAGGGCCGGCAGGCTCGCCGCCGAGACCGGCCGGGTCCGGCTCGGCGTCTGCCTGCCCGGTCCCGACTTCATGGCGCTGGAACCGGCGCTCGCCGATCTCGCCATGCTGCGCGAGCTCGACGTGCTCACCGCCTTCCACTGCGGCGCGCCGATCTATGCCGCCCGCAAGAAGCGGGTCGTGGCGACACTGGCCGAGCGGGGCTTCCTCGACCGCAACACCCAGCTCGTCCATGCCAATGATCTCGACCTCGACGAATACAAGATCGCCGCCGACAAGGGGGCATCGCTCGCCTCCACGCCCGAGGCCGAAATGCATATGGGCCACGGCTTTTCGGCCATTGGCCGGGCGCGCGACGCGGCCCTGCGGTTCAGCCTCGGCACCGACATTCCCTCGGCCTTCGGTGGCGGCATGCTGTCGCAGATGCGCGCCGCCTATTCAGCCGATCTGGCGCTGCGCAATGCCACAGCCTTCCGCGAGAGCGGCAAGGCGCCCGAGGTGAAACCCTGGTCGGCCCGCGCCATGCTGGAAGCGCTGACCATCGGCGCGGCGCGGGCGATCAACATGGACCGGATCATCGGTTCGCTGACGC
The DNA here is from genome assembly GCF_059420385.1 of Phreatobacter sp. GW821-FHT04C01. Taxonomy (NCBI): domain Bacteria; kingdom Pseudomonadati; phylum Pseudomonadota; class Alphaproteobacteria; order Hyphomicrobiales; family Phreatobacteraceae; genus Phreatobacter; species Phreatobacter sp. GW821-FHT04C01. The sequence goes on along the minus strand of NZ_JBWKTP010000001.1, from coordinate 683,390 downwards.
CCGGCAAGCGCGCCGACATCCTGCTGTTCGATGCCGGCTCGATCGGCCTGGCGCCGGTCCTCGACCCGGTCGGTACCATCGTCCTGCAGGCGACGCCGGCCGATATCGACACGGTCATCGTCGACGGCCGGGTGATGAAATCCGGCGGCCGCCTGACCGACCCGGAATTGCCCGGGATCGTCGACGCGGTGAAGGCGCGGGCAGCCGCCATGGTCGAGGCGGCGACCCGCTGATCACGCGATCGGTGCCGCTTCGTCGCGCGGGCGGCGGCCCGCCGGGAACGCGCCGCCGGCGCCGATCAGGACAGGTCGCCTTTGACGACCGGCAGGTCGCGCGGCGCCTGCTCATGAAGCAGCCGCGTCGGCGCCATGATGATGGCCGCCGGCTGGTTGTGCATGGCCGCGTCGGAGGTTTGCGGGGCGATCAGCACCTTGCCCCAGAATGCCAGGGTCGCGACCAGGACGCCGGCGGCGAAATATCCGAATTTCGACATGACGAAACTCCTGCGTTCGGTGCGACGCACCGCGCTCAAGATGTCGAATTCTCAAATTACCCGCATGGCAATCCGCTTGCCCGCCGCCGGGAAAGGCAGCGCGGACAAGGGTTGGCTTTGTTTGATGGCCGGGAGGATAGGCAAGTTTCACTGATCGTAAATGTGAAATAAGAGGCAGAAATCGCGGTTGCCGGCAGGAAATATTGCGACGCGAAAAGACCGGGCCGCCCACCTCCGGGCGCTCGGCCGGCCATCGATCAGGCGGCGATCGCCTCTCGCCCGTCATGGGTCGCGACCGTCAGATCGACGATCTCGCCGGGTTCGACCGGCGATTTGAACCGAACCGGCGTGAAATGCTGGGTGCGGCCGAGATCGCGGGTTTCGGTCAGCACCTGGAACGGCCGCCCGACCATGCTGTCGAGATGCGCCGTCAGCGCCGCCTCGCCGCGACTGCGAAGGCGGCGCGCCCGCTCCTTCACGATGTCGCGAGGCACCTGCGGCATGCGGGCGGCCGGCGTGCCCGGCCGGGCCGAAAACGGGAAGACATGGAGGTGGGTCAGATCGCATTCCGCGACGATGTCGAGCGAACGGGCGAACATCTCCTCGGTCTCGGTCGGGAAGCCGGCAATGATATCGGCGCCGAACACCATATCGGGCCGCAGGCGCCGGACCTGCTGGCAGAATGCGATGGCATCATCCCGCAAATGGCGGCGCTTCATGCGCTTCAGCACCATGTCGTCGCCGGCCTGCAGGGACAGGTGGAGATGCGGCATGAAGCGTGCCTCCCCACCGATCACATCGAACAGGTCGGCATCGGCCTCGACCGAATCGATCGAGGAAATGCGCAGCCGCTCGAGCTCCGGCACATGCCTGAGGATCGCCTTGACCAGCGCGCCGAGCTTCGGCTCGCCCGGCAGGCCCTGCCCGTAGCTGGTGATGTCGACGCCCGTCAGCACCACCTCGCGATAGCCGTTCCCGGTCAGGCGGCGCACCTGGGTCACCACCTCGCCCATCGGCACCGACCGCGAATTGCCGCGGCCATAAGGGATGATGCAGAAGGTGCAGCGATGGTCGCAGCCGTTCTGGACCTGAACGAAGGCTCGCGACCGCCCCGTCAGGCCGTCGACCAGATGCAGCGCCTGCTCGCGCACCGCCATGATGTCGTTGACCGCCACCTTTTCGGTCGCGGCCACGCCGAAATCCGGGCCGCGCGCCAGCGCCTGGCGGGTCTCGCCCCAGGCCGCCCGCTTCATCTTCTCGTCATTGCCGATGACCCGGTCGACCTCGGCCATTTCGGCGAACATGGCGGGCTCCGTCTGCGCCGCGCAGCCGGTCACCACGATCCGCGCGGTCGGGTTCTCACGCTTCATGCGGCGAATGGTCTGGCGTGCCTGGCGGGTCGCTTCCGCCGTCACCGCACAGGTGTTGACGATGATGGCGTCGCCAAGCCCGGCCTCGTCGGCGAGCTTCTGCATCACCTCGGATTCCGAGGTGTTCAGCCGGCAGCCGAAGGTGACGACCTCGACCGCCATGGCTCAGGCGGCCGCCTGGAACAGGGCGGGATCGAAAGCGCCGGTCTGTTCGAGCTCGGTCGGACCGGTCATGATGACGTGATTGTCGTCGCGCCATTCGACCTTCAGCTCGCCGCCCGGCAGCACGATGGTCGCCGACCGGCCGGTGCGCCGGGTGCGGGCCGCCGCGACGAGAACGGCGCAGGCGGCCGAGCCGCAGGCCCGGGTAATGCCGGTTCCGCGTTCCCAGACACGCAGCACGATCCGATCCGGGGACTTGACCGCGGCCAGCGAAATATTGGCCCGATCCGGGAAGATCGGATGGTTCTCCAGGAGCGGACCGATCTTCGCGAGATCGAAGGCATAGGGGTCGTCGACCCAGAACACCGCGTGGGGGTTGCCCATCGACACGACCGAGGGCGAGTGCAATACCGGCGCGTCGATCGGACCGATCTGCAGCTCGATGGCGCGGGTGTCGCGAAACTCCTCGGCGAGCGGAATGTCGCGCCAGCCGAACTTCGGCTCGCCCATGTCGACCGAGAACGTCTCGCGGGCGAGCCGCCGGCAGGCCAGCAGGCCGGCCTTGGTCTCGACCGTGACGCTGTCGCGTTCGGTGCCCTCGGTGAGCACCCAGGCGACGCAACGCGTACCGTTGCCGCAGGCACCGGCTTCCGATCCGTCGTTATTGTAGATCCGGACGAAAGCCTCGGTCCCGGCCATGCGCGGCGCGTGCAGCACCATCAGCTGATCGAAATGGCTGCCGTCGCCGCCGGCGATGGCACGCGCCTCGGCAGCCGTCACCACATGGCTCGACCGTCTGAGGTCGACGACCACGATCTCATTTCCGGCGCCGTTCATCTTCCAGAACGGCTGGTGCGCAAGCGGGCTCATGGGACAGCACGTCATCCAATAGCGAAGGTCATGCATTAAAAAGCATGCCTTTGAGAGTGACGCCGAGGCGTTTCCGTTCTCTATATAGGTTATCGTCGTCCTGTCCAAAATGGCCGCGCCGCAAAGCACCTGGCCGGCATTCGAAAGCATGTGAGAGGCAGCAAGCCATGAAGCCAGCGCTCCTGTCCGCGATGCTCGTTGCCGGCCTGTCCGTGCCGGCGCCGCCGCTTCTGGCCCAGACGGCGCCCGCGGCCCCGCAGGCCCAGGCGACGCCGCAACCGGCCAATCCGCCGGCGCCCGCCCCGGACATCCCCGCCGTCCCGGCGCCGCCGCCGGTCGCGACCCCCGCGCCGCAGCCGCCGGTCCCCGGCACGCCCGCACCCGAGACCCCGCCGGCGACCGCGCAGACACCGCCCACCCGCCCGGCCGATCCGGTCGAATCGGCCGGTTTCGGCGACGAGATCACGCTCACCGCCCGTCCCGCCCTGGTGCTGTCGGGGCGCGCCACCTGGGATGATCTCTACGGCACGTTCCGCCGGACCCTGGAGCAGCTGAACGGCCTCGCCCGGGCCCAGGGGGTCGTCGCGGCGGGTCCGCCGATGATCCGCTTCGTGTCCTCGACCGACGAGCAGGCCGACTATGAGGCCATCCTGCCGGTCGTCGCGCTGAGCCAGGCGCCGGAACGCTACCTGCCGGCGCGCCCCGGCACGACGCCGGCCGGGCAGGCCTACCGGTTCGTCCATTTCGGCGGCTACGACACGATGGAACAGACCTACGACGAGATCACCAATTTCCTCGACGAGCGGTCGATCCAGGCCGAGGATTCCTTCGTCGAGGAATATGTCCGTGATCCCGACACCACCTCGGAGGTGGACTTGGCGACCTTCATCTACGTCTTTCCGAAACGCTAGGCGTCCCGCTTCCGGCGCACCGGCGCCAAGGCGTTCCACTCGCTTCCCTCAGTACCATCGGGCATCGTTGCCCCATGGGCGTCCGGCGCCCCGATGACCAAGGCAGATCGATGACAAGTGTCCGCTTCGACCCGGTCATGGACGAAATGATCGTTCATGGCGGCGTGCTCTACCTGAAGGTGCTGAGCCATATCGCGCAGCTCTGCAAGGCCAAGAGCTATCTCGAAATCGGCACCAATGAAGGGTTTTCGCTGGCAGGCATCCACTGTGCCTCGATCGCGATCGATCCCCATTTCGTGCTCAAGCACGACGTGATCGGCAACAAGCCGGTCTGCCTGATGTACCAGTGCACGAGCGACGATTTCTTTCGGCGCCACGATCCCCGCGCGCTTCTCGGCGGCCCGATCGACCTGGCCTTTCTCGACGGCATGCACCACTACGAATATCTGCTACGGGACTTCATCAATACCGAGAAGAATTGCGAGGCTTCATCGATCATCGCGTTGCATGATTGCCTGCCGCCGACGGCCGAAATGACCTCGCGGACCCGTCGCGAGGCGCTGCAGAATCCGAAATTCAGGACCTACTGGACGGGCGACGTATGGAAGACGGCGGCCATCCTGCAAAGATACCGTCCCGACCTGAAGCTGATCTTCCTGGACGCCCCGCCGACCGGCCTTCTGCTCTGCACCAATCTCGACCCGCGCTCGACACTGCTGAGCGAGCGCTACGACGCGATCGTCGCGGACTTCGCGCCGCGTGGCGACGATCACGGCCGGCTGCGCGACTTCATCGCCGGCGTGACGCTGACACCGACGAGCGCCGTCGAGACACGCCAAGGCCTGCGCGCGCTGACGACGCGCACAAGCGAGCGCCCGCGCTGGCCGCGGGCGCCTGCGGTCAGCGCGTGACCACGACCCGCGTGCCGACGCTGACGCGGCTCATCAAGTCGACCACATCCGCATTATGCATGCGGAAACAGCCATAAGAGGCCGCGCGGCCGACCGAATTGGGCGCATTGGTGCCGTGAATGGCATATTCGCCACCGGCCAGCGTCATCGCCGCCTCACCCATCGGATTGTTCGGCGCGCCGCCCGGAATGAGATCGGGAATGCTCGGCCGGTCATGCTTGACCACGGCCGGCGGCGCCCAGGCCGGGCGGACATGGCGGCCATTGATGACGGTCACGCCTTCCCATTGCTTGCTGGCCATGCCGACCGCCACCGTATAGCGGATCGCCGTGCCGTCGGCCTGCACCAGGTAAAGCCGGCGCTCGGAATTGCGGATGATGATCGTTCCAGGCTCGGCATTCATGTTCAGGCGCACGATATCGCGCGCCTCTACTTGGCCGGCCGCGCCGAAAATTGGCGCAACAAAACACGCGGCGGCAAGCCACCGTAACATTGTCGTCCCCATAACACTCTCCCACGCCGCTCCTTCGGTCCCAGCGGTCGAGGGCCAGGAAACAGGGCCGCGCTTTCTATTGTGTTGTTGAGTGAAGATTATTGGCGCCGAGAGTCAACGAGTGGTTTCTTGACGGAAACAGGTTCCTGGCGCGTGTTGCGGCGCTGCAACGCTGCGTCAGTTTGATGACGAAGCATAAACCATGATCGCCGTTCACCCGGCATCAACCATATCGCTATACCGCCGCCTCACCGGCTGCCCGCCATGATCCCGGGCGAGACGGGAGATGGCCGTGGCCAAGGATCTGGCGACCCAGCAGGAGAGCGAACCGGCAGCGGAGCAAGCCGTCGGCGCGCCGGCCGCCGCCGCCATGCCCGCCGGCCATGCGCCCAAGCACCGGTCGCTCGGCCTGCTCGGCTATCTTGGCCTCGGCCTGATCCTGTCGGCGCCGATCGGCGCGCTCTCGGTTGCCGCCGTCGCCGGCAGCCAGCAGGCCGCCGAGACGATCGAGCCGCGCGACGCGACGCCGGTCTGGCGTGCCTCCACGGCGCGCCATGGCGGCTTCGACCTGGACGCGCCCCGCTGGCGCCCGCTCGGCCTGAGAACCAGCGTGCTGCGCCGCTCCGACGGTGTCAGCCGCGATCTCTTCTTGTTCGGCGAAGCGACCGGCGAGCATCGGCATGCCGCGATGGCGATCGACCGTGGCGAAACCGGCCATGTCGCGGCGGAGCAGGACATCGCCGCCTTGATCGCCGATCTGGGCGTGCCGGCGCGGCTCAAGCCGAGCCACGAAGCGCTCGCCAGCAAATTCGGACCGCTGCCGACCGCCGATATCGCCATTGACGGCCCGGCCGGACCGAAAGCCTGCCTCGGCTTCGCACTCCGCTCGCCGGAAGCGCGCCTGCGTGTCGTCGGCTGGGTCTGCAATGCCGGGCCCGAAATCGTCAACCGTGCCGATGTCAGCTGTTTCATCGATCGCCTGGTGACGATCGGCGCCGGCGACCAGGCGTTGGCGGCCATTTTCGTCAAGGCGGAACTGAACCGGCAGCCGTGCGGCGCGGTCCAGCCCGGCGTCACGGCCGGCACGCCGCGCCTGTTCCAGAACGAGGGTCAGGCCCGGCTGCGCCTGCGCCGGCTTTGACCGGACGTCCGCCCGGCACGGCGAATTTAACGCCTCATTAACCATAACGCCCCATCCTGGCGCCGAAACAGGATCGGAGACAATCATGGCTATTGGTCAGGTGGGTTCACCGACGATCGGCACCGTGACGCCCGCGGGCCCGTCCTCCGGGCAAAATCAATCGACCGGCATTCCGCGCAACGAGACGCCGACCCGGGCGGTCCGAACCGCCGAGGTCAATGTCACGCTGTCGCCGGCGGCACGCCAGCATCTGTCGCGGATGGAAGGTTTCGCCGCCACCATCGGCACGCCGAAGCAGCCGAAGACCATGAGCAAGCCGGGCGTCAATCTCGACCTGAGCGTCTGACCTCGGCGCCACGGGTTTCCGGTACGGCCGCCGCTGAGGCCGCGGCCGCCCGGGCGCGTCAGGCCGCCAGCCGCTGCAATTCCTTCAGGATCGCATCGCCCATGGCCCCGGTTCCGACCACATGGGTGTTGTCGGATTTGATATCGGCCGTGCGCAGGCCCGAGGCCAGCACATTGGTGATCGCCTTGTCGAGCATGTCGGCGGCGTCGATCGCCTTGAACGAATAGCGCAGCGCCATCGAGAACGACGAGATCGTCGCGATCGGATTGGCCAGTCCCTTGCCGGCGATGTCCGGGGCCGAGCCGTGCACCGGCTCGTAGAGCGCCTTGCGCTTGCCGGAAGCGGCATCCTCCGCGCCGAGCGAGGCCGACGGCAGCATGCCGAGCGAGCCGGTCAGCATGGCGGCGATATCGGACAGGATGTCGCCGAACAGATTGTCGGTCACCAGCACGTCATACTGCTTGGGCCAGCGCACCAGCTGCATGGCGCAATTGTCGGCCAGCACATGCTCCAGCTCGACATCGGCGAACTCGGCCTTGTGGACCCGCGTGACGATCTGCTTCCACAGCACGCCGGTCTTCATGACATTGTGCTTTTCGGCCGAGGAGACCTTGTTGCGCCGGGTCTTGGCGAGCTCGAAAGCGACCCGCGTGATGCGCTCGATTTCACCGGTCGTGTAGACCTGGGTGTCGATACCGCGCTGCGAGCCGTCTTCCAGCGTCACGATCTCCTTCGGTTCGCCGAAATAGACGCCGCCGGTGAGCTCGCGCACGATCAGGATGTCGAGGCCCTCGACCACCTCCGGCTTCAGCGACGAAGCCGCCGCCAGCGCCGGGAAGCAGATCGCCGGCCGCAGGTTGGCGAACAGGCCGAGATCCCGGCGCAGCCTGAGCAGGCCGGCCTCGGGGCGCTTGGAATAGGGCACGTCGGCCCATTTCGGGCCGCCGACCGCGCCGAACAGCACCGCGTCGGCGGCCTGCGCCAGCGCCATGTCGGAATTCGAGATCGCCTCGCCATGGGCGTCATAAGCGGTGCCGCCGACCAGGCCGCGTTCGACCTCGAACGCCGCGACGCCCTGCCGGGTGAACCAGCCGACGATCTTTTCGACCTCGGCCATGACCTCGGGACCAATGCCGTCGCCGGGCAGAACGAGAAGTTTTTGCGTGGCCATGGCCGTTTCCCCTTGTTGGCAGCGCAGGGGCTTTAGCGTGCCGGACCAAGGCGAGGCAAGATGCCAAAATGCCGAGCTGCCACAATCGCAAAGGGCGCGCCCGTTGGACGCGCCCCTCGTTCATGCGGGATGGCGAGGCCTCACTCGGCGGTGGTCTTCTCCGGGCCGGCCTCGACCGCCGCCTCTTCGCTGCTGATGCGCGGCGTACGACGCCGGCGCGGCTTGGGCGCGGGCGCCGCTTCCTCGACCACGGCAGCCACGGCGGCCACGGCCGCCGGCGCACCGCCACCGGTGATGAAGGCCGGCAGCCCGATATTCACCTCTTCCTCGCGCTTGGCCGGCTCGCGCGGCGCGGGCTCGCGGGGAGCCGGCTCGCGGGCTTCGCGCGGCATGGGCGCAGCCGCCTGCGCCGGCGGCTCCGCGCCCTCGGCGCCTTCGCCTTCGGGCGCGCCATCGCGCCGGCCGCGATCGGCGAAACGCTCGGCGCGACGGCGCTCGAAGCGCTCGCGACGGCTTTCATAGGGACGGCCGTCGGGCCGCAGCCCCTCGCGCGGCGGCTGCGCGCCGCCCTCACCCTCGGGCTGGCCGGCGAGATCCGGCTGCTCGGCGGCCGACGGGTCGGCCTGGAAACGCTGGCGATCCGGGAAGCGCTGGCGGTCCGGGAACCGCTCACCGCGGTTCTGGCCCTGGAAGTCGCGCCGTTCGCCTTGGTACTCGCGATTCTGGCCCTGGAAATCGCGGTTCTGGCCTTGGAATTCCCGGTTCTGGCCCTGGAAATCGCGCTGGCCGCCGAATTCGTTGCGCGGCTGCGCCTGCGGCGGCGGCTCGGGCCTGACCTGCACCGGCGATTCGAACCGCTTGTCGAACGGGCTGGCGAATTCATCGTCGTCGTCGCCGTCGTCGCCGTCATCCTCGGCACCGGGCTGCCCGGCATAGGGATTCTGCTGACGCAGCGCGTCATGCGCCGAAGCGATGATGCGGAAATAGTGCTCGGCGTGCTGGAGATAGTTTTCCGCCGCCACCGGGTCGCCCGACGAATGGGCGTCACGCGCCAGTTGCAGATATTTCTCTGCGATGTGCTGGGCGGTACCGCGGATCTTCACGTCCGGCCCGTTCGATTCATAGCCTCGCGACAGCGGGTTGGGACCCTTGCCGCCACGGTTGTTGTTGCGGCCGCGCATGCGCTTGTTGTTGCCGTTTCTCATGTCGGTCCTTCTTCGACCTGAAGTGGCCGCCCCGTTCAATGCGGCGCGCCCGGATTTTGGAGCCGCTGCCGGCAGGAACCCGTTGGCCTCGGTGGCTCGGTCCTGCCGCACTTGCGGCGTTCAGCGGTCTTGCGGTTTTCGAGCGCGGGCACCCTGCCCGGCCTGCTTCGCTCTGTCTTGCGAAGTCCTCTTTCGGGATCGGATCGTGACGCCCCTCGCGCCGCGTGTCCGAAGTTTCTACCCCACCAGACCTGTTTGGTATCTCTGGTCGATGCGCGGATTTTACCCGGACCGCACCGATTCCCATGTCCCCAAGCTAGCCGGTCCTTCGGCCGATTCCAAGCAGATTCTACGAAACACCGCCAGGGTCATGGCGACGGGTTGCCGCGCAGCTGGTGAATTGCATCGATCTTGGCCAGCACATCCGGCGCCAGGACAACGCCGCCGGCATCGACCGCCACCTTCAATTGGGCCATTGATGTCGCCCCGATAATGGCCGAAGTGACGAAACCGCGGCTGATCACGAAGGCGATAGCCAAGGTGGCGCCATCGAGACCGGCTTCGGCCGCCGCCGCCAGATAATCCTTGATCGCCGCTTCGGCACCCGGCTTTTCATAACGCTGCTGGCGGTTGAACAGCGTCGCCCGCGCGCCGGCCGGCCGGGCGCCGTCGAGATACTTGCCGGTCAGGAAGCCTTGCGCCAGCGGCGAATAGGCGAGCAGTCCCACCTGTTCACGCAAGGCCACCTCGGCGAGCGCCGTCTCGAAGGTGCGGTTGAGCAGGTGGTAGGCGTTCTGCACCGATTGCACCCGCGGCAAGCCGCGGCTGGCGCTCTCAGCGAGGAACGACATCGTGCCCCAGGCACTTTCGTTCGACAGCCCGATGAAACGCACCTTGCCGGCACGAACGAAGCCGGCGAGCACGTCGAGCTGCTCGCCGATCGAGGTCTCGTCGTCGCGCGGCGCCCACAAGCCGGCCTCGAAACGGCTCGGATTGGCTCCGAACGGCGCCGGCCGCTCCGGCCAGTGCAATTGATAGAGGTCGATATAGTCGGTGCCGAGCCGCTTCAGGCTGTTGTCGAGCGCTTCCGTCATCTGCGCGCGATTGAGCCGGGTCGGCTGGCGATCGGCGCGCAGCCAGTCCATCTGGCCGGCGCCGGCGACCTTGCTGGCGATGATCATGTCGTCGCGCTTGCCGCGCCGTTTCAGCCAGGAGCCGACGATGCGCTCGGTCGAGCCATAGGTTTCCGGCTTCGGCGGCACCGAATACATTTCGGCCGTATCGAAGAAATTGATGCCCCGCGACACGGCATAGTCCATCTGCGCGTGCCCTTCCGCCTCGGTGTTCTGCTCGCCGAAGGTCATGGTGCCGAGGCACACGGCGGAGACGTTCACGCCGGTGCGGCCGAGGGGACGGGTCTGCATGGAAGCGCTGCTCTGGGCTGGAAAGGGCTGTTTCGAAAGAGAATACAAGCCCGGCCGTGGTTAGGCAGCCGAACCGCCGCCGTCAACCGTCGCGCCGGGCCCTGACGGCCGCGATCAGCTCCTCGACCTTCGGCAGGATGCGCTGGACCATGACGTCGACCCCCCGGGCGTTCGGGTGCATGCCATCGGCCAGGCTGAGGCCGGCGACCGTCGCCACACCGTCGAGGAAGAAAGGATCGAGGATCAGCCCATGCTTGCCGGCGAGGTCGGGAAAGATCGGATTGAACGCGCCGGCATAGGCCGACCCCATATTGGGCGGCGCCAGCATGCCGGCCATCAGCACCTCGATCCGCCGCTCCTTCAGCCGGGCGATGATGGTGTCGAGATTGCTGCGGGTGATCGCCGGATCGAGCCCGCGCAGGGCGTCGTTGGCACCGAGCTCCAGGATCACCGCGTCGGTGCCTTCGGCCACCGACCAGTCCAGCCGCTCCAGCCCGCCGGTCGAGGTATCACCCGACACGCCGGCGTTCTCGACACTGACCACCTGGCCCCGCGCCCTGAGCGCCGCCTGCAGTTTCGCCGGAAAGGCGTCGGCCGCCGGCAACTGATAGCCCGCGCTCAGGCTGTCGCCGAGCACCACGAGCTTCACCTCGCGCGGCGCCTGCGCATGGGCCGCCCCGGACAAAACACCGCAGACGATCAACAACGAAGTGAAGAGGGTTCGCATGCTAACACCCTTTCAAAGCCGACTTTGACTGCCATCTAAGAATCTTTGTGCATCGCCGCAATCGTCTCCAACCGCGAATGTTCTCATGGATGCCCTGACTCCTGCCTCCCTGTCCAAACGCCGATCGATCGCGCTGGACCGCATCGACCTGTCGCTCGGACGCGGCGCCTCGCGCGTCCATATCCTGAAGGACCTGTCACTTGCGATCGCGCCGGGCGAGAGCGTCGGGCTGGTCGGCCCGTCCGGTTCGGGAAAATCGACGCTGCTGATGGTCATGGCCGGGCTGGAGCGGCCGGATTCCGGTGCGGTCGTCGTCGCCGGCGAAGACATCACCAGGCTGGATGAAGACGGGCTGGCGCGCTTTCGCGGCCGCCATGTCGGCATCGTGTTCCAGTCCTTCCATCTGATCCCGACCATGACGGCGCTGGAAAACGTCGCCGTGCCGCTCGAGCTCGCCGGCGATCCCGACGCCTTCGACAAGGCGGCCAACGAACTCGAAGCGCTCGGCCTCGGATCGCGGCTCAATCACTATCCCGCCCAAATGTCCGGCGGCGAGCAGCAGCGCACGGCGCTCGCCCGCGCGCTCTCGGTGCAGCCGGCCATCCTGTTCGCCGACGAGCCGACCGGCAATCTGGATGAAGCCACCGGCAAGAACGTCATCGACCTGATGTTCGCCAAACAGGCGGAACGCGGCGCGACGCTGGTGCTGGTGACCCATGACCGCGGCCTGGCGGAACGTTGCGACCGGGTCGTCCGGCTGCGCTCCGGCACCATTGTCGAGGATGTCAGGATGGCGGAGCGGGTGTGATGACGAGTTTCGTCGCCCGCCCCTCGCGCCTCCCGACCGCAATTCGCCTGGGCCTCCGGGACCTCCGTGGCGGCCTCAAGGGCTTCGGCATCTTCCTCGCCTGCATCGCGCTCGGCGTCACCGCCATTGCCGGCGTCGGCTCGTTTTCGCGCGGCCTGGTCGAGGGCCTGCATCGCGAAGGCCGGGTGATCCTCGGCGCCGATGCCTCGTTCCAGGTCATGCACCAGGAGCTCGCCCCGGACGCCGTGGCGGCCCTCGCCGGCCGCGGCACGCTCGCCACCATGGCGGCCACCCGCGCCATGGCACGCATCGAGACCGGACGCTCAGCCCTGGTCGAGATCAAGGCCGTCGATCCGCTCTATTACCCGCTCATCGGCTCGCTCGAAACCGAGCCTGCCGGCTCGACCGTCGACCTGCTGGCCGCACGCGACGGCCTGCCCGGCGTGCTGGTCGAGCCGGCCCTGCTCGCCCGCCTCGACCTCAAGCTCGGCGATCCCCTGATCCTCGGCGACCTGACGGTGACCGTTCGCGGCCTCATCCGGCAGGAGCCCGACCGGCTCGCCGGCGGCATCGGTTTCGGCCCGCGGCTGATCATCTCGCTCGATGCCTTCCGCCAGACCGGCCTGATCCAGCCAGGATCGCTGATCCGCTGGCTCTATCAGCTCCGCCTCGAGCAGCGGCTCGCCGGCGATTCCGACGTGTTGCGGGTCGTCGCCGACATGCGCCAGCGCTTCCCCGAGGCGGGCTTCGACGTTCGCACCCGGATCAACGCCTCGCCCCAATTGGCCAACCAGGTGCAGCGCTTCTCGCAGTTCCTGACCCTGGTCGGCCTGACCGCCCTCTTGATCGGCGGCGTCGGCGTCGCCAATGCGGTGGCGAGCCTGGTCGATCGCAAGCGCGACGACATCGCCACGCTGAAGGCGCTCGGCGCCACCGGCGGCCTGGTCTTCGCGGTCAGCCTGACCCAGATCGGCGGCTTGGCGCTGATCGGCACGCTGATCGGCCTCGCGCTCGGCGCGGCGCTGCCCTATGCCGTGCTCTATCTGTTCGGTTCGTTCATTCCGGTGCCGGTCGCCGTCGGATTCTATCCCGGCGAGCTCGCCATGGCGGCCGGCTTCGGCCTGCTGGTGGCGCTGGCCTTCGCGCTCTGGCCGCTCGGACGCGCCCATGACGTGCCGGTCGCCGCGCTGTTCCGCGACACCGTCGACAGCGACGGCCGCCTGCCGCGCAAGCGTTATATGCTGATGACCGGCGCGGCGCTCGGCGGCCTCGTTGCGCTGGCGATCGGCGCGGCCTTCAATCCGCGGCTGGCGCTGATGTTCATGCTCGGCGCCGCCGGCTCGTTCGTGATCCTGCGCCTGGTCGCCTTCGGCGTCATGGCGCTGGCCGCCCGCCTGCCGCGCCCGCGCCATACCGGCCTGCGCCTGGCGATCGCCAACCTGCACCGGCCGGGCGCCCTGACGCCAGCCGTGGTGCTGTCGCTCGGCCTCGGCTTGACGCTGCTGTCGGTGATCGCCCTGGTCGATGCCAGCTTCCGCCGTCAGATCGAGACCGCTCTGCCGGAACGCGCGCCATCGTTCTTTTTCGTCGACATTCCCAATTCCGAGGCGCCGCGCTTCGATGCCTTCATCGCGGCCGAGGCGCCCGGTGCCCTGCTCGACCGGGTGCCCATGCTGCGCGGCCGCTTCGTCCGGCTCGGCAACCGGCCGGTCGAGGAGATCCGCGCGCCCGACGAGATTCGCTGGGCGCTGTCGGGCGACCGCGGCATCACCTACGCGTCCACGGTGCCGAAGAACTCGCGCCTCGTCGAAGGCGAATGGTGGCCGGCCGACTATGCCGGACCGCCGCTCGTGTCGTTCGACGAGCGCATGGGCGCGGGTTTCGGGCTGAAACTCGGCGACGAGGTCGTGGTCAATGTGCTCGGCCGCAACATGACCGCCCGCATCGCCAATTTCCGCAATATCCAATGGGACAATCTGGGCATCAATTTCATCGTGGTGTTCTCGCCCAACACGTTCCGCGGCGCGCCGCACAGCCATCTGGCCACCCTGACCTTCCCGGACCAGAAGCCGGCCGCCGAGGAGATCGCCTTGCTGCAGGCGGTGGCCGGGCAGTTCCCTTCCGTCACCACCGTCAGGGTCAAGGACGCGCTCGAGGCGGTCGGCCAGCTCGCCACCCAGATCGCCACCGCGATCCGCGGCGCCAGCGTGGTGACCTTGATCGCCTCCATCCTGGTGCTCGCCGGCGCGCTCGCCGCCGGCCATCGCGCCAGGGTCTATGACGCGGTCATCCTGAAGACGCTCGGTGCCAGCCGGGCGATGCTGATCGGCACCTATGCCATCGAATATGCCGTGCTCGGCACGGTCACGGCCCTGTTCGGGATCGCCGCCGGCAGTCTTGCCGCCTGGCTGGTCACCACCGAGGTCATGACCATTCCCTTCGTCTTCTCGCCGCTCGCCGGTTTCGGCATAGTCGGGCTCGCCATCATCTTGACGGTCGGCTTCGGTCTCTTCGGAACCTGGCGGGCGCTCGGAGAAAAACCTGCGCCGGTTCTGCGCAACATGTGACGGATACACGACCGCGCGATGAATAACGCCGCAGTGCAGCCTTGCGAGACGTTAAGAATTGCGACATAGGGCCGCGCTTGGGCGGGTTTCTCTCGGGTTTGGCCCTTGAGGACTTGTGCAACGGGGTCGCTCAGCCATATTTTAGCGTCCGAGGCAGGCGCTTCGGCGCCGTCCACTCAGAGGGAAACCCAGAGGTCATTCAATGTCCAATTACGATCCCAATGCCCAGGCCTATGGTGGCTACGGTTATGGCCAGGCCACGGCCGTCCAGCAGGCACAGGTCGATCAGGGCCTGCGGTCGTACATGGTCGGCGTCTACAACTACATGATGCTCGGCCTCGCCATTACCGGCTTCGCCGCGCTCGGCATCTACATGCTGTCGGTCACCGGGGACGCCTCGCTTGCGGCCCGTGGCGCCCGCGGCGGCGCGCTCGCCGTGTCGGCCGGTCAGTTCCTGACGCCGTTCGGCGCCTTCCTGTTCGCCAGCTGGTTCAAGTTCGTGGTCATCCTGGCGCCGCTCGGCGTCGTGATGCTGCTGTCGTTCCGTGCCGACCGCATGAGCGCCCCCGCGGCCCAGATGATGTTCTGGCTCTACGCGGCGCTGATCGGCGTCTCGATGACGACCATCCTGCTCGTCTACGCCCACACCTCGGTCGCCCGCGTGTTCTTCATCACGGCCGCCTCCTTCGGCGCGCTGTCGCTCTGGGGCTACACCACCAAGCGTGACCTG
Source organism: Phreatobacter sp. GW821-FHT04C01 (assembly GCF_059420385.1). Lineage (NCBI taxonomy): Bacteria > Pseudomonadati > Pseudomonadota > Alphaproteobacteria > Hyphomicrobiales > Phreatobacteraceae > Phreatobacter > Phreatobacter sp. GW821-FHT04C01. The sequence goes on along the minus strand of NZ_JBWKTP010000001.1, from coordinate 668,061 downwards.
TCCGGCATGGGCACCTTCCTGATGATGGGCCTGTTCGGCCTGATCATTGCCTCGCTGGTCAATATCGGCATCGCCGCCTTCACCGGCACGCCGTCGACCATGCTGCAGTGGATCATCTCGGTGGTCGGCGTTCTGGTCTTCGCGGGCCTCACCGCCTACGACACCCAGAACATCAAGAACGAGTACATCTACAGCCTCGCTTATGCCCAGGACGGTTCGCTGGTGCAGAAGGCCGCCATCTTCGGCGCCCTCCAGCTCTATATGGACTTCGTCGGCATGTTCCAGTTCCTGATGTCGATCCTCGGCTCGCGCGAGTAAGCCCGGTCGGCCATCGGCCGGAACCTACGAAACCCCCGGCCTCGCGGCCGGGGGTTTTTGTTTGTCGGGGTGGATGATCCGGTCATTCGCCACCGGCCGGCCCCGGCGTCCCGCCGATCCCCGGGACACCGCTCGGTCACACTGGCGATGCCGGTGCAGATCATGCGGAAACGGCCGCGACCGATATTGCAAATCGACAGGCGCGCCTGTACAAGGCGCGCCATTGCCGCGGTAGCTCAGCTGGTAGAGCATCGCATTCGTAATGCGGGGGTCGGGGGTTCGAATCCCTTCCGCGGCACCATTCCCCTCTTCGAGACATGCTAGGTCCCGCCTCCGGGACCAGGCGCGGTGACCGGCTCATGCCCGTCGCCGCGCGCGCCGCTCACTTGACCTCGGCCATGGCGGCCCGCGTACCCAGTTCCTCGACCAGCACCCGGGTGTTCTCCGAATAGTCGATGGGAACGTCGACCAGATGCACCCCGCCGCCCTGGAAGGCGGCCTCCAGCGTCGGCACCAGCGCCTCGACCGCATCGACCCGCGAGGCTTTCGCGCCATAGGATTTGGCGTAGGCGACGAAATCGGGATTGCCGAAGGTGAGCCCGAAATCGGGGAATTTGTCGACCGCCTGCTTCCAGCGGATCATGCCATAGGCGCTGTCCCGGAGAATGACCACGACCAGGTTGAGGCCGAGGCGAACCGCCGTTTCCATCTCCTGCGAATTCATCATGAAGCCGCCGTCGCCGCACACCGCCATGACCCGGCGGTCGGGATGCAGCATGGCCGCCATCATGGCCGAGGGCAGGCCCGCGCCCATGGTGGCGAGCGCATTGTCGAGCAGCAGGGTATTGGCGACATGGGTGCGGTAATTGCGCGCGAACCAGATCTTGTACATGCCGTTGTCGAGGCAGACGATGCCGTCCTCCGGCATGACGGCGCGAACGTCGTGGACGATCCGCTGCGGCGTGATCGGAAAGCGGTCCTCTTCGGCCCGGTCGTTGAGGCGCTCGAGGATCGCCTGGCGCAGGGCCAGGAACCCCGGATTCGGATCGAGCTTGCCGCCGAGCCGGTCCGCCAGCGCCGTCACGGTCGCGCCGATGTCGCCGATCACCTCGGCGTCGGGGTGGAACACCTCCTCGACGCTCGCCGAGACATAGCCGATATGGATGACCTTCGGGCCGCCGTCGCTCTTCATCAGGAAGGGCGGCTTCTCGACCGTGTCATGGCCGATCGAAATGATCAGGTCGGCCTGGTTGATGGCCTCGTGCACATAGTCGCGCTCGGATAGCGCCGCGGTGCCCATATAGAGGTTGGAACCGCCGGTCACCGCGCCCTTGCCCATCTGGGTGTTGAAGAAGGGCAGCCGCGTGCGGCGCACGAAGGCGGACAGTGCCTCGACCAGGCGCGGCCGGTTGCCGCCGGCGCCGATCATCACCATCGGGCGCTGCGCCGCCAGGATCAGTTCCACCGCCCGCTCCAGCGCCGCCGACGGCGCCACCGGCCGGTCGATCGGGTGCAGCGGGATCACCGGCACGTCGCCGCCGTCCTCGCCGGCGACATCCTCGGGCAGCTCCAGATGGACCGGTCCCGGCCGCTCTTCCATGGCGACGCGGAACGCGTCGCGCACCACGGTCGGAATGCTCGCCGGGCTGACGATCTGGCGCGTCATCTTGGTCAGGGGCTTCATCGACGCGATCACGTCGACGATCTGGAACCGTGCCTGCTTCGCCGTCATGATCGCCTTCTGGCCGGTGATCATGATCATCGGCATGGCGCCGAGATGGGCATAGGCCGCGCCGGTCGAAAAATTGAGCGCGCCCGGCCCGAGCGTCGAGATGCAAACGCCCGGCCGGCCGGTCAGGCGGCCATGGGTCGCCGCCATGAAGGCGGCGGCCTGCTCATGCCGGGTCAGCACCAGCGTGATGCGCGATTGCCGGAGCGCCTCGACCACGTCGAGGTTTTCTTCGCCAGGCACGCCGAAGATGCGGTCGACACCTTCGTTCTCCAGCGCGGCGACCAGGAGCTCGGAACCCTTCGGCATGACGATGTCTTTCAATGACCGCTGCAACGAGGCCGACGGTCGGCTGCCCCCTGCCGAGGGTCCTTCGCAAAGCCGGGCGCGTCAAGGCGCGATTACCCGGGTCGCCGGCGGCCCGATCGGGCTCAAGGGCGAAATCAGCAGGCCGAGCAGGTGCAGCACCAGAACGAGCAGCAACACGGCGAGCAGCACCCCGACCAGGCCGCGATTGCCATAACCGCGATGGCCGTAATAGCCGCCGCCGCCGAGCAGGATGACCAGGATGATGATCAGCAGAAGCGTGTTCATGGGCATTGGCACCATAACCGGTTGATTGCGCTGCGCAGTCAACGCCCGGTGGCCCCGGCGGTTCCGGGACCCGCGCCGATCAGGCCGAAGGCCGGTGTCCGCCCTGCTTCGGCGCGACGAGGATGAGCAGGACGCCGACCAGGACAATGGCCGTGCCCGCCATCATGCGGGCGTCGAAATGGTCGCCGAGCAGCACCACGCCCATTCCGATCGCCATCAGCGGGCACATCAGGGTCAGCGTCGAGATCATATTGGCCTCGTATTTCTGGACGAGGCGGAAGAACAAGGAATGGCCGAGAAGCGAGACCGCCAGCGCGGCATAGAGCACGGTCGCCGCGAAACTCCAGCCGGCCTGCAGCGCCAGTTCGACTTGGCGGGTCTCGATCAGCGCCGACGCCGCCGCCAGCGGCAGCAGCGAGGACAGCCCGACCCAGGCCTGGAACTGGAACGGCTGGACGCCCCCCATCTGCTTGACCAGGACGACGCCTATCGCCGAAGCGAAAGCGCTGGCGACCACGAAGACGAGGCCGAATGACAGGGCCAGGCCGTTCGGGTCCCACATGACGGCAATCGCGCCGCAAAAGGTCAGGGCGATGCCGAGACCGCGGCGCCAGCTGATCCGCTCACCGAGAATGAAAATCGACAGCAGGGCGGTGATCGGCACGCCGAGCTGGGTGACCACCGCCGCGCTGGACGGGCTCGCCGTCATCAGGCCGATGCTGACCAGGCCGAAACCACCTGCGCCCATCAGCAGCCCGACCACGACCATGCGCCAGCGCGGCCGGGGCATCGGCAGAAGCCATGGCAGGGCCGCCAGCAGCACCAGGCCGAAACGCACCGCCGAGAAGAACAGCGGCGGCGTGTGCAACTCGGTCAGCGCTATCTTGGAGATGATGAAATTCGATGCCCAGACCAGGCAGACAAAGACCAGAATGGCGAAATCTCTGAACAGCATGATCCGGGGTACGGCCCAAGGCGCGCGCGATCAACAGATGTGCCCGCGCGTCAGTCATGCATTCGTCGGTGACGGCCGCCCGCAACGCCGGCCTCGCGCACCTTCAACCGGGGTCAGGCGCGCGACGCCGGCGGAGCCGTGTCAGGTCCGGCCGCCGAGCGTCTGGCGATACAGAAAATCGACATAAGGCAAGGTGACGTAGCTGCGCCCCGGCGGCAGGGCGGCAATGACGGCGCTGCGGCACTCCGGGGTCACCGGCCGGCCGGCACGCTGGCAGAGCGCATCCGGGCTGTCCAGGAACTGCAGCGGGCCGCGCCGCTCGACGATTTGAATGTTGCCCACGGTGGCGGCCGGTCCGGGCGGCGTCACCAGCACCGTACAGAACATGACGAAGGCGGCGCCAAGCGCCCCGGATATCAAAAGAACCAGCAGTCGTTTCATCATTCCCTCCTTCGGGACGTCACCAACACACTTGACGTAAGGGAATGTAGATAGACCGCCATATGGGGCCAGAGCATGGCGGCCGGATCACTCCTTGGCCGCGATCAGCCCCATCACGACATGCAGGCTGGAAGCGGCGAGGCCGAGAAACAGCACGTCGACGATGCCCGGCGTCAACGACACCTGGCCGCCGAACAGAATAAGGCTGAGCACCCCCGCCACCAATGCCGACACGCCCGTCGCAACCATCGAACCCCCCATTGCAATGCCCCGGCGGAGACAAGCCATGGTGGCCGTTAATGTTCCCCGAAAAGACGACGGGGTCATGAAAATTTCGGCGGCCGTCCGAAAGCTTTGCGACATCCCGTCAGGTCCGGCTCCCCGCGCTGGTCTGGCGGCCGGCAAGCAGCAATCCGGCAACGGCGACGACAATGAGCGCCAGCTGCGCGCCGATCGCTTCCCAGGATCCATTGTTCATGCCGGAATCCACCACCCATTGCGGCACGACGGCCGGATGCACGTCGACATAGGCCTGTTCCTGGAATTCCTGGACGGCGGCGGCGACGAAACGCAGGCCCATGACGAACAGGAACAGCGAGGTGACCAGAAACAGCGGCCGCAACGGCAGGCGAAAGGCCAGCATCTGCATGGCCACGAACAAGAGGCCGAGCAGGACCGCCGCGCCGGCGAGGCCTCCGATCACGGCCAAGGTCCAGCCGCCCGAACTCTTGGCCAGGGCATGCAGGAACAGGATGGTCTCCGCCCCCTCCCGGAACACCGCGAGAAAGGCCAAGAGCGCGAAGGACAAGGCCGAGCCGGCGGCCACCGCCCGGCCGGCGGCGGCGTTCAGGTCGGCCTGCCAGCGCTTGCCGTCCTGGCGCAGGAACAGCCAGCCGCTGGCATAGAACAGCAGCGCCGCCGCGACGATCATCACGAGGCCTTCGACCGTATCGTCATGGGCGCCGCCGAACCAGGTCTCGAAAATATAGGCCGCCGCGAGGCTGGCGACGATCGCCGCGATCGCGCCGGAATAGAGCAGCGGCAGGCGGTCGGCAGCGCCGGCGCGGCGCATGAAGGCGGCCAGCGCCGCGACCACCAGGAGCGCCTCCAGCCCCTCGCGCAACAGGATGGCGCCACTTTGCAGGACAATGGACCAGCTGTTCATGACGCACCTCGCTCCTCGCACGCCGACATCTAGAGCATGGGCCCTCACCGCGGAATAAGCCAAATTACATAGATTTTACCGCCACTTAGGATCACTCTAAAGTGGCCCGTCGAAATCTCCGGCAGCAGCAGTCGAAACGGGGGCCGGGCCCGGGCGACATGGCCCTGAAAGGCGTCTGCCGGAAAAGCACGGCCAGATCGGGCCTCCACCCGCCGGAAATCCCATGTCCTTGCGATCGATCGTTCTTCTCGCGCTGGCGCTGCTGGCACCCGCGACACCTGCCGCCGCGCGCGAACTCGGCACGGCGCCGCAGCTCCGCATCCTCGGCTTCTCGACCGACGGCCGCTATTTCGGGTTCGAGCAGGAGGGGGGCGACGGCGCCAGCCAGCGCGGAGCCTTTGCCGTCGACGTGGTCGATCGGACGACCGGCATTTCCGCGACGGGCTTTCCGCGCGGCGTCACCCAATTGTCCTGGGAGGCGACGCCCGCCGATCCCCGCCACGGCGCCATGCGCGGCTTCCGTTTCGACGAGGACGACGAGGCGAGCCTGCAGACCCAGGCGATCAGGCGCTGGACGCAAACCACCACCCGCCGGCCGCTGCGCGCTCTCGCATTGACCGATCCCGGCCACCGCCTGGCCGGCCGGGCCTGGACCGACCTGACGCCGGCGGAAGGCCCGATCCGCTTCATGGCCGATCCCGATATCATCGGCGCCCATCCCGGCGTGTCGACGAAATACGCTATTGCCGCAAGGCTCGCCGCGCCGGACGACCCGGACCTCGCTTGCCGCGATCGCGAGGCCGCGGTGACCTATCCACTCACGGTGACCTTGACCCCGGAGCTGCCGGCCTCGGATCCGGGCGCCGCCGCCCGCGCGCCCGAGACCTTTCGCGAACGCATCGTCGAACTCGCCTATGTGCTGCCGCCGATGACCTGCGCGACCGCGGTCCGCGTCACCGACGTCTATCGCAACAGGGCCTCGACAGCGCTCGCCGTGGTCGTGCTGGTCATCGCCGGTGGCGGCCACAGCGATGCCGCCGAATATCGCGCGGTGATCTTTCCGATGCGCTGAACCGGCCCGCCCTCAGGCCGCGCGCCGCAGCACCAGGGCGCGCGGAATCGCCGAGAGATCGGACTTCAGCCCGCAGACCGCCAGGCCATGGGCAAGCGCGATCGCTCCGACCTCGGCGGCCTGGCCGAAGCCCAGCTCGAGCACGACATGGCCGCCGGGCGCGAGCAGCCGTCCGACATCGGCGAGGATGATCCGATAGGCGACGAGGCCGTCGGCGCCGCCGTCGAGCGCAAGCCGCGGATCATGGTCGCGCACCTCTGGCTCCAGCTGCTCGCAGGTCGCCGAGGGAATATAGGGCGGGTTCGACACGATCAGGTCGAAGGCGCCGTCAACCGCCGAACCCCAGTCGCTTTCGACGAAGCCTGCGCGGCCGGCGAGCCCCAGGCCCTCGGCATTGGCTTTCGCCGCGCCCAGCGCTTGCGCCGAGCGGTCGAGGCCGACACCGGTCGCCCGCGGCCGCGCGGCGAGCAGTGCCAAGAGAATGGTGCCGGGCCCGGTGCCGAGATCCAGGATCCTGGCGTCGCGGTCGGCCGGTATCAGTGCGAGCGCCGCCTCGACCACCGTTTCTGTATCCTGGCGCGGTTCCAGGCAGGCCGGGTTCAACAGGAAGTCGTGGCCGTGGAATTCGCGGCGCCCGAGGATGCGGGCGATCGGCTCATGGGCGAGCCGCCGCCGCGCCAGGTCTTCGAGATGGCTCACCGCCGCCGCGTCGAGCACGGCGTCGGATGCCGATCCCGGCAAGGCCGGATCGATACCGGTCGCATGTTTCACCAGCAGCCGGGCATCGAGCTCGGCCTCATCCAGGCCCTGGCCGGCAAAGGCCTTGGCGAGCGCCCGCCGGGCATCACGCAGCGAAGCGCCGGCGCCGAGCATCAGGCCGTCTCCAAGGCCAGCAGGCCCGCCTGGTGGTCCGCCACCAGTGCCTCGATGATCTCGCCGAGCGCTGTGCCGGCCATGATCTCGGGCAATTTGTAGAGGGTCAGCTCGATACGGTGATCGGTCACCCGCCCCTGCGGGAAATTATAGGTGCGGATGCGCTCCGAGCGGTCGCCCGAACCGACCTGCAGCCGGCGGTCGGCGGCCCGGCCGGCCGCCAGCCTGCGCCGTTCGTCGTCGAACAGCCGCGACCGCAGGATCGCCATGGCGCGCGCCTTGTTCTTGTGCTGCGAGCGCTCGTCCTGCACCACCACCACCGTGCCGGTCGGCACATGGGTGATGCGCACGGCCGATTCGGTCTTGTTGACGTGCTGGCCGCCGGCGCCGCCCGCCCGCATGGTGTCGATGCGCAGGTCGCCGTCGTCGATGGCGACATCGACCTCCTCGGCCTCCGGCAGCACCGCGACGGTGGCTGCCGAGGTGTGGATGCGCCCGCCCGATTCGGTCGCCGGCACGCGCTGGACCCGGTGCACGCCGCTTTCGAACTTGAGCTTGGCATAGGCGCCGCTGCCGCGCACCTCGGCGACGATTTCCTTGAAACCGCCGACGGTGCCCTCGCTCGCCGAGATCAGCTCGACGGTCCAGCCCTGCAGGGCGGCGAAGCGCTCATACATGCGGTAGAGGTCGCCGGCGAACAGCGACGCCTCGTCGCCGCCGGTGCCGGCGCGGATTTCCAGGATGACGTTCTTGGCATCGGCCGCGTCCTTGGGCAGCAGCGCAATGCGCAGATCCGCTTCCAGCCCGGCGAACCGCGCCTCGACGGCCGGCCGCTCCTCGCGGGCCAGCGCCGCCATGTCGGCATCGGTGGCGGGATCGCCGATCAGTTGGTCGAGGTCGGCGAGCTCGGCCTCGGCGGCGCGATAGGCGGTGACGGCGGCCACCACCGGATCGAGTTCGGAAAACTCGCGCGACAGCGCAACATAGCGGTCGCCCTCCACGCCGGTGGACAGTTCCGCTTCGATGACGGCGTGACGCGTGACCAGCGCGTCGAGCTTCGAGATTGGCAGCATCAGAGAGTTATGCCCTCGGCCTCGACGAAATCGCGCAATTTCTCGCGAATCGAGACACCCGCCTTCGGTTCGTCGATCAGACGGGTCAGAAGCGCCTCGAGCCGGCCGAGGTCAAGCTCCAGCAGCATCGACTTGACCGGGCCCATGGCGGCCGGTGACAGCGACAGCGAACGATAGCCGAGGCCGGCCAGCACCATGGCCTCCAGCGGGCGCGAGGCGAGCTCGCCGCACAGCGTCACCAGCTTGCCGTGCTCACGGCCCTTCTGGGCGAGCGACCGGAGCGCCCTGAGGATCGGCGGCGACAGCACGTCGAAGCGGTTGGCGACGCGGTTGTTGCCGCGATCGACCGCGAACATGAACTGCACCAGGTCGTTGGAGCCGACCGACAGGAAGTCGACCCGCGGCAGCAATTCGTCGAGCTGGAACAGGAGCGCCGGCACCTCGACCATGGCGCCGATCTGGACCCGCTCCGGCATGCGGTGGTCATGCCGGCGCAAATGGGTCAATTCGCGCTCGACGATCGCCTTCGCCTCGTCGAATTCCTCGACCGCGGCGATCATCGGGAACATGATGCGCACCTCGCGCCCGGCGCCCGCCCGCAACATGGCGCGCACCTGGCTGCGCAACAGGCCGGGACGATCGAGCCCGAGCCGGATCGCCCGCCAGCCGAGCGCCGGGTTCTCCTCCTGGATCACCTCCATATAGGGCAGCACCTTGTCGCCGCCGATATCGAGGGTGCGGAACGTCACGGGGCGATCGCCGGCGGCGTCCAGCACCTTGCGGTAGAGGTCGAGCTGCTCGGCGATGCGCGGCAGGGCGTTGGCCACCATGAATTGCAGCTCGGTCCGGAACAGGCCGATGCCCGAGGCGCCGGTTTCCTCCAGGAACGGCAGGTCGACCATCAGGCCGGCATTGAGATGCAGCCTGACCTCGACACCGTCTTTGGTGACCGCAGGCTTGTCGCGGATCGCGGCATATTGCGCCTGCCGGCGGGCGCGGAAGCGCACCTTCTCGGCATAGGCGGTCTCGACGTCGCTGGTCGGCCGGAGATGGATCTCGCCGGTGGCGCCGTCGATGATGATGGCGTCGCCCGGATCGGCGAGGCTCGCGGCGTTCTCGGCCTGGCCGACGGTCGGGATGCCGAGCGCGCGGGCGACGATCGCCACATGGCTGGTGGCCCCGCCTTCTTCCAGCACCAGGCCGCGCAGCCGGGTGCGGTCATAGTCGAGCAGCGAGGCCGGGCCCATGTGGCGGGCCACCACGATGGCGTTTTCCGGCAGATCCTCGCTCGCCGTCGGGCTCTTGGCGCCGGTCAGCTGGCGCAGGATGCGCATGGCCAGGTCGTCGAGATCGTGCATCCGCTCCCGCATATAGGGATCGGTCTGGCGCATCATGCGGGCCCGGTTGTCGGACTGGACCCGCTCGACCGCTGCTTCCGCCGTGATGCCGGTGGCGATCGCCTCCTTCATGCGGCGCATGAAGCCGCGGTCATGGGCGAACATGCGATAGGCTTCGAGAATGTCCTTATGCTCGCCGCCGCGGGCGACATCCTCGTTTTCGAGCATGTCGTCGATTTCGGCGCGGATCGCCTCGACCGCCTGGTCCAGCCGCGACATTTCCTTGTTGGGATCGTCGGCGATCAGCTGCTTCACCAGGATGCGCGGCTCGTGCAGCACGACGTAACCGAGGCCGACACCGTCGGCGAGGCCTTCGCCGGCGATTCGCAGCGGCCGGCGCGCCGCCGGCTCCTGGCCGGGCGGGGCGAGCGCCGACAGCTCGCCCGAGGCGATCATCTCGGCCAGCACCATCGAGGTCGTCTGCAGCGCCTCGACCTCGTCCTCTTCATATTTGCGGTGCGCGCGGTTCTGCACGACCAGCACGCCGAGGGTGTTGCCGCCCCGCAAGATCGGCACGCCGAGGAAGGAGTGGAAGATTTCTTCGCCCGTCTCCGGCTTATAGGAGAACTGCGGATGCTCCTGGGCATCGGAGAGATTGAGCGGATCCGCGGTCTGCGCCACCAGGCCGACCAGGCCTTCGCCGGCGCGCATGACGGTCAGGTGGACCGCCTCGCGGTTCAGGCCCTGGGTGGCATAGAGCTCGAGCGTGCCGTCGACGCGCAGCACATAGACCGAGCAGACCTCGGCCACCATATTGGCCGCGATCAGCACGACGATCTTGTCGAGGCGGTCCTGCGCGGAAACCTGCTCCGCCATCACCTCGCGCAGGCGACGGAGCAAAAGGCGAGGACCACCGAAGGCGGCACGCATCGGCATGGTCACGTTCTGGGCATGATGCCCGCTATCCTGGCAACAGGAACGGCGGGCCCCCCGCCGTGCTCCCACCATTAAGGGCGACATCGCCATTTGCAAAGGGCGGGCCGAATGCGAATGATCGTGATCGACTTTTGCTGCAACGCAATAACGACCGGACGCAGCGCGATCAGGGCGTGACGCGCCGAAGGTTGCGCGCAAGAAAGTCGGCGACGTTCCTGCGCGCGGCGGCCCAGGCCTCGCGATTGCCGCCGGTCGTGGCGCCGCGCCCGCCCGGCGCGTTGAAATTCACCCGGCCCTCGACATGCCGGACCGGGCTCGGGCTGTCGAAGGAATGATGAGCCCCGGGATAGATCACGATGTCGACGGCAAGCCCCGCCGCCTTGGCCCGCCCGGCCAGTTGCCGGCACGGTTCGGCCGGCGTCCAGTCGTCGAGCTCGCCGGTCAGGATCAACAGCGGCGCGCGCGGCGTGAACACCCCGCGATAGCCGGTGATCGGGCTGCCCGGCTCGCGGGCCCGCTCCACGCTCCAGGCGCCGTAGCGCCGGCCGCAACTCGGATAGAGCGCGATCGCGGCGGCGAAACCCGGCTCGGCCCGGGCCTCGTTGGCCGGTGTCGAGACGATGGTGGCAAGGGTCGTGGAGCCGCCATGCGACCCGCCCATGACCGCGATCCGCGTGCCATCGACAAAGGCGAGGCTGCGCAGATGGGCGAGCGCCGCATAGGCATCGGCGACACGCACCTCCGGGAAGGCGGCCGCCTGGTCGGGCTCCTGGCAGGTGCCGTTGGGAAATCCGCGGGTCAGGAAACTGTCCGGCCAGATGGTGACATAACCCTGGCGGGTCAGTTCGCTGGACCAGCGCCAGGGCGCGCCGGACGAGGCCGGTCCGAGGCCCGAGCAGTCATGCAGGATGACCACCGCCGGAAACGGTCCGTCGCCGGCCGGCTTGGTGACGGTGAAGGGCAGGCCAAGTGATTCGGCCAGCGCCCGTGACGGGCCGGCGGCGAACGTCGCCAGCATGGCCAAAGCGAGCGCCGCCATGCGCCTGATCGATGCCAGTTCCGACATGTCCGGATCGCCCCCTTCGGCAGACCGCCGACCCTGGCATCGCCAGGGCCTTGGGACAAGCCGGAGGGCGCGGCTCAGCCGACCTTGTCGAGGCCGTAGAGCGAATGCAGCGTGCGCGCCGCCAGCTCGGTATAGGCGGCGTCGATCAGCACCGAGAACTTGATCTCGGAGGTGGTGATCGCCCGGATGTTGATGCCCTTCTCGGCCAGCGCCTTGAACGCCTTGGCGGCGACGCCGGCATGGCTGCGCATGCCGACCCCGATGCACGACACCTTGACCACGTCGGAGGCGGTCTCCAGCGACTTGAAGCCGACCGCGTGGCGGGCATCCATCAGCACGCGCTGGGCGCGATCGAGATCGGCGCCCGGGCAGGTGAAGGTGATGTCGGTGGTGGCGCCGTCCGACGAGACGTTCTGGACGATCATGTCGACATTGATATTGGCTTCGGCCAGCGGCCCGAAGATCGCCGCGGCCACGCCCGGCTTGTCGGCGACCGCGCGGATGCTCACCTGCGCCTCGTCCTTGGAGAAGGCGATGCCGGTGACGACCTGCTTTTCCACGATTTCCTCCTCGTCGCAGATGAGAGTGCCGGTCTGCGGATTGTCCGGATCGTCGAAGGACGAGCGCACATAGGTCCGCACACCATGAACCATTGAGAGTTCGACCGAGCGGACCTGCAGGACCTTCGATCCGAGCGACGCCATTTCCAGCATCTCTTCGAAACCGACCTTATCAAGACGCCGGGCCTTGGGCACGATGCGCGGATCGGTGGTGTAGACGCCGTCGACATCGGTGTAGATGTCGCAGCGCTCGGCATGGATCGCCGCCGCGATCGCCACCGCCGACGTATCCGAGCCGCCGCGCCCGAGCGTGGTGATCCGGCTGGTCGCCTGGTGAACGCCCTGGAAACCGGCAATGACCGCCACCTCACCGGCCGCGAAGGCCGCGTCCAGATTGGCCGACGGGATATCGGCGATGCGGGCGACCGCATGGGCATCGTCGGTCAGGATCGGCACCTGCCAGCCCTGCCAGGAGCGCGCCTTCAGGCCCATGGAATTGAGCACCACCGCCAAGAGGCCGGCCGTGACCTGCTCGCCGGAAGCGACCACCGCGTCATATTCCGCCTGGTCGTGGAAGGGCGCCGCCTCCTTGCACCAGGCCACCAGCTCATTGGTCTTGCCCGACATGGCGGACACCACGACAGCCACCTGATAGCCGGCCTCGACCTCCCGTTTGACGTGGCGGGCGACGTTCTTGATCCGGTCGACATTGGCGACGGAGGTTCCGCCGAACTTCATCACGAGGCGAGACATGGCAATGGATCTCTGGCGCGACGCTACGCGCTCTTTGAAAAAAGGCGCGTATGCATAACGATCGATCGGAGCTATGGCAACGCGTGATAGCCAAACCAGCGGACAAGCCGAAACCACCGGATGAATTCATGACCGCAGCGACCCTCGACCAGGCCGAAGTGGAGAAGTTCTCCAAGCTCGCCGCCGAATGGTGGAACCCGAAGGGCAAGATGGCGGTCCTGCACAAGTTCAATCCGGTGCGGCTCCGTTATATCAGGGACCTGGTGACGGCCGTTTCCGGCCGCGACCCGCGTGGGCTGCGCGCGCTGGAGGGATCGAGGGTCCTCGATATCGGCTGCGGCGGCGGCCTCATCTCCGAGGCGCTCGCCCGGATGGGCGCCGACGTCGTCGGCGCCGACCCCGCCCGCGCCAATGTCGAGACCGCGCGTATCCACGCCGCGCAGTCCGGCACCGCCGTCGACTATCGTTGCACCACGGCGGAAGAGCTTGCCGCCGCCGGCGAGACCTTCGACGTCGTACTCGCCATGGAAGTGGTCGAACACGTCGCCGACGTCGAGCTCTTCACCACCACCTGCTGCGCCATGGTCCGGCCCGGCGGCCTCCTGGTCATGGCCACCATCAACCGCACCATGGCGAGTTTCGCCCTGGCCATCGTCGGCGCGGAATATGTGCTGGGCTGGCTGCCGCGCGGCACCCATGACTGGAACAAGTTCGTCACGCCGACCGAACTGGAAACGGCGATCGGCAAGGGCGGCATGACGATCTCCGACCGCACGGGCGTCTGGTACAACCTGATGCACAGCCGCTGGGAAACAACGGCCGAGCTCGACGTGAACTATATGGTGGCGGCGCGAAAGCCGGCGTGACGCCGGGATCCCCGGCCCATCCGGTATTGCCCGCCGCCGGATCCGCTTTCGCCGGAGGCCCGGCGGTGTTAGTCTTTCGCCATGCGTCGTATGGCTCTCAGCTTTGTTGCCGTCGCGCTGGTCGCAGGGTCAGCCTTGGCCCAGTCCGGCGATACGCCGCGTCGCGCACCCTTCACGCCCGGTCCGCCTGTCGCCCTTCCGGACTGCACCTGCCGCGCCCAAGGACGAGAATGGGGACTAGGGCAAACTACGTGCCTGAAAACCGCCACGGGTGAACGTCTGGCGACCTGCACCATGGATCTCAACGTAACGTCGTGGCGTATTACCGACGTTCCGTGCGCCACGTCTTCTTTGAAGCCGCGGGTAATGGCGCTCTTGACACAGCGCAACTTCCGGTAAATCCGTAAAAATCAGGGTTGTACAGCCTGAAAATTCCAGGTTACGCTTGGTTCGGCTCTCAGGTTCGGGCGGCAAGGACCTGGCGGCGGATCGGACGGGCCATGCGTCCGATGCAACGCGGATATTCCTGGTCCGGGGCCCTGACAGGTTCGCAATCGTGCGGAACCGGCAGTGCATTCGGAAAGGCTGACCGGCATGTCCATGACGGGGATCGTCAAATTCTTCAACACTGAGAAGGGCTACGGCTTCATCAAGCCGGACGACGGAGGCAAGGACATTTTCGTCCACATCTCGGCCGTCCAGCGCTCCGGGCTCGCCACTTTGGCCGAAGGTCAGAAGCTGGAATACGAGCTCGAACCCGACAAGCGCGGCAAGGGACCCAAAGCGGTCAATCTCGCTGTTCGCGCCTGAGGCGGCAAACGAACCGCCCGTGAACGCGTCGCGCGGGGCTGCGCGCGGCGAGGTTCGGGCTGCGCCGGCAAGACGGAGATCTCACGCCTTGATGTGAGGATCGAAACTGTCTTGCCGCGCGGTATCCCGCGGTGTCGCGGACCAGGGGCCGCTGCACACCAGTCTGCCGCGGAGCCGCGAAGATCCCGTGACAGTCTGCGCTCTCGCGCCCGTCCGGCTTTTCCGATAAACCGCCGCCATGACCGATCGCCCTTCCGCGCCTTCGCGTGCCGACATCGTCATCGCCGGCGGCGGCCTCGCCGGCTTGTCGCTCGGCGTTGCCTTGAAACATGCGCTCGGCCGCGACTTCATCGTCGTGATGGCCGATCCCGCCCTGGCCGCGGCGCCTGTCGACGACGGCCGCGCCTCGGCCTTCGCCGCCGCCGCCCGCCGCCTGTTCGAGGTCGTCGGTGTCTGGGACGAGATCGCGCCTCAGGCGCAGCCGATCCTCGACATGGTGGTGACCGACAGCCGGACCCTCGACGTCGTCCGTCCGGTCTTCCTGACCTTCGACGGCGATGTCGGACCGGACGAGCCCTTTGCCCATATGGCGCCGAACGCGGCTGTGGCCCGCGCTTTGTGGCAGCGCGCCCAGGCGCTCGGCATCCTGTTCCGGCCGGCCGGCGTCGCCGGCTTCCAGGCCGGGCCCGGCACGATCGCCGTGGACTTTACCGATGGCGGCGCGATGGCCGCATCCCTGCTCGCCGCCTGCGACGGCGGCCGGTCGCGCCTGCGCGACAAGGCCGGCATCCGCAGCGTCGGCTGGGACTACGGCCAGTCCGGCATCGTCTGCACCGTCGCCCACGAATATGACCATGGCGGCCGGGCCGAGGAGCATTTCCTGCCGGCGGGCCCTTTCGCCATTCTGCCGATGACCGGGCGGCGATCGTCGATCGTCTGGACCGAGGCGACCGCCCGCGCCGAACGGCTCTGCGCCTTGCCGAAACTGCTGTTCCAGGATGAGCTGGAAAGCCGCTTCGGCCTGAAGCTCGGTGCCATCGAGGTGGTCGACCAGCCGAAATCCTATCCGCTCGGGCTAAAGGTGGCGCGCGACTTCGTCGCCGACCGGCTGGCGCTGGTCGGCGATGCCGCCCATGTCATCCACCCGATCGCCGGCCAGGGCATCAATATGGGCTTCCGCGACGTCGCGGCGCTGGCCGAATGCATTGCCGATGCCGCCCGCCTCGGTCTCGATCCCGGCGGACCGGACGTGCTCGACCGCTACCAGCGCTGGCGCCGCTTCGACACCGTGCTGATGGGCGCGACCACGGACGGGCTGAACCGGCTGTTTTCCAACGGCTCGGATCCCCTGCGTTTCGTCCGCGATCTGGGGCTTGGCCTGGTCGACCGCATGCCGGCGCTGAAGCGCTTCTTCATCCGCCAGGCGGCCGGCCTGACCGGCGACGTGCCGCGTCTCTTGAAGGGAGAGGCGCTCTAAGATCCGCGACGCGGACGACCGGCGCGCCGGATCACAGATGTGTCGCCAGCCAATGCAGGCTGGCGTCGCGAAACCCCTGTTCCTCGATGGCCGCGACGGTATTCTTGACATAGTCGCGATTGGCCCCGGAATGACCGTGACCCTGGCGGACGATATGCAGCTGCTCGTCGAGGCTCAGCCGGCCGGCATATTGGCTATGGCCGCGATCGGCGATGTAGGTGACGGCGCGAACCCGCGGTTCGCCATGCCTCTGCAGCATCACGACCCGCTCGACCTCCAGATAGACAGAGGTGACCTGTTCGCGCTCGCGCAGGTATTGGATGGTCGCGGCGCGGTGCTCGGCGGCGACCCGGAAGGTCATGCCGCGGCAGGCGCCGCCCCGATCCAGCCCGAGCACCAGGCCCGGTCGTTCCGGCGTGCCGCGATGAACATGGGAATAGATGCAGAGCGCGCGGTGCAGGCCGATCAGCCGGCCGGGGACGCGCTCGATGAAGTCGAAGCCCGGCCGCCACATGAGCGAGCCGTAACCGAAGACCCAAAGATCGCCGTTTTCGCTGGTCATCGGAACACGGATCGGAATTAGGAGAAGCGGACCGGGTTCTGGTAAAGACCCCGACTTCGCGATGCAAGCATCCCGCAGGATCATCAACCATGCCCCGTTTGCGCACGTTCATTGTTCCCGTTGGCGCGCTGGCGCTGCTCGCCGCCGGCTGGACCGCCGTCTGGCACTGGGGCGCCAATCGCGCCGAAGAGATGATCGACCGCGTGGTGGCGAGCGAGGCCGCCAATGGCCGGGTGATCCAATGCGCCGAGCGCAGCCGCGGCGGCTATCCGTTCCGGCTCGAAATCAATTGCACCAAGCCGGTGGTCGAGCTGCGCGACGAGAGCCGCCCGACCCGGACCGTCCGGCTGGAGCGCCTGCTGGTCGTGTCGCAGATCTGGAGCCCCGGCCATGTCATCGCCGAATGGACCGGGCCGATGACCGCGACCCTCGAGGGCGATCCGGCCGTCTACAGCGCCAACTGGCGCCTGGCGCAGACCTCCGCCCAGCTCGCCCTCGCCGGCTACGACAATTCCAGCGCGGTGGTCGACGCCTTCGAATTGTCGCGCGACGGCACGGTGCTTTTGCGCGCCACCCGCGGTGAATTGCACACCCGGCCGAACGCGGCCGACCCCGTCAGCCTGGACGTCGTGTCGCGGCTGCAGGGCGCGACACTCGGCAATGCCATTCAGGCACCCGTCGACGCCGAATTGCAGATGACCGCGCGCAAGCTGCTGCGCAGCCCGAACCGCCCGCAACCGCTCGCCCCGCGCCAGTGGCAGGCGGCCGGCGGCTCGATCGATCTGGTGCTGTTCCGTGTCGCCCAGGGCGAGGCGGTCGGCATCGCCAAGGGCAATCTGCGGCTGACGGCCGATGGCAAGCCGGACGGCCAGATCGAATTGCGCGTCGCCAATCTCGAAAGCGCGGTCCAGGCCAACGGCCTCGGCGGCACGCTCGGCGCGGTGGTCGCCGGCCTGAATTTCACCAGCCAGGCCACCGATGTCGAAGGCAAGCCGGGCCGGCTGATCAACCTGCGCGCCAGCGACGGACGCCTGCAGGTCGGGCCGATCCGCATCGGCCTGCCCTCGCTGCTGCCCTGAGCCGACCGCGATGAACGACGGCCAGCCGATCCCGCCGCCTGCCCGCCGCCCGCGGGCCAAGCCGACCCGCTCCGACGAATTGCAGGCGCAGCTCGCCGAGGCGATCGTCGCCGGCCGGCTGCTCCCCGGAGCGGCGCTCGACGAGGTTCAGATCGCCGCCGAATTCGCGGTCTCCCGGACCCCGGTGCGCGAGGCGCTGCGCCAGCTCTCCTCCTCCGGGCTGGTCGAGATCCGGCCGCATCGCGGCGCGGTGGTGGCCAAGCCCGACAAGGGCCAGCTCCACGACATGTTCGTCGTCATGGCCGAGCTGGAAGCCCTTTGTGCCGCGCTGGCGGCGGTCGCGATGACGCCGCCCGAGCGAATGGCGCTCGACACGCTGCACCGTTCGATGGCGGCGCTCGTGCACCAGGGCGACCTCGCCGCTTATAGCGCGGCCAATGTCGAATTCCACGTGGCCATCTACCGCGGCTCGCGCAACGCCTATCTGGCCGAGCTTGCCTCGGCCACCCGCCGGCGCCTCGCTCCGTTCCGACGCGCCCAGTTCGAGGGCCGCGACCGCCTCGCCAAGTCCCATCGCGAACATGATGCGGTGGTTCAGGCGATCCAGCGCGGCGACAGCGAAAGGGCCGGCAGCGCCATGCGCGAACACATCGGCCTGGCCGCGCGCGCCTGGGAAGTGCTGTCGAATGAGGCACGCGCCAGATTATGAGATTGCCAGCATAGGCCCAAATTATAGGCAACAACGGCCTCACTCATCGCTATTGCATACAATGAGACGGTGCCGATAACTGCCTTGGGGTTGCCCGGCCGGCTGGACGCCGGCGTCACTGCGCGACGAATCTCTCTTTTCTGACAACAGATTAAGTTGCCGCCGGTCCGACATTCCGGCGATGAACCACGATGGGGAGCGGCGCTTGCGGCGGTCCTGGCATGGCGGTTGCGAGGCAGGCCTTGTTCCTGTTCCGCGCCGAGGCCATGCCGCAATCCCCCCGCCCCACCATCGCCGCCCTGCTGCAAGGCTATGCCCAGGGCTTGAAGCCGGCATCGGTCGTCGCCGCGGCCTACGCGCGCCTCGCCGCCATCGGCGATCCCGGCATCTTCATCCATGTCGTGCCCGAGCCCGATGCCCTTGCCGCCGCGGCCCGCCTGCCGCCCTTCGACGCCGGCCGCTATCCGCTCTGGGGCGTGCCCTTCGCGGTCAAGGACAATATCGACGTTGCGGGACTGCCGACGACCGCGGCCTGCCCCGCCTTCGCCTATGTGCCCGAGCGATCGGCCACGGCGGTCGAGAAGCTGGTCGCCGCCGGCGCCATCATCGTCGGCAAGACCAATCTCGACCAGTTCGCCACCGGCCTCGTCGGCGTGCGCTCGCCGTTTCCCGCGCCGCGCAACGCGGTCGACCCGACCCGCGTCCCCGGCGGCTCCAGTTCCGGCTCGGCGGTCGCCGTGGCGCAGGGGATCGTCGCCTTCGCGCTCGGCACGGACACCGCCGGCTCCGGCCGCGTGCCGGCCATGCTCAACGACGTCACCGGCCTGAAGCCCTCGCTCGGCGCGGTGTCGACGCGTGGCGTGGTGCCGGCCTGCCGCACGCTCGATTGCATCTCGGTCTTCGGCCATGACGCCGCCGACGCCTTCGCCGTCTACCAGGTCATGCGCGGCTTCGATGCGGAGGACGCCTATTCGCGGCCGGTCGCAGCCGACGCGCCCGGCGCCGTCGCACCGGTCCGCCGCCTCGGCATCCCGCGCCGGGCGGACCAGCTGTTCTTCGGCGACGACGCGATGGCGGCGGCCTTCACCGCCGCGGTCGAAAAGCTCGTCCCCTTGGCCGACCAGGTCGTCGAGATCGACCTGACGCCGTTCTTCGCGACCGCCGGGCTGCTCTACGAGGGTCCCTGGGTCGCCGAACGCCATGCCGCGATCCGGGCCTTCCTGGCCGGCCAGCCGGACGCCGTCCTGCCCGTCACCCGCCAGATCATTTCAGGGGCAGGCCGCTTTTCCGCCACCGACACCTTCGAGGCGCTCTACCAGCTCGCCGCGCTCAGGCGCGCCACCGAGCCGGTCTGGCGGGCGATCGACGCGCTGGTGGTACCGACCGCGCCGATCTTCCCGACGCTTGCCGACCTCGTCGCCGACCCGATCGGCCCGAACAGCCGGCTCGGCACCTATACCAATTTCGTCAACCTCCTGGATCTGGCGGCGCTCGCCGTGCCCGGCCCCTGGCGCGCCGACGGCTTGCCCGCCGGCATCACGCTGATCGGCGAGCGCGGTGCCGACGCCCGCCTGGCCCGGCTGGCGATGCGGTTCGAACAGGTCACCGGCAACCGGCGACAGGCGGCCTGAGGGAGATGAACGTGGACCATGGGATCGAGATCGTGGTGGTCGGTGCGCATCTCTCCGGCATGGCGCTCAATCACGAGCTCACCGCATGCGGCGGCCTGTTCGGCCGCCTCGCCAGCACCACGCCGGACTATCGCCTCTATGCGCTCGCCGGCGGTCCGCCGAAACGGCCGGGCCTGATCCGCGTCGCCGCCGGCGCGGGAGCGGCCATCGCCTGCGAGGTCTGGATCTTGCCGGCCGCGGGCTTCGGCAGCTTCGTCGCCGCGATCCCCTCGCCGCTCGGTATCGGCACGCTGAGGCTCGGCGACGGCACGACCCCCAAGGGCTTCCTGGTCGAGCCGGAGGGTCTCGCCGGCGCCGACGACATTACCGGCCATGGCGGCTGGCGCGCCTATGTCGCCCACCTCGCCGGCAAGGCTGCATGAACCCGCCCTTTTCCTCCTCGCACCGGAGCCTCCTCATGATCCGTCGCCGTCACTTCCTCATCGGGGCCGGCATCGCCGCCGGAACCCTTGGCGCCCCGGCCCTGCTGCGCGCGCAGACGCAGCGCACCGTCAAGATGGGTGCGCTCCGCCTGATCCATTCCATGCCGCCGCATTTCTACGAGCGCTTCGCGCCCGCCGGCCTGAAGGTCGAGATCGTCACCTTCGACAGCCCGACCGACGGCAAGAACGCGGTCGTCACCAAATCGGTCGATTTCGGCACCTTCGGCATTGCCGCGGGCATTCTCGGTGGCGCGGCCGGCGAGCCGGTGGTGGTGGTCGGCGCGCTCTCCAACAAGGGCATGGGCGTGATTTCCAAGGCCGGTTCGGATCTGCGCACGATCAAGGATCTGAAAGGCAAGCGCATCGGCATCTGGCCGGGCTCGACCCAGGAGGTGTTCATCATGGAGCGCCTGCGCATGGAGGGACTGTCGATCCGCGACGTCACGGCCGTGCGCGTACCCTTCGGCGAGATGCACGCCATGCTGTCGCGCGGCGACATCGACGCCTATGTCGGCGCCGAGCCCGGGCCCGGCCTGTCGATCTCCTCCGGCGTCGGCCAGCTCGTCGAATATCCCTATGGTACCGCCATGGGCGGCCTGAACATGATCTTTGCCACCCATGAGGAAACCGTCGCCAGGGATCCCGACCTCATCCGCACCATGTTGAAGGTGCATCGCCAGGCGGTCGAATTCATGATGGCCAACAAGCAGGTCGTCGCCGACGTGACCGTCCAGAAGCTCGGCGCCAACCGCACCGCGGTCGACCAGGCACTCGGCGCCGACAATGTCGAATATGTCTGGAAACTCGACCAGACGGTGCTGACCCAGGCACGGACCTATTCGCAGCAGATGCTGGAGCTGAAGCAGATCCGCCAGCTGCCGAATTTCGACAGCTTCCTCAATCCGAAATTCTCCAACGAGATCGCCTCGGCCTGAACCCTTGCCGTCGCGTCGCCCCGCGAAGGGGGCGGCGCGCGCCCCGCTCGAAGAGGACCTCAGGTCATGTCGATCGTCGAAACGAGCCCTCTGGCGGCCTCGGCCGCCATCGAGCGCCCGAGCTCCGGGCGCTCGGTCTGGACGCGCCTCAGGCCGACCGTGCTGGCCCTGATCGTGCCGGCGCTGTTGCTCCTGTTCTGGCAGATGGCGACCAGGCTGCGCTGGACCAGGCTCATTCCAAGCCCCTACGAGGTCGCCGAATATATGGTCGATTTCGCCGTCGGCGGCATCTATGACGACGCCTTTTCCGGCACGCTGGTCACCCATCTCCTGGCCTC
The DNA here is from genome assembly GCF_059420385.1 of Phreatobacter sp. GW821-FHT04C01. Lineage (NCBI taxonomy): Bacteria > Pseudomonadati > Pseudomonadota > Alphaproteobacteria > Hyphomicrobiales > Phreatobacteraceae > Phreatobacter > Phreatobacter sp. GW821-FHT04C01. Next base: position 646,300 of record NZ_JBWKTP010000001.1, on the reverse strand, counting down.
GATGAGCCGGGTCTATGGCGGCTTCGCGCTCGCCGCCCTGTTCGCGCTGCCGATCGGCCTGATGATCGGCCGGCTGCCGACCGCGCGCATGCTGCTCGACCCCTTCCTGCAGGTGATGCGGCCGATCCCGGTCACCGCCTGGCTGCCGCTGTCGATGATCCTGTTCGGCCTCGGCCCCCGCTCGGCCTTTGCGCTGGTCTGCCTCGGCGCCTTCTACCCGATCCTGCTCAACACCGTGTTCGGCGTCCGCGCGGTCGATCCGAAACTGTTCGAGGCGGCCGCCATGCTCGGTTGCCAGGGCAATGCCCAGTTCTTCAAGGTCGTGCTGCCGGCGGCCCTGCCGTCGATCTTCACCGGGCTCAGGCTCGGGCTCGGTCTTGCCTGGTTCGTCATCGTGGTCGGTGAGATGACCGGCGTGCCGCAAGGTCTCGGCGCCGTCATCATGGACGGCCGCACCCTGTCGCGCACCGAGCTGGTCATCTGCGGCATGATCGTCATCGGCATCGCCGGCTACATCTCCGACCGGATCGTCGTGATGGCCGGCAATCGCCTGCTGCGCTGGAGCCCGACCCACCATGGCTGAATCAAAGACCCCGATCGTCGAGATCCTCCAGGTCTCCAAGGTGTTCCAGCTGCAGGACCAGACCATTCACGCGCTGTCGGACGCGAACCTGACCATTCGCAAGGGCGAATTCGTTTGCCTGATCGGCGCGTCGGGCTGCGGCAAGTCGACCTTGCTGCGCATCATCGCCGGCTTCGAGACGCCCTCCGTCGGCCAGGCCCTGATGTGGGGCCGGCCGATCCAGGGCCCGGATCCGACCCGCGGCATGGTGTTCCAGGACTATGCCTTGTTTCCCTGGCTCAGCGTCCGCGACAATATCGGCTTCGGGCCGCAATCGCGCGGCCTGCCGCGCAGCGTGATCAAGGACACCGTCGACAAATTCATCGAGCTGGTCGGCTTGACCAAATTCGCCAACGCCTATCCGCATCAGCTCTCCGGCGGCATGAAGCAGCGCGTGGCGATCGCCCGCGTGCTCGCCAATGACGCCGAGGTGGTGCTGATGGACGAACCCTTCGGCGCGCTCGACGCCATGACCCGCGAGAGGCTGCAGGACGAGCTGCTCGATATCTGGCAGCGCACCGGGCTGACGGTGGTTTTCGTCACCCATTCGATCGAGGAAGCCATCTTCCTGTCCAACCGGGTGGTTGTGATGACGCCGGGCCCGGGCCGCATCGAAAGCGACAACGCGCTGGAGCTGGCCAGGCCGCGCGACGTCTCGAGCCCGGAATTCAACGACATCCGGCGCCTGCTGGGCGCCAAGCTGCACAGCCATCACGCCAAGAAGGCGGCCTGAAGTCCCATGCGTCCCGAACTGCGCCTGCCCTACCGGGCCTCGATCGATCGCCCGTGCGTCACGCTGCCCGGCGGCAAGCTGGTGGCGGTCTGGCCGGTGGTCAATGTCGAGAACTGGCGCATCGACAACCCCATGCCACGCCAGGTGCTGGTGGCGCCGACCGGCGCCGCGCTGCAGCCCGACATCGCCAACTGGGCCTGGCACGAATACGGCATGCGTGTCGGCTTCTGGCGGTTCATGGAAGCCTTCGCGCGCCATGACGTCAGGCCGACCCTGTCGATCAACGGCTCGGTCGCATCAGATTATCCGCGCATCGCGGCGGCCGCCCGCGACGCCGGCTGGGAGTTCATGGGCCACGGCTGGCACCAGGTGCCGACCCACAAGGTCGACGACCAGCGGGCGATGATCGCCCGCACCGTCGAGGCGCTGTCGGCCTTTTCAGGCACGCCCTGCCTCGGCTGGCTCGGGCCCGGGCTGACCGAAACACTCGAGACCGCCGACCATCTGGCCGAAGCCGGCATCCGCTACATAGCCGACTGGGTCGTCGACGACCTGCCCTGCCGGCTCGCCACCCGGCACGGACCGGTCCTGACCATGCCCTATTCGGTCGAGCTGAACGACATTCCGCTGATCATGATCCAGCACCATCGCGCCGGCGAGTTCCTCGAGCGGACGCTCGCCCAGGCCGACCGGCTGATCGCCGAAGCGCGGAGCAGCGGCCCCCTCGGCGGCGCCAAGATCCTGAGCTTCGCCATCCACCCCTATATTTCCGGCGTGCCGCACCGCATCGGCATGATCGAGGAGCTCCTGGCCGCGCTCGCCGCGCGGCCGGAGATCTGCTTCATGCAGGGCCGCGAGATCATGGACTGGTATCTGGCCTCGGGCGACCCGACCTGAACGGGCCTCAGGCCGTGCCGGTCGGCTGCGCCAGCACCAGCGCCCAGAACACCCGATAGCGCGAGCCCGGCCGGTAGCCGGTGGCAAGCCCGAGCCGCGTCACCGCGGGATTGAGCATATGCGCCCGGTGCGGCGGGGAATCGCGCCAGCCCGAAAAGGCCTCGGCCAGGGTCATGTAGCCGGCCGAGGTGTTTTCCACCGCCGCACCATGGGCATAGCCCTGCGCCGCGAGCCGGGCATTGACGGTGCCGGTGCGCACCCCGACCTGGTCGGCGCCGGCCATGGCATTGGCCTGGGTCTCGGCGACCCGCATCAGCACGGCATCGACGGCGACCGGGCCGCGGCCGTTGTTGCGCCGATAGCCCGTGATCATCTCCGCGGCCATGGCGGCATCGACCCGGGCGCCGGCCTCGGCGAGATTGCGGTAGAAGCTCGGCTGGCCCGACGGCCGCGGGGCCGGTGCTTCCGAACAGGCCGAGAGCAGCAGCAGCGACCCGCCACCGAGCAGGACCTGGCGCCGCACGAAAATCCTGTCAGCCGCCTTCAGCTCTCGTTCAGCCATCGAACCTTTTCCTGTGTGGGCATCACTCATGGTGACGCGAGTGATGCGCGTGAAAAGTTAACCGATCCTGTCAAGGCTCTATCAACCCTATGGTGGTTGAGTGCCGGCAGGGGACCGATTGGAAATAGGGACAGGGACATCCCATGCCTTGGTATCGTTGTGAAGCGCGCGGCCTCGCGGCCGCCAGCGCCGAGAGTACATTTGCCGCAACCCGATTTGTCGAAGCCGAAGCGGCGGAGGCCGCAGCCTCCTGCGTGCGCAAGAGCGTCGGGCGCGAGCTGGTTCGCCACGGCGTCGACCCGCTGAGCGCGGAAGCCTGCGTGAAGATCGACACCGTCAGGCGCATCGACGAGGAAGACGTTCCGGGCATCGTCGCGCCCGACATGGTCTGGCTGGCCAGGGCCTGAGCCAGGAGCCGCGCCCCGCGGCCGCCGGACACCTCACGGTGCCGCGGCCGCCGGCGCCCGCGGCGCGGACGACCCGGCCGCACCGGAACCGCGATTTGCCCAGGACAAAAAACAGGGACGCCGCCTCGTTTCACTGAGACGGCAGGACGCGCTGGCTTGATGGCGGATTGACGATCGCGCTTACTGGAAGCGGGCCATGGCGGCGCCGAGCACGGCGCCCGGGCTGCGCTGGCTGCCGGCCTGGATCAAGACCACCGCACGTTCGCATCCAGGTGCCAGCCGTTCCAGGCGCGAGGCGGTGAAGGTCTGGGCGGCGCCTGTCCATTCGCCGAGCTTGACGTGCGACCGCACGACATTGCGATAGGTCACGGTATGGCCGCGGTTCTCGCCGCGGGCGATCTCGACATTCTGCCGCGACGACACACCGAGCAGCATGACGGTCGCGGGCGTCTCGGCCGATGCCAGGCCCGTCTGCTGTGCCGGCAGCGTCACGGTGACGGTGTCGCCGGAATAGCTGATCGTCACCGGCACCGTCAGCACGCCGCTCTGGCTGGCCGACTGGACGATCGCCCGGTCCACCGCCGCACGGTCCGAGCCGATGGCATGGGCGACGCCGTTCACCACCATTTGCGGGGTATAGACCTGACGGTCGCCGCGGACATGGGCATAGGCCTTCTGGCGCTTGGTATTGGCAGGATCTGCCAGCGTGTCGCGCCAGCCAAGATAATCCCAGTAATCGACGGCGAAGGTCAGCGCGATCAGATCGGTACGGTCGGCGATTTCGGCCAGATGGCGGTCGGCCGGCGGACAGGACGAGCAGCCCTGGCTGGTAAACAGCTCAATGACTGCGCGCACTTTATCCGCCGCGGCGGCTGGCGCCGCGCCGAACGAGACCAGGCCAAGTAATAGCCCGCCCCAAATCTTTGCCTTATGCATCGGTCTTCGCCCCGATCGAAACTTAACCCTGCCCAGGTTTTGTCCTAGCCCGCACGGTGGGGTCAGGCGAGTCACGGTTGGGTGAAAACCCCACAAGCGCGCGTGATAACCCCGGCGGCCGAAGGCGAAGCGACGGCCGCGGGGACAACCCGCGACCGCCGCATCCGGTCGATCCGGCCCGGCATCAGGCCGCGAGATCGCGCAGCACGTACTGCAGGATGCCGCCGTTCTTGAAATAGTCGATCTCGTCGAGCGTATCGATACGGCAGAGGATCGGCACCTTCTTGACCTTGCCGTCGGCGAAGGTGACTTCGGCTTCCATCTTCTGGCGCGGCTTGACGGTTTCGAGCCCCTTGATCGAAACGGTCTCGTCGCCCTTCAGGCCGAGCGAGGCCCAGGTCGTGCCGTCTTCGAGGGTGAAGGGAACGATGCCCATGCCGACCAGGTTCGAACGATGGATGCGCTCGAACGACTGCGCGATGACCGCCCGGACCCCGAGAAGATTGGTGCCCTTGGCCGCCCAGTCGCGCGACGAACCGTTGCCATATTCGACACCGGCGAACACCACCAGCGGCACCTTCTCCTGGCGGTACTTCATCGCCGCGTCGTAGATCGGCATCTCTTCCTTGGTGGGATAGTGGATGGTGTAGCCACCTTCCTTGCCGTTCGGCCCCATCATGAAGTTGCGGATGCGGATATTGGCGAAGGTGCCGCGCATCATCACCTCGTGATTGCCGCGCCGCGTGCCGTACTGGTTGAAGTCGGCGACATCCACCTTGTTGTCGAGCAGGTATTTGCCCGCCGGGCTCGCCGCCTTGATCGAACCGGCCGGCGAGATGTGGTCGGTGGTGATCTTGTCGCCGAACAGGCCGAGGATGCGTGCGCCCTTGATGTCGCTGACACCGGCCGGCTTCATGCCCATGCCGACGAAATAGGGCGGGTTCTGCACATAGGTGGAGTGGTCGTCCCAGGTATAGGTCTGGCCGGTCGGCGCCTTGACCTTGGCCCAGTTGGCGTCGCCCTTGAACACGTCGGCGTATTTTTCCTTGAACAGCTTCTTGGTGACGTTCTTGGCGATGAAGGCCTGGATCTCCTTCGACGACGGCCAGATGTCCTTCAGATAGACCGGCTGGCCCTTCTTGTCGGTGCCGAGCGGCTCCTTGGTCAGGTCCATCTGGACCGAGCCGGCCAGCGCATAGGCGACCACCAGCGGCGGCGAGGCGAGATAGTTGGCCTGGACGTCGGGCGACACGCGGCCTTCGAAATTGCGGTTGCCGGAGAGCACGGCGGCCGCGATCAGGCCCTGGTCGTTGATCGCCTTGGAAATCTCGGCCGGCAGCGGGCCGGAATTGCCGATGCAGGTGGTGCAGCCGAAACCGACCAGGTTGAAGCCGAGCTTGTCGAGATCCTTCTGCAGGCCGGAATTCGCCAGATATTCGGCGACCACTTGGCTGCCGGGCGCCAGCGACGTCTTCACCCAGGGCTTGGTCTTCAGGCCCTTGGCCACCGCGTTGCGGGCGAGCAGGCCGGCGGCGAACAGCACCGCCGGATTGGAGGTGTTGGTGCACGACGTGATCGCCGCGATCGCCACGTCGCCATGGCCGATGGTGAAGTCGCGGCCCTCGACCTTGACGCGGCGCGACAGCTCGGCCGCCTTCTTGTAGTCGGTCTCCATGGCCGCGGTGAAACCGGCGCCGACCGCTTCCAGCGCGACCCGGCCCTCGGGACGCTTCGGACCTGCCATCGACGGCACGACCGAGCCGAGGTCGAGTTCGAGCGTATCGGTGAACACCGGATCCGCCACGCCCTTGGTGCGGAACAGGCCCTGCGCCTTGGCATATTTCTCCACCAGCGCGATGCGCTGGCTCTTGCGGCCCGAGGTCGTCAGGTAGTTCAGCGTCTCGTCGTCGACCGGGAAGAAGCCGCAGGTCGCGCCATATTCCGGCGCCATGTTGGCGATCGTCGCGCGGTCGGCCAGCGTCATGTTGTTGAGGCCGTTGCCGAAGAATTCGACGAATTTGCCGACCACGCCCTTCTTGCGCAGCATCTGGGTAACGGTCAGCACCAGGTCGGTCGCCGTGACGCCTTCCTTCAGCCTGCCGGTCAGCTTGAAGCCGATCACTTCCGGCAGCAGCATGGATTGCGGCTGGCCGAGCATGGCGGCTTCAGCCTCGATGCCGCCGACGCCCCAGCCGAGCACGGCCAGGCCGTTGACCATGGTGGTGTGGCTGTCGGTGCCGACAAGCGTATCGGGATAGGCGACCTCGACGGTCTCGGAGGTCTTCTTGCCGCGGACGACCTTGGAGACCTTTTCCTTGCGGGTCCATACCGTCTGCGACAGGTATTCCAGGTTGACCTGATGGCAGATGCCGGTGCCGGGCGGCACGACGGAGAAATTCTTGAACGCCTGCTGGCCCCATTTCAGGAAGCGGTAGCGTTCGCCATTGCGCTGATATTCCAGGTCGACGTTCTTCTTGAACGCCTTGGCCGAGCCGAATTCGTCGACGATCACCGAATGGTCGATCACCAAGTCGACCGGCACCAGCGGATTGATCTTCTGCGGATCGCCGCCGAGCGACTTCATGGCGTCGCGCATGGCGGCCAGATCGACCACCGCCGGCACGCCGGTGAAGTCCTGCATCAGCACGCGTGCCGGGCGGAAGGCGATTTCCTTGCCGGCCTTGCCCTTGTCGTTGAGCCAGGCGGCGACGCCCTCGATGTCGGCCTTGGTGACCGAGCGGCCGTCCTCGGCGCGCAGCAGGTTCTCGAGCAGCACCTTCATCGAGAAGGGCAGCGCCGAAATACCCTTCAGCCCGTTCTTCTCGGCATCCTTCAGACTGTAATAAACATAGCTCTTGGTACCGACCTTGAGCGTCTTGCGGGCCTTGAAGCTGTCGAGCGACATGAGGCGATGATCCCTTCATCCAGAAGGCCGACATCGCGTCCGAAGCTTCGGGCGTAGTCAGGGAACCCAAGGGGGCGCGGCGACCAATCGCCGGCGTTATAGAGGGATTCCAATCAACCCGCCATATGGTTAGAAGCATTCATCGCGCTCTCGCCGCTTACCCCTTCGTCGCGTAAGAAATCAGCATGATGCGTCTCAACGCTGATGCCCTCACCTGCCAGCGCGGCGGCCGGATCGTTTTCCGGGATTTGAGCTTTGAAGTCGCCGCCGGCGAGGCCGTGCAGGTCGTCGGCCGCAACGGCGCGGGCAAGTCGAGTCTGCTGCGCATGATTGCAGGTCTGGTACGCGTCGAAGCCGGACGGCTCAGTTTCGACGGCGGCGACCCGGAGGCCGATATCGGCGAGCAGGCGCATTATTGCGGCCACCAGGATGCCTTCAAGGGCGCCCTGACGGTCGCCGAGAACCTGTCGTTCTGGACCGCCTTCCTGGGCGGCGGCAAAACCGGCGCCGGCAGAACCGGCGATGCCCTCGGCCGCCTCGGCCTCGATCACCTCGCCGATCTGCCTGCCGGTTATCTTTCCGCCGGCCAGCGCCGCCGCCTGGCGCTCGCCCGGCTCATCAGCGTGAAGCGGCCGATCTGGCTGCTCGACGAGCCGACCGCGGCGCTCGACCAGGCGAGCCAGACGGTGCTCGCCGGGATCATGACCGAGCACCTCGCCGGCGGCGGGCTGATCCTGGCCGCGACCCATGGCCCGCTCGGCATCGCGGCGCGTGAGCTCGGCATCGGAGATCCGGCATGACGCCGGCGCTGTCGGCCCTGTTCCTGCGCGACCTGCGGCTCGCCACCCGGGTCGGCGGTGGCGCCATGGTCGGCGTGGTCTTTTTTCTCGCGGTGGTCACCATCGTGCCCTTCGGCGTCGGGCCGGACATGAACCTGCTCGCCCGCATCGGACCGGCGATCCTCTGGATCGGCGCGCTGCTGGCGACCTTGCTCGGCCTCGACCGGTTGTTCCAGGCCGATGCCGACGACGGCTCGATGGACCTCCTGATGATGGCCGAGACGCCGCTCGCCCTGGTGGTCATGGCCAAGGCCGCCGCCCACTGGCTGGCGACCGGCCTGCCGCTGGTCGTCGCCGCGCCGCTGCTCGGCCTCCTGATGAACGTGCCGCCGGAGGCGATGGGCGCCGTGGCACTGACGCTGCTCGCCGGCACGCCGGCGCTCACCGGGCTCGGCACCATCGGCGCGGCGCTGGCCGTCAGCCTGCGCCGCGGCGGCTTGCTGATGGCGATCCTGATCCTGCCGCTGACCATTCCCGTACTGATCTTCGGGGTCGCCGCGACCAGCGCCGCGATCACCGGACCGGCGCCGTTCGGCGCGCCCTTCGCGGTGCTGGTCGCACTGTCGCTGATCAGCCTTGTGCTCGGCCCCCTGGCCGCCGCCGCCGCGTTGAAATTCGGGCTGGAGTGAGCTGATGACCACCGACGAGGCCGCCCGCGAAGCCTTCGCGCAACAGGCGATCTGGTGCGCCAAACTCGGCTCGCCGTTCACCGCCAGCCTGATGGCGGCGATCGGACCGGCGCTCGACCGGTCGACCCTGACCGGACGGACCATTCTCGACTGGCAGGGCCGGGCGGATGCGCGCGTCGACGCCGTGCCGCTCAGGCTTGCCGGCGCCCTGCATGCCCTGGCCCGGCGCGGCGCGCCCGACGCGCTCGTCCGCGCCTACCCGCCTTATCCCACGCCCGACATCGTCGTCTTGCGCCGGATCGCTCTTGAGACCATCGCCGCGCAGGACGATGCCATTGCCGCCTGGCTCGCGTCGCCGCCGCAGACCAACGAGGTCGCCCGCAGCGCCGCGCTCCATGCCGGCTTCATGGAGATCGCGGCGGCGACCGGCCTGCCGCTCGCCCTGTTCGAGCTCGGCGCCAGCGCCGGCCTGAACTCGATCGGCGACCGCTATGCCTATGACCTCGGCGGGCGCCAGGCCGGCAAGCCCGGCTCGCCGGTGCTGCTCGCGCCGAAATGGACCGGCGGCGCGCCCGCGGGGGCCGAACCGCGCATCGTCGCGCGGCGCGCCTGCGACCGGTCGCCGCTCGATATCGGCAATGCCCGCGACCGGGAACGGCTCATGGCCTATGTCTGGGCCGACCAGGCGGAGCGGCTGGCCCGCACGCAGGCGGCCATCGCCATCGCCGAGGCCGCGCCCGTCCCGGTCGAGCCGGCCGACGCCGCCGACTGGGTCGAAGCCGTGCTTGTCGCCGCGCCGCCGCCCGGCAGCGTCCGGGTGCTGTTCCACTCGATCGCCTATCAATATTTCCCCGAAGCCGCCAAGGCGCGCATCGCCGCCCATATGGAGCGCCTCGGCCGGACCGCCGGACGGGACACGCCGCTCGCCTGGCTGGCCTTCGAACAGTTCGAGGACACCGGGCCGCGCCTGACCCTCCGGCTCTGGCCCGACGGAACCGAGCGGCTGCTTGCCAGGGGCGACGCCCATGGCCGCAGCGTCGACTGGCTCGGCTAGGACGCTGGATCGCGCCGGCCGGCGCGGGCTCGCGCCATGCGTGCGGCATGCCTTGCTATCGCCTCATCGGCGGGGGAAGCTCGGGCTTGCCTGTGCCGACAGGAGGCCGCCATGCGCCGTGCAGCTTTTGCTTCCGCATTCTTCGTCCTGTCCGGCTGCGCCAGCGCGCCCGAGCAGGTCGTCGCGCCCCCGCCCCAGCCCGAGACCACCGCCTTTTGCGGCACGGCCGAACGCGGCGCCCGCATTCATGTCACCGCCACCAACAATTCGCAGCGCCCGATGATCTGCCAGGTCACCTGCACCTTCCAGAAACCGAACGGCCAGACCGATTCCGTCTCCTGCGACGGCACGGTCGCCGGCGGCGCCAACGCCGCGCCGCTCTGCGAGAATGTCGACCGCCGCCGGCGTGTGCGCCAGCTCACCAACACCGTGGTCGACTGCACCTTCGCCCAGCCGGGCTGAGCGCATGCCCTACAGGATCGGTTTGGTTTTTTCCCAGGCCGCCGGCATTTGCCGGATGAAGGCCTCAAGCCAGCCGGCGAGATTCGGGCATCTGGCGCGCCAGGCGCCCTGGAACCGGATGTCCTGATAGCCCAGCGCGCAGGCGAGCGCGATCGTTCCGACGGTGACGCCGAGCTCGGGCGGCATCGCCTCCAGCGCTTCCAGGCCGCGCGCCACCTTGCCTTGCTGATGATCGAGCCAGCGCGGCTCGCGCCGCTCTTCGGAGCGGAACATGGTCTCGTAGCGCAGCAGGATGCCGGCATCGAGAATGGCGTCGGCCAGGGCCTGCAGGGTCAGCGCTTGGATGCGTGCCTTCGGATCGGCCGGGATGATCTTGTTTCCGCCACCCAGGATATCCAGATATTCGAGGATGACGCGGCTGTCATAGATCGCCGTGCCATCCTCCAGGATCAGCACCGGTATCTTGCCCAGGGGGTTCTGCAAGCGCAGGGCGTCGCCGGCCTCCATCGTATCGGCGGCTGCGACCGTCACCAGGTCGGCAAGACCCAGATGGGCCAGCGCCAGCGTGATCTTGCGCCCGAACGGCGAAGCTGGCGACGAGCGCAGAACGATCGGCATGCATGGTCCTCCGGGCACGTCCTCGGGGCACCGAACCTGCGCCGGCGCCTCGGCGCCGGTCAATGCGACCGGGCTGCAGACCAGCCCCGTCGACGGTCACCGCATCAGCCGTCGGACCGCCACCGGTCCGACTCGTCTTGCCGCTTCGACGCGGCGCCCCCATAATTGGCACCCGTTTCGAAACTGAACCTCATGAAAATCGCATCACCCTATTTCGATCGCATCCGCGTCAAGCCCGAGGACGACCGCCGCGCCCAGGCCCGCCCCGGCATGCGCGTCTGCGGCTTCAAGGGCTGTGGCTGCGAGGCGACCCATCGCGCGCCGCTCGGCCGCGACCGGGAGGGTGAATTCGTCTGGTTCTGCCTCGACCACGTACGCGAGTACAACGCCACCTACAATTATTTCGCCGGCATGAACGACGCGGCGGTGGCCGCCTATCAGAAGGACGCCATCACCGGCCACCGGCCGACCTGGAGCATGGGCGTCAACTCCTGGAGCAAGAAGGGACGGCGGCCGGAACCGCATGTCCATATGGGCCCGCGCGGCGCGGCCGACCCCTTCGGCATGTTCGACGGCGAGGACTGGCGGCCGCAGGGCGCAAGCCCCGTCGAGCCCGAAGGCCGGCTCATTCGCAATGCCGAGCGCAAGGCGCTGACCGCGCTCAATCTCGACATCCATGCGACGGCGGCCGAGATCAAGGCCCGCTTCAAGGAGCTCGCCAAACGGCTTCATCCGGACGCCAATGGCGGCGACCGCTCGCGCGAGGACAAGCTGCGCGAGATCATTCAGGCCTATAATTATCTCAAGTCTGTTGGCTTCTGCTGATTGGACGCATCAATAATGCGAATGGCATTCCCGCATGCGGCGGCCTTCCGGGCGCGACCCGCGATCTGTTAAGGTCAATCCGATTTGAAAAAAACGGCTCGCCGCGATGTGCGCGGTATCGGAGGTTTTCGTGACAGTGCAGCCTGAAAAAGGTACCGGGACCCCGGATACCACGGTGTCGGTGCGGAAGGTGTTCGGCATCGATTCGGATATGACCGTTCCGGCCTTTTCCAAGCCGGACGATCACGTGCCGGATCTCGATACGGATTACCTGTTCGACAAGCCGACGACGCTCGCGATCCTGGCGGGCTTTGCCCATAACCGGCGCGTCATGGTCTCCGGCTTCCACGGCACCGGCAAGTCGACCCATATCGAGCAGGTCGCCGCCCGGCTGAACTGGCCCTGCGTGCGCGTCAACCTCGACAGCCACGTCTCGCGTATCGATCTCGTCGGCAAGGACGCGATCGTGCTGAAGGACGGCAAGCAGATCACCGAGTTCCGCGACGGCATCCTGCCCTGGGCCTACCAGCACAATGTCGCGCTCTGCTTCGACGAATATGACGCCGGCCGCCCGGACGTGATGTTCGTCATTCAGCGCGTGCTGGAATCGTCCGGCCGCCTGACCCTGCTCGACCAGAGCCGGGTGATCCGCCCGCACCCGTCGTTCCGGCTGTTCGCCACTGCCAACACGGTCGGTCTCGGCGACACCACCGGCCTCTATCACGGCACCCAGCAGATCAACCAGGCGCAGATGGACCGCTGGTCGATCGTCACCACGCTGAACTATCTGCCCCATGACAACGAGGTCGGCATCATCCTGGCCAAGGCCAAGACCTTCGCCAAGACCGCCGAGGGCCGCGACCAGGTCAACAAGATGGTGCGGGTGGCCGATCTCACCCGCAACGCCTTCATGAACGGCGACCTGTCGACCGTCATGTCGCCGCGCACGGTGCTGACCTGGGCCGAGAACGCCGACATCTTCAAGGATATCGGCTTCGCCTTCCGGCTGACCTTCCTGAACAAGTGCGACGAGATGGAACGCTCGCTGGTCGCCGAGTTCTATCAGCGCTGTTTCGGCCAGGAGCTGCCGGAGAGCGCGGTCAACGTGGCGCTGAGCTGAAGGGAGTACGGGCGGTGCGCGTCGTCGATGAAAAGGCGACCGCGAAAGCCGCCCGTGCCGTGGTCAAGGGCCTCGTCGCCTATAACAGGGCCAAGGCCGGCACATCGAAGTACAAGCGCTTCGCCGTGTCGGTCCGTGACGACGAGGACGAGATCCGCGGCGGCATCGTCGCCTACACCATCTGGAACTGGTGCTTCATCGAACTCCTCTGGCTCGATGAAGCCGTTCGCGGCGGCGGTTTCGGCACGGAGCTGATGCAGCGGGCCGAGGCTATCGCCGCGAGCCGCGGCGCCAGGCATGTCTATGTCGACACGTTCAGCTTCCAGGCCGACGGATTTTATCAGGGTCTCGGCTACGAGATCTTCGGCGAACTGGCCGAATTTCCGCCCGGCCATCGCCGCATCTGGTTGAAGAAGGACCTTCCGTGAGTTCCAATTCCAAGGCCAAGCCATCGCCCAAGGAAAGCCCGACCGAGCCGTTCAAGCGGTCCGTCGCCTCCTGCATGCGCGCCATCGCCCGCCGCGAGGATCTCGAGGTCACCTATGCCTCGGACAAGCCGGGGCTGGCCGGCGACAAGGCGCGCCTGCCGGAACCGCCGCGCAAGATGTCGGCGCATGACGCGGCCATCGTCCGCGGCCATGGCGATGCCATGGCGCTCAGGCTCGCCGTGCACAATCCCAAGGTCCACCGCGCCATGGTGCCCGAAGGCCAGGCGGCGCGTGCCGTCTTCGAGGCGGTGGAGAGCGCCCGCATCGAGGCGATCGGCGCCAACCGCATGGCCGGCGTCGCGCAGAACCTGACCGCCCGCCTGGAAGACCATTATCATCGGCTCGGCAAATACGAGGACATCACCGACAAGGCCGATGCGCCGCTTGAGGACGCGCTCGCTTTGATGGTGCGCCAGCGCCTGACCGGCCTGAAGGCGCCGGCCGAGGCCGCCCGGATCGTCGATCTCTGGAAAGACACGATCGAGGCCAAGGCCGGCCCGAACCTGGAAAAGCTCGTCGGCCTCGAAGGCGACCAGCGCGCCTTCGGCAAGGCGGTCCGGGAGCTGCTGACCTCGCTCGACATGGGCGACGAGAGGGGCAGTTCCGACGACGACAACGACGATGATTCGGAGAACCAGGAACAGGATTCGCCCGAATCCGGCGAGAGCCCCGACAGCCAGCAGGAGGAATCCTCCGAAGGCATGCAGATGGAGGATGCCGAGGAGATGTCCGACGAGTCGCCGGATGGCGCTCAGGAGGCTTCCGACGCGCAGACCGCCGAACTGCCGGACGAAAACGACATGGGCGACGCCGACGAGGCGAGCGAGCCGTGGCGGCCGAAATCCCAGGGCAATGAACGCAAGGGCCCGGACTACAAGCCCTTCACGGCGAAATTCGACGAAATCATCGACGCGCCGGACCTCTGCGACGCGGAAGAGCTGGATCGGCTGCGCGCCTATCTCGACAAGCAGCTGAGTCATCTCGGCCCGGTCGTCGCCCGGCTCGCCAACCGCCTGCAGCGCCGCCTGATGGCGCAGCAGAACCGCGCCTGGGACTTCGACCTGGAAGAGGGCGTGCTCGATCCCTCGCGCCTGCCGCGGGTCATCATGGACCCGATGGCCGCGCTGTCGTTCAAGCGCGAGCGCGACACCAATTTCCGCGACACGGTGGTGACGCTGCTGCTCGACAATTCCGGCTCCATGCGCGGCCGGCCGATCACGGTGGCGGCGACCTGCGCCGATATCCTGGCCCGCACGCTGGAGCGCTGCGGCGTCAAGGTCGAGATCCTCGGCTTTACCACCCGCGCCTGGAAGGGCGGGCAGGCGCGCGAATTCTGGCTGCAGAACGGCAAGCCGGCCAATCCCGGCCGCCTCAACGACCTCCGGCACATCATCTACAAGTCGGGCGACGCGCCCTGGCGGCGCGCGCGCAAGAATCTCGGCCTGATGATGCGCGAGGGGCTGCTCAAGGAGAATATCGACGGCGAGGCGCTGGATTGGGCGCATAAGCGCCTTCTCGCGCGCTCCGAACAGCGCAAGATCCTGATGATGATCTCGGACGGCGCGCCGGTCGACGATTCCACCTTGTCGGTGAACCCCGGCAACTACCTCGAGCGGCACCTGCGCTGGGTCATCGAGGAAATCGAGACCCGCTCGCCGGTCGAACTGATCGCCATCGGCATCGGCCATGACGTGACCCGCTACTACCGTCGCGCGGTGACCATTGTGGATGCCGAGGAACTGGGCGGCGCCATGACCGAAAAGCTCGCCGAACTGTTCGACGAAGCCGCCGACGGCAGCGAGCCCGCAGCCCCGCCCCGCCGCCGCAAGGTCGCCTGATGGCCGACCGGGGCCTGGACGGGCCGCCGCGCCGATCGCTCCCCGGCGGGGAGCCGGCGTCCGCGCGTGACCGGCAGCGGCAAGGCACCCGCTCCTGGTCGCGGCGCGGCCTGCTGGGCGCGATGGGCACCGCCTTGCTCACGGTCCCGGCGCCATCGGGCGCCGCCGCCAAGCCGGCCGTGCCCGGCGCGCCGGTCGACATCACCATCCGGTCCTTCCCGATCAATGTCTTCGCGCCCGGCGAACCGGCCAAGACCGTCTTCGGCCGGCTCGAATATCGTGGCGGGCTGGAGCTGCAGTCCGATTATCGCGGCTTCGGCGGCATCTCCTCGATCCGCACCGATGCGGCCGGCCAGCGGCTGACCGCGATCACCGACAACGGCCAATGGCTGACCACCCGCATCGACATGGAGGGCCGTAAGCCCGCCGGGCTGTCGCAGGCGCGCATGGCGGCGATCCTCGGGCCAAACGGCCGGTCCCTGGCCGATACCGGCAACTGGGACGTCGAGTCGCTCTGGATCGAGGGCGGCACGGCCTATGTCGGTGTCGAGCGGACCCACCGCATCTTCCGTTTCGACACGTTCGGCCGCGACGGCCTGACCGCCCGGGGCGTGCCCTCGCCGGTACCCATGGGCGACCGGCGGCTGCCCGGCAATCGCGGCATCGAAGCGCTCGGCGTATTGCAGCGGCCCTCGCCGCTCGCCGGTACGCTGATCGCCATTTCCGAGCGCGGCCTGAACGACCAGGGCGATATCAGGGGCTTTCTGTTCACCTCGCCGCCACGCGAATTTTTCGTCAAGCGCACCAACGACTTCGACGTCACCGATCTGGCCTTCCTGCCGAATGGCGACCTGCTGATCCTGGAGCGCTGGTTTTCGGTGTGGCGGGGCCTCGGCGTGCGCATCCGCCGCATCGATTCGGCCAATATCCGGCCGGGCGCCACGATTGACGGGCCTATCGTCATGTCGGCCGATCTGAGCGCGCAGATCGACAACATGGAAGGCCTCGCCGTTCATCGCGACGGCAATGGCGACACCATTCTGACCCTGATTTCGGACAACAATTTCTCGTTCCTCCAGCGCACGCTGCTGCTGCAATTCGCCTATCGCGGCTGAAGGCCCGGTCAAGGAGGTGCCGATGGCTCCGACCGTCACCGTGACCGGCCTCTATTTCGCCGGCGGACGCGATTTCGTCTCGCGGGCGATCGACCGGCTCGCGCTGACGCTGGACGGCATCGCCGGCGACATCCATGCCGGCCCGACCCGCAGGACCGGCGCGCGCGAGCCCTGGCATCCGCGCGGCACGGTGATCCGCAACGACCGGCAGCTGTCGGTCCTCGCGGACGAGGAACTGGCTGAAACCGCAGCCGCCCTGGGGCTGGCAAAGCTGCCGGCCGAATGGATCGGCGCCAACCTGACCGTCTCCGGCCTCGACAGGCTGTCCGCGCTCGCCCCGATGTCCCGGCTGATGGCGCCATCAGGCGCGACCATCGTCGTGACCGCCTATAACGCGCCGTGCCGGCAGTCGGGCCGGGCGATCGCCGCCCGGTCGGGCGTGCCGGCCCATGAATTCGGTTTCATCAAGGCGGCCAATGGCCGGCGCGGCCTGGTCGGTTATGTCGAACGACCGGGCCTGATCGTGCTCGCCGACGTCCTGACCATCGTGGCGCCGCGAGGACCAGGCCAGATTCCCTCTGGAACCCTGGGCGGAAGTCGTGTATAGGCCCGCGACTTACGAATTTGCGTGCCGCGTGGCCCTTGGTCCTGTGGCCCCGCTGGAGAGACATCCATGGCCGTTCCGAGAAGAAAAACATCGCCGTCGCGTCAGGGCATGCGCCGTTCGCACGACGCCATCAAGGCTCCGACCTATGTCGAGGACAAGGACTCGGGCAATCTGCGCCGTCCGCATCACGTCGATCTGAAGACCGGCATGTATCGCGGCAAGCAGATCCTGAAGCCGAAGACCACGACCAACGACTGATCCGGGGCGCTGACGCGCTTCGCCTCATGAAAAAAGCCGGTCTCGCGACCGGCTTTTTTGTTGGTGGCCCGGCGCGAGGCTCAGGCGCCGGTATCGGCCTTGAAGCCGGCCGCCTCGATGCCGGCGATCGCCGCCAGCTCGTCATTGTCAGAGGTATCGCCGGAAATTCCGACGGCGCCGATGATCGCGCCCGAACCGTCGCGGATCAGCACGCCGCCGGGCACCGGAGTGATCCGGTCATGGGTGAGACCGCCCAGCGCCGTGACGAAATGCGGCCGCTCGACCGCGAATTTCTGCAGCATGCGGCCACCGACCCCGACGGCCACGCAGCCATAGGCCTTGCCATGGGCGATGTCGGCGCGCAGCAGCGCATTGTTGTCTTCGACCACGGTCATGCGCACGGCGCCGCGCGCATCCACCACCACCACGCCGATCGGCTTGAAGCTCTTCTCATGGGCGAAGGCCAGCGCCTTCTCGACAATCGTGCGGGCGGAAGCGAGCGTAAGATGGGTCATCGACGTCTCCAGACAGGTTATCGGACAGGCATGGAGCCTTGCACCGGGCGCAGAATGACGGTCCGCCGGAGCCATGGCGCGGCCGGGGACGCTTGTGTTAGGGCTGCCACAATAGACCGCCGCGAAAAGCCGGTCATGACAGGTTTCGGGCCGCAGCGGAAGGCCCGGTCGGAGGACGCTCCATGACGGTGCAGATGCGCGATTTCCACAAGCCCGGCCGTTCGCCGGTCTACGCCACCGAAGCCATGGCCGCGACCTCGCATCCGCTGGCGACTGCCGCCGCGGTCGAGATGATGCGGGCCGGCGGCACCGCCGCCGACGCCGCCATCGCCGCGGTCGGCGTCATGGCGGTGGTCGAGCCGCACATGACCGGCATCGGCGGCGACTGCTTCGCGCTGGTTTCCAGGCCGGGCAAGCCGATCTGGGGCTATAACGGCTCCGGCCGCGCGGCCAAGGCCGCCGAGCCGGCGGCGCTGCGGGCACAGGGCTTGACCTCGATCCCCATCGATTCCGTCCACGCCGTCACCGTGCCGGGCGCCATCGAGGCCTGGGAAGCGATCCTCAAGGCGCATGGCAAGTTCGACCTCGGCCGCGTGCTGCAGCCGGCGATCCGCTACGCCAAGCAGGGCTGGCCGGTCACCCCGCGCGTCGCCTTCGACTGGGCCGCCGATGCCGAGGCGCTGGCCAAGGACGAGGGCGCGAGCCGCCACTACCTGCTGAACGGCCGGGCGCCGATGGCCGGCGACCGGATGACCAGCGCGGCGCTCGGTGCGACGCTCGAGACCATCGCCAAGGAAGGCGCCAAGGGCTTCTACGAGGGCCGTGTCGCCGAGGATATCGTCAAGACCGTGCGCGCCAAGGGCGGCCTGCTGACGCTCGAGGACCTGGCCGGCCACCACGGCACGGTCGAGACCCCGGCCCGCTCCAGCTACAAGGGCGTCGAGGTGGTCGAGCTGCCGCCCAACGGCCAGGGCATCACCGCGCTGATCCTGCTCAACATCCTGGAAAATTTCGACCTGCGCAGCATGAACCCGCTGTCGCCGGAACGGCTGCATCTCGGCATCGAGGCGGCGCGCCTGGCCTATGCCGTGCGCGACCAGCACATCGCCGATCCCGCTCATATGCGCTACAGCGTCGACCAGCTGACCAGTAAGGACTTCGCCAAAACGCTGGCCGGCATGATCGACCCGGCCAGGCGCACGCCGCTCCTGGTGCCGCCGCCGCCGGGCTCCGACACGATCTATTGCACCATTGTCGATCGCGACCGCATGGCGGTCTCCTTCATCAATTCGATCTTCCACCATTTCGGCTCGAAGATCTGCACGCCCGATACCGGCATCCTCCTGCAGAACCGCGGCGCCGGCTTCCGCCTCGAGGAGGGTCATGCCAATTGCATCGGCCCGGGCAAGCGGCCGATGCACACCATCATTCCCGCCATGCTGGTGGAGAACGGCGAGGTGACCACCAGCTTCGGCGTGATGGGCGGCAGCTACCAGTCCTCGGGCCATGCCCATGTGGTCGCCAACATGTTCGACTACGGCATGGACCCGCAGGCCGCGATCGATGCGCCGCGCGCCTTCTTCGAGGGCGAGAAGACCACGGTCGAGCCGACCTGGCCGGAAGCGACCATCGCCAAGCTGCGCGCCATGGACCACGACGTCGAGATCACCACCAAGCCGATCGGCGGCGGTCAGATGATCCGCATCGACCGGTCGGGCTTCCTGATCGGCGGCTCCGATCCGCGCAAGGACGGTTCGGCCCTCGGCTATTGATCCGTTGCCGTCAGGCCTCGCGGCGGACCAGCGTGCCGCGAGGTGTTGCTCCGGGCATATTGGCCTGGTAGCGGGCCTCCGCCGCCTCGACCCGCACCCGGCGGCCCGTCCGGGTCTCGGGCTCGGTCATCAGGCCGGCCAGCAATTGGGTAGCGAAAGCCGATGTCAGGGGCCGCCCCGCGGCCCGGCGCCGTTCCGCCGCCGGCTCCTGCACGACGGTGAGACCTGTTGATGCCGGCGCTTCGGCGGCGGGCGCGGCGCCGCGGCGTTCGGCAGCCCGCGGCCGGTCCGTCCAGCGGCGACCCCACCGGATACCCGCATCGGCCTTGACGCCGCTGATCGCCATGAACGCTCCCGATCTGGGGCCGGCGGACATGTGCCGGCGGAGGGGTTCCCGCAAGCCGCGTGCCCGCCTGATTCGTACCGAATTGGCACAGCCTGGTAAGAAACGGCCGACGAACCGGAGTACAACCACCGGCGCGCCGGTGTCGAGGCCGAACGACGCAGTCTCCCATCGACACGCTTCATTCATACTTTTCCCGGCTTGATAGAGAAGCTGCGGGTCGGGCTGGAACGGATAAAGCTGTGGACATGGGTGATGCGGCGATCGCCAGATCGGACGTTGCGGAGCTCGACCGCGACGTGGCCGGCGATTCCAGCACCAACGCCATCCTCTCGTCGGTCGGGACCGCGACCTATGAATGGGCGGTTCCCTCCGACCGGCTGACCTGGAGCGGCAACGCCGCGGCGGTCTTTGCGGTCGACGACATGACGCGATTCGCCACCGGGCGTGGCTACGCCCAGATGCTGGCCGCCGAATCGCCCGCCGGTCGCTACGAGGCCGTGGTCAATTCGCCCGGCACCGACCATGGCGACGGCGTCGCCTACGAAATCGAATATGCCTTGTCGCCCCGGCCCGGCGTGACCCATTGGGTCGAGGATTCCGGTCGCTGGTTCGCCTCGTCCGGCGGCCGGCCGCTGCACGCCCACGGCACGGTCCGCATCATCACCGACCGCTACGAGCACCGCCGCAAGCTGGCCGCCGCGAGCGAGATCGACCCGCTGACCGGCCAGCTGTCGCGCCATCGCTTCTGCGAAGTGCTGGAAACGACGCTCGACGACGCACAGAAAGTCCGCGGCTCGATCGGCTTCCTGATCGCGGCGATCGACAACCTGGCGCGCATCAACGAGGCCTATGGCTTCGACCGGGCCGACGAGATCATTGCCGCGGTCGGCCGGCGCATCCGCTCGCGCATGCGTGGCGGCGACCTCATCGGCCGGCTGTCGGGCAACAAGTTCGGCATCATCATGCGCAACTGCCAGCCCGACGAGATGGCCACCGCCGCCGAGCGCATTCTGGCGGGCGTGCGCGACGACGTCTTCGCCACACCCGCCGGGCCGATCTCGATCACGGTGACCATGGGCGGCGTGATCGCGCCGCGCCATGCCGCCGACCTGACCGCCGTGATGGGGCGGGCCCAGGAGGCCCTCGACGGCGTCAAGGCGCGCAGGCGCGGCGCCTTCCAGGCCTACCAGCCCAATCTGGAGCGCGAGCAGAGCCGGCGGGAGAACCTCCGGATCACCGACGAGATCGTCGCCGCGCTCAACGACCAGCGGATCAGCCTCGCCTTTCAGCCGATCGTCGCCGCCCGCGACCCGCGCGAGGTGTCATCCTACGAGTGCCTGCTGCGCATCCGCCGCGGCGACGGCTCGCTATTGCCGGCCAGCACCATCGTGCCGGTCGCCGAAAAGCTCGGCCTGATCCGCCTGATCGACCAGCGCGTCCTGGAACTTGCGGTTGGCGAGCTCGTGGCCGCGCCGGGCTTGCGGCTGTCGGTCAATGTCGCGCCGGCCACCACCATGGATCATGACTGGCTCGACGCGCTCGCCGCCGCGGTGAAGCTTCATCCCGACATCGCCCAGCGATTGACCGTCGAGATCACCGAGACGGAGGCCATCGCCAATGTCGAGGACACCCGTCATTTCGTCGCCAAGGTCCAGGGACTGGGGCTTGCCGTCGCCATTGACGATTTCGGCGCCGGCTACACCTCGTTCCGCAACCTGCGCCGGCTCGGCGTCAATTGCGTCAAGATCGACGGCGCCTTTGTCGAGAATTTCGAGCGCGGCGAGGATGACCGCCACTTCGTCGCGACGCTGCTGGGCCTTGCCCGCCACATGGGGCTGAACACGGTCGCCGAATGGGTCCCGAACGAAGCCGTCGCCCGCGCGCTCACCGAGCTCGGCTGCGACTACCTGCAAGGCGTCCATACCGGCAGCGCGAGCGAAGCGCGCCCCTGGCTGGCAAGCGCCACACCCGGGCAAGGCCCCCAGGCGTGACGCGCCGCGACCGACTCTACTTGCGCGACAGGCTTTCCAGCTTGCGCTGCATTTCCGCGAGCTGGTGCTTCAACTCGTCGATATCGCCGTCCTTGGCCGGAGCCGACGACGGCGACGGCGCGGCCGGAGCCGGCTTCGTCTCGTCGGCCGCCGCCTCGGCCCCGGTCCGCTCGTCGCGCTTGGCGAAAGGCGAGAAGATCGAGAAGGCGCGCTCGAACATTTCCATGTTGCGACGCACGTGGGCCTCGAACGGCTGGACCAGCGGGTTGGCGCCGAAAGCCGTGCCGAGCTGGCCGCGCAGCTTGTCCTGCTCCTTCGACAGGCTGTCGATCGACAGCTCGAGGAAACGCGGCACCAGAAGCTGCATGCTGTCGCCGTAGAAGCGGATCAGCTGGCGCAGAAACGCCACCGGCAGCATGTTCTGCCCGTCCTTGTTCTCCTGCTCGAAGATGATCTGAGCCAGAACCGATCGGGTGATGTCGTCGCCGGTCTTGGCGTCGTAAACCACGAAATCGTTGCCGGCCTTCACCATGACGGCCAGATCCTCGAGCGTCACATAGGTCGAGGTACCGGTGTTGTAGAGTCGCCGGTTGGCGTATTTTTTGATCGTGACCAGATCGTTCTTGGCCATCGTTCCCCTCGGTCTGGGCGGAGGCCCCGATACCGCCGCATGCCATTGTTTCATCACGTTATGACGTTTCCGCAAGACCTGCCACGGTTTTGTGCAGCGCCCGCACGACAAGGATCCGATCCGCGATTCGGCTCTGTTGACAGGCCCGCCGTATCACCGACATGGTCTCATCCTGACAGGTATCGTCACCGCGCGCGGTGGCATGATGAGACAGGAGGAATGCATGTCCGAGGAAGTCGTAATCGTCGGCGCCGCCCGCACGCCGGTCGGCTCGTTCAACGGCGCGCTCGCCAGTCTCCCTGCCCATGAATTGGGCGCGATCGCCATCAAGGCGGCGCTGGAGCGTGCCAAGGTGAAGCCGGAGGAGGTCGACGAGGTCGTGTTCGGCCAGATCCTGACCGCCGGCGAGGGCCAGAACCCCGCCCGCCAGGCCGCCATGAAGGCTGGCATTCCCGCCGAAAAGACCGCCTGGGCGCTGAACCAACTCTGCGGCTCGGGCCTGCGCACGGTCGCGATCGGCATGCAGCAGATCGCCAATGGCGATGCCAAGATCATCGTCGCCGGCGGCCAGGAGAGCATGTCGATGGCCCCGCACGTCGCGCATCTGCGCAACGGCACCAAGATGGGCTCGCTCGAAATGACCGATTCCATGCTGAAGGATGGCCTGATCGACGCCTTCCACGGCTATCACATGGGTATCACCGCCGAAAACGTCGCCGAGAAGTGGCAGATCACCAAGGACGAGCAGGATCGTTTCGCGGTGTCGTCGCAGAACAAGGCCGAGGCCGCCAGGAAGTCGGGCAAGTTCAAGGACGAGATCGTTCCCGTGACCATTTCGTCGCGCAAGGGCGACGTGATCGTCGATACCGACGAATATATTCGTGACGGCGCCAATATCGAAGCCATGGGCAAGCTCAAGCCCGCCTTCAAGAAGGACGGCACGGTCACCGCCGGCAATGCCTCCGGTATCAATGACGGCGCCGCCGCCATCGTGCTGATGACCCGCGCCGAAGCCGACAAGCGCGGCCTGAAGGTGCTCGCCACCGTCAAGTCCTGGGCGACCGCCGGCGTCGACCCGGCGATCATGGGATCGGGCCCGATCCCGGCCTCGCGCAAGGCGCTCGAAAAGGCCGGCTGGACGGTGAAGGATCTCGACCTGGTCGAGGCCAACGAAGCCTTCGCGGCCCAGGCCATCGCGGTCAACAAGGACATGGGCTGGGATACCGACAAGGTCAACGTCAATGGCGGCGCCATTGCCATCGGCCATCCGATCGGTGCCTCCGGCGCCCGCGTCCTGGTGACCCTGCTCCACGAAATGGAAAAGCGCGACGCCAAGAAGGGCCTCGCCACCCTGTGCATCGGCGGCGGCATGGGCGTCGCCCTCTGCGTCGAGCGCTGAGCGCGCCGTCGAAAGCGCGTTGCATGGCATGACGGGGGCGGCGATTGCCGCCCCTGGCGAAGCTTCATCTCCGGGTGAGGCATCAAGACAAGAAACCGTCAAAAAAACTGAAGAAAAACCTGGCACTACGAGGCCGGGATCGGAAAACTGACCTTCCAAAACGCCCACAGAGGGGACACACCATGGCACGGGTCGCATTGGTTACCGGGGGAACGCGCGGCATTGGCGGCGCGATATCCAAGGCGTTGCAGGCGGCCGGCTACAAGGTCGCCGCCAACTATGCCGGCAATGACGAGGCCGCCGCCAAGTTCAAGGCGGAGACCGGCATTCCGGTGTTCAAATTCGATGTCGGCGACTTCGATGCCTCGGCCGCCGGCGTCGCCGCGATCGAGAAAGAGGTCGGCGGCATCGACGTGCTGGTCAACAATGCCGGCATCACCCGCGACGGCTTCTTCCACAAGATGACCAAGGACCAGTGGTCGGCGGTGATCCGGACCAATCTCGACAGCCTGTTCAACGTCACCCGGCCGGTCATCGACGGCATGCGCGCCCGCTCCTTCGGCCGCATCATCGTGATCTCCTCGATCAACGGTCAGAAAGGCCAGATGGGGCAGGTCAATTATTCCGCCTCCAAGGCCGGCGACATCGGCTTCGTCAAGGCGCTGGCCCAGGAAAATGCCAATAAGGGCATCACGGTCAACGCCATTTGCCCGGGCTATATCGGCACCGAGATGGTCGCCGCCATCGATCCGGACGTGCTGAAGGCCAAGATCCTGCCGCAGATCCCGGTCGGTCGGCTCGGCGAGCCCGCCGAGATCGCCCGCGCGGTGGCCTTCCTCGCCTCCGACGAGGGCGGCTTCATCACCGGCTCGACCCTGACCATCAATGGCGGCCAGTATTTCGCCTGAGCCCGGCGCCAGGCCCGATAACGCGAAAGGCCGGACGCATGGCCCGGCCTTTTGTCATCGGCTGTAAGGCTCGTCCCCGCCGTCAGTCCCGGGCCTCGCCCAGAAGTTCGGTCAGGAACGGGATCAGCGGCTCGTCGGCCGCCGGCATGGCATAGTCGCGCAGCCGCCCCGGCTTGACCCAGGCGAGCCTCTGGCCCTCGCGGCCCTGGACGCTGCCCTGCCACCTGCGGCACACCCACAGCGGCATGAACAGCTGGAAGGTCTCGTAGGTGTGGCTGGCGAAGGTCAGTGGCGCCAGGCACGGTTCCTCGACGGTAATGCCGAGCTCCTCGTTGAGCTCGCGGATCAGCGTCTCCTCCGGCCGCTCGCCCGGCTCCAGCTTGCCGCCCGGGAACTCCCAGAGGCCCGCCAGCAACTTTCCGGCGGGCCGTTCGGCGAGCAGGATCCGGTTGTCCTGATCGACCAGCGCGCAGGCGACGACGAAGACGAGCTTGAGGGTCATCGGATCGACAGGTCCCGCTTGGTCACGAGCGATAGTCGCCATTGATCGCGACATAGTCCTTGGTCAGGTCGCAGGTCATCACCTTCGCCGTGCCGCGGCCGAGCCCGAGATCGGCGGTCAGCACGATCACGTCCTCCTTCATCACCCGGCTGGCGGCGGCCTCGTCATAGGCCGGGTCGCGTTCGCCGAGATGCGCCACGCGGACATCGCCGAAGGAAATCGACAGCCTGTCACGCTCGGCCGGCTCGCCGGCCTTGCCCACCGCCATCACCACGCGGCCCCAATTGGCGTCCTCGCCGGCGATGGCGGTCTTGACCAGCGGCGAGTCGGCGATCGACTTGGCCACCTTGAAGGCCGAGGCGTTCGAGACGGCGCCCTTGACCACCACATGGACCAGCTTGCGGGCGCCCTCGCCGTCACGCGCGACCTGCTCGGCGAGATCCGCCAGGACCGCGTCGAGCGCCTTCTTGAAGCCGGCGAGCCGGCGGTCGCCGGCCGTGGCGATACGCGGAGCACCACGCGCCTCGGCCGTGCCGGTGGCGAACAGCATGAGCGTGTCCGAGGTCGAGGTGTCGCTGTCGACCGTCACCGTGTTGAAGGTCGTCTTGACCCCCTTGGCGAGCAAGGCCTGCAGCGCCTCCGCGGCGATCGGCGCATCGGTGAACACAAACGACAGCATGGTCGCCATGTCGGGCGCGATCATGCCGGCGCCCTTGGCCATGCCGTTGATCGTCACCGTCGCCGCGCCGAGTTTCGCCGTCGCGGTCGCGACCTTGGGAAAGGTGTCGGTGGTCATGATGGCGCGCGCCGCGTCCATCCAGCCGCCCGGCTTGCCGGCCGCGAAGGTCCGGTCGAGCACGCCTTCATATTTGTTGGCTTCGAGCGGCTCGCCGATCACCCCGGTGGAAGCGAGGAACACTTCGCTCTGCTTGCAGCCGGCGGCCTTCGCCGCGATCTTGGCGGTCAGCGCGACCGAATCACGCCCCTTCTTGCCGGTAAAGGCATTGGCATTGCCGGAATTCACCACCAGCGCCCGCGCCGTGCCGCCGCCGAGATTGGCCCGGCACCAGTCGACCGGCGCCGACGGGCATTTCGACCGGGTGAACACGCCGGCGACCGTGGTGCCGGCGGCAAGCCCCACCGCCAGCACATCGGTGCGCCCGCTATAGCGGATGCCGGCCTCCGCGGTGGCCAGCGTCACGCCGTCGATGGCAGGAAGCGTCGGCACCGTCTTCGGCGCGAGCGGCGACACGGGAGGCACGAATTTGGCCATGGCATTTCCTCGGGTGCAGGCTTGCTGTTCGATCCAAGCCCTTAGCGGATCGCACGGATCGCGAAAAGCAGGATGACAGCCGGACAGGGGTGCGACGGAACCTTCAGAGGATGCGGCCGCGCGCGCGCCAGATGGCCGCGTTGAGCTCGCCGCCGAGCACGAAGATGGCGGCGAGATAATAGAGGAAGACCAGCGCCACCATGCCGGAGGCAAGGCCGGCATAGGTGTTCACGTAGTTCTGCACGAAATTCGCGATATAGCTGCCGAACATGGCGCCGCCGATCAGCCAGAGCACCAGGGTGACGACGATCCCCGGCAGCACGTCCATGAAGCGGCGCCGGCCGGCGGGCAGGAACAGGTGCACGATGGTCAGCGCGACGATCAGCACCAGCGAGGCCGCGGCGACCCGGATGAACAGCACGATCCAGCCGAAGGGGGCGAGCCAGGGCGCATGGCGCACCGCGGTCTGCCAGAGCAGCGGCCCGAGCACGACCAGGAAGGCGACCGCCAGCAGGGCCACCGCGCCGACCAGCACATAACCGATCGATTCGAGCCGGCACATGTACCACCAGCGCATTTCGCGCACGTCATAGGAGCGGTTGAGGCCCACGCGCAGGGCCTCGACGCCGTTCGACGAGAAATAGACCGAGAGCAGCACGCCGAAGGTCAGGATGTCGGTCCGGAACGTGGTCAGCACGGTGCTGAGCTCGTGCGCGATGGGCCGTGCGACGGTCTCGGGCCAGGCCTCGAACAGGAGCTGGGTCACCGTGTCGGCATAGGCCCTGGAGCCGAACAGGCCGGCCAGCGCCGTCACCACGATCAGGAACGGGAACAGCGACATCAGCCCGTTGAGCGCGATATGGCTGGAAATCGCCCAGCCGTCGTCCTCGAGAAACTGCTCGCAGGCTTCCCAGGCGATCCTCGCCGCGCTGATGATCATTCCAAGACCCCGGTGACTGGCCTGATGCCGACTGATGCGGGAAACGCGTGCGCTCGGCAAGAGGTTGCCGGCCGGTTGCGTCACCGCGCCGATCGCGCCGGCGGCGTTTGACCCGGACGCATCGAGCCGCCATATCCCGGCAATGACCGCACCGCGCCAGTTCGACCCTGCCCTTCTCGACCAGCGCCGACGCCGCGCCGCGCGGGGCGAGCCCGCCGATTTTCTCATGCGCCATGTCGCCGACGACCTCGCCGAGCGGCTGGCCCTCGTGCAGCGGGATTTCACCCGTGTCGTCGATCTCGGCTCGCCCACCGACGCCATCCGCCTGACTTTCGCCGCGCGTGGCCTCGCCATGCCGATCGGCACCGAAACGGTGCCCGCCCTGGCCGTTCGCCGCGCCGCGCCGCTGGTGGCCTGCCGCCCGGACATGCTGCCCTTCGCTCCCGGCAGCCTCGACCTGCTCGTCTCGGGCCTTGCGCTGCAATGGGTCGACGACCTGCCCGGCACTTTCGTCCAGGTGCGCCGGGCGCTGAAACCCGACGGGCTGTTCCTCGCCAGCCTGCTCGGCGGCGACACCCTGACCGAGCTGCGCCAGGCCTTCGCGGAAGCCGAAAGCGAGGTCGAAGGCGGCATCAGCCCGCGCGTCGCGCCCTTCGCCGATGTCCGCGACATCGGCGGCCTGCTGCAGCGCGCCGGCTTTGCCCTGCCGGTGACCGATACCGACCGGCTGACGGTGCGCTATGGCGACGTCTTCGGCCTGATGCGCGACCTGCGCGCCATGGGCGCGGCCAACCCGCTCATCGACCGGCGGCGCACCCCGCTCCGGCGTGCCACCTTGCTGCGCATGGCCGAGATCTATCACCAGCGCTTCGCCGATCCGGACGGGCGCATTCGCGCCACCTTCCAGATCATAACCCTGTCGGGCTGGGTGCCGCACGAAAGCCAGCAGAAGCCGCTCAAACCCGGCTCGGCCAAGGCCCGGCTCGCCGACGCCCTGAAGGCGATCGAGATCCCCTCGGGCGACAAACCGGGCGATTGAACCGCTCGACAGAGCCGCATCGGGCGCCCTACTGTCGCACCCCACAGTCTAGCAGCAGAGATCGGGACGACGTCCATGGACATGACAGGTTCGCAGCGCATCGAGGCTCCGCGCGAGGTCGTCTGGGAGGCGCTCAACGATCCCGAAGTGCTCAAGCAGTGCATTCCCGGCTGCCAGAGCATGGAGCGCAACGGCGACAACGGCTTCACCGCCAAGGCGGTCCTGAAGATCGGCCCGGTCAAGGCCTCCTTCTCCGGCGCGGTGACGCTCTCCGACATCGACCCGCCGAACGGCTATACCATCTCGGGCGAGGGCAATGGCGGCGTCGCCGGCATGGCCAAGGGCGGCGCCACCGTGAAGCTGGAATCCGAGAGCGAGACGGTCACGCTCCTGCATTACGACGTGAAGAGCCAGATTTCCGGCAAGATCGCCCAGCTCGGCTCGCGCCTGATCGACGCCACCGCCAAGAAGCTGGCGGGTGAGTTCTTCGAGAGCTTCGGCAAGGTCGTCGCCCCGCCGGCCGAAGGCGAACAGCCGACCGACGAGAAGAAGAAGTGGTGGAGCTGGAAGAAGAAGGCCTGATCGGCGGCGGCCGCCTATTCGGCGCGCCGCTCGATCGCTTCCATATCGGCATCCGACAGACCGAAATGGTGGCCGATCTCGTGCACCAGGACATGGGCGACGACGGCGCCCAGCGTCTCGTCATGCTCGGCCCAATAGTCGAGGATCGGTCGGCGGTAGAGCCAGATCATGTTGGGCATGGCGGCGGTCAGCTGTTCCGAGCGGAACGGCAGGCCGATGCCCTGGAACAGGCCGAGCAGATCGAAATCGGTCTCGGCCTCCATCTCCTTGAGCACCTCCTCGGTCGGGAAATCGTCGACCTGGATCACCAGCCCGGCGCAGAGCTTGCGGAAATCCTCCGGCAGCCGCGCATAGGCGTCATGGGCAATCGCCTCGAAGGTCTCGAGATCGGGTGCCTTGAGGGCGGCCAGCTGGTCACGGGTAATGGTCATGGATGCCGGTTCATGGATGTTGGGGGTGACGTTCATCGGACAAAGGTCAAATAGAGATAGATCAGGCAGCCGATCGCACCGATGACGGCCAGCCCGCGGCCGACCCGCTTGCCCCAGATCTCGGCCGGATCGGTGCTCTCGCCCTTGGCCGCGAAGAAATCGGCTCCGCGCTGCAGCGCCGAGCCGAGCAAGGGCGCGGAATCGCGATGGGCGCGCTCCAGCACGCGCGCCGCCTCCTCCTGCCTCTCGCGGTCCTGCCGGCTGCGGTAATCGTCCTGTGCCATGCGCCGGACTCTAGGCCATTTCCGCGCCAGCGGAAGAGCTTGCTTTGCCGCACGGCCGGCAAGGGATTGGTATGATCTCGCCGGTATCATCGGCCCTGAAACGGGAGATTTCGATGATCCTGAGGCTCGCTTCGACCGCCGTGCTGGTCACCCTGGCCTGCGCAAGCCCCGCGGAGGCCGGGTTCTGGGGCCGATCCTATGACGCGCCGGTGATCTATCGGCCGATCGTCACGCCGCAGGTCTATTATTTCCAGCCGGCCCCGGTCGTCGAGATCGTGCCCGAACGCCATGTCAGGCCGGCGCATGCCTGCCGGCATGCGGCCCACCACGGCCGGCCGCGCGTCATGCGCCGCTGCCGCTGAGGATCAATCGTCGAGCCCGACGATCGCGCGGGCGAAATCCTTGGCCGCGAAGGGTTCGAGATCGTCGACACCCTCGCCGACGCCGATGAAATGCACCGGCAGGCCGAACCTGGCCGCCACGGCCACCAGGATGCCGCCGCGCGCCGTGCCGTCGAGCTTGGTCATGGCGAGCCCGGTGACGCCGGCGGTGCGGCCGAAGACCTCCACCTGGGTCAGCGCGTTCTGGCCGGTCGTCGCGTCCAGCACCAGCAGCACCGAATGCGGTGCCGAACCGTCGATCTTGCGAATGACCCTGAGCACCTTTTCGAGCTCGGCCATCAGCTCGGTCTTGTTCTGCAGGCGGCCGGCCGTGTCCAGGATGAGGACATCGGTGCCCGCGTCCTGCGCCGCCTTCATCGCGTCGAAGACGAGGCCGGCGGCGTCCGAGCCCTGCTCGCGCGCGACGACAGGCGAACCGGTCCGCTCGCCCCAGATCTTCAGCTGCTCGATCGCCGCCGCGCGAAACGTATCGCCGGCCGCCAGCATCACCGATTTGCCCTCGGCGCGGAATTTCGCCGCGAGCTTGCCGATGGTCGTGGTCTTGCCGGAGCCGTTGACCCCCACCACGAGGACCACGAAGGGTCGCTTCGTGCCGTCGACCACCAGTGGCCGCGCCACCGGCTCCAGCACTTTCTCGATTTCCGCCGACAGCACGGCACGCACCTCGTCCGGCGCGATATCCTTGCCGAACCGGCCCTTGGCCAGGGCCTCGGTGATCTTGGCCGCGGTATCGACCCCGAGATCGGCCTGGATCAGCAGGTCTTCCAGCTCCTCCAGCGTCGAGCCGTCGAGCTTGCGCTTGGTGAACAGGTCGGTAATGCCGCGGCCGAGCTTGGACGAGGTCCGCGACAGCCCGTCCCTGAGCCGCTGCCACCACTTCTTCTTCGGTTCGTTCTGCGGCTCGGGCAGGCGCGCGGCCGGCGCCTGCGGCGGTTCGACGGCAGCCGGCACCACCGGCGCGACCGCCGCCGGCACGGCATCGGCGACCGGCCGAGACGGAACCGGCGCGAGCGCGTCGGCGACCGCCGGCGGCCCGGTCTCGGCCGCCTCGTCTCGCCCGAACAGCCGCTTGAAGAAGCCGGTCTTCTTCGGCTCGCTGGACTTCGGTTCATCCACCATGGTCAGGCGATCTCTGTCTCGGCAATGTCGGGGTCACGTCATATCCGGGGGTCATCATGCGCGATCCCTGACATGTCGGGTCCGGGGCATGTTGACTCAAGGTACCCCTTAGGGCGATCGGTGACGCCGATGCAAGCGCAGAACCCGCAGACCCCGCCCTCCCCCATCGTCGACGACCCGCTCGGGCTGCAGGCCCGGCTGATCCATCGCGACGCGATGATGCTCGTTGTCGACAAGCCCGCCGGCCTGCCGGTGCACAAGGGCCCGGGCGGCGGCCCCAATCTCGCCGACAATCTCTGCGCCCTGCGTTTCGGGCTGCCGCGCGATCCCGAGCTTGCCCACCGACTCGACAAGGAAACTGCCGGCTGCCTCGTGCTCGGCCGCCATCGCAAGGCGCTGGCCAGGCTCGCCGACCTGTTCAAGGCCGGCCAGGTGAAGAAGACCTATTGGGCGGTGGTCGCGGGCGGGCCAACCGCCGACGAAGGCACCATCGCGCTCGCCATGGGCCCGCGCGATCCGAAACGCGGCTGGTGGATGAAGATCGACCCGAAGGGCCAGCCGGCGATCACCAACTTCCGCGTGCTCGGCCGCGCCCACGGGCAAAGCTGGCTGGCGCTCGAACCGGTGACCGGCCGCACCCACCAGCTGCGCCTGCATTGCCAGGCCTCGGGCTTTCCGATCCTCGGCGATCCCATCTACGGCGACGCGCCGCGCCATGGCGGCCCGGGCCTGCATCTCCTGGCGCGCACGATCGCCGTGCCCTTCGACCCGAAGAAGCCGGCGATCGAAGCAACCGCGAGCGTTCCGCCGCATATGCGAGCGGCGCTCGCCGGCTGCGGCTGGAGCGATCCATGACGCCCGACCCGAGATTGTTCCAACCCTATCTGTCGCGTTGGGGGCTGACCTCGGACGGACCGCCCTTCGCCACCCGGTCGAGCCACCTGATGCCGGTGCTGCGCGACGGCCGGCCCGCCATGCTGAAGATCGCGGTCGAGGCCGAGGAGCGCGCTGGCGGCCGCTTGATGGTCTGGTGGGACGGCGACGGCGCCGCTCGGGTCTACGCCCATGACGACGATACGCTGCTGATCGAGCGCGCCACCGGCCCCGGAACGCTTGCCGCCATGGTCCGGGCGGGCCGTGACGACGCGGCGAGCCGGATCATTTGCACGGCCGCTGCAAGGCTTCATTCACCACGGCGGCAATCCCTGCCGGAACTCGTCGGCCTCGATCACTGGTTCCGGCAACTGGCTTCCGCCACGCATCACGGCGGCCTGATCGCGCAAGCCGCGGCCACCGCCCGGCGGCTTCTCGGCGAGCCGCGCGACGTCGTCGTCCTGCATGGCGACATTCACCACGGCAATATCCTGGATTTTGGGCCACGCGGCTGGCTCGCCATCGATCCCAAGGGCTTGTTCGGCGAGCGCGACTTCGATTTCGTCAACCTGTTCCGCAACCCGGACGAGGCGACGGCGTTCTCGCCCGGCCGCTTCGCCCGCCAACTCGCCGTGGTGACCGAGGCCGCCGGCCTCGAAGCGAGCCGCCTGCTGCAATGGATCCTGGCCTTTGCCGGCCTGTCGGCGGTCTGGCAGATCGGCGACGGCGAACGGCCGGACGAGGATCTTGGCGTGGCAGCCCTCGCCGCCGCCGAAATTGCCAGGGCCTGACCTTCGGACGGTTCGCCTTTTCTACCTGCTGTGCGTTAGGTTCGACTGAGAGGGAGACGACAAAATGGCTGGCCACTACGACAAGCGGGAAACCCGCGACCCGGGCGTGCGTGAAAAGGACCTGTTCAAACGCCTGCCGGCGGTCATCGCCACGGCGCTCAAGGCGCCCGGCTGGAAACGCCACCTGGGCAAGATCGACCCGCGCGCGGTGACCTCGCGGGCGGCGCTCGCCGCGCTGCCGATCCAGCGCAAGGCCGACCTGCCGGCTTTGCAGAAGCTGCATCCGCCCTTCGGCGGTTTCATGCCCGGCAAGGCCGGCGCCTTCGGCCGGCTGTTCGTCTCGCCGGGGCCGATCTTCGAACCCGAGCCGGTCGGCCATGACGTCTGGCGCATGGGCCGCGTGCTCGCCGCCGCCGGCTTCCGGCGCGGCGACATCGTGCTCAACACCTTTTCCTATCACCTGACGCCCGGCGGCTGGGCCTTCGATTCCGGCGCACGCGCGGCCGGCTGCGCGGTCATCCCCGCCGGTCCCGGCAATACCGATCACCAGCTCGACCTGATCGAGGCCTATCGGCCGGTCGCCTATACCGGCGTGCCCGATTTCCTGAAGATCCTGATCGATACCGCCAAGGCCAAGGGGCGCGACGTCTCCTCGATCACCAAGGCGCTGGTCTCGGGCGCCGCCTTTCCGCCGTCGCTGCAGCAGGAAATCGGCGGCCACGGCATAGCGGCCTATCAGGCCTATGCCGTCGCAGAATGCGGCCCGATCGCCTACGAGACCGAGGCGCGCGAGGGCATGGTGCTGAACGAGGACATCATTCTGGAGGTCGTCCGGCCCGGCACCGGCGATCCGGTCCGCGAGGGCGAGGTCGGCGAGGTCGTGGTCACCGTGCTCGACATCCATCACCCGCTGATCCGGCTGGCGGTCGGCGATCTCACCGCCATCCTGCCCGGCGTCTCGCCCTGCGGACGCACCAATGCCCGCATCAAGGGCTGGCTCGGCCGCGCCGACCAGACCGCCAAGGTGAAGGGCATGTTCGTCCGCCCCGAGCAGGTGGCGGAAGTGGTCAAGCGCCATTCCGAAATCGCCCGGGCGCGCCTGGTGGTGGCGCGCAACGGCGAGACCGACACCATGACGCTGCAGGTCGAGACCCGGGCGAAATCCGCCGAATTCCTGGCCGCCGTCGGCGAGACGGTTCAGGCGGTGACCAAGCTGAAGGGCGCGGTCACGCCGGTGGCGCCCGGCAGCCTGCCCAATGACGGCAAGGTCATCGAGGATACCCGGCCGGTCGGCTGAGCCGGCGGCCGCCGCGTTCCCGAGGGGACGCGGCGACCTTGCCCGGTCAGCGCAGCAGCGCGGCGTAGCGGTCGCGATAGGCGATCAGCAGCATGCCACTCACCACCGCCAGGGCCACCGCCACCGGCAGGCCGCCCGGATTGAGCGCCAGATGGAAGGCGATGATCA
Organism: Phreatobacter sp. GW821-FHT04C01; assembly: GCF_059420385.1. NCBI lineage: Bacteria > Pseudomonadati > Pseudomonadota > Alphaproteobacteria > Hyphomicrobiales > Phreatobacteraceae > Phreatobacter > Phreatobacter sp. GW821-FHT04C01. The sequence goes on along the minus strand of NZ_JBWKTP010000001.1, from coordinate 612,123 downwards.
CGGTGATGATCGGCAACAGCAGCGCCAGGCCGAGCGCCGGCGCGCGATTGGTCAGCAGCATCAGGGCGCCGGCCAGGTCGATCGACTTCATCAGCGGCCAGAAGAAGCCGGAGGCCTTCAGCGCCTGCTCGAAGGCGACGCCGGCGGGCGCTGTCGGCGGATTGATGTAATTGGTGCCGGTAAAGATCAGCAGCAGGCCGTCGATGCCGCTGACCAGGAACAACAGGCCGAGCAGGACCCGCGGGATATCGACGAAAATAATTCTGATCATGTTCAGTCCAACAATGCTTCGGCCGCCCCCATTCGCGCCTGTCCATGCGCGGCCAGCATGTCGGCTTGGCCACGCGCGGCGTGGTCCATCGTTTCAGCCGCGCGGGGCGTGCCTGTCAGAGCCAGCCCATCAGCTCGCGCTCGACCACGCTGGTGATCACGCCCATGCCGAGGTCTGAATCGTTGAGACAGGGGATGTAGCTGAATTTCTCGCCGCCATTGGCCTCGAAAATGTGCCGGTTCTCGCCGTTCAGTTCCTCCAGCGTCTCCAGGCAGTCGGACGAGAAGCCGGGCGCCAGGATGGCCATCGACTTGACGCCGCGCTTGGCCAGCGCCTCCACCGTCTTGTCGGTATAGGGCTTGATCCATTCGTCCGGACCGAAGCGCGACTGGAAGGTCATCATCAGCCGCTCCGGCGCCATGCCGAGCTTCTCGCGCAGCAGCCGCCAGGTCTTGTGGCAGTGACAATAATAGGGATCGCCGGCCTCGACATATTTCTGCGGCACGCCGTGGAACGAGGCCAGGATGACCTCCGGCTCGTGGTCGAGCCCGGCCAGATGGGCGCGGATCGATTGCGCCAGCGCGTCGATATAGGCCGGCTCGTCGTGATAGGGCGGCGCGATCCGCACCGTCGGCTGCCAGCGCATCTCCATCAGCGCGCGGAACAGGTGATCATTGGCGGTCGCGACCGTCGCCGCGGCATATTGCGGATAGAGCGAGACGGCGAGGATGCGGTCGCAGCCGGCCTTCAGCAGCCGCTCGACCGCCGGCTTGATCGCCGGATTGCCATAACGCATGGCCCAGTCGACGACCACCTTGTCGCTCGTCGCCGCCAGCCTCGCCCCGAGCTTTTCGGCCTGGTTGCGGGTGATCGTCTTCAGGAAGCTCTCGTCCAGCTCCTTGTTCCAGATCGTCGCATAGTCCCGGCCCTTCTTCTGCGGACGGGTCTGCAGGATGATCAGGTTGAGGATCGGCCACCAGACGGCGCGCGCGGTCTCGATCACCCGGCGGTCGGACAGGAATTCCTTGAGATAGCGCCGCATCGACCAGTAGTCGGTCCCGTCGGGCGTACCGAGATTCATCACCAGCACCCCGATCTTGCCGGCTTTCACCGGGACATGATCGGGGGGAAGTTTCATTTCAGGCATCGGGGGCTCGCGGTCGACAGGCGGAATTTCGCGGGTGATACGCCGGAATTGGAAACGTTGAAAGCTGATAAGCCGTCGCGGCTGATGCCGCCCGGCGGCAGGGCTTGGCGCCGCGGCGCGAAATACCGGCGCCGGGACAGCGTCATGGCCGGGAAATGATTCAACCCTGATGATAGGCTCGGGCTTGCCGTCGCCGAAGCGTCGGCCAGGAGACCGCCCCGCCCTGGGCGGCGGAAGCGCCCCGAAACGACGGCATTGAGCCGCGAGGCTGGCTGCCCTACCTTCGTATTCCCTTATCGGAGACCGATCATGTTTCCCTTTGCCGGCAGCGACGTCGCACTTGTCGCCCTCGTTGTGCTCGCCATCATCATCATCTTCTCGGGCGTCAAGACGGTTCCGCAGGGCTACCAGTGGACGGTGGAGCGCTTCGGCCGCTACGTCCGCACGCTGAAGCCCGGCCTGTCGCTGATCGTGCCGTTCATCGACCGTATCGGCCACAAGGTGAACGTCATGGAACAGGTGCTCGATGTGCCGAGCCAGGAGGTCATCACCAAGGACAATGCCAAGGTGACGGTCGACGGCATCGCCTTCTTCCAGTCGCTCGATCCGGCCAAGACCAGCTACGAGATCACCAATCTCAACCTCGCCTTGCTCAACCTGGCGATGACCAATATCCGCACCGTCATGGGCTCGATGGACCTCGACGCCCTGCTGTCGCATCGCGACGAGATCAACGAGCGGCTGCTGCGCGTCGTCGACCAGGCGGCCTCGCCCTGGGGCGTCAAGGTCAACCGCATCGAGATCAAGGACATCGTGCCGCCGGCCGATCTGGTCTCGGCCATGGGCCGGCAGATGAAGGCCGAACGCGAGAAGCGCGCGGTGATCCTGGAGGCCGAAGGCCAGCGCCAGTCCGAGATCCTGCGCGCCGAAGGCCAGAAGCAGTCGCAGATCCTGGAGGCCGAGGGCCGGCGCGAGGCCGCCTTCCGCGACGCCGAGGCGCGCGAGCGCCAGGCCGCCGCCGAAGCCAAGGCGACCGAAGTGCTGTCGGCCGCGATCGCCGGCGGCAATTCCCTGTCGGTCAACTATTTCATCGCCGAGAAATACCTGAAGGCCCTTGAGGCCATGGCCCAGTCGCCCAACCAGAAGGTGCTGATCATGCCGGTCGAGACCACCCAGATCCTGGGTTCGCTCGCCGGCATCGGCGAGATCGCCAAGGCCGCCTTCGGAACCGACGCGCCGGCCTTGGCCAGGCTCGCTCCGCGCGGCAGCGTGCCGCCGGCCGGCGGCGGTTGAGGCGGCCTGAGATGATCATCAACGGCTTTGCTTCGCTCGGCGCCTGGGGCTGGATCGTCTTCGCGGCGATCCTGCTGGTCGCGGAAATCTTCGCGCCCGGCTATTTCCTGATCTGGATCGGTGCCGCCGCGGCGATCACCGGCGTGATCTTCCTCTTCATCCCGGATGCCTCCTGGCAGATCCAGACCGGCGTCTTCGCGGCGCTGGCGCTGGCCAGCGTCATCGCCTGGTCGCGCCTGGTCTGGGGACACAAGGACGAGACCACCGACCAGCCGCTCCTGAACCAGCGCTCGGAGGCGATTGTCGGCCGTGAATTCGTCATCGACGAGCCGATCCAGGCCGGTCGCGGCCGGGTCCGCATCGCCGACACGGTCTGGGCTGTCACGGGGCCGGACTGCACGTCCGGCACCCGCATCAAGGTCAAGCGCATCGACGGCACCGTGCTGGTCGTCGAGCCGGCCTAGCAGCCGGCGACCATCGCGCTGACGTCGCGCCGGGCAACGGCAAGACGGCACGAGGCCGGTCCTTTCGCCGCCAATGGAACGCGACATCGCGAAGGCCGGAGATTTCAGGCCTTCGTGATGCGGCTACGGTGAATGACCCGTCGCCAGAGGTCCCCACCGCTGCTCTCGGTCGGTCTCGCCGGACAGGTCGATCGCAACCTGCGTGCCCGTCTTGATCCGCCGCCGCAAAATGTCGGCGCGGCTGGAATTTGTCCGGAGCCTGCCTTCGTCGTGAAGCATCTGGAGCCGCCCACGCGAGAGCCTCAGCTCGGACGCCAGCAGACGGTCGAGGCGTGTGCTGACCGGCAGTGGAACCATCAGCTCGATCTCCAGTGTCGTCCAGTTGCGCGGTTCGTGCAGGCTCTCCTTTTCGACATCAAACTCCGAAAACTCATCGACGCGCTGCGACTTGCGCCTCAGTGCTTCGAGGTTGAACGTTTCCGTGCGGATCCACCGCGGATCGTTGGACTGCAGCGCGTCGAGGACGACGGGGCTGATGTCGCGGACATTGCGCCGCTCGAAGATCGGCCGGTTCCACGTCTTTTCGCAGGTCAGGCATTTGTAGATGAGCCACGCATCGAGCTTGCGGCCATTGGCGTTGAGCCGGATTTTTCCGCTCGACTCGAAGGGCCTCGAGCTCCCGCATCCGCTGCACGCGATCCAAGGCTGGGGCGCCGTCCGGGGAACGATTTCCCAGCGGACCCGAAATATATTGCACATGACGTCTTGGTCTTCCGTTCGGAAGTCCACCAAGATGGTGCATGAGAAAACCCTTGCGGGCGCGGCGTGGCGATGTTTTGGGCGGCTGAAGAGCTGAGACAGCGGAGCTGCACATGGCACATTTTAACAATGCCAAACCGGTCTCTTGCCACCACCCGGCGAACATAGTGATACGCCGGCAGCGTGTGCTGCCCGGTCGTACGGGTGAAACTGGACTGAGACCGGTCTTTACTTGGGCAAAGTCTACCTCGGTGCGCCACTGCTCTTCGAGCGCGACGATAACAAATGATCGCCCCGAAAGAGAGCCGCTTGACGCATCCAGCAGCCGAAAGCCGCGGCATTGCGGCCTTTATGCAACTTGGCGGCGAGGGCAGGTTCGGCGTGGGTCCGGCGGCTCGCCGAATATCCGGTCGGCGCATGTCGCGATGGCGCTGTCGGGTCGCCGCCGCGCGGAGAGCTTTTCGCCCCGATGCGCTTGATCGCCGTTTCGGCCATCGCGCAGGGTTCGAGGGATGGCAAGGGAACCGGCGCTGCCGGTTCCCGAAAGCCCCCGCGCTTCAGCCCTTGGGCGGCCAGGGCGTCTCGGCGACCGGGGTGAGCGGCCCCTTGCCGTCGATGAAGGAGACGAGATTGTCGACCACCAGCTGCGCCATGGCGCGGCGGGTATGGACCGATCCCGAGCCGACATGCGGGAACAGCACGATGTGATCCATGGCGATCAGTTCCGCCGGCACCCGCGGTTCGTCCTCGAACACGTCGAGACCGGCCGATTTGATGATCTTGGCCTTCAGCGCCGCGATCAGCGCCTGTTCGTCGACCACCGAACCGCGGCCGACATTGATCAGCACGCCGTCGGCGCCGAGCGCGGCCAGCACCTCGGCATTGACGATCTTGTTGGTCGCTTCGCCCCCTGGCGCCACGATCAGCAGGACGTTGACGTCCTGGGCCATGCCGACGAGCGTCGGGTAATAGCGATAGGCCACGTCCTTCTGCTCGCTGCGGCCGTGATAGACCACCGGCACGCCGAAGGCGTCGAGGCGCCGGGCGATCGCCTTGCCGATCCGGCCGAGGCCGAGAATGCCGACCTTGCGGTCGCGCAGCGTGCCGGTCAGCGGATAGGCCTTCTCCAGCCATTTTCCGGCCCGCAGATAGCGGTCGTTCTGCGGGAATTCGCGCACCGTCGAGAGCAGCAGGCCGAGCGCGGTGTCGGCGACCTCCTCGTTCAGCACGTCGGGCGTATTGGTCACCACGATGCCGTGCTGGCCGGCAAAGGCCGCATCGACCGCATCGTAGCCGACGCCGAAGCTGCCGATGATCTTGAGCTGGGGCAGCCGGCTCATCAGCGCGGCATCGGTCGGCGAATGGTTGCCGGTGGCGATCGCCACGACGCGCGGCGCGACCTCCTTCAGCATCGCCTCCTTGTCGGCGGCCTCCCACAATTTGTGCACGGTGAAGCGCTGCGCCAGGCCCTCCTGGACCAAAGGCATCATCGGTCCGGTCATCAGAAGATCCGGCTTGCTCATGGCTCAACTCCCTGCTGTGGCGCGCAAATTGTCATGAGCCGCGCCACATTTCAAACGATTGAAGCTATCCGGAGCGGCGCTGTGATCACACTTGATTTCGGAAATTCCAGCGTGCCACACTGCCCCCGACGACAATACTCGCCGCGTCCGGCCACACCCGATCGGATCAGAGAGCCCAGGTCAAGGGCCGAAGCGCGAGGACACGGGCCGATCGCCCAGGGAGGATCATCAATGGCATCCGTCGATATCCGCGACGTGCGGAAGGCTTTCGGCTCGACACCGATCATCCATGGCGTTTCGGTGCCGATCACCGACGGCGAATTCGTCGTGCTCGTGGGGCCGTCGGGGTGCGGCAAGTCGACCTTGCTGCGGATGATCGCCGGGCTCGAGAACATCACCGGCGGCGAGATCGCGATCGGCGACCGGGTGGTCAACGACGTGCCGCCGAAAGAGCGCGACATCGCCATGGTGTTCCAGAATTACGCGCTCTATCCGCACATGACGGTGGCCGACAACATGGGCTTCTCGCTGAAGCTCCGCAAAGCCGCCAAATCGGAAATCGACCTCAAGGTGAAGCGCGCCGCCGAGATCCTCAATCTCGGCGCGCTCCTGGAGCGCTACCCCCGGCAATTGTCCGGCGGCCAGCGCCAGCGCGTCGCCATGGGCCGGGCCATCGTGCGCGACCCGCAGGTGTTCCTGTTCGACGAGCCGCTGTCCAATCTCGACGCCAAGCTGCGCGTCGCCATGCGCACCGAAATCAAGGAGCTGCACCAGCGGCTGAAGACCACCACGGTCTATGTCACCCACGACCAGATCGAGGCCATGACCATGGCCGACAAGATCGTCGTCATGCATGACGGCATCGTCGAGCAGATGGGTGCGCCGCTCGACCTCTACGACCATCCGCGCAACATGTTCGTCGCCGGCTTCATCGGTTCGCCGGCAATGAACTTCCTGCCCGGCAAGATCGAGGGCGGCAGCTTCGTCCTGCAGGGCGGCGCGCACCTGCCGATCGGCAAGCTGCCGGCCGGCACCGGCGACCGGCCGGCCGTCTATGGCATCCGGCCCGAGCATTTCCTGCTCGACGAGACCGGCGCGGAGGCGGAGATCGTCGTCGTCGAGCCGACCGGATCCGAGATCCAGGTCGTCGCCAGGCTGGGCGGGCAGGACGTCACGGCGGTGTTCCGCGAACGCCACGACTTCAAGCCGGGCGACCGGGTCAGGCTCGGCACCGATCCGCGCGTGACCCATTTGTTCGACGCCGACACCGGCCAGAGCCTCACTTTTTCCTAAGGGCGCGCAGCACGCGTGACCCAAGCGGGGTCAACCCGCCAATCACACCGGCAAAGCGCGCATCAGACGCGCTCCGGATCAATCCATGGGAGGATCAGATGACCAACTTCACTCGCCGCACCCTGGTCAAGGGTGCCGCCGCCGCCGGTGCGCTGAGCGCTTCGGGTGCCACCGAATGGGCCAAGGCCTGGGCCCAGGCCTCGCCCTTCAAGCCGGAAGCCAATGCCGCGATCAGCGTGCTGCGCTGGCGCCGTTTCGTCGAAGCCGAGGATGCCCAGTTCAACAAGATGGTCGCCGCCTTCACCCAGGCCACCGGCGTCAAGGTGACCCTGGCCAGCGAGAGCTTCGACGACCTGCAGCCGAAAGCATCGGTCGCGGCCAATACCGGCGCCGGGCCGGACATCTTCTGGGGCCTCTATTCGCTGCCGCACCTGTTCCCGCAGCGCTGCGTCGAGGTCACCGACGTCGCCGACTATCTCGGCAAGAAATATGGCGGCTGGGTGCCGCTCGCCGAAGCCTATGGCAAGCTCGGCAACAAGTGGATCTCGATCCCCGTCGCGGTCAATGGCGGCTATATCAACTACCGCATCTCGGCCATCAAGGCCGCCGGCTTCAACGAGGTCCCGGGCGACAATGCCGGCTTCCTCGAACTGTGCAAGGCGCTGAAGGCCAAGGGCACGCCGTCGGGCTTCCCGCTCGGCCGCGCCACCGGTGACGGCAATGCCTTCGCCCATTGGCTGCTCTGGTCGCATGGCGCCTATCAGGTCGACGACAAGGAAAAGATCACGATCAACTCGCCGGAGACCGTCGCGGCGCTGCGTTATGCCAAGCAGCTCTACGAGACCTTCATCCCCGGCACGGCCGCCTGGAACGACGCCAGCAACAACCGCGCCTATCTCTCCGGCGAAATCGCGCTGACCGCCAACGGCATCTCGATCTATGCGGCGGCCAAGATCTCGCCGGACGCCAAGCAGCGCGAGATCGCCGCCGATACCGACCACGCCTTCTGGCCGGTCGGCCCGGTCGGCAAGCCGGCCGAGATCCAGCTCGCCTTCCCGATGCTGGCGATGAACTACACGCGCTATCCGAATGCCTGCAAGGCCTTCATGGCCTTCATCCTGGAAGCCGACCAGTTCAACCCGTGGCTGGAGGCCGCCGGCGGCTATCTCACCCACATGCTCAACGCCTATGACAACAACCCGGTGTGGACCACCGACCCGAAAACCCGGGTGTTCCGCGAATCGGCCAAGCGCAGCCTGGTCGCCGGCGCCCGCGGGCCGCTGAACGAAAAGGCGGCGACCGCAACCGCCGACTTCATCGTGGTCGACCTGTTCGCCAATTTCTGCACGGGCAAGGAAACCGAGGCCGGCGCCATCGCACTCGCCGAACGTCAGCTGCGACGCATCTATCGCTGACCTCGCCTCCGTCGCCGGCCTGGTGGAGGCGGCCTTGCGCCGCCTCCCTTTGCCGATCCCGACGGGAGGCGGCCGGTCTCGACTGCCTTCCGTGTCCCCTGCCGGAGTTTCCTGATGGCCGACGCCGCTCTCGCCAACTCGACCGCCAAGGCCCCGCGGCGCGACGTCTCGGCGTGGGACCAGCTGAAACGCAACCGCAACTGGCTCGGCGCATGGTTCATGATGCCGGCCATCGCGTTTCTCGTGCTCTTCCTGGTCTACCCGCTGGGCAAGGGCATCTGGATCAGCTTCACCGATGCCAAGATCGGCCGGACCGGAAATTTCATCGGCCTGGAGAACTACGAATGGCTGATGGGCGACACGGACTTCATCCGGGCGCTCATCTTCACCATCGTCTTCACCTTCATCGCATCGGCGATCAAGTTCGCGGTCGGGCTCTATCTCGCTTTGCTGCTCAACAACAACCTGCCGTTCAAGGCGCTGATCCGCTCGGTGGTGCTGATCCCCTTCATCGTCCCGACCGTGCTCTCGGCGGTGGCCTTCTGGTGGATCTTCGACACCCAGTTCTCGGTCATCACCTGGGCGCTGGTCAAAGTCGGCCTCTTGCCCAAGGGCGGCGTGATCAACTGGCTCGGCGACCCCTTCCTCGCCCAGTGCTCGGTGATCTTCGCCAATATCTGGCGTGGCATTCCCTTCGTCGCCATCACGCTGCTCGCCGGCCTGCAGACGGTCTCGCCCTCGCTCTATGAGGCGGCGACGCTGGACGGTGCGTCCAAATGGCAGATCTTCCGCCACATCACCTATCCGCTGCTGACCCCGATCATCGCCGTCGTGATGACCTTCTCGGTGCTGTTCACCTTCACCGACTTCCAGCTGATCTGGGCGATGACGCGCGGGGGACCGGTCAATGCCACCCATCTGATGGCGACCCTGTCCTATCAGCGCGGCATTCTCGGCGGCAATCTCGGCGAGGGCGCGGCGATCGCGACCGCGATGATCCCGTTCCTGCTCGCCACCATCATGCTCTCCTGGTTCGGCCTGCAGCGCCGCAAGTGGCAGGCGGGAGAGAACAATGACTGATCATCGCGCGCCGCCATCCCCCGCCGGGACGCGGTTCAGCCTCGACCGGTCCGTCGCCATGGCGGCCTGCGGCCAACAACGATCGAGCGGGAGAACGCCATGACCGCCACGGCCCCCCAGACGACCCCGGTCCGCGCGGCGGGCATCGCCGCGCCCGACACCTCCGAGGGCATGAGCTATCTGGAGAACCTGCCGCGCAAGGTGGTGACGGTCTATCTGCCGCTGATCGTCATCATGATCGTGCTGCTGTTTCCGTTCTACTGGATGGTGATCACCTCGATCAAACCGGACCAGCAGCTGCTCGACCTGCAGACGAGCAACCCCTTGTGGGTGACCGAGCCGACGCTGCGCCATGTCCACAAGCTGCTGTTCGATTCGAACTACCCGACCTGGCTGTGGAACACCATGCTGGTCGCCGTCTGCGCCACCTTCCTGTCGATCTTCGCCTCCGTCCTGGCCGCCTATGCCATCGTGCGCATCCGCTACAGAGGTGCGCAAACGGTCGGCGGGCTGATCTTCCTCGCCTATCTCGTGCCGCCGTCGATCCTGTTCATCCCGCTGTCGACCATCATCTACGCCTACGGGCTTTTCGATACGCCCTTCGCGCTGATCCTGACTTATCCGACCATCCTGATCCCGTTCTGCACCTGGCTGCTGATGGGCTATTTCAAGACCATTCCCTACGAACTGGAGGAATGCGCGCTGGTCGATGGCGCCAGCCGCTGGCAGATCCTGGTCAAGATCATTCTGCCGCTGGCCGTGCCGGGCCTGATCTCGGCCTTCATCTTCGCCTTCACCTTGTGCTGGAACGAATTCGTCTATGCGCTGACCTTCATCTCGTCGAACCACAACAAGACCGTGCCGGTGGCGATCATCTCCGAATTCGTCGACGGCGACGTGTTCCGCTGGGGCTCGCTGATGGCCGGCGCGCTGGTCGGCTCGCTGCCGCTGGTCATTCTCTACGCCTTCTTCGTCGAGCATTATGTGTCGGCCATGACCGGCGCCGTAAAGGAATAGGCCCTTGACCAGCATCGCATTCGCCGGCCTCGGCGCCATGGGCCGTCCCATGGCGGCCAACCTGATCAAGGCCGGCCACCAGGTCCGCGGCTTCGACCTCAACCCGGCGGCGCTGGCCTGGCTCCAGAGCCAGGGCGGCACGTCGTGCCCGAGCGCGGCGGAAGCCGCCGCCGGCGCCGACGCACTGGTGCTGATGGTGGTCAATGCCGACCAGGCCGAGGCCGTGCTGTTCGAGGCCGGCGCGCTCGATGCCTTGAACCCCCGTGCTCTGGTCATTCTCTGCGCCACCTGCCCGCCGGCCCGCGCCGCGGCGATCGGCGCCCGCGTCGAGGTGAGCCAGCGCCGCTTCGTCGACGCGCCGGTCTCGGGCGGCGTGGTCGGTGCGGAGGCCGGCTCGCTCACCATCATGGCGGCCGGCCCCCAGGCCGACTACGAGGCCGCAGAACCGCTGCTGAGGGCCATGGGCTCCAGGCTCTACCATGTCGGCCAGAAGGCCGGCGACGGCGCCATGGTCAAGACCATCAACCAATTGCTCTGCGGCGTGCATATCGCCGCCGCCGCCGAGGCTCTGGCGCTCGGCGAGCGCGCCGGCCTCGACACCGGCCTGCTGCTCGAGATTTTCGGTTCGAGCGCGGCGGGAAGCTGGATGCTCAACAACCGCGGTCCGCGCATGCTGATGGACGATCCGCCGGTGACCTCGGCGGTCGACATCTTCGTCAAGGATCTCGGCATCGTGCTCGATGCCGGTCATTCCACCCGCGCGCCGCTGTTCCTGGCCGCCGCCGCCCACCAGCTGTTCCTGGCGGCTTCCGGCATGGGCCTCGGCAAGGCCGACGACGCGCTGGTCATCGAGGCCTATCGGGCCATGGCACCCAAACCGGCCAAGACGTCCGGCGGCTGATCACCGAAAGCCGGCGCGGCCGAAGGCGGCGGCGTCAGACCTCGCCTTCGTCATCCTCGTCGTCGCCGCCGAGATGCTCGTGCGGCTGCAGGGTCTTCTCGATCCGGCGAAGCAATTTCCTGAGCCGCTTCACATCCTTGCTGTCGAGGTCGGCGAGCATCTCGTCCTCGGCGGCGAACCACAGGTCGTCGAGCGCCAGCGCCTTGGCCCGGCCGGCATCGGTGAGGCCGACGCGCACCAGCCGGCCGTCACCTTCGCTGGTCTTGCGCTCGACCAGCGCCTGGACGTGCAGCCGGCCAACCGTCTTGGACGCCGTCGGCGGCCGGACGCGCAGGGTCGTGGCGAGGTCGCCCATAGTCATGTCGCCGGCATCCGCCAGGATCTTCAGCACCTGCTCCTGGCCCGGATAGAGCCCGAGCGTCGTCAATTTGCGAGCGACCAGCGCTCGATGGACCCGCGCGGCATGCTGGACATGCGCACCGATGGTCTTGCGGTAAGGTTCTCGCGTCGGCCGCTCGGCCTCTTTCGCGCGCGTCATGCCTATCCCCCTGAAGCGGGACCGGACGCCAGGCCCATCGACCATCTGATCGATCGGCCCTGCGCGGCCTCGTGACGGCCGCAAAGTCGCGACCGCCGCATATTCCCCTCGGCAACGTGACAACATCGTGACCAAGCCAGCCGGCTCACAAGCCGGCGATCCGATCACGCACCCTGGCGAGGAAGGCGGCCCGGGTTTCCGGGGTCGAGCGGTTCATGTCGTAATGGGCGAGATAGCGCACCGGCGACGTCGTGCGGGTGACGCCGCGCAGCGAGCGCGTGCAGAACTTGCGCGGCGGATTGCCGAGCAGAAACGCCTTCATCCAGGTCGCGCCATAAGTGGTAACGACGACCACCTTCTTGATATTGGTCAGCTGGCCGCGCGCCTTGCCGTCGACCATGCCGAACGACACGCCGGGCAGGAACACCCGGTCGAGAAAGCCCTTGAGCATGGCCGGCAAGCCGAAATTCCACACCGGGAAGACCAGCACCAGGGCCTCGGCCGCCCGCAGCCTTTCGACATAGCCGCCGACCGGCAGGATATTGTTCGCCAGATCATGATAACCGGCGCGCTCGGCACGCGTCAGGACCGGATCGAAACCCTCGGCATAGAGATCGCAGTCGTCGACCTCATGGCCCTTGGCGGCCAGCGTCTCGACCACGGCGCGGTGCAAGGCGGCGCCATAGCTTTCCGGATTGGGGTGGCTGTAGAGGACGAGGACTTTCATCGGCCATCCATTGCACGATTCGCTATTGGCGATGATCGCCGCCCATGCGCCATTTCGCCAGCGCCGCAAGTCCCGCGCCACAGTGACTATGCCCGGTTGATTTCGGTGCGAACAACTCGTGGATATCAGGGACAAGCCCGGGCAAGACGATGTGTGGACCTCACGGTGTGCCAGGCGACGGCGCGAATCCTGCGCCCCGTCGATCCAGCGCCCGCGCACCAGAGGACAATTCTCGTCCTGGCCGGGCTTGTCCCGGCCATCCACGAATTGATTGCCCCCGGCGGATGAATGCGCCGATATCAGCGACAAGCCCGCGCAAGACGACGGGGTGCGAGCATCAGCACGTGGCGCCACGCCGCTATCGCTGCGCTGTCTCCATCAGCGCAGAGCCGATCCCGTCAAAGGATGACGATCACCGAATAGCAGGACGCGTTCATCTCACGCCGTTCGCCTCATTCCGCGACGCCGGCCTCGGCCAGGCTCTTGAACAGGAAATGCTTGCCCGACCGGTAATCGTAGCTCGGATCTTCCCAGGCGATCATCTTGCCGGGATTGAGCAGGCCCTTGGGATCGGCCTCCTTCTTGAAGGCGAGCTGCACCTCGTCGGTCTGCTTCATGCCGCCCTCTTCCAGCGTGTAGCGGTGCGGGTTGAACACCGGCGCGCCCATGTCCTCGTGAATCCTGACGATCTCGTCGAGCCGTTCTTCGGTGGTGAAGCGCACCATGGGCAGGCCGAAACAGGTTACTTTGCCGTCGAAGCGGACGAATTCGAGATGGCCGATGACCTCGTCGCCGAAATGCTGCTGCAGCTTGGCCGCCAGCGCCACCTGGTCGGGGAACGGATAGAGCGTCTGCAGATAGGTGATCGCCGGGTCGATGCGCAGCGCCCGGAGCGTGGTGTGGTTCCAGGTCAGCTCGAACCCCGGTGGCAGGCGCTTCCGGTCGTCCTCGCCGATCTTGTCCGAGCGGAACATCACCTCGGCCCCGGCCCGGCCGGCGAGGCTGAGCGTCGCATCGACGGCGAAATCGGCGATCATCGCGATCACCACGTGGCTGTCGTGGTGGAGATATTGCTGGTGACGCAGGAAATAGCTGTGCGGCGCCGGCGCGGCGACCACCGAGATGTTCTTCTTGGCGATGCCGTCCTGCTCGCCCAGCGCATTGGCGAAGCCGGCGGCGCGCTCGAACGTGTCGAAGCCGAAGATCAGGTCGACCCAGGCATAGGCTGGCCCGAGCGGCATCTCGACCTCGGTGATGATGCCGTTGGTGCCATAGGCATGCGCCACCTTGTTGAGGTCGTCGCCCGTCACCTCGAGCACGCGCGGCTCCGCCTCCATGGTCACGACCTTGAGCCGGATCACATTGCCGGCGTCGCGCAGGCCGCCCCAGGTGATCGAACCGACGCCACCCGACCCGCCGGCGATGAAGCCGCCGACGGAGGCGGTCGCATAGGTCGAGGGATGCATGCGGATTTCCTGGGACTGGCCGCGCGCCAGCTTGTCGATATCGGCGATGACGGCGCCGGCCTCGGCGACGAAGCGCCCCGGCTGCACCGCGATCACCGTATTGAGCCCGGACATGTCGAGCACGATGCCGCCGGACAGCGGCATGGCCTGGCCGTAATTGCCGGTTCCGGTGCCGCGCGGCGTCACCGGAATGGCCATCTCATAGGCCGCGGCCAGGGTGCGCACGACCTCCGCCTCGTTCGCCGGCGACACGATGATGTCGCCGACGACATGGTCGAGCTGCCGCTTCAGGGTCGGCGAGTACCAGTAGAAATCGCGGCTCTTCTGCTTCACCAGCGCCGGATTTTCTTCCGTCCTGATGCCGCCCAGGCGATCCTTCAACCCGGCGATGTCGTAGGTCGTCATGAGGTCAACTCCACAGCACGTCGAGATCGCGATAGTCCGGCAGCGTCGTATCGATCGCCCGCCCGGCCCGCAGCACGGTGCGGTCGGACTGCGGCCGCGCCAGGAGCTCGGTCCAGCTCCGCCCCCGGAACAGCACGAGATCGGCGGCAAGGCCGGCCTCGATGACGCCCCGACCGGAGAACCCGCAGGCCTCCGCCGGGGTTCCGGTGACGCTGAGCGGCCAGTCGCCGACCGGATGGTCGAAATGCAGGATGCGGGTCGCCGCCCGATAGACCTCCAACACGTCAAGGTCGCCATAGGCGTAGAAGGGATCGCGGGTATTGTCGGAGGCGACCATGACCGGCGTGCCGCGCTCGCGCATCTCGTGCAGCAGCGTCACGCCGCGCCGGCGCGGCGTGCGCCCGAGGGTCCGGTCCTGCAGGTACATGTTGCACATCGGCAGCGACACCACGGCGATGCCGGCCTTGGCGACCAGGTCCAGCGTGCGCTGCGCCTCGTCGTCGGCCTGGGTCGACAGCGAGCAGCAATGGCCGACCACGATCCGGCCGTTGCCGTTCTCGGCCCAGCCGAAATGCAGCGCCGCCTCGGCGATCAGGCGCAGCGAGTGGGCGCCCGGATCCAGCGTCTCGTCGACATGGAAATCGAGCCTGAAGCCCTGGGCGAGCGCGGTCGAGAACAGCTGCTCCAGCCCCTCCGGCAAATTCGGCGACATATAGGTGACCGCGCCGAGCCCGCCGCCGAAACGCTTCAGCGCGCCGGTGATCTTGTCGAGATAGCCGTCCTCCACCACCACGTCGATGCCGCAGAGCGAGGACGCCTGCAGGTCGATGCGGCCCTGCCATTCCGAACGGATCTCGGCGAAGAGCGGCCAGGAAATATCGATCTGGGCGGGCAGCGAATCGATATGGGTGCGGATCGCCGCCGTGCCGTGGGCATAAGCCGCCTTCAGCGCGAAATTCATCCGCGTGCGCACGTCGTTCGTCGACCAGTTGGCCGCCCGGTCGGCCGCCACCGCGGCCAGCGCGCCGGGAAAAGTGCCGTCCGGGTTGGCGGCGCGCGGCCAGATATGGCCCTTGTCGAGATGGGTATGGCTGTCGACGAAACAGGGAAAGACCATGGAGCGATCGAGATCGACGGCCATGACGTCGCTCGCGCCCGGCGCGCCGACCGCTTCGATCCGACCGTCGGCGACGATGATGTCGGCGATCACGAGGCCGTCGCCGGCGACCGGGCCGGCGCTGCCGCGGATCAGCGCCGCCGGCACCGTGGCATTGGCCAGGCGATAGCGGCTGGCATCGGGGAGGGAAACAAATCCATGGCCCATTTCAGTCTCCTGCGCGCAAGCCGTTTGCGTGGCCCGGCGCGACGCGGCGCGAGAAATCGCGGGCCGCCGCGCGACCGGGCGCTGCAATAGACCACGAGGTCCGCGCGCCATGCCAGTGCCGCCATGCAATGAAGATGCTGCGCCACGCGCCCCGCAGGCCCGCGACGCGAGACTTTCCGGGCCTTCGGCGCGCTGGTCGCGTCAGGGACAAGGCCGGAGAAATCCACAAGATCGCGACGCCGCGAAAAAAGTGTCACGGGACCATTGCAATCCTCGGCGTCCTTTGGCATAGAACCGCCCTCTTCGATGCTTCGGCGGTCGAGAGACAAGTTGATGCGGGAGTAGCTCAGGGGTAGAGCACAACCTTGCCAAGGTTGGGGTCGAGGGTTCGAATCCCTTCTCCCGCTCCAATTTGTCTCTTCATAGCCGCCGCCCGAACTTCCGGAGAATTCCGATGACATTCGCATCCGTGAAGTCGTTCATGCGCGCTATCGACATCGATTTCCTGCGCGTCGATGGCGCCGCCGAAACCGCGCGTTTCTTCGTGCCGAACCCGGGCCGCCGCATCGAGATCGCGCCGCGCGGCGTCACCGTGACCCGCCGCACCGTCAAGCCGCGCTCGCGCGTGAAGCGCTTCATCCGCATTTCCTGAAGCGGATTTTGGGCGCGCCTAGCGCTCCCCTCCCGATAATACCCAAAAACCGTACAGCCGCCTGGTGACATGGCGGTTACAAGCTTCGTCGCGACAGCGTTGATGACGTCGCGATGTCGAGCTGCGACCATGAGGCCGTTCTCCAAGCCGCGCCGCAAGCTCGGCCCGGACCCGGCGGCCCGGCGATTGACGCCTGCGCGGCAGACCGGTCGACCGATGCCCCACGCGGAGCGCGCTGCGAGCGATCGACGGGAGGGGCGGTCGGCCGCGCTCAGACGAAGGAGACGCCGATGGCGCCGAGCGGGCCGTAGTCGGCATGGATGACATCGCCCTTCCTGATGTCGACCGGCCGCGTGAAGGATCCGCCGAGCACGATCTGCCCTCGCTTCAGGCCGGTGCCGACATCATGCAGCTTGTTGACCAGCCACGCGATGCCGGCCGCCGGATGCCCCATGATCGCTGCGGAGACCCCCGATTCCTCGATGACGCCGTTTAGCGACAAGGTGGCGCCGATCCAGCGCAGGTCGACGTCGAAGGGCCGGACCGTGCGGCCGCCGATGACGATCGCGCCGAAGGCGGCATTGTCGGCGATGGTGTCGACGATCGCGCGCGGCACCTCGGTGCGGTAGTCGATGATCTCGAGTGCCGGCACCACCTGTTCGGTCGCACGCATCACGTCATGGATCCGGCAACCGGGACCGGCGAGGTCCTCGCCCATGATGAAGGCGAGTTCGACCTCGAGCCGCGGCCTGATGAAAGCCGCCGCCGAGATCCGCGCTCCGTCGTTATAGAGCGCGTCGTCGAGGATCCGGCCGTAGTCCGGCTCGTCGATCTTCGAGGCCATCTGCATGGCGCGCGACGTCAGCCCGATCTTGTGCCCGGCGAGGCGCGCGCCGGCGGCGATGCGGCTGTCGGCCCAGAGATCCTGGACCCGGTAGGCGTCGGCGATGTCCATGCCGGGAAACATCTTCGAAAGCTGGATGCTGGGCACGCGCTCGCGCTCGGCCTTCAGGATGGCCTCGGCTGCGGCCCGATGATCGTCTTCGCTCAGCACAACGGGACCTTCTTCACTTTTCAGGGGATCGCGGGGACACCGCCGAAAAGCATCGTCGCGCATCGCCGATGCGAGCGCGGCAATGCCGGCGGGAGGGGAACCAAGGGCGGTCGCCGCCCTGGCGCGGTGGAGCAGGAGGCCGTTAGGCCGAGCGGTCGCCGAGGCCGACCTTGGCGTAGATCTCGGCGATGTGCTGCTTCACGCTGTCGGGCGTGGTGTCATGCTCCGGCTTGTGCAGCCAGCCGACCTTTGCCCGCGCATAGCGGCCGATTTCCTCGTCCTGGTCTCCGGTCGCGCCGCTGATGCCGTAGGCGCCGACCATTTCGGAGCCCTTGAAGACCGGCGCGCAGCCGCCCGACGCGACGATCTGGCCATTGGTGAAGATCGCCGCATTGACCAGCATTTGCGGATTGCGTTCCTTGAACCACTGCTGGATGACCTGGCCGTCCGGGAAGCGGGGGCTCATCGACCGGAAGGCGGCGACGGTGAACGCCTTGGCGCGCGCGATGTCCGGCGTGATGAAGCCGGCATCGTCCATCCTTTCGAGCGCAATGAGATGTCCTTCCGGACCGACGATCGCGGTCGAGATGGGCACGCCCATCTCGGTCGCCTTCTCGGTCACGGCCAGGATGAATTCGCGGCATTCCGCGACGCTGAGCTTGGGCATGATATGTTCCTTCCCTAAGGGGCCGCGATGCCGGCGGCCCGGATGACCTCGGCCCATTTGCGGGTTTCGCTGCGGAGATAGGCGGCGAATTCGTCCGGCCCCAACCGGACGGCATCGATGCCCTGCATGCGGAACTGCTTCTTCACGTCGGGCAGGTCGAGCGCCGCATCGGTCGCGCCGCGAAGCTTGTCGACCACGCCGGACGGCGTTCCGGGCGGCAGGAGGAAGCCGAACCAGACCGAGCTCTCGAAATCCTTGAATCCGTGCTCCTGCAGGGTCGGCAGGTCGGGGGCGAGCTCGGTTCGCTTCGCGCCTGTCGTCGCCAGCGCCGTCAGCGCGCCGCTCTGGATATGGGGCAGCACCGAGGGAGCAGGCGAGAACATCACCTGGACTTGCCCGCCGAGCAGATCCGTCACGGCTTGAGCGCTGCCGCGATAGGGGACGTGCAGCAGCTTGATGCCGGCCATCGTGGCGAAGAGCTCGCCGGAGAGGTGGGGCGAGGTCCCGTGACCCGAGGATGCCAGGGTAATCTCACCCGGCCTGGCCTTGGCGGCGGCAACCAGCTGCTCGACCGTCGAGACGCCGAGCGAAGGGCTCACCACCAGCATGTTGGGCACGGTTCCGATCATCGCGACGGGCGTGAAGTCCCGGCTCAGATCGGACGCCGTCGAATTCGGGAACGCCGCATTGATCGTGTTGGCGACGGTTCCGACGAAGATCGTGTAGCCGTCTGGGGTCGAGGTCGCGACCGCCTTGGCGGCGATATTGCTCGACGCGCCGGGGCGATTTTCGGTGATGACGGGTTGCCCCAGCCGCTGGGCGATGGCCTCCGCGACCACCCGGGTCGCGACGTCGGTCGCCGTTCCCGGAGGGAACCCGACGACGATCCTGAGCAGCCGGCTCGGATAATCGTCCGCCAGGACCCGCAGCGGTGCGCCCGCCGTTGCCGCGAGCAGCATCGCAGCCAGGCATTGTCGTCGATCCATGGCGTTCTTCCCTCCGATCACCGAATTTCGTTCACATTAGCGACGGCTCGATTTATGAATCAAACGAGTTATCTGGATCAAGCGATGAGGTTATCTTATGAATAGATTGACCCGCTCATGGTCGACCGACGGATATGCGCGCCCTGGCGACGCCTGTCGCCGCGCGGCATTTCTCAGGCGGGGAGACGGCGGCGCGCCGTCGAAGCCGCGGCAGGCGAGGCGCGCGACGAGGGCGCGCCGGGTGGCCCCCGTCGGCGGGCAGGGCTGACGATGAACGTCACCATTCGCCAGTTGCGCGCCTTCGTCCTGGTCGTTCAGTCAAAGAGCTTCACGAAGGCCGCCGAGCGCCTCCACCTGACGCAGTCGGCACTCAGCCTGCTCATCCGCCAGCTCGAAGACAATCTTCAGGTTCAGGTCATCGAGCGCTCGACCCGCAGGCTCGAGCCGACGGCGATCGGGCTGGAGCTCCTGAGCAGCGCCGAGCGGCTCTTGGAAGATTTCGACGCGGCTCTTGCCAATGTCGCCGAACTGGGGGCGAAGCAGCGCGGCAAGATCACCATCGCGGCACCCTATATTCTCGCCACGACGTTCCTCGCCGGCGTCATGGCCGAGTTCAAGCAACGATATCCGAGCGTCTCGGTCCAGTTGAAAGATTCCCTGCCCGAGGAAGTTCTGACCCAGGTCCGTAGCGGTGGAGCCGATCTCGCTGTCGGCAGTTTCCGCGAATCGGAGCCGGGGTTGCAATGGACGCCACTGTTTCAGGAGCCGCTGGTCGCCGTTTATCCGTCCGGACATCCGATCGCCGATCTCTCGGAGATTTGCTGGAGCGATCTCGCCGGCTTGCCGATGATCCTGCTCGATCGCCAGAGCATCTTCCGCCATCTGGCCGATGAGGGCTTTTCAAGAGCCGGTTTTTCCCTGCAGCCGGCCTACGAAGTGGCTTATGCCGGAACCGCGCTGGCCCTGGTTCGGGTTGGCCTGGGCGTCGCGGTTCTCCCCCAATGCGTCGAGGTCCTGACCGAGCCCGCCATCGGCTTCAGACGGATCGGCAATCCGGAAATCCTGCGCTCGGTGTCGGTCATCACCAGAGCCGGCCGATCACTTTCCCCGGCCGCCAGCGCCTTTGTCGACATATTGCGGCAGTCCGCGAACGACGTGATCGGCCCCGACAGAGCAAGCCCGCACCGTCGCGGCAGGTCGGGTCTCGCCGGTGAAGGCCAGCCCCTTGCCGCCGGCCGGACGTCCGGAGAAGTCCGGTGAATTCGGATCCGTGACGTCGTCAGGCGCGCCGAAGTGGCGCTCCGCCCCCGCCCCGTTTCGCGCCCGTCAGACCGCCGGCTCGAAGGCCAGGCCGTCGCCAATGTTCTCGATGGTCAGCAGGGTGCGGTTGCGCAATGCGCTCCAGCGCGTGACGACCTCGTCGTTTTCGATCCGGCCGGTCGTGCGCTGCACCCGTCCGGTCAGGTAGTTGATGCTCAGGCCCCTGGTCTCGCCGGTATTGCGCAGGGTCGTGCTGCGGTCGAAGCCGACCATCCGGAGCGCGCCGTCGCGATGGCGGAACGTATAGGTCGTCGACGCCGTCTCCCAGGAGCCGGCGCTCGAGAACAGCCGCAGCCGCACCCTCAGCGCGCCACGCGCGATGGCGATCGCATCGCCCGCCAGCGGGTCTTCCCGGGTCGGATCTTCGCGCCGCGGGATCAGGGTGGTGTTCTGCAGGGCCAGATCGAAACCGCTGTGGTCGGCCCGGCCGAAGGCCACCACCAGGATGCGCGGATTGGTATCGAAGCGGCGTTCGCCCAAGCCCGTATTGGCGAGGATATTGGCCGGCTCGGCCTGGCGCAGCACGAAAGCGACATCCTCGACGCCATCGCCGGTGAAATCGCCGCGCCGGCTCTGCTCCAGGCGCCAGCCCGGCGGCACGAAACCTTCGGGCGCAGTTGCCTGGCTCGCGAGCGCCGGATAGTTCGCCGGCGGGATCACCAGGGCATCGCCGCGCGCTGCGCCGGCGGCCGAGACAGCGAGCACGACCAGGAACGAGAAGGCTGTGAGGCGGGGCATGGGGTCACTCTGTCGATTCGGTCCGCACCCATGATCGATGCGGCCGGTAAAGGAAACGCGACGGCACACGCCGCCGCGGGTCTTGGCGCAAAGCTATCGCTTCGGGCGGGCCACGGCGCAACATGGCCGTCGGCGCGACGGCCCCGAGGCCGCGTGCGGGACCTACTGCACGGCCCTGAGCGGCTTCTCCAGCACCGCCAGCACACGTCGCAGCTCATGCCCGCGCTTCAAGATCAGCCCGGTCGCCGCCACCACCGAATAGGCACCCTGGCGCGTCGCCAGCTTCGGATCCTTGACGATCCGGTAGAGCGGCACTTCGGAGCTCCGGCGGAAGATCGAGAACACCGCCTTGTCGCGGAGAAAATCGATGGCGTAGTCGCGCCATTCGCCCGCGGCGACCATCCGGCCATAGAGGTTCAGGATGTCGTCCAGTTCGCGCCGGTCGAAGGCTATGCGCGAGGTGGAGGCACCGGCGTTCAGAACAACGACAGCGCCCTGCGAACTCGTCTCGGCATCGGACATGAGGCTCCTTCCAGCGCTCCATCTCGCGTCACGAAGCAGTCATGATCTGCCTCGCCCCCCGGCTTGGCAAGCCGGGGCGGACCCGAAAAGCGTGGGGCGAGCCGGACCAGGGCGGCCGGGGGGTGGTCGTCAAAGGGCCTTGGCGGTGCGCTCGAACAGCGGCAGCGTCTTGAATTGCCCCTTGGGCGCCAGAATGCCCTCGCTCACCAATTGGTCGTGCACGGCCCTGGCCTTGTCATAGGCATAGGAGCCTTCATAAAACGCGATCGTGCCCCCCGGCCGGGTCTGGCCGGCCAGCAATTTGACCATCTGATAGTCGGTGAGGCCGCCATAGGCGTCGTTCTTCTCGGTGCGGAACTCGCCGACATGAAACAGCGTGACCACGTCGAACACCGGCAGCAGCCGCGCGTCGAGCTGGTAGATATCACCGAAATAGGCCTTGTAGCCCCAGCCGAGCTCGGGGTTCTCGGTGATCATGGTCTCATAGGTGCGGATCTCGCCCGGCGAGGCGGTGATGCCGAGAATGGCATTGTTCAGCCCCTTCTCGACATTGTGCAGGCCGAGCAGGTGATGGCCGCCCGTGCCGAAATGGAAGATCGCCTTGCCACGCGTCCCGGTCTCTTCCAGCCAGTCGCAGAAATGCGCGTCGCAGGGGCATTCCTTCACGCGAAGGTCCCAGAAGTGATCCCAGATATGCAGTGTCATCGATAGGCTCCGGTAGGCGCCGCGCCGGCGGCGCGAGATGTCAGGGGGTGGGTTCGGCTGCGGTGGCTTGCAGGGATTTCGGCTCCAGCGCCACCGAGGCGAGGCGCGCGCCGCGCTCGCCCCGGGTCAGCACCAGCTTGCGGTCGTGCAGCGCCTCCAGGCCCGGACGCAGGCCGACGCTGATCAGGGTCGAACCTTCCAAGGCTCCGGCCAGCACCGCCATCAGGCGCGCCTCGCCCGGTTCGTCCAGCGCGCTGGTCGCGCCGTCGAGAATGACCAGGTCCGGCTTCTGGACCAGGAGCCGCGCCACCGCGAGACGCTGGCGCTCGCCATTGGACAGGATCTGCTCCCAGCGCTCGGCCTCGCCGAGTCGCTGATCGAGATAACCGAGGCCGACCTGCACCAGCGCGTCGCTCAGCACGGCGTCGTCGACTTGCGCCGTCTGGGCCGGGTAGAGCAGCGCGGCGCGCAGCGTGCCCGCCGGCAGATAAGCCCGCTGCGGCACGAAGGCGACGGCCCCGCCCGCCGGCAACGCAATGACGCCCGAGCCCCAGGGCCAGAGCCCGGCGAGCGCCCGGACCAGGGTCGACTTGCCTGAGCCGCTCTCGCCCGAGATCATCACCTTCTCGCCCGGCTCGATGCGTACCGAGATCCGGTCGATCAGCACCTGGCCTGAACGGTCGGCAATGGTCAGCTCGTCGAGCCTGAGCGCGCCCGAAACCGAGGGCGCCAGCATCACGCCGCCGCTGTGTTTCTCGTCGAAGCCGCCATCGATGTCGTCGAAGGCATTGGTCAGGTCGGTGACCCGCTGCATCGAGGCATAGCACTGGGCGATGGCCCGGTAATTGTCGACCAGCCAGGCGATGGCCAGCTGCACCTGCAGGAAGGCGCCGGCGAGCTGGGTGACCTGGCCGAGCGTGAAGTCGCCGGACAGGTATTTCGGCGCGGCCAGCAGCAGCGGCAGCACCGGGATGAACACGCCGTTCGAATTGGTCAGCCAGGTGATCCGACCGTGGCGGCGCACCACGCCGAGCCAGCGGCCGACCAGATCGGCATAGGTGGCGCCGAGCGCCCGCCGCTCGTCGGCCTCGCCGCGGATCAGCGCGACGCTCTCGCTGTTCTCGCGCAACCGGGTCAATTCGAAGCGCAGCTTGGCCTCGCCTTCGTTGCGCCGTGCCACCGCGCCGGGCAGCGCCCGGCCGATCCACAACATCAGGCAGGACATCGTGACGCCGTAGGCCACCGCCGCCAGCACCAGGTAGCCTGGAATGACGAAGTGGCTGTCACCGACATGCACGGTGAGCGCGCCGCCGACCACCCACAGGACCCCGACGAAGGTCAGCGCCGAGACCAGCGAGGACAACAGCCCGATGGCGAAATCGACGATCGGCTCGGTCGCCATGCGGGTGTCGTCGGCAATCCGATATTCCGGGTTGGCCGGCTCGGTGCCGGCCAGGCCCATGCGATAGTAGCGCTGCCGGCCGATCCAGCGGTCGAGCAAGGTGCCGACCAGCCACTGGCGCCAGCGCACCTGCAGGGTTTCGCGTGTCAGCACGACGCCGACGCCGACGGCCGCGGCGGCAAAGACCAGGCCGAAAAACACCAGGACGGCCCAGGTCACCGTTGCGGTTTCGGAATTCTCCAGGGCATCGAAGAAGCGCCGGTTCCAGGCATTGACCAGGAAATTGATGCCGACATTGACCACCAGCAGGGCCGCCAGCGCGGCGCTCAGGAACCAGGCGCGGCGTGCTGTCGCACCACCCCACCAGCCGGCGGCCAGTACGAAGAAATCGCTGACCACCTTGCGGTCGAGGCCTTCATGAGTGGCGCCTGGCGCGGGAGAGGCCATGAACACGGGATCCGGGAGGCGGCCTCGACCAGCCGCAAGCCACACTGTTGCACACGAAGACGTGAACAACTCTCCCGGCCAGGCTCTGAACGCCAGATGAACAGATCAGGTCCGGAGTTTGGGCAAATAGGGCGGGCTCAGCCGATGCCAAGGACCCACAGCCACAACACCGTGGTCGCCACCGACAGCACGGTCGACAGCGCGACCGCGGTCGAGGCGATGCCGACGCCCTGGCCGTAACGGGCGGCGAACAGATAGGCGTTGATGCCGGCCGGCATGGCCGCGAACAGCACGACGGTGCCGGTCCAGGCCGGCGGCAGCGCGAAGACCTGGGTCGCCACGACATAGGCGATGGCCGGATGGACCAGGAGCCGGAGCAGGCTGATCATCAGCGCCACCGGCAGGTCGGCCTTGACGCCATAGGCCTTCAGCGACAGGCCGAGCGCGAACAGCGACAGCGGCACGGTGGTATTGGCCAGCATGTCGAGCATGGCGCCGAAGGCCCCTGATGGCCTGAAGCCGACGACCTGAGCCATGACGCCGGCCGCCATGGCGATCAGCAGCGGATGGGTCGTCAGCCCCTTGACCAGCTTGCGCAGCACCGCCCCACCCTGGGCCGAGCGTGTCCCCTCCAGCATCAGGGTCGCCACCGTCATGGTGATCGGCAGGTTGACGGCGAGCAGCATGGCGATCGGAAAGCCGGCCTGGTCGCCATAGGCTTTCAGGATGATCGGTATGCCGATCAGCACGGTATTGGCCTGCCCCGCCGCCAAGCCGGCAATGACCGCATCGCCATGCGACGTCCTGAACACGCGCGAGGCCAGGATCGTCGAGGCGATCCAGACCACCCCCATGCCGGTGTAATAGGCGATCCAGAATCCCCACGGGAAGGTCTCCGGAAAGACCGCCGCGGTGATCAGCTTGAACAGCAGCGCCGGCGCGCCGACGACGAACAGGAACGCGGTGATGCCCTCGTTGGACCGCTCGCCGATGAGGCCGGACAGGGCGGCGGCATAACCAAGCGCCACCAGGCCGAAGACCGGCACGACGAGCAGGACGAGATCGAGCATGGGGCGGCGAATTCCGTGGAACGATCCGCGCAATAAACACTTTATTCGTTATTGCGCGTTAACCCTTGCGCATGCCCGCCATGTCGCTCTCCGTGCTGATCGCCGATGACCACGCGTTTTCACGCGACGTGGTGGCGCGGATCGCCACCGCGCTCGGCCACAGCGTCATCGCGGTCGACGGCGGCCATGCCGCGCTCGAGGCAGCCTCCCTCACCCATTTCGACGTCGCCGTGATCGACCGGCGCATGCCCGACATGGACGGCGTCGCGGTGGCCATCGCGCTCAAGTCGCAAGGGCCGCATCCGCGCCTCGTCGCGCTGTCGGGCGACGACCCGAACGACATGCTGCCCGGCCTGTTCGACGTGGTGCTGCAGAAGCCGGTCGAGGCCGCCGTGCTCGCCAAGGCCCTGGCCGGCTGACGGCTCCGCCGGCCGCGGCCGGCGAGGTGTTGCCACGACGACACGCGCATCTGCCATTCCGTTAACCAATCTTTCAGTCCGCCTGATTTTTCATCAATGTCGGAAAATTCTTCTGCGTCCCTGGTGATTCCGAGCCATGCCCGCGCGTCCGCTTGTTCGTCACGAGCCGAAACTCACTGGCCCCGCGGGCAAGCGTGAGCGCGGCCCGGACACCATGCTGCTGGTGCTGCACCAGGAACAGTCCACCCCGGGCCGGGTCGGCCGCCTGCTGCAGGAACGCGGCTACCGGCTCGATATCCGCCGGCCGCGTTTCGGCGACCCCTTGCCCAAATCGACGCGCCAGTTTGCCGGCGCGGTCATATTCGGCGGCCCGATGAGCGCCAACGACCCCGACGATTTCGTCAAGCGGGAGACCGACTGGATCGGTACGGCGCTGAAGGAGGAACTGCCCTTTCTCGGCATTTGCCTCGGCGCGCAGATGCTGGCCAGGCATCTGGGCGCGCCGGTCTCGACCCACCCGGAAGGCCATGTCGAGGTCGGTTATTATCCGCTGCGGGCGACCGACACCGCCAAGGCGGAACTGCCCTGGCCCGACCATGTCTATCAATGGCATCGCGAGGGTTTCGAGAAACCCTGCGGCGCGGAACTGCTGGCCACCGGCGACTGTTTCAAGAACCAGGCGATCCGCGTCGGCCGGGCCGCCTACGGCATCCAGTTCCATCCGGAAGTGACGCACTGGATGATGTGCCGCTGGACGACCCGGGCGCATGAACGCATGGCCTCGCCCAATGCCAAGAGCCGGCAGGAGCATTTCGACGACCGTTACGCCCATGATCCGGCGGTGCGCATCTGGCTCGATGCTTTCCTGGATCACTGGACCGCATTGAAGGCCGCATGACCGCGTCCGGCCGGCGACCGTCACCAGGGTGACATCGCGGCCGGTCAGCGTCATGCTTCTGGTGGTCCCGGAGCGATTCGGGACCTTGATAGCAGGGAGGTCGCCATGCCCCGCATCTTCACTGGTCTCGAAGTCCCGGAGACCATGGCGGATGACCTGAGCAGGCTCCAGGGCGGATTGGGCGCGGCCCGCTGGATCGACCCCGAGGATTTTCACATCACGCTGCGCTTCATCGGCGATGTCGGCGAACGCGCGGCAAACGACATTGCCGACATGCTCTACGCCGTCCGCAAGCGCACCATCGAGGTGA
Organism: Phreatobacter sp. GW821-FHT04C01; assembly: GCF_059420385.1. Lineage (NCBI taxonomy): Bacteria > Pseudomonadati > Pseudomonadota > Alphaproteobacteria > Hyphomicrobiales > Phreatobacteraceae > Phreatobacter > Phreatobacter sp. GW821-FHT04C01. The sequence continues at coordinate 585,310 of NZ_JBWKTP010000001.1, read as the reverse complement.
CCTTGACCGGCCTCGGCTCGTTCGGCGGCGACAAGCCGCGCTCGCTCTATATCGCGGTCAAGCAGACCCAGCCGCTGATGGAGCTGCAGGCCGAGCACGAGCGGATCATGCGGCGGGTGGGGCTGGAGCCGGAGACGCGCAAGTTCACGCCCCATGTCAGCCTGGCGCGGCTCGGCCGCAACGCCCGCGCCCGCGACGTCGCCGACTGGATCGCGCTGCGTGGGCTGTTCATGAGCCGGACCTTCCTGGTCCCGCGCTTCGCTCTGTTCTCGGCCAAGGAATCGGTCGGCGGCGGGCCTTACCTGGTCGAAGAGACCTATCCGCTGGCGGCCTAGAGGCGGCGGCTCTCGACAGGGGACGTCCCGCACAAAACCCGACCGGCCGTCGTCCTGCGACGACAGCCCTATCTCATTGATGCCGGCTCAGTTGACCCGGGCGGGCGTCGCCACCGAGGCATGCGGCCGCGGCAGCGGGACCGGCGCACCGCTCGCCGGGGCCTGAGCCGCGGGCGTGGCCTCGGCCGCCGGAGTGGCTTCGGTCGTCGTGCCGGTGCCGATCAGGCGGGTGAACCAGTTGCCGGACGGCTGCGCCGCCGGCGGCGGTTCGGCCGGGGCGAAGGCCGAGACAACCGAGGCCTGCACCGGCGCAGTGCCGGTGCTGCGGGCAATCGTCGTCGTGGTGCGCAGCGGCGACGGCGACGGAACCGGGGCGGCCGCCAGGGTGACCGGCTGTGCCTCGGCACCGGCCGCGGCCGGTGCAGCCGGTGTGGCGGTGGCGACCGCTGTGGCCGTGGCGGGCGCCGCGGCGGGCTCGGCGGAAACCGCCGAACGCGCCGTCACCAGCGTCACCGGCGTGCTCTCCTGGCTCGCCAGCGAGAAGCTCGGCTCGCTCGAGCCGACACGAATGCGCCGGTTGGCGAAACGCTCGGCGAAACGCTGATTGGTGCCGCCGTCGATGCCGGAGCGGGCGGGCGCCGCTTCGATCTGGCCCGCCAGCGCGGCGACCTGCGCCATGTCGCGGGAATTCTTCGCGGTGACCGCATGGCGGATCGCCGGGGGAACGACATAGGCCGGGCAGGCGGATGCCGCCTGGAAGGCCGGGCGCGTCGCCGGATCGTCGCTGACCGCGGTGAAACGGCTGCGCACGCCGCGCGCCGGAATGGTGCGCGCCGCCGGCGCCGCCGTGGTCGTCGACTGGGCGCTGTCGTTCATCGACACCGGCACGGCGGAAGCGGCCGTGGTCGAAACATTGGCACGCGCGGTGCCCGAGGCGCGGGTGCCGGCCCAGGGGTCGGTGCCGATCATTTCACGGGCGCCGCCGGCGACCGAAGCGGTCTGCGCCAGCGAGGAATTCGGCGAGACCGCGTTGAACACATAGCGGCGCTCGCAGACATCGACCTGCGGCTCCTGGCGCGTCACCTCGAAGTGATCGTAGCCTTCCTTCAGGTTGCGCCAGAACGCCATGTTCGGGTTGTTGCGATGACGGGCCAGGTTGCGCGGCGTCATGCGGAACGGATAGGCCTGAACCTGGAACGATTCCTGGCCGCCCTGCAACGCGTCGCGGGCCAGGGCATAGACCTCGGCGATCGCCTCGTCGGTCATGGCGTAGCAGCCGCGCGACGAGCAGTCGCCATGCACCATCAGGTGCGAGCCGCTGCGGCCATAGGCCCGGTCGAAAGTGTTCGGGAAGCCCATGTTGAAGGCGAGGTAATAGTTCGAATTCGGGTTCATCAGGCCCGGCGTGATCGCGTAGAAGCCCTCCGGGGACTGCCGGTCGCCTTCGCGCACCTTGGGGCCGAGATCGCCGGAATAGTTGCAGATCGGATAGACCTTGAAGAGCGCGTAGCGGCCGGTCGCGTCCTTCTTCCAGACCTCGAGCTCGGCTTCCTGCTTGAAGATGCGCATCAGCACCGGGGCGGTGCGGGTCATGCCCTTGGTGTTGAGCTCTTCGAGCACGGCCTGCGACAGGGCGGCGCTGCCACGATTGGGATTGTTGCGCGACAGCGAGGTGTCCTGGCAGGCGGCGAGCGCGAGCGCGACCATCGCCACCGAAGCGAAAAGCCTCAGGCCCTTGACCGGTGATGCCCCCGAGGCGGCTCGAGCCGTCTGACGCAATGCTCTGCTCCCGAACTTGGGCGAAGCCGCCCTTTTACGGTGTCAGTCTGACGCCTGTGATCCTTAAGGGATCCTTAGCCGAGACGGATAGCGTCAACCCGAGGTTACCGCAAGATGCCGAAAATGCGACGGAGGGTTAACGAATTCCACATGAAACGGACATCGTGGCGAACATGCGGCAATGAGCCCGTTCAGGCCGCAATCGCGCCGGTCAGACCGACCGGCCGATCGCGAGGAATTTATCGCGCCTGAGCTTGCGGATATCGTCGGGCGACTGCCCGGCCAATTGCGCCAGCCCCTGCTCGAGGGCGTCGCCGACCCGCAGGATGGCCGCGTCCGGGTCGCGATGGGCACCGCCGACCGGCTCGCTGACGATCTGGTCGATGACGCCGAAGCGCAGCAGGTCCTGCGCGGTGATCTTCATATTGGTCGCGGCGTCCTGGGCCTTGGCGGTGTCGCGCCACAGGATCGAGGCCGCGCCTTCCGGCGAAATGACGCTGTAGATCGAATGCTCCAGCATCATCACCCGGTTGGCCGCGGCAATGGCGATCGCCCCGCCCGAGCCGCCTTCGCCGATGATGACGGCGATATTCGGCACGCCCAGCGACAGGCTGCGATCGGTCGAGCGGGCGATCGCCTCCGCCTGGCCGCGCTCCTCGGCGCCGATGCCCGGATAGGCGCCGGCGGTGTCAACCAGCGAGATCACCGGAATGTCGAAACGCTCGGCGGTTTCCATCAGGCGCACCGCCTTGCGATAGCCCTCCGGACGCGCCATGCCGAAATTGTGCCGGATCCGGGTCTCGGTCGTGTCGCCCCGCTCATGGCCCATGATGCAGATGCTCTGGCCGCGAAACCGGCCGAAGCCGCCAACGATCGCCTCGTCCTCGCCGAACACGCGGTCGCCGGCGAGCGGCGTGAAGTCCTCGATCAGCTTGGCGATATAGTCGAGCGTGTGGGGCCGGGCCGGATGGCGGGCGACCAGCGTCTTCTGCCAGGGCGTGAGCCCGGCATAGAGGTCTTTCAGCGCCAGGTCGGCCTTCTGTTCCAGCTTGGCGACCTCCTCGGTGATCGACACGCCGCCGTCGCGCGCGGCGACCTCGCGCAATTCCTCGACCTTGGATTCGAGCTCGGCGATCGGCTTTTCGAAATCGAGATAGCTACGCATCGGGTATGGATCGGGCCAGGCCTTTGGGGGCGGCCCGAGGGCCGGCGGAGGGCGAGGAAATGCCCCTTGAGGGGGTCGAAAGTCAAGGGAAGACAGTCATCTCATGCCAACGGCGTGAACGATTGGCCCCTTGCCGTCAGTCGTCTTCGGCCAGCGGATGCAGGTCGCGGACGAGCCCGGCGAGGCGCTCGTCGAGCACATGGGTATAGATTTGTGTCGTCGCGATGTCCGCGTGCCCGAGCAATTGCTGCACCGAGCGGAGATCGGCGCCGTTCTGCAGGAGATGGCTGGCGAAGGCGTGGCGCAGCACATGCGGGCTGACCTTGGCGACCGGCAGGCCGGCGGCCGAGGCCACCTGCTTCAACTCCCGTCCGACATATTGCCGGGTGAGATGGCCACTTTCCCCCGACGACGGGAACAGCCATTTCGACGGACCGAGGCCGGCCTCCTCGCGCAGCGCCAGATAGGCCGCCATGGCGTCCTTGGCGGCCTGGTTCAGCGGCACCACCCGTTCCTTGTTGCCCTTGCCGCGCACCACCAGGAAGCGCTGGTCGCGCCGCGCCGCGCCGATCGGCAGGCCGATCAACTCGGAAACGCGCAGGCCGCTGGCGTAGAGCAGTTCGAGCAGGCAGGCCATGCGCGCCGTCCGGAGCCGTTCGCCGACCGGCCGGGTCGCGTCGGCAATGCCCTCCTTGGCCACCGCCAGCAGGCGATCGACCTCGGCGAGCTGAAGCACCTTGGGCAAGGGCCGGCCGCGTTTGGGGCCCTCCAGCACGGCTGCCGGATCCTCCGTCGTCAGGCCCTCGCCATAGAGAAAGCGGTGAAGCTGGCGAACCGCCGAGAGCCGGCGGGCGACCGACGCCGTCTTCAGGCCCCGGCCGGCGCAATCGGCCAGGAAGCCGCGGATCATGTCGGTGGTCGCCGCCTTCGGCCCGACGCCCTCGGTGCCGAGAAAGCCTGAATAGTCGTCGAGATCGCGGCGATAGGCCTCCAGCGTATTGCCGGCGGCGCCGCGCTCGGCCGCCATCATGTCCAGGAACAGGTCGATTTCGGTGGAGCCGCGCGCCATCGATGCTAGCGGCGCGGCTGCAGGCGGTTCGCCGGAATGGTCACGGTCATGTCGCGCGGCTCCGGATCGACCAGATAGGCGAAGGCCAGCATGGCGGCGAAGGTGAGGCCTCCGAGCACGACCATGATGGTCAGGAAACGCATCAATGTCGGCATGACGGCAAGGCTCTCGATGGCGACGCTTTGAGCGATCGAGACTGACCACGAATGATCCTGCGCCGCAAGCCGGACCGAACGGCCGGGGCGGCGAGAAGCCCGTGCATGACCGCCGAAGGCGGCTTCCCGCCGGGCGGCCCGGCCTCTATGGTCCAGCCGCTTCCGCTTCGAGGTCCTGATGCCGCTGACGATCGCCACCTGGAACATCAATTCGGTGCGCCTGCGCATCGACACCGTCGCGCGCTTCGTCGAAGCGTTCCGGCCGGACGTGCTGTGCCTGCAGGAAACCAAATGCATGGACGGCCAGTTCCCGCTCGCCGACGTCAAGAAGATGGGCTTCGACCATGTCGCGATCCACGGCCAGAAGGGCTATCACGGCGTCGCCGTGCTGTCGCGCTACGGCCTCGCCGACATCGACCGGAAGGGTTTCTTCGGCAAGCAGGACGCCCGCCACATCGCGGTGTCGCTCGCCGACGGCCCGGCCGCGGGCACCCGCATCCATAATTTCTACGTGCCCGCCGGCGGCGACGAACCGGATCCGGCGATCAACGAGAAATTCGCCCATAAGCTCGGCTTTCTCGACGAGATGGAGGCCTGGGAGGCGCTGCGCGTCGGCGCCGGATCGTCCAGGGCGATCCTGGTCGGCGACCTCAACATCGCGCCGTTCGAACATGACGTCTGGAGCTCCCGGCAGCTGCGCAACGTGGTTTCCCACACGCCGATCGAGCGTCAGCGGCTGACCGAGGTGGCCAAGGCCGGCGGCTGGGTCGACATGATGCGCGAACTGACGCCGGAGCCGGAGAAGCTCTATACGTGGTGGAGCTATCGCGCCGCCGACTGGGCCGCCGCCAACAAGGGCCGCCGGCTCGACCATGTCTGGCTCAGCCCGGCGCTCGCGGCTGGCATGCGCGGTTTCCAGATCGCCAAGGAGACGCGCGGCTGGGACAAGCCGTCCGACCACGTGCCGGTCATCGCCACGCTGGATCTCTGACGCGATCGCGCACGTGATCTTGGCCACTGCGACGTTGTTTCTGTTGCATCGCATCATCCAAACGCCCTATGGGGCGGAACCGGCCGTTTCGTTGACACCCCGCGGACCCGCTTCTACGGTGCCCGCCCGGCTCGAAAGGCCTAGAAACCGATCATCCGAACGGCAATTGCGCCCGTTTCGGGGAGGGACATGATGAAGATCCTTGTACCCGTGAAACGGGTTGTCGATTACAACGTGAAGATCCGCGTGAAGCCCGATGGCTCCGGGGTCGAATTGGCCAATGTGAAGATGTCGATGAACCCCTTCGACGAAATTGCCGTCGAAGAGGCGCTGCGCCTGAAGGAAAAGGGCGCCGCCACCGAAATCGTCATCGTGTCGATCGGGCCGCAGGGCGCCGCCGAGACGATCCGCACCGGCCTCGCCATGGGCGCCGACCGCGGCATCCACGTGAAGACCGACGCGACCGTCGAGCCGCTGGCCGTGGCCAAGATCCTCAAGGGCGTGATCGGCGAAGAAGCGCCGGGCCTGGTGATCCTCGGCAAGCAGGCGATCGACGACGACGCCAACCAGACCGGCCAGATGCTGGCGGCACTCCTCGGCTGGCCGCAGGGCACCTTCGCCTCGAAGGTCGAGCTGAGCCCCGACAGCGTCGCGGTCACCCGCGAGGTCGACGGCGGCCTGCAGACCGTCAAGCTCAACGTGCCCGCCATCGTCACCACCGATCTTCGCCTGAACGAGCCGCGCTACGCCTCGCTGCCGAACATCATGAAGGCCAAGAAGAAGCCGATCGACGAGAAGTCGCCCGACAGCTACGGCGTCGACGTCGCGCCGCGCCTGAAGGTGCTGAAGACCGTCGAGCCGGGCGGCCGCAAGGCCGGCGTCAAGGTGGCGTCGGTTGCCGAGCTCGTCAGCAAACTCAAGAACGAAGCCGGGGTGCTCTGATGTCGACCCTTCTCCTCGCGGAACACGACAACACGGTCATCAAGGATCCGACCGCCAAGGCGCTGACCGCCGCGGTCGCGCTGGGCGCTCCGGTCACCGTGCTGGTCGCCGGCTCCGGCTGCGCCGCCGCCGGCCAGGCCGCGGCCAAGCTGGCCGGCGTCGCCAAGGTGATCGTCGTCGACAGCCCGGCCTATGCCCATCTCCTGGCCGAGCCGACCGCCGCCCTGATCGTCTCGCTCGCGCCGGCTTATGCCAATATCGTCGCGCCCTCGACCTCGAACGGCAAGAACATCCTGCCGCGCGTCGCCGCCCTGCTCGACGTCATGCAGATCTCCGACATCGTCAAGGTGATCTCGCCCGACACGTTCGAGCGGCCGATCTATGCCGGCAACGCGCTGCAGACCGTGCAGTCGACCGACGCGATCAAGGTCATCACCGTGCGCACCGCCTCGTTCCAGGCGGCGGGCGAAGGCGGCGCGGCCGCGGTCGAGACCGGCGCGGCTTCGTCCGACCCGGCGCTCTCCAGCTTCGTCGGCGAGGAACTCTCCAAGTCCGACCGCCCCGAACTCGGCGCCGCCAAGATCATCATTTCGGGCGGGCGCGCGCTCGGCTCGAAGGAAGCCTTCGCCAAGGTAATCGAGCCGGTCGCCGACAAGCTCGGCGCGGCCATGGGCGCCTCGCGCGCCGCGGTCGATGCCGGCTATGCCCCGAACGACTGGCAGGTCGGCCAGACCGGCAAGGTGGTCGCGCCCGATCTCTATATCGCGGTCGGCATTTCCGGCGCGATCCAGCATCTCGCCGGCATGAAGGACTCGAAGGTCATCGTCGCCATCAACAAGGACGAGGAGGCGCCGATCTTCCAGGTGGCCGACTACGGACTGGTCGGCGATCTCTTCACGCTGCTGCCCGAGCTCGAAAAAGAGCTCGCCGCCATCGGCAAGTGAGACCAAAATGACGGATCGGGCGGGCCGCCGCGCCGGCGGACCCGCCCGATCCGTCAATATGATCCCGATGGCATCGCACGGCAGACCGTCGTAGATATGTCGCGGAGAAGATTTTGTTCGCACCGTTACCCGCTTCGAGAGCGGGTCGGTCACCGGGTGTAGCCATGGACATTCGCAAGATCGGCGTTATCGGCGCCGGCCAGATGGGCAACGGGATCGCGCATGTCGCGGCACTCTCGGGCATCGACGTGGTGCTGCACGATCTGTCGGAAGACCGGATCAGGTCGGGGCTCGCCACCATCAACGGCAATATGAGCCGGCAGCTGTCGAAGAACCTGATCAGCGAGGAGGAGCGTCACAATGCGCTCTCGCGGATCGTCGCCGGTCCGCGGCTGGAGGATTTCGGCGACTGCGACATGGTCATCGAAGCCGCCACCGAAAACGAACAGGTCAAGATCAAGATCTTCCAGTCGGTGATCCCGATGCTGCGGGCCGATGCGATCCTGGCCAGCAACACCTCGTCGATCTCGATCACCCGGCTCGCCTCGACCACCGACCGGCCCGAGCGTTTCATCGGCATCCACTTCATGAACCCGGTGCCGGTGATGCAGCTCGTCGAGCTGATCCGCGGCATCGCCACCGAGGACGACACGTTCGAATCCTCGCGCGCCTTCGTCGCCCGCCTCGGCAAGACCATCGCGGTCGCCGAGGACTTTCCGGCCTTCATCGTCAACCGCATCCTGCTGCCGATGATCAACGAGGCGATCTACACGCTTTACGAAGGCGTTGGATCGGTCGAGGCCATCGACACCGGCATGCGGCTCGGCGCCAATCATCCGATGGGCCCGCTGCAACTCGCCGATTTCATTGGCCTGGATACCTGCCTCTCGGTGATGCAGGTGCTCTACGAGGGCCTTGCCGACAGCAAGTACCGGCCCTGCCCGCTGCTGGTGAAATATGTCGAAGCCGGCTGGCTCGGCCGGAAGACCCAGCGCGGCTTTTACGATTATCGCGGCGAGCGGCCGATTCCGACCCGGTAGGGTCGGATTTTCGCGATGCCCCCAAGCCTTCGTTAAGGCCTGAGGCCTACTCCTTTGCGTCTCATCGCGAAGGATCGCTTGATGTCGACTGACAGTATCGTCGGGGCCATGGTCGGCATGTCCATGGACAAGACCCAGATGGGTATCCAGACCGCCATGGTGCGCCAGCAGGTGCAGGCCGACCAGCAGCTCGTCGATCTGCTCGCGACCAGCGCCAAGGCGGCGCCCGCGCCGGGCACCGGCCTCATCGTCGACAAGACCGCCTGAGCCGGTTCGGCTTTCGCGCGCAGGCCCCGGCCGGCAGCGGCCGTTCGGGCCGTCTCACCGAAACCTGAGAATGAAGCTTTCGACGGCAGGTTCCCACAGCGGCACGCCGCGTGCGTCCGGCAGCAGCGCGTGGCCGTCATGCGCGAAGGCCGGCACTGCGACGAACTCAGCCACGCCACCGGCTTCGACGAAGGCCTGCCGCAGGCGACGCGCCAGCGCCGGGGGGAACGAGCGGTCGTTGTCGCTGTAGAGCCACAGCGTCGGGGTGCGCGCCCGGCGCCCCAGCACGGCCGCGTCGCGCACCAGCTCGTCGATGGCGCAGATGCCGCCAGTCTCGCCAGAGCGGCCGAGCCGGCCGCCGGCGAAATTGACGATGCCCGCCACCGCCGGATGGTTCTCGGCCGCCAGCGCCAGCGCCGCCCAGCCGCCAGTGGACTGGCCGACCACGATCACGCCGGTGCCGCGGACGAAGGCCTGGCCGGTCAGCGCGTCGATCGCCGCGCCGAGATCGGCCGCGTCGGCACGGCCGCCGGCAATATGGTTCGGCCGCCGGCAGGCGAAACGCTCGGCCCGTTCGCCGCCGCTCAGGCCATAGCCGCGCCGGTGCACCACCGCGACCACATAGCCGCGCTCGACGAACCAGTTGACCGCATGGGGATAGACGCCGTGCCGGGGCTCGGCATTGCGGGCCGCTTCGGCCGAGGTGTGGTGCGCCATCACGACGAGCGGCGCCGGCCGGTCGCCCGGCGGCCGGAACACGATGGCCGCGATCGAGCGCCCGTCATCGGCCGGCTGGCCGATGCGCCAGACCTGCTCGCGATGCGGGCCGGTCTCCTGGCCCTCGGGCCGGGCGACCTGGGCCAGCGACACGCGCGCGTCGAGCAGCGCGGCCGCCAGCAGCAGCAGGCCGAAACGTCGGGTCATGGTCCAGGCCTTCGGCCGGGACCAGGCTTCCGCCCGCAACCTCATCCGCGCACGAGGTCGCCGAGCAAGCTTGCCGCCACCGTGGCCTTGGACACGGTCAGCCCCGAGCTGGCGATTTCCGACACGGCCGTGCGGATACGCTCGGCACGCGTGCCGTTGACCGCCATCCAGGCGGCAACCGCCTGTTCGCCGGTCGTCGAGCCGCCATTGACCATGTCGGCGGCGATCCGCCGTTCGGCATTGGCGATGCCGTCAAGGGCCCGGTCGAGCGCCAGCCGGTCGAAATAGTCGGTGACCGTGATGGCGCGTGCCGCGGTCTTGACCGCGTCGAGCCGGAACACCGAGGCCGCGGCGAAGGTGGTCGCCGCCACATCCGCGACCGGCCGGCCGGTCTGGTCGGCGACCGCAACGATGTCGGGGGCCGCCGCCAGGTGGTCGAGGCTCGCCAGGACACCGGCCAGCGGATCCGGCACGCCGGCGGTCTGCAGTTCGGCGGTCCGTGCGGCGCGTGCCGCCGCGGCATCCGGAGGCAGGGCCGTGTCGAGGCTGGCCGCCACCGCCTCGATCCCCGCCCGGTGATGGGCGATGACGTCGGCCAGCCCCTTGGACAGGTCGACATTGCGGATGAACCAGACGACCCGGTCGATCAGCAGGTCCTGGATCGCCGCGTAGAGGTCGAGCTGCAGGCTGCCGGCGATCCGGTTGTCGAGACCGTCGAGCTCGGTGTTGAGCGCCGTCATGCCATAGGCGTCGCGCACCGCGGCGAAGGCCGAGGCGATGGTCGAGACGTCGGCGCCGGTCTGGTCGGCGAGCCGGACCACGAAGGTCGGGCCGCCGCGGTTGATCATCGAGTTGGACAGGCCGGTCGCGATGATCTCGCGGCGCAGCCGGTGGGCGTCGATGGCATCCGGGAAACGCTCCTGGATCGGCCGCGGGAAATAGCGGATCAGCTCGCGCGCCAGATAGGGATCGTCGGGCACGTTCGACGCCAGGAGCTCGTCATAAAGCGAGAGCTTGGCATAGGCGATCAGCACCGCGATCTCGGGCCGCGTCAGCGGATCACCGCGGCGGCGGCGCTCCGCGAGCTCCGCCTCGTCGGGCAGATATTCGACCGCGCGGTCGAGCTTGCCCCGGGTCTCCAGGCTCTGCATCAGCCGCTGCTGGAAGCCGAGATCGCCGAGCCCGCGCTTCTGCGCCAGCGACAGCGCCAGCGTCTGCAGGTAATTGTTGCGCAGCACGAGGTGGCCGACCTCGTCGGTCATCTCGGCGAGCAGGTGATTGCGGTCGTCCTGGCTCAGCCGGCCGTCAGCCTCCGGCCTGGTCAGGGCGATCTTGATATTGACCTCGACGTCGGAGGTATTGACGCCCGCCGAATTGTCGATCGCGTCGGTGTTGAGGCGCACGCCGCGGCGGCCCGCCTCGATGCGGGCCTTCTGGGTCATGCCCAGATTGGCGCCTTCGCCGACCACCTTGGCGCGGATGTCCATGCCAGTGATGCGGATGGCATCGTTGGCGCGATCGCCGACCTGGTCGTCGGTCTCGGCCGTGCCGCGGACATAGGTGCCGATGCCGCCGAACCACAGGAGGTCGACCTGCATCCTCAGGATGGCGTTCATCACCTCCTGCGGCGTCGCCTCCGGCTTGGTGAGGCCGAGCATGACCTGGACATGGGCCGAGAGCTGGATCGACTTGGCCGCGCGCGGGAACACGCCGCCGCCCTCCGAGATCAGGCCCTTGTCATAATCGGCCCAGGACGAGCGCGGCAGGTCGAACAGGCGCTTGCGTTCGGCCCAGGCCTTGGCCGGGTCCGGCTCCGGATCCAGGAAGATGTCGCGGTGATCGAAGGCCGCGACGAGCTTGATGGTCTTTTCGAGCAGCATGCCGTTGCCGAACACGTCGCCCGACATGTCGCCGACGCCGGCCACCGTGAACGGCGTCACCCCGATATCGACGCCGGTTTCGCGGAAATGGCGCTTCACCGCCTCCCAGGCGCCGCGCGCGGTGATCGCCATCTTCTTGTGGTCGTAGCCCTGGCTGCCGCCGGACGCGAAGGCGTCGCCCAGCCAGTGGCCCTTCTCGGCCGACAGCGCGTTGGCGGTATCCGAAAAGGTCGCCGTGCCCTTGTCGGCGGCAACCACCAGATAGGGGTCGTCGCCGTCATGGCGCACGGTATCGGCCGGCGGCACGATGCCGGACGCCTCGATATTGTCGGTCAGCTGCAACAGCGTGCGCACGAAGATGCGATAGGCCTCGGTGCCTTCGGCGAGCCAGGCGTCGCGCTGGGTCACCGGCGGCAGCCGCTTCGGTACGAAGCCGCCCTTGGCACCAACCGGCACGATGACGGCGTTCTTCACCTGCTGCGCCTTGACCAGGCCGAGCACCTCGGTGCGGAAATCCTGCGGCCGGTCCGACCAGCGCAGGCCGCCGCGCGCCACCTTGCCGAAGCGCAGGTGGATGCCCTCGACCCGCGGCGAATAGACGAAGATCTCGTAGAGCGGCTTGGGCGCCGGCAGTCCGTCGATCTTCTTCGATTCGAATTTGATCGCGATCGTCGGCCTGACGCGGCCGTCCTCGCCTATCTGGTAGAAATTGGTGCGGATCGCCGCCTGGACCAGGTTGATGAAGGCCCGCAGGATGCGGTCTTCGTCGAGCGAGGTGACGTGGCCGAGCGCCTCTTCGAGCCGCGCGATGATGTCGAGCTGCTTGGCGTGGCGTTCTTCGATCGACAGGCTGAGCCGCGGATCGAAGCGCAGGTGGAACATCAGCACCACCCCCTTGGTGACGCCGGCATGCTTGCGCAGCGTCGTCCAGAGATAGTCCTGGCTGAACGGCACGCGGATTTGCCACAGCATGCGCGCCAGCGTGCGGATCAGCGCCACGTCGCGCCAGCCGAGGGCCGCCTCCAGCGTCAGCGCGTTGAAGCCGTCGCTTTCGGCCTCGCCGCGCATGACCGCCATCAGGGCCGCGCCCAGCTTTTCGTCGAGCGCTTCGAGATCGATCGGCGCCCCACCCGGCCGGGTCAGCGACATGTCGTGCAGCCAGATGATCTGGGAAGCGCCGCCGCCGGCCGGCATCACTTCGTAGGTGCGCTCGTCGACCACGGCGAAACCCATGGCTTCGAGGATCGGCACGCGTTCCGACAGCGGGATCGGCTTGGCGTGGGCGAACACCTTCAGCCCGGCCTCGGTCTTGTCGGTCGGCACGGAGCGGTAGAAGTCGATCGCCAGAGGCCGCTGGTCGGACAGGCCCTCCAGGATGCGGATGTCGCCGATCGCGGTCTCCGGCGAGACCGCCTCGCGATAGGCCGCCGAGAAGGCGTCGCGGTAGCGACCGACCAGGACGCCGGCTTTCAGGGGATCATGGACCAGGCCGAGCGCTTGGCCAAGCCCGTCGCCCCAGGTCCTGACGATGCGCGAGACCGCCGCCTCGAGGGTTGCCCGGTCGACTTGCGGGGTCGTGCCCTCGTCGCGGCCGATGATGAAATGCACGCGCGTCAGCGAGCCGTCGGGATAATAGGGGTAATAGGCCGATACCCGCCCCTTGAACACCGCGGCGAGATATTGGCCGATCGCCATGCGGGCGGCGGTGTCGTAGCGGTCGCGCGGCACATAGACCAGGATCGAGACGAAACGGTCGAAGCGGTCGGTGCGCGCCAGCACGCGCACCCGCGGCCGTTCGTCGAGCTGCAGCACCGCCATGGCATGGGCGAACAGCGTGGCGTCGTCGATCTGGAACAGCTCGTCGCGCGGATAGCTCTCCAGCACATTGACCAGCGCCTTGCCGGAATGGCTGTCGGGATCGAAGCCACCGCGCGTCAGCACGCGGTCGACCTTGCGCCGGAGATAGGGAATGGTCTTGGCAGAGCGGGTATAGACGGTCGAGGTGAACAGCCCGACCATGCGCACCTCGCCGACCAGCTCACCGCTCCGGTCGAAACGCTTGACGCCGATATAGTCCATGTGGATACGGCGATGGACGCGCGAGCGTACATTGGCCTTGGTGATGATCAGCGGCACCGGCTGCATCAGGAATTCGCGCAGTTCCTGCGTCATGGTCACCAGCTCGGTGCCGCGGCGCAGGATGCGGACGTTCTCGTCGCGCAGGATGCCGAGACCGGAGGTGAATTCCGGCTCCATCTGGCCCTCGGCGACGCCACCGACATAGGAATAGTCGCGCAGGCCCAGGAAGGTGAAATTATTGGCCGCCAGCCATTCCAGGAACTGGATGCCTTCGGCCATTTCGGTGACCGGCAGGACCGGATTGTTCTTCAGGTCGTCGATGACGGCGTCGACCCGGGTGATCATCGGCTTCCAGTCGGCGACGCAGATGCGTACGTCGGCGAGGGTGGCCTCCAGCTCGGCGATCAGCGCGGCGCGGCGCGTCTCGTCGGCGACCCTGACCACGTGGATGTGGATGATGCTTTCGCGCAGCGCCGGCGCATCGGCATGTTCGAGGCCGCGATAGGCGGTCAGCGGCCCCGACGGCTCACGCTCGACCGTGACGATCGGATGCGCGACCAGGCGGATGTCGACGCCCTGCTCGGCCAGCACGCCCATCACCGAATCGACCAGGAACGGCATGTTGTCGTTGACCACCTCGACCACGGTGATCATGCCGACCTGCGAGCCCGGCGACGGCGCGACCGGATCGTCGAGGCGGATGGCGCTTTGCCCGGACAGCCGGTTCGACAGTGCGGCGTAGCTCGCCGCCGCCAGGCTCGCCAGGTCGCGCGCATCATAGGCGATCAGGTCTTCGGGGGCGGCGCGGCCGAACAGATCGGCCACGTAGCTTTCCGGAATGTCGCCGAGGGTCCCGCGCAGGATGATCGTTGCCTGTTCGATGATGCCTGCGGTTCCGCTCGCATCCTCGGTCCGGTTCGTCATGCTGTGCTCCATCGCGGCGCCAGTTGCTTTTGTTCGGTGCCGGGGGTCAGCATGACCACGCGACCGGACCGCCGTAAAGACAATTTCGTCCGCTACCAGCGCCCGGCGGGGTCATGCTACGAGGCTGTGACCGGATCAAGACTTGATCGTCGCGGATCGACCAGACGAACGGGAGAGGGACATGGACGCAACCACAGCCACCGCGGTCGAGGCGCCGATTGCGCTCGATCTGCCCGGTTCGGTGCTCGACGCCGACATGGAAGCCTATTTCCAGAAATGCCGCGACAAGATCGGCTATGTGCCCAACGTGCTGCTGGCCTATTCCCATGATCTCGCCAAGCTCAAGGCCTTCGCGGCCATGTATAACGACCTCATGCTGGCGCCCTCCGGCCTGACCAAGCTCGAGCGCGAGATGATCGCGGTGGCGGTCTCGGCGGTGAACCGCTGCTACTACTGCCTGGTCGCCCACGGCGCCGCGGTGCGCCAGCTCTCCGGCGATCCGGTGCTCGGCGAGCAGATGGTGATGAACTACCGCGCCGCCCGGCTCGATCAGCGCCAGCGCGCCATGCTCGACTTCGCGGTGAAGCTGACCGAGACGCCCTGGGCTGTCGAGGAAGAGGACCGCGAAGGTTTGCGCCACGCCGGCTTCACCGCCCGCGACATCTGGGATATCGCCGCGATCGCCGGCTTCTTCAACATGTCGAACCGGGTTGCGGCCGGCACCGACATGCGGCCGAATGCCGAATACCACGCGAGCGCCCGCTAGGACCCGGGTCGCCGGTTTCCGCGCGTCGCGCCGGCGGCAGCCGACGCGGCGGGGCATTCGCCGCTTCCACCACGCGGACGAATGCCCTAACAGCTGAGCGCGCCGGCCGGCACCCCGCCGGATGGCACTGGCAATTGCCGGCCTCGGCCCTACATTCGGATGAGTACCCCATGCGTCTTCGCGGAGCCCCAGCCATGGCGATGAACACTGTCTATCGCGGGCCGGCCGACCTTCCCGAGGTGATCCCGGTCTTCCCCTTGCCGGGAGCCCTGCTGCTGCCGCGGGGACAATTGCCGCTGAATATCTTCGAGCCGCGCTATCTCGCCATGATCGACGACGCCTTCACCGCCGGACACCGGATCATCGGCATGGTGCAGCCGATCCCGGCGGACGAGGATGCCAAGCGGCCGACCCTCTCCGAGGTCGGCTGCGCCGGGCGCGTCACGCAGATCGCCGAGACCGGCGATGGCCGCTACATGCTGAGCCTGACCGGCATCGCGCGTTTCCGGATCGCGGGCGAACTCGAAGCGATCACCGCCTATCGCCAGGCCAAGGTCGATTTCCAGCCCTATGCCGGCGATTTCGAGCCGCGCGTGGGCGAGGATGCGGTCGACCGCGACGGCCTGTTGAAGGCGCTGCAGGAGTTCCTCGACGCCAACAACATGGAGGCCGACTGGGACGGCATCCGCCGCGCGCCCACCGAGGCGCTGGTCAATGCCCTGTGCATGATGTCGCCCTGGGGTGTACGCGAGAAGCAGGCCCTGCTGGAGGCGCCCGACCTGAAGACCCGCGCGGCGCTGCTGGTGGCGGTCACCGAGGTGGCGCTCGCCAAGGACCAGTCTCCGGACGACAAGCCGCAACTGAACTGAAGCCGCGAGGCCCGGACCGGATCGACGGCCGGCAAGACATGAGCGACGAGACATGAGCGACGATAGCCCCGCAGCCGCCCCGCCTTCCGACCAGCGCACGGCCGTGCCGCCGACGCGGCCGGGAACCGTCGATCCGCGCCTGCTCGAGGTGCTGGTCTGTCCGGTCACCAAGGCAACCCTCGAATATGACGCCGAAGCCAACGAGCTGATCTCGCGCACCGCCCGGCTCGCCTATCCCATCCGCGACGGCATTCCGATCATGCTGCCGGAAGAGGCACGCCCGCTGGCCGACTGATGCCGCCGGCCGTCAGGCCAGCGCCACGGCCGCCTGGCTGTGGCGGTCGATCAGCACCTTGCGCAGCTTCTCCAGCGCCCGGTTCTCGATCTGGCGGACGCGCTCCTTGGAGATGCCCAGCCGATCGCCGAGACTTTCCAGCGTGGCGCCCTCGTCGTTGAGGCGCCGTTCCCGCAGGATGCTCAGTTCGCGTTCGGACAGGACGTCGAGCGCCGCGCGCAGCCAGCGGACCCGCCGCTCGCCGTCGATCGCCTCGCCGACGACCTCGTCGGGCAGCGGTCCCTTGTCGATCAGGAAGTCCATGCGCTCGGTGCCGGCGCTCGTCTCGCCGTCATGGCTCGGTGCATTGAGCGACATTTCCGGGCTGGACAGCCGCGCGTCCATCAGTGCCACGTCGGCCTCGGAAACGCCGACCGCAACCGCGATCTCCCGGTGAATGGCGGTCCGCGCCACGCCGATCTCCATGGTCTGCGACAGGCGCGCGCGCAGCCGGCGCAAATTGAAGAACAGCGCCTTCTGGCTCGACGAGGTGCCGCCGCGGACGATCGACCAGTTGCGCAGGATATAGTCCTGGACCGAGGCGCGGATCCACCAGGTCGCATAGGTCGAGAACCGGACTTCCCGCTCCGGTTCGAACCGCGACGCGGCCTCCAGGAGACCGACATGGCCCTCCTGGATCAGGTCGGCCATCGGCAGCCCATAATGACGGAAGCGCGCGGCCAGCGCGATGACGAGGCGCATATGGGCCTGGGCCAGGCGGTGCAGCGCGACCTCGTCGCGGTCATCCTTCCAGCGCACCGCCAAGGCGTGCTCTTCATCCCGTTCGAGGAATGGTGCCGCCATCGCGGCCCTGGCCAGCCCGCTGCGAACGCCGGACACCCGCGTCATGACGCCTCCCCTGGTCGAACCACACGGCAGGTTGTCCCCGCTCTCATGCTGCTCAGGAGATTTACGTATGCGATATCGCTTGGAATCACCAGTCCTTTGAACGGCTTACAAAATTAATGCGACATTCTGCCGCAAGATGAAGCCGCAATTACTCAGCTCCGGCCGCCTGGCCCCATGAAAAAGCCCGGCACGAGGCCGGGCTTTTTGAATTCTCGGAAGCGGTCGAACTCAGGCCGCTTCGACTTCGCTCTCGTCGGCCTCGTCGACCAGTTCCTCGGCCTTGGCCGCGCCACGGCGCGGTCCCTTGGCGAGCTGAGCCTCGATCTGCTTGATCGCCTCGGCTTCGACGATCCGCTCCACGGCGGCGAGCTCGCGCGCCATCCGGTCGAGCGCCTGTTCGTAGAGCTGGCGCTCCGAATAGGACTGCTCGGGCTGGGTGTCGGAGCGGAACAGATCGCGGACGACCTCGGAAATCGCGATCAGGTCGCCGGAATTGATCTTGGCTTCGTATTCCTGGGCGCGACGTGACCACATTGTCCGCTTGATCCGGGCACGACCCTTGAGCACATCGAGAGCCTTGGTCATCACATCCGGCTCAGCCAGCTTGCGCATGCCGACCTGCGCGATCTTCGCGGTCGGAACACGCAACGTCATCTTGTCCTTCTCGAAGGTGATGACGAAGAGCTCAAGCTTGAAGCCGGCAATATCCTGCTCCTCGATGGACACGATTTGCCCGACCCCGTGGGACGGATAGACGATGTATTCGTTCGTCTTGAAGCCCTGACGGGTCTGCGCGTTCTTTTTGGTGGTCATTCTGCGCCTTACTCCTCGCCGGCCTAGATCTGGCCGCTGGTGACGCCGGACCGTCGGCGGACGACCGCCGGCAGCCGGTCCACGACGCCCGACGGGCTCGTGGTGGTTTGCGCGAAAGGGACGGCCGAACCCCTGAAAAGAGCAGGCCTCAAGTCCCTGACGTCAGCCAATAGTGAAAACGGCATCCCCGGCACGATGAAAACCGCTTGCGCGGACCCCATCGCGACGTTTCATCGGAATTTTCCGAAAAAAGGCGCCCCACAAAAAGGGAGCGCTCCGGCTGAACCGTTGTTTTGATCGACTGTAATAAGACAGTATCACAATTTACGCCGAAATCAAAGGCTTAAGCGAGCGCACTCCGCCAGGGGCCGCAAAACGCACCCTGTTCCGCCGGTAAGACGGTGTTGGAAGTTGGGTCAGTCACCCTGACCCGGTTCGGGTGACAGCAGCGCTTCCTTGTCCGGCTTGCCGTCCCACTCCTTGGCGTCGGCGGGCGACTCGCGCTTCTGCGTGATGTTCGGCCATTTCGAAGCGAAATCGGCATTGATGCCGAGCCACTTCTCAAGCCCTGCCTCGGTATCCGGCTTGATCGCTTCCGCCGGGCATTCCGGTTCGCAGACGCCGCAGTCGATGCACTCGTCCGGGTGGATGACGAGGAAATTCTCCCCCTCATAGAAGCAGTCGACAGGACAAACTTCTACGCAGTCCATGTATTTGCACTTGATGCAATTCTCGGTGACCACATAGGTCATGGACAGGCTCCGGCGGACGGCGATACGCGGACTTGCGGATTACCAGATCAGAACGTTCGTACGCAAGCGAACTGGCGGGCGGCCGGAGGGCAGCCTTGTCCTTTGCGCATCCGCGCACGATCTAATGACCGCTGAACGCCCTGGGGGATTTTATATGAATTACGCCAAGACCGCGATGCTTCTTGCCGCCATGACCGCCCTGTTCATGGGGCTCGGCTACCTCATCGGCGGCCGCACCGGCATGGTGATCGCACTTGGCGTTGCGGCGGCGATGAACTTCTGGAGCTATTGGGGATCGGACCGCGCGGTCCTCTCCATGTATGGCGCGCAGGAGGTCGACCAGCACGCGGCCCCCGACCTCTACGCCATGGTCCATGAGCTGGCCGGCCGGGCCGGATTGCCGATGCCGCGCGTGTTCGTCATCCACGAAGACCAGCCCAATGCCTTTGCCACCGGCCGCAACCCGGCCAATGCCGCGGTCGCGGTCAATACCGGCCTGCTCAACCGGCTGTCGCGCGACGAGGTTGCCGGCGTCATCGCCCATGAACTCGCCCACATCAAGAACCACGATACCTTGACCATGACGATCACCGCGACGCTGGCCGGCGCGGTCTCGATGCTGGCCAACTTCGCCGCCTTCGCCGGCGGCTCCAACGACAACCGCTCGCCCGTCGGCCTGATCGGCTCGATTGCCATGATGATCCTGGCGCCGCTCGCCGCATCGATCGTGCAAATGGCCATTTCGCGGTCGCGCGAATATGAGGCCGACCGCATCGGCGCCGAGATCTCCGGCAACCCGCGCGGACTGGCCTCCGCGCTCGCCAAGATCGCCGGCGCCCATGACGACGCGGTCAACGTCACCGCGGAACGCAACCCGCAAACCGCCCACATGTTCATCATCAACCCGCTGAACGGGCAGCGGATGGACAATCTGTTCTCCACCCATCCCGACACCGGCAATCGCATCGCCGCCCTGGAGGCGCTCGCCGCCCAATGGGGCGTGGCGCATTATTCCGCGCCGGTGCCGCCGGGCCAGGCGGCGCCCTGGGGCAGTTCGCAGCGCCAGCGCGGCCCCTGGGGTTGACGACATGAACATCGGCGGGAGCCTGGTCCGCGAACCAGGCTCCCGCCGCATGACGGATCGGGTCGAAGGCGCGGGGATCAGGCCGCGCGCAGGCTCTTGACGAAATCGGCCACTTCCGTCTTCAGCTCGGCGGCCTTCTCGGTCAGGTTCGACGACAGCCCCATCAGCTGGGTCGAGGCGGCGCCGGTCATTTCGGCGGCCCGGCCGACCCCGTTGATATTGCCGGTGACGGCTTCCGTGCCCTGCGCGGCGCGCTGGGTGTTCGAGGCGATTTCCTGAGTCGCGGCGCCCTGTTCCTCGACCGAACCGGCGACGCTGGTCGAGATCGACCGGATCGAGGCGATGGTGCCGACGATCTTCTCGATCGAGCCGACCGTGCGCGCGGTCGCCTGCTGGATCTCCATGATCTTCGAGCTGATCTCGCTGGTGGCGCGTGCCGTCTGCGCCGCAAGCTGCTTCACTTCGCTGGCCACCACCGCGAAGCCCTTGCCGGCCTCGCCCGCCCTGGCCGCCTCGATCGTGGCGTTCAGCGCCAGCAGATTGGTCTGGCCGGCGATGGTATTGATCAGCTCGATGACCTGGCCGATCTTCTCGGCGGCATCCGACAGGGCACGAATATCGTTTTCGGTGCGCGCGGCTTCGTCCGCCGCGGTATTGGCGATATCGGCCGACTGGTTGACCTTGGACGCGATCTCCTGGACCGAAGCCGCCATTTCCTCGGTCGAGACGGCGACCGTCTGGACGTTCAGCGAGGCGCGCTCGGCCGCGCCGGAGACGGCGGTGGCCTGGCGCGAGGTCTCTTCCGCGGTGGCGGCGAGGTTGCGGGCGGAATCCTCGAGCTCGCTGGAGGATTGGGAGAAGCCCTCGGCCAGGGCGCCGAGCTTGGCCTGGAACGAGTCGGCGATGGCATTGCGCTCGACCACCAGACGCTCGGCCGCCCGCTTCTCGTTCTCCACTTGCTCCTGCCTGAGACGTTCGGTCTCGGCGAGCCCGTCGCGGAACACCTGCAGTGCCCGTGCCATGTCGCCGATTTCGTTCTGCGTCGTCGCATTGGGAATTTCGGTGTCGAGCTTGCCGCCGGCGACCGATTGCATCGCGCCGGTCAGCTTGCCGAGCGGGCGGGTGACGCCGACCAGCACGAAGGCGGCGGCGGCGAGGCCGACGAGAATGCCGAGGCCGAGCAGCAGCAGCGTCTGGAAGCGCGCGCCGTCATAGGTCGCGATGCTCTGGGCATATTGGGTGTCGCTGCCGGTGGCGTTGAATTCGAGCGATTTGTCGGTGGCCGCGACGACCTGGTCGAACAGCTGGACTGCCTCGCCATAGAGCTTGGCGACCTCGTCGGCCTGTCCGCGCCGGGCGGCCTCGACCACCTTGTCAGAATGCGCCTTGTAGCGGGCCCAGGTCGCCTTGATCTGCTCGAACAGCTGACGTTCGGTGGCGTCGGCCAGCATGGTCTCGTAGAGCCGGAAGGTTCCCGCGATATCGCTGACCATCCGCTCGCGGAACTTCTCCAGCTCCGCCGCCTGGGCGCCGTCACGCATGTTCGACAGGCGGAGTTCGGCGACGCGGACCCGCGCCACCTGATATTTGAAAACACCGAGGGTGCGCACGCTCGGCAGCCAGTTGGTCGCCATTTCCTTGACGTCGCTATTGACCGCGGCGAGCTTCGACACCGCCGACCAGCCCTGGATCGCCGAGACACCGATCATCAGCAGCAGGGTTGCGATCAACACCAGTTTCACTGGGACTTTCATGCGAGATGCATCCTTCTTGGCGTCGGGACGGTGGTGATTTCGTCCTGAATAGAGATTTACCGTAAATGCATGGTTAAATTTGAATAACCGCCGTCAATTGGCATGGGTTTATATTTACCCGTCACGTCATAGGGAAATATGCTTATATACAGAAATCATAAGACATTCATGGCCGCAACCGTGGGCCGATGCTGAATTTCGCGCGGTGAAACCGGTGAGGCGGCCGCACCGGTCGGCGCCTGACGCGCCGCGAAACAGTATCGTATTACCGAAGATCAACTTGAAACGGCCAAGTGTATCTCTAGCAAATACGCTCCCAACGGAGGTGTGCGGGTGACGCGGCCCGACCGAGGACCGAAGCCTCGCCCCTTGCCGCCCGGCGGCTGGCCGCCTAAACCCCCCGGCATGACCAAGCGTTCGTTCCGACCGGCGGCCAGGAAGCCGGCCCCACCCCCTGGCCTGGCCAGCCGCAGGCGTGCCTGCGAGCTGATCGAGACGGTCCTCCTGCGTGCTCGTCCGCTCGACGAGGCGCTCGATGAGCCGACCGATCTGGATGCCGTCGACCGCGCGCTCGCCCGCAAGATCGCCGCCACCGCGCTGCGCCGTCTCGGCTCGATCGACCGGGTGTTGCGTGGCCGCCTCGCCAAGGGCCTGCCCGACGGACTGCCCCGGCTGCGGACGGTCCTCGTCGCCGGCGCCTGCCAGATCCTGTTTCTCGATGTCCCCGACTATGCCGCCGTCGACGTCGCCGTGCGCCTGGTCGAGGCCGATCGCAAGGCCAAGGGATTTGTCGGCCTGACCAATGCCGTGTTGCGCGGCATTGCCCGCGACAAGGAGCTGATCCTCAGCGAACTCGATCCGCTGGACGACCTCGCGCCCTGGCTGCGCGAGCGTTGGGCCGCCACCTATGGCGAGGCCACGACGCGCGCCATCGCGCAGATCCAGTCGATCGAGCCGCCGCTCGACCTGACCGTCAAGGCAAGCCCCGAGGCCTGGGCCGAGCGGCTCGGCGGCCATGTGACTCCGACCGGATCGGTCCGCCTGAGCGGCGCCGGCCCGGTCCCTGAGCTCGCCGGTTTCGCCGAAGGCGCCTGGTGGGTCCAGGATGCCGCAGCCGCCCTGCCCGCCCGCCTGCTCGGCGATGTCAGGGGCCTCGCCGTCGCCGATCTCTGCGCGGCGCCCGGCGGCAAGACCGCCCAGCTCGCCGCGGCCGGCGCATCGGTCACCGCCGTCGACCGGTCGGCCAGGCGCCTGGAGCGGCTGAGCCAGAACATGCAGCGGCTCGGCCTCACCGTGACCGTCGTGACCGCCGACGCGCTCGGGCTGACCGGCAGCTACGACGCCGTCCTCCTGGATGCGCCCTGCACCGCCACCGGCACGGTGCGCGGCCATCCGGATGTGATGCACCTGAAGTCCGCCGCCGATGTCGAGGGCCTCGCCCGCATGCAGGCCCGCCTTCTCGACCGGGTCGCCGATCTGCTCCGCCCGGGCGGCCGGGCGATCTACTGCACCTGTTCGCTGGAGCCCGAAGAGGGCGAGCAGCAGATCGCCGCCCTGCTCGCGCGCGAACCCCGGTTGGTCCTCGATCCGATCGATCCCGACGAGTTCCCGGGCCTCGCGCCTTTCGTCGGAGCCGCCGGCATGCTGCGCACCTTGCCCTCGGCCTGGAGCCACCAGGACGACTCGCTCGCCGGCCTCGACGGCTTCTTCGCCGCCCGGTTGATCCGGCGGTGACGGACCCTCTCGCGAACCGCGGGATGATCCGTTATGGTGCGCCCGCTTCGACCCCGAGAGGCCATGCATTGACCGCTTTTCCGTCCCGCCGTACCGCCCTCCTCCTGGTCGTCTCGGGTGCGCTCGCGCTCGGCGCCTGCGGCCGTCGCGGCAATCTCGAGCTGCCGGGCCCGACACCCTCGCCGATCGGCGGCCCGACGCCGC
The DNA here is from genome assembly GCF_059420385.1 of Phreatobacter sp. GW821-FHT04C01. Taxonomy (NCBI): domain Bacteria; kingdom Pseudomonadati; phylum Pseudomonadota; class Alphaproteobacteria; order Hyphomicrobiales; family Phreatobacteraceae; genus Phreatobacter; species Phreatobacter sp. GW821-FHT04C01. The sequence goes on along the minus strand of NZ_JBWKTP010000001.1, from coordinate 561,657 downwards.
CCAACCTGCCGCCGCGCACCGACACGTCGAGCGATCCGGCCAATCCGCCGCAGCGCCAGCCCGCCGGCCAACCCGCCGGCCAGCTCACCGGTCCCGCCCGGCGCGATTACGACCCCAACCGGCCGGTCGGCCGGACGCCCCTGCTGCCATCGGGCCGCTTCGTCCTCGATCCGCTCTTGTAAGCCATGCACCATTTTGCCTACCTGAACGGCGTCATGCACGCCGAGAACGTCGCACTCGACCGGCTCGCCGACGAGGTGGGCACACCGTTCTATTGCTACGCGACCGCGACGCTCGAGCGCCACTACCGGGTGTTCACCGAGGCCTTTGCCGGGCTCGACTCGCTCGTCTGCTACGCTATGAAGGCCAATTCGAACCAGGCCGTGATCAAGACGCTCGCCCGGCTCGGCGCCGGCATGGACGTGGTCTCCGGCGGCGAATTGAAGCGTGCGCTCGAGGCCGGCGTGCCCGGCCAGCGGATCATGTTCTCCGGCGTCGGCAAGACCCGCGAAGAGCACCGCGCCGCGCTCGAGGCCGGCGTTTTCTGCATCAATGTCGAAAGCGAGCCCGAGGTCGTCCAGCTGTCGGACGTCGCAAGCGGCCTCGGCATGACCGCGCATATCTCGTTCCGGGTCAATCCGGATGTCGACGCCAGGACCCATGCCAAGATCTCGACCGGCAAGAGCGAGAACAAATTCGGCATTCCGATCTCGACCGCGCGCGAGGTCTATGCCCGCTCGGCCCGGCTGCCGGGCATCCGCATTGCCGGCGTCGACATGCATATCGGTTCGCAGATCACCGATCTCGCGCCGTTCAACGACGCCTTCGCCCTGCTCACCGACTTCGTCCGGACACTGCGCGCCGACGGCCATCGCATCGATCACGTCGATGTTGGCGGCGGGCTCGGCATTCCCTACAAGGACGACAACGAGCCCCCGCCCGATCCCGCCCATTACGCCGAAGTGGTCAAGCGCCACACCGCCACGATCGGCGCCAAGGTCATTTTCGAGCCGGGCCGGATGATCGTCGGCAATGCCGGCATCCTGGTCACCCGCGTGCTCTACGTGAAGGAAGGCGAGGGTCGCACTTTCGTGGTGGTCGACGCCGCCATGAACGACCTGATCCGTCCGACGCTTTATGAGGCCTATCACGAGATCAAGCCGGTCATCGAGCCGGCACCGGGCGCGCCACGCCCGAAGGTCGATGTGGTCGGGCCGATCTGCGAGACCGGCGACTATATGGCGCTCGGCCGCAAGCTGCCCGAGGTCAAGGCCGGGGATCTCGTCGCGATCATGTCGGCGGGTGCCTATGGTGCGGTTCAAGCCGGCACCTACAACACCCGCGCCCTGTCGCCCGAGGTGCTGGTCAAGGGCGCCGACTGGGCCGTCGTCAGGCCGCGTGTCGATGTCGACGCGATCATCGCGCTCGACCGGGTGCCGGGCTGGCTCTGATATTGCAGTGCCGAACGGCGGATTGACCCGGCGGCCGCGAAGGCGTTGAACGGAGCCGTTCTGCGTTCGCGAGGTGTCCCATGCTGCCAACCCGCCTGATCGACGGCTACGCGTCCTTTCTCGATGGCCGCTTTCCGCGTGAATCCGAGCGTTATGAACAGCTCGAAAAGGAAGGCCAGCGCCCGAAGACCATGGTCATCGGCTGCTGCGACAGCCGCGTCTCGCCCGAGGTCATCTTCGATGTCGGCCCGGGCGAACTGTTCGTGGTGCGCAATGTCGCCAACCTCGTGCCGCCCTATGCGCCGGACGAGAATTATCACGGCACCTCCGCGGCGCTCGAATTCGCCGTCATGGCGCTGCGCGTCTCCGACATCGTGGTGCTCGGCCACGGCCGCTGCGGCGGCATCCGGGCCGCCGTCAGCGAGGACACCGAACCGCTGTCGCCGGGCGACTTCATCGGCAAGTGGATGGGCATGATCGCGCCGGCGATCGAGGAGGCCGGCCCGCGCGGCGCCTCCTCCATGACCGACTACCTGACCCGGCTCGAACACGCTTCCGTCGCAACCTCCTTGAAGAACCTGCGCACCTTCCCCTGCGTGCGCATCCTCGAGGAGCGCGGCAAGCTGAAGCTGCACGGTGCCTTTTTCGGCGTCGCCACCGGCGTGCTGAGCGTGCTCGACGAGGCGACCGGCATCTTCTCGCCGGCACTCGACCGGCCCGGCAAGGTGTTCAGCTGCGACGCGCCGGCTTGACGGTTCAGAGCGTGATCGCGCCGTAGCAGGGTGCTTTGCCCCACAGCGCCAGCCGGTAGCTCCGGCGCAAGCCATATATGAAATAGGGGTCGTCCTCGACGAGACGGACGGCCTCCTCGCGGCTGTCCACCTCCATCACCCAGAGGCCCCCTTCGAACCATTGGCCAGGTGCCGGCCTCAGGCCGCCGCCGATCAGGATCTTGTCCTTCCGGGCGTCGAGATAGGCGAAGTGATCCTGGTCGTGGTCCCGCCGCACCCAGGCGGCGTCGGGGTTGTCGTCGAACAGCGCGATCCAGCGGGCCATGATGGCCTCCCAAACCGAAACGGCGGGCTCTGGGCCCGCCGTTCGCAACAAGACGTCAGGGGCGAGCAGGCGATATCAGGCCGCCGCTTTGGCCTTCGGCTGGATCAGCTTGCGGTTGATCAGGACCTCGGCGATCTGCACCGCGTTCAGGGCCGCGCCCTTGCGCAGGTTGTCCGAGACGCACCAGAAAGCGAGGCCGTTCTCGACCGTCGCATCCTCGCGAATGCGCGAAATATAGGTCGCGTCCTCGCCGGCGGCGTCGAGCGGCGTCGCGTAGCCACCCGGCTCCTGCTTGTCGATGACCAGGATCCCGGGCGCGGCGCGCAGGATCTCGCGTGCTTCCTCGGCCCGGATCGGCTGCTCGCACTCGATATTGACCGCCTCGGAATGGGCGATGAACACCGGCACGCGCACGCAGGTCGCGGTCAGCTTGATCTTCGGGTCGAGGATTTTCTTGGTCTCGACCGTCATCTTCCACTCTTCCTTGGTGAACCCGTCTTCCATGAACACGTCGATATGGGGGATCACGTTGAAGGCGATGCGCTTCGGAAACTTCTTCGTCTCCGGCTCCTTGAGCGAGTAGAGGCTCTTGGTCTGGCGGTCGAGTTCGTCCATGCCGTCCTTGCCGGCACCCGATACCGACTGATAGGTCGAGACCACCACGCGCTTGATGCCGAAGCGGTCATGCAGCGGCTTCAGCGCCACCACCAGCTGGGCGGTCGAGCAGTTCGGATTGGCGATGATGTTGCGCTTGGAAAAGCCGGTGATGGCATCGGCATTCACTTCCGGCACGATCAGCGGCACGTCGGAATCGTAGCGGAAGGCCGAGGAATTATCGATCACGACGCAGCCCTGGGCGCCGATCTTCGGCGACCATTCCTTCGACACCGCGCCGCCTGCCGACATCAGGCAGATATCGGTGTCAGAAAAATCGTAGTTCTCGAGCGCCCGGACCTTCAGCGTCTTGTCGCCGAAGGACACTTCCTGGCCCATGGAACGGCGCGACGCGAGCGGCACGACCTCGCTGACCGGGAACCCGCGCTCCTCCAGGATGGCGAGCATTTCGCGGCCCACATTGCCCGTGGCACCGACGACGGCGACCTTGTAACCCATGATTTCAAGCCCTTGAGTTTCAACTCTCCCCCGGGATCGGAACCCTTTTCGGGTTCCGTGGTGCCCATCTCCCCCGTCGGGGGAGCACCCGGAAGCGAGGACTAAGCGTCAGCCTGCCGTGCCGCTTTTGGCGGCCGGCGTGGTTTTCGTGCTTTTGGTGGTTGCAGCGAAAGCCATTGACGGAGAGGGTCCTCGGCGGAAGTGCCGTGAAGGCTAGGAAGAACATCACGCATCGTAAAAAGTCAATGCGAATGACGCCGTCCGGCCTTGGCTTTTCGTTAAGGGCGCCCCAGTTTCGCCGGAAAACCCGTATCATCACGGCGCGGCGGCCCGCCGGCCGTGCCTTTACATGTCGAATGCCCGAGTGAACCCATGGTCCAGACGCTGTCCCGCCGTAACCTCCTGAGCCTTGCCGCCGCTGCCGGCATGGTGCCGGTCCTGACCGGCGAGGCGCGCGCCGCGACCGCCCTGAAATTCGGCCCGGCGCGGGCTTTCTCCTATGAGAGCCTGAAGGCCATGGCGCGCGAGCGCGCCGGCAAGGCCTATGTCGCGCCGCCCCGGCCGAACCCGGAGATCGTCGCGCGCATCGACTACGACAATCACGGCAAGCTGCGCTTCAACAAGGATTTCGCGCTGTTCGGAACCGGCCCGGGCGCCTATCCCGTGACCTTCCAGCATGTCGGCCAGTATTTCGCCAAGACCGTGCGCATGCATTCGCTCGCCAACGGCCAGGCCCGCGAGATCATTTACGACAACAGCTATTTCACCATTCAGCCGGACCATCCGGCCGCCAAGCTTCCGGCCGAACCCTCGGCCTTTGCCGGCCTGTGGCTGCAGGAGGCGCGATCGCGCGACTGGCGCACGGAAGAGCCCTGGGCGACCTGGCTCGGCGCCTCCTATTTCCGCGCCGTCGGCGAGCTCGGCCAGGTCGGCCTGTCGGCCCGCGGCATCGCGCTGTCGCCCGGCCAGGGCCCGGGGCCGGAGGAATTTCCCGACTTCGTCGCCTTCTGGATCGAGACGGCCGAGAAGGAGACCGACCCGGTCACCCTCTACGCGCTGCTCGACGGGCCGTCCCTGACCGGCGCCTACCGGTTCCAGTGCCGGCGCACCTCCGGCGTCATCATGGATATCGAGGCGACGCTGAATTTCCGGACCCGCATCACCCATCTCGGCGTCGCCCCGCTGACCTCGATGTACTGGTATTCCGAGACGACGACGTCGCGCACCATCGACTGGCGTCCCGAGGTGCATGACAGCGACGGCCTGGCGATCTGGACCGGCGCCGGCGAACGGATCTGGCGGCCGCTCAACAATCCGCCGCGCACCATGACATCGAGCTTCGTCGACCATGGCCCGCGCGGTTTCGGCCTGCTGCAGCGCGACCGCGAATTCCTGCATTATCTCGACGGCGTCAAATATGAGAAGCGACCCTCGGCCTGGGTCGAACCGCTGGGCGACTGGGGCCGCGGCGCCGTCCAGATCGTCGAGTTGCCGACCGACGACGAGATCCACGACAATATCGTCGCCATGTGGGTGCCGGAGGAGGCCTCCGAACCCGGCTCGTCGCGCGAATACCGCTACCGGCTGCACTGGCTGGCCGACGAGCCGACGCCGACGCCCCTCGCCCGCGTCGTCGCCACCCGGCTCGGCCGCGGCGGCCAGCCGGGCCAGCCGCGCCCCCCGGGCGTGCGCAAGTTCCTGATCGAGTTCAAGGGCGGCCCGCTGGTCAATCTGCCCAAGGGCCTCATTCCGGAGCCGGTCCTGTCGACCTCGCGCGGCACGTTCGGCGACTACAAATATACCGAGGCCGTGCCGGACGACGTGCCGGGCCATTGGCGCACCCAATTCGACCTGAAGGTCGAAGGCGGCGATCCCGTGGAAATGCGCTGCTACCTGAAGGTCGGCGACCAGGTGGCCTCCGAAACCTGGCTCTACCAATATCACCCGCAGGCCTGATCCGCCCGGCGGGGGCGCCGTCCGTCAAGACATCGTCAAGGCCGGCATGGGATAGCAGCGGCTAGCCCGGCGCGGACCGACGCCTTATCGTGCGCCGGTCGCCCGACCCATGCGCCCTGAAAGGACCACTCGATGAAGACACGTGCCGCCGTCGCCTGGGAGGCCGGCAAGCCCCTGACCATCGAAACCATCGACATCCAGGGCCCGAAGCCCGGCGAAGTGCTGGTCGAGGTGATGGCCACCGGCGTCTGCCACACCGACGCCTATACCCTGTCGGGGCTCGATTCCGAGGGCAAGTTCCCGGCCATTCTCGGCCATGAGGGCGCCGGCATCGTACGCGAGATCGGCGCCGGCGTGACCACGCTGAAGGTCGGCGACCACGTCATCCCGCTCTACACGCCCGAATGCCGGCAGTGCAAAACCTGCCTGTCGCAGCGCTCGAACCTGTGCACCTCGATCCGCGCCACCCAGGGCCAGGGCCTGATGCCCGACAATACCAGCCGCTTCTCCTGCGACGGCGGCGAGGTGTTCCACTATATGGGCTGCTCGACCTTCGCCAATTTCACCGTGCTGCCGGAGATCGCGCTCGCCAAGGTCCGTGAGGACGCCCCCTTCGACAAGATCTGCTATATCGGCTGCGGCGTCACCACCGGCATCGGCGCGGTGATCTACACGGCCAAGGTCTGGCCCGGCGCCAATGTCGTGGTGTTCGGGCTCGGCGGCATCGGGCTCAACGTCATCCAGGGTGCCCGCATGGTCGGCGCCGACAAGATCATCGGTGTCGACCTCAACCCCGGCAAGCGCGCCATGGCCGAGAAATTCGGCATGACCCATTTCGTCAATCCCGACGAGGTCGGCCGCGACAAGGTGGTCCAGGCGATCGTCGACCTGACCGGCGGCGGCGCTGATTTCTCGTTCGAATGCATCGGCAGCGTCCACACCATGCGTCAGGCGCTGGAATGCTGCCACCGCGGCTGGGGCGAGAGCATCATCATCGGCGTGGCGCCCTCGGGCACGGAAATCTCGACCCGGCCGTTCCAGCTGGTCACCGGCCGGGTCTGGAAGGGTTCGGCCTTCGGCGGCGCCCGCGGCCGGACCGACGTGCCGAAGATCGTCGACTGGTACATGGAGGGCAAGATCGACATCGACAGCCTGATCACCCACACCATGCCGCTCGACGAGATCAACACCGCCTTCGATCTCATGCATGAAGGCAAGTCGATCCGGTCGGTCGTCGTCTACTGACGGCAGACGACAACCCGACTGTCGGGTAAATGTCGGGGCGCTGGCGGGGCCGTGACGTGGCGCCCGCCGGCCGTTCGGCATGTGATCGGCGGGCCATGATCGAAGACCCCACCATTCTCGTCCAGAAACTCAGAGTGCAGCGCGGCTGGTCGCAGGAGCAGCTCGCCGTGCTCAGCGGCCTGAGCGTGCGCACGATTCAAAGGATCGAGCGCGGCCAGCCGGCGAGCACGGAAACGCTGAAGAGCCTGGCGGCGGTCTTCGAGGTGGATTTCAACACCTTGAGGAGCCCCGACATGCCCGCCATCCCGAACCTGCCCCATCTCGAACAGACCGGCGGCGAACAGGCCGTCGGCGAAGACGAAGCCCTCGTTCTCCTGCGCGTCAGGAAGATCAAGGCTTTCTATCTGCACCTCGTCCAATACGTGCTGACGCTCGCGTTCCTGACGATCATCAATCTCTGGACGACGCCGCGCTATCTATGGGTCGGCTGGGTCGCCCTCGGCTGGGGCCTCGGCCTTGCCTCGCACGGGCTGAAGGCCTTCGACAAAGTCCCCTTCCTGAACGGCGACTGGGAGCGGCGCGAGGTCGAAAAGCGGCTCGGGCGCCGGCTGTGAGCCGCTGTCCGGGCCGATATCCGCCGGATCATCCGGCCGTTCCGGTCAGCCGGGCTGCGCGCCGTCATAGCCTTCGAAAATGACGAGGTCGGCGGTCGAGGCCGCCGTCCTGAGCTTCAGCACCGCCTGGTATTCGGGTGAATGCCAGCAGGCGACGGCTGCTTCATAGGAGGGGAATTCGAGCACGACATTGCGTTGCCGCGCCGTCCCCTCGACCACCTCCGATCGCCCCGCACGCACCAGAAACCGCCCGCCGAACCGGGCGAGCGCCGGTCCGTTGGCCGCGACATAGGCCTTGTAGGCTTCCGCGTCGTGAATATCGACGCGCACCACCCAATAACCCCTGGCCATATCATCCTCCTGCCGAGCAGGCCCCCGCCCGACCATGCCGGGACATGAAAGCAGCCCGACGCCAGGCTGTCAGGTCCCCGGCGCCAATCCGGCGAGACCCATCTTCACTCGCCGGTTATGCCGGCCCTTGTTGTCGATCTTCAGGACCTTGACCGGCCGCGACCCGCCGGTCGAGCCGAGATGCGTGCCGCCGCAGGCCTGGCGGTCGAGGCCGGCGATCTCGACGATCCGGATCTGGCCGTCGGCGGTCGGCGGCGGCGCCGCCGAGCGGGTGCGGATCAGGCCGTGCTCGTTCAGCACGGCCTCGAGCGGCATATAGCTGTCGGTGACCGTCAGGTCCTGCCGGATCGCATCGTTGATCGGCCCGTCGAGCAGCCGAAGCCGCTCATTGTCGGCATCCGGCAAATCGAAATCCATGCGCGCGGTGCCGTCATCGTTCATCTGCACGCCGGTCACCAGCGCGCCGTCGAACAGCTGGTAGACGAAGGCGTTGAGCAGATGCGTGCCGGTATGCAATTCGCGCATCATCTGCCGGAACACCGGGTCGACCACCGCCTCGACCAGGCCGTCGGGTGTCACCGGATCGGCTAGCAGGATCCAGCTGCGTCCCGACACGGTCTCGAAACCCGCGACCTTGGTTTCGCCGCCGGCCCAGCGAAGGGTTCCCCGATCGGCCATCTGGCCGCCGCCGCCGGCAAAAAACGGCGATTGCGCCAGGGCGATCCGGCCGGGCTGCGCGTCGACGACGCTGGTCTCGAGCGACAGGATGTCGGGATGGTCGTGATAAAACGAATGGGACATGGGCTCTTGCGGTTCTTTGGGCTCTTGCGGTTCTGATGGCCGAGCGGGCAGCTAGCCGATCGGCGCGCCCCCTGTATTGGCGAGAATTGCTCGGCCGCCGCCATGTCCCGGGATGGTCGCCGGCTCAATCCGTCGGGCGCTGGACGTCCATCAGCAGGCGTTCGGTCTTGGCGTCCTCGATGCGGTTGACCAGCCGATCGGCCTCGTGAACGTCGCGCATGGTCTTGGTCAGCGTGATCGCCGACTGCAGCAGCAGGGCGACGCCCATGCCTAGATAGCCTTTGATCCAGATGTCGACCGGCATGAAGAACACCCCGGCGGCGACCAGGAACAGCGAAACGCCAAAGGACAGATAAGTGAAATTCACCCAGGCGGCAGAATGGGACTGATTGTTGCGCACAGTCTGTTTCCTTCCAGTTGGAGCTGATGCGAGGGATGAAATGGTACGGGGGCGGCGCGGCTCAACCCGTCATGCGCGAGGCCGCGGCCCTCATCTTCAGACGGTTGAGAATGTCGTCGGCACCGGGCCTCGGCTTGGCGCCAAAGCCGGCGACGGCCAGAACCTCGGCAATATTGGTCGAGAGGGCGGCGCTGTTCAGCGCTTCGAGCGCGTTCGCCGCCGCTTCGCTTTCGGCCTGCTTGGCGCGCAGCCTGGCCAAGGTCGCCTCGGCCTCAGCCAACGCACCATCGCTTGCCGGCTGTCCCGCCGGGCCATTGCGCAGGCGGCGCACCGCCTCGACGGCCCGGGCGATCCGGCGGCCGCGCTCGAGGTCGGCGAACCGGCCTTCGGCCCCCGCGACGTCGCGCTTCAACCTGGAGATCTCGGTCGCGAAGGCCTTGCGCGCCTCGCAGCCCGACATCCGGTCGGCCTCCAAACTGGCGATCGCCTCGGCCGCCTGGCTCGCCAGGTCTTCACGGCCCCCCTGGAGCGCGGCCATCGCGCGATCCTCCAGGTCGGCGAGACGCTTTTCGATGGTCGCGATCCGCTTCGCCTCGGTCAGATCGGAGGCGATCGCCACCGCCAGCGCCCGCCGGGCGAGATCGAGGCCGGCAGCCGCGTCACGCATCTGCTGGTCGAGAATGGTCAGCGCATGGCGATCGGCGAGCGCCTCCGCGGCTTCATGGCCGCGACCGCGGATCAGGGTCATCATCACCTTGAACATTTGGCTCTCCCTGGCTATGAACGTTGTTCACGGGATGGGTGTAGCAGCGCCGTGAACGTTGTTCAAGCGATTTTTGAACAACGTTCAAAAATTTCTTCGGCAACCGGCCGACGGGCCGGCAAGGAATTGGGACGAGCCTGATGGACATCGTGGAACGACGCGCGAAACTGCGTGACGCGCTGATCGACGCCGCCGACGAGGCGATCGGCCGCGACGGCCTGTCGGCCCTCAAGGCGCGGGCGCTCGCCGAGGCCGTGGGTTGCGCGGTCGGCGCCATCTACAATGTCTTTCCCGACCTCGACGCGCTGATCTACGAGGTCAACGCCCGCACCCTGAAGCGCCTGGACGCGGCGCTCGCCGGCGCCGGCGGGCCACCCGGCGACCCGCAGGCCGCCATGCAGGCCCTGGCGCTCGGCTATCACCGCTTCTCGCGGGCCGACAGCCGCCATTGGCGCGCCGTCTTCGCCCATCAGGTGCCCGACGGCACGATGCCGCCGGAATGGTATCTCGGCCTGGTCGGCCGGCTGTTCCGCCATATCGAGGAGCCGCTGGCCACCCTGCTGCCGCATCTCGACGGCCAGGCCAGGCAATCGCTGGCGCGCACGCTGTTCTCGGCCGTGCACGGCATCGTCTCGATCGGACTGGAGGAAAAGCTCGGCTCGACGCCGGACGACGTCATCGCGCGCGGACTGAAGGTAATGGTCGGCGCCTGGGTCGCCGGCCTGCCGATCGCGACGGCGCCGCGCCCCCGCGCCGCGCCTACTCCACCCTGACTGTCACGCTGGCATTGCGACCCTCGGCATCGATCACCGACAAGGTGGTGAAGCCAGGACCGTCGGGCGCGACATTCGACTGGCGTTGCGCGCCGAAGCGGGCCACCGGCCGCCCGTCGAGCAGCACGGTGAAGGGTGGCTTGCCGCCGGTCGCCCGGACCGCCAGCGGCTCCATCGTGCCGGTCGCGGCGCCCAGGTCGATGCGCACGCCGTCGGGCGGGAAGGCGATCTTCAGGTCGCGCGTGTCGCCTGCCGCTTCGCGGGCTGGACCAAAGCGGCGCAAGGGCGGCGGCAATTGCCCGTTGCTGAGGGCGGCGACCGAGGCCGGCCGGCCCGGCAGCGCGGCATAGGCGCCGAGACGGGCGAAGGCGTCGAACAGGATCGGCGCCGCCGCGGTGCGCCCGGTGATGCCCGGCACGGATGAACCATCGGGGCGGCCGACCCAGACGGCAATCGTGCGCTGGCCGTCGAAGCCGATCGCCCAGGCGTCGCGGAAGCCATAGGAGGTGCCGGTCTTGAAGGCATAGCGGCCGGCAAGCGCTGCTTCCGGCGCCGGCGCATCGGTGAGGATGTCGCCGACCGCCCAGGCCGCCGCCTCTTCGGTCAGCGGTCGCGGCGCCACCGGCGCCGGCATGTCGCGGCGCTCGATCAGCGCCGGCATGTCGCCGAGCCGGGCGAGGCCGGCATAAAGCGCGGCCAGGTCGTTCAGTCTCAACCCGACGCCGCCGAGCCCGACCGCCAGCCCCGGCACCTCGCCGCGCGGCAGCACCGGCCTGACGCCGGCCTGCTCCAGCCGCGAGAAGAAGCGCTGCGGCCCGACCGCTTCGAGCAGCGCCACGGCAGGCACGTTGAGCGACATTTGCAGCGCGGCGCGGGTCGACACCGTGCCCTGGTAGCCGCGATCGAAATTGACCGGCGCATAGCTGCCGAAACGCCAGGGCCGGTCCTCGATCAGGGTCTCGGGATGGGCCAGGCCCGCCTCATAGGCGAGCGCATAGATGAACGGCTTCAAGGTCGAGCCGGGCGAGCGGACCGCCCGGGTCATGTCGACCGCGCCCTGGCGCTCGCTGTCGAGCGGATCGGCGGCGCCGATCCGGGCGATCACTTCGCCGGTCCTGTGGTCGATCGCGACAAGCGCGCCCGATAGCTTGGCGCCGACGGCGCGCACCCGCTCGCGCAGCAGGGCCTCCAGCGTTTCCTGGTAGCCCCGGTCGAAGGTCATGCGATGGACCCGGCGCGACGGCTCGGCGGCCACCGCCTCGGCCGCGGCATGCCAGGCAAAAGCCGGCATCGGCCGGCGCAGCGTCGGCATCCGCTCGGCCTTGCCGGCCTCGACCTGTTCCGGCTTGAGCACGCCGGCGAGCAGCATGCGGTCGAGCACCCGGTCGCGCGCCCGCCTCGCCCGATCGGCGAAACGGTCGGGCCGGCGCGTCTCCGGCGCCTGCGGCAGCGCCACCAGCAGGGCCGCCTCGCCCGGCGACAGCCGGCGCGGCTCCTTGCCGAAATAGGCGAGCGAAGCGGCGCGCACGCCTTCGACATTGCCGCCATAGGGGGCGAGCGACAGATAGAGATCGAGCACGCGCTCCGGGCCGAGCTCGCGTTGCAGGCGGATCGCCCGGGCCATCTCGCGCAGCTTCACCGCCAGCGACCGGCCGTCCTCGCGCTTGTCGATCAGCCGGGCGACCTGCATGGCGAGCGTCGAGCCGCCCGACACGATGCGGCCATTGCTCAGCCACTGGCCGGCGGCGCGCATGAGCGCCATCGGGTCGACCCCCGGATGGCGCTCGAACCGCCGGTCCTCATAGGCCTTGAGCATGCGCAGGAACAGGGGATCGACATCGGCCACAGCGCCCGGGAAACGCCACATGTCGTCATCGGTCTGGAACGGCCGGAGCAGCCGGCCGTTGCGGTCGACCACCTCGCGCGAGAACGGCGTGGCGGAGCCGTCGGGGCCCGCCCCCGCCTGCCAGAACAGCATGCCTCCCGCGAGGCCGGCCAGGACGGTCCCGCCGCCGGCGAACGCCAGAAGGCGGCGCCAGCGGATGATCCGCTTGGTCACGGCGTGCCGCCCGTCACCTCGGCCTGGCCGGCCGCGGTGCGCGCCGAACGCTCCGGCCGGTACATGTCCTCGATGGTGGCCGGCGGCACCACATAGCGCCCCGGCGTCACCGCGCGGATCATATAGGCCACCTGCCAGCTCGCCTTGGCGCCGCCGGAGCGGCTATAGGCCGCCATGAACCGGTCGTCGCGGAAAGCCTTGTAGTCCGGCTGCACCGATTCCGGCTGGAGCCAGCGCAGGGCCGAGGTCTCGGCACTGGCGACCAGGCTCGGATTGTCGATCTCGAAACCCGCCGGCAGCCGGTCGACCAGCATGATCTGGCCGAGCTGCGGCACCGCCTCGGTGACGTTGAGCACGACCACCAGCCGGGTGCCCTGGGCCACCCGCGCGATGTCGGCCGGCCGGCCGTCCAGCCCCATGTAGCGGCGCTGCAAGGTGAAGCCATTGGCCGCCGCCGGCTCGGCCGTCACCGGCGTGCCGGTGGCGGTGACCACGGCGCGCACCGCCTCCGGCCCGGTATTGCGCAGGGCCAGGCCGTCATTGACCTCGGCCGAGCGCAGGGTGCGGGCGAGCGCGCCTTGATGCGCCGTGCCGCCGACGTCGAGCGAGATCCGCTTCGCGTCCTCGATGAGCGCCTGGGCGGCGAGCACCAGCCAGACCTTTTCCTGGGTCGACAGGTAGCGCGTCCGGCCGCGGAGGTCCTCGACCACCCGCTGGGCATCGGCGACGATGCGCTGGGTCAGCCGGGCTTCCGTGCCGAGCGCCATCACGGCCGCCGCGTCGCGCAGGCGCGAGCCATAGTCGAAGCGGCCGAGATCGGTCTGCCTGCCGTCGCGCAGCAGGGCGACCGCCGAGGTGAACACCCGCTCGGCCCGGCCCGTATCGCCCATCAGAGCGAGCGCCGCGCCGAGCTGGCCGCGCGCCACCGGCGTGCCGATTTCACCGAGCTGGGTATCGGCCAGCCAGCGCAGTTCCGACAGCGAGCCGCGGCCGGCGCGCGCCAGCACATAATGCGCGTAAGCCAGGTCCATGCCCTTGTTGTCGCCGACGCCATTGGTCGAGACCACCAGCGTGCGCAGCCGGTCGATCGCCGACTGGAAGGCCTGGTTGGGCACGCCATAGCCCTTTTCGCGGGCGCGCAGCAGGAAGTCGGTGACATAGGCGTCGAGCCACGGGTCCTCGTTCGCGCCCGCGGTCCAGAGCCCGAACGAGCCGGTGCCCGACTGCCGCGCCAGGATGCGGTCGATCGAATCCTTGATGCGTTCGGCCACCGGCGTCTCCATGCCGAGACCGCCTTCCGCGGCCGACAAGACGTCGAGATAGAGCAGCGGCAGCGCCCGGCTGGTCGTCTGCTCGGTGCAGCCATAGGGGTAGCGGTCGAGCGCCATCAGCAGGCCGGGCACGTCGATGGCGGTCGACGGGCTGACCGAGACGGCGACCTGCGCCGAACCGGGCACGAGATCGCCGACCAGATCGCGCGAGATCGTGACCGCCTCGCCCGGATTCATGGTCATGACCGTCCGGCGCGAAACATCGGGCAGCGCCGGGCGGACGCCGAGCGAATAGCGTGACGTCACATCGAGCCCGTTCGGCCCGGTGAGTCTGACGCCGAGCCGGCCGATGCCGAGGCCATTGGCCGAAAGCGGCACGCTGATCGCGCCGCGGCCGCCATTGGCGGCGAGCCTCAGCGTCGACGGCGCCCCGCCCACCTGCAGCGGCCCCTCCGGCGTCACCGTGACCCGGTAGTCGCCGGCCGGCGCTTCGGCATTGACCAGGTCGAGCCGGAGCGTGCCGCGATCGGCATGGCCGAGCACCCGCGGCAAGGTGGCCGTCACCACGACGGGATCCCGGGCAATGACGTCGCGCGACGCCGATCCGTGCTTGGTCGTGGTCCAGGCCATGGCCATCAGCCGGACCGTGCCATTGAAGTCGGGAATGTCGAACATCGCCTCGGCGCGGCCGTCCGGGCCGACCGTCAGGATGCCCGAGAACAGCGACAGGGGCTGCTGCGCCGGCGGTGCGCCGGTGAAGCGGTTGGACGGGCCGTCGCCGCCGGAGCGGATCGAGCCGCGCGCCGCCGACATGCCGTCGATCAGCAGGCCGTAGAGATCGCGCACTTCGGCCGACAGCCGGCGCTGGCCGAGATAATAGTCGTCCGGCTTCGGCGCCTGGTAATTGGTCACGGTGAGAATGCCGAGATCGACGGCGGCGACCGTCACCCGCGCCTCGTCGCCCGGCTGCAGCCCTTCCACCTTGATCGGCACCCGCAAGGTGCCGCGCGGCGAGATCTTCTCGGGCGCCTCCAGGCTGACGCGCAGCCGCCGCTCGGCGGTGTCGACGCCGAACCAGGCGAGCCCGATCGCCCGGCCCGGCATGCGCGAGGCGGCGACGTCGAGCGGCCGGCGCACGAACACCGTCGCATAGGCGCCGGCGCCCCAGTTCTGGCCGACCGGAACGGTGATCTTGCTCTGGCCCTGCGGCACCTCGACGGTCTGCTCGGCGAGCAGCCGGTCGCCCAGCACCGCCACCGTCGCGGTGCCGGCGAAGCGCGAATTGATCGACACGGTCATGGTGTCGCCGGTCCGGTAGGACGGCTTGTCGAGGCTCATTTCCAGCACGTCGGGCGTATCGGCGGTGCCGCCGGCGCCATAGCCGGATTCGAACACGACCGTGGTCATCGGCCCGGCGAGATCGCCGCCCGACACCTCCAGGCGATAGCGGCCCCAGGCCACCGGCACCTGGATGCGGCCGGCCTGGCCGGTCGTGGTCTCGACCTGGCCGTCGGCAATCCGGCGCGTCGTGACGATCGCCTGGCTGCCCCAGCCGCTGGTGCCGCGGGTCCAGACCCAGCGCGTCTCAAGCTTGAGCACCTGCCAGGTCAGCGGCCCGCGCGTACGGGTGCGCCCGTCGCTCGCAACCCCGATGACCTCGAAGCTCGCGGTCTCGTTCTCGGCGACGCGGTTATCCGCGAACAGCGGCTTGACGCCGATCAGCGGCGTTCCCGGCAGCACCGGCAAGGTGGCGGTGCGCTCGACCGCCCGACCGCCGGGCTCGGCGACGCGCACCTGCAGGCGGGCCGACAGGGGCCGTGTGGTGTCCTCGATCTTGGGCAGGGCCGCGCCGAGCGTCACCTGGCCGCGCTCGTCGGTCTTGATGCCGTCGGGCAGCGGCTCGCGGTCGCGCTTCACCTCTTCTTCGGCAAGGCCGAAATTGAAGCCGGGGAAGTCGGGCAGGCCGGTGGTGGTCTCCATGACCACCTCGCCCTCGACGGCGAGATCGGCGCCCGGCAGGCCGAACAGGTAGCGGGCATCGACGGTCGCGCCGAACGGGTTGCCGCGGGTCAGCCGCTGGGCGGCGGGCGTCAGGTCGAAAGCGATCCGGTCGGGCACGAAGTCCTCGACCATGAAGCGCACCTCGCCGGCGGTGGGGCTGCGCGGATCGGTGATGGCGCGCACGCGCCAGGTGCCGGTCGGCGCCGCCGAATTGATCGGGATCGGCACGGCACGCGCGCCGGCGCCCTGGTCCTGGGTGACGATGCGGCGATATTCGACGCCGTCGGGCCGCTCGACGATCAGCGTCAACGGCATGCCGGTCACCGCGTCGCCCTTGCCGTCGCGCAACAGGGCGGTCAGATAGACGGTTTCGCCCGGACGATAGATGCCGCGTTCCGGCACCAGGAAGGCATCCAGCGGCCCGCTCAGCTCACGGCCCGCGACGCCGCGATCGGAGAGATCGAAGGCCGGCTGGCGCAGGTTGAGGAAGGCATAGTCGCCCTGGGGCGTGGTGGCGACCAGCAATGCCGGCGTCAGCCCGCCCTCGCCGCGCGTCAGGCCCGGCTCGAACCGGACATGGCCGCTCGCATCGGTGCGCTTGGTGCCGAGCACCTCGTTGTTGCGGGCGATGAGCCTCACCTCGGTCTCGGCGAGCGGCTTGGCCGAATTCAGCGAATGGACGAAGCCATGGACGCCGTCGACGCCCGACAGCGCGGTCAGGCCGAGGTCCGAGACGATGAACCACTGCGCCACCATGCCGTTCCCGGAATCGTCGTCGTCGTTCGGCCGCCGCTGCGGATTGGTCGGCTTGGCGGTGACGACATAGACGCCGGGCTCGAGCGCACGCACCGCCTCGTCGATCGGAAAGGCCGTGGTGACGTCGGCATTGAGCCGGTTCTCCACCGCCAGCGTGCCCTTCCAGGCCGACATGCCGCGCTCGCTGATGAGCTGGCGCATCTCGTAGCCTTCGAGCGGCTTGGGGAAGTCCTCGGCGACCGTCTGGGCGATCGAGCGATCGCCGAGCCGGATGATCTCCACGTCGACCGAATCCAGGTTGACGCTGGTCACCGGCAGGCCGCGCTGGCCGGCACGCGGCAGCACATAGGCCCGCCCGGTAAAGCGCACGGAGGGCGTGCGGTCGCGGACATAGACCGTGGTGTCGATATTGCGGGTCAGCGTCTCCCCGGGGAATTCGGAGGGCAGGCCCTGCAGCAGCTGGAACGTGTAGCGTTCGCCATGGCGCAGGCCGTCGACGCAGATCTGCCGGTCCTCGACCGTGATCGGCGGGTTGGGCACGCCGGTCTGGCGCACGAAGGGCGCGAAATCGGTACGGCCCTTGCGCAGGTTCTCCGAGAAGACGAAACAGGCGCGCGGGCGCATGCCGTCGGAATCGATCTTGGTTTCGCGCAGCCGGAAACCGTATTGGTCACGCAGCCGGGTATAGGCCTCCCGCGCCTCCGGCGTGTCGCGCGCTTCCATCACCGCGCGCGCCACATCGATCGCCGGGCGCCACTCGCGCCGCGAGATCAGGATCTGGCGCAGTTGGGCCAGGGCGAAAGCTTCCTCGTTGCGGTTCTGCGAACGCCGGTAGGCGAGATAGGCGGCTCCGACCGTGTCTTCACGCAGCCGCTGCAGCTCGCGCCAGTCGTCCGAGCGCACGCCGGCGAGCGCCTGGGAATAGCGCACCCACGGAGCGGTATCGGGCGCCGAGCGCAGCGCGATGGTCTCCCAGAACCGGGCGGCGGCGCGGAAATCGTTGCGCGCGGCGGCGGCGTCGGCGTCACGCCTGACGTCGGGGATCGGCCGCGTGTCGGTCGCGGTCTTGTTGGCGATCGAGGCCTCGAACTTGCGCGCGAATTCGTTCATGTCGTCGCGCTGGAACGCGCGCAGCGGCGGCAGCGCCGGCGCCGGCGCGACCGGCGGACGCTGCGGCTGGGCACCCGCCGGGCCCTGCTGCGGCCGCGGCACGGGCTGCGCCGGTCCCTGCGCCAGATCGACGATCTCCGGCTCCGGCGTTTGGGCAAGGGCGAATTGGGGGAGCGAAAAAGCCAAAGCCGTTGCAAAAACCAACGGCCCCGCGGCCGCAAGGAGACCTCGGATGCGCATAGTCATATCCTCTGCAGCGGTCCGACGCCCCCGACGGCCGCGCAGGCGTGAGTGGACCATTCCGTTCACCTAACGGCAATCAGGAGAGATACGGGCTTGTCCTGACCCGCGAACTCCGCCCTCGCGGGCCCGACCGATCGGTGCGGCCGGAGCAGCGCGTTATTCCGGCTGAATTCCGGCGTCGCGAATCATCCGCGCCCAATTGTCGATCTGAGCCTTGACGAACAGGCCGAGTTCCTCGGGCGGTCCGGAAAAGGCGTCGAAGCCGACGCCGGCGAGTTTGGTGGCAACCGCCCGGTCATGAACGATGGCCTGCAGCTCGCGGTTCAGCCTGATGACCACCTCGGGCGGCGTGCGGGCCGGCGCGAACACTCCGTTCCACGAGGTGATGTCGAACTCCGCGACGCCCGCCTCCTGCATCGACGGCAGGTCGGGCAGCAGTTTCGATCGTTCCGCGGTGGTGACCGCGAGCGCCCGGATGGCGCCAGCCTGGACCTGGGTCAGCGCCGCCGTGATATCGACGAACATCATGGAAATGCGGCCCGCCAGGATCTCGGTGATGGCCGGCGGCGTCGAGCGGAACGGCACGTGCAAGGCCTCGAATCCGGCCCGCCGGGCGAATGTCGCGCCGGCCACGATGCCGGTGGAATTGCCGCTGGCATAAGACAGCTTGCCCGGATTGGCCTTGGCATGGGCGACCAGTTCGGCCACCGATTTCGCCGGCAGCCTGGGATCGACCACCAGCATGAAGGGCAGGTTGCCGAGCCGGGCGACCGGCGCGAAATCGGCGACCGGATCATAGGTCAGCGTCTTCATCAGGCTCGGATTGGCCGAATGGGTGGTGTTGGTGGTCATGAACAGCGTGTGGCCATCGGCCGGCGCGCGCGCGACGAAGGTTGCCGCCACCGAGCCGTTGGCGCCCGCCCGGTTCTCCACCACCACGCCCTGGCCGAGGCGGCCGGACAATTGCTCGGCGACGATGCGCGCCACCGTATCCGTGCCGCTGCCGGCGGCGAAAGGGACGATCAGCGTGATCGGGCGATCCGGGAAAGCGGCACGGGCGCGCCTTGTGCCGGCCGCCAGCACGGCGAGGCCGGCGATCGCGCCTCGGCGATCGATCATGGACCCATGCATCGAAACCTCCCCAGGTCTCAGCGCCTGATGACCCGGTTCGGGTTCTCTTCGTAAGGCGGCGTGTAGATGACCAGCACGCGGACCGGCGTTTCGCTGGTCACCGTGAAGACGTGTTCCATCCCGGCTGGAAAGAAGCAGCTGTCGCCGGGCGCCATGTCGAAGCTCTGGCCGTCGACCTCGGCGCACGCCGTGCCGGCCAGGAGATAGCAGACCTGGTCGATGCCGGGATGGGCATGGGGCAGCGCGCCATTGCCCTTCTCGATCGTGCCGAGCAGCAATTCGACGGTCTCGGCGCCGACCGTCTCGCGTCCGATCAGGCGGCGATTGGTGGTGCCGGTGTGATTGGCGGGATGATAGCCCGGTACATCCGCCTCGCGGACATGGTAGCGGCGCGGCGCATCGCCGGCGTCCCCGGTCTCGGCCGTCATGATCGTCCTCCCGGAACGTCCCCTCGGCCGGTTGGCCCGGCCTGTCCCCGCTTGCGCAGGTGTTGAGCCTGGAGTGTGAGGCCGCCGGCGGGACTGTCAAGCCGGCCTATGGCAGCGGCTTCGCCAGCTCGTCCTCGACCTGGCCGAGCCGGTCCTTGCCGAAGAACATCTCGTCGCCGACGAAGAAGGTGGGAATGCCGAACACGCCGCGCGCGACCGCGGCTTCCGTATTGGCGACGAGCCTCGCCTTCACGTCGCCGTCCTGGGTCCGCGCCAGCAAGGTCGCGCCGTCGAGACCGGCCGTGTCGAGGACGCGCAGGACCACCGCGGGGTCGTCCATCTTCTCGCCGCTCTCCCACATGGCCGCCAGCACCACCGCGACATAACGTTCGGCCGTGCCGGCCATCTCGGCCGCCACCAGGCCGCGCATGATCAGCAGCGTATTGACCGGGAAATGCGGATTCAGCCGGAACCTGTGCAATCCGTGCCGGGCGACGAAACGCCGGGTCTCCAGCATCTCATAGGCGAGCTTGCCCTTGATCGGCGCGAAGGCCTGCACCGGCGACTGGTTGTTGGTCGCCTTGAAGAGGCCGCCGAGCAGGCAGGGCACCAGCCGGACGCTCGCGCCGTGGCGCGCGGCCACAGCGGGCAGCACCTGCCAGGCGAGATAGGCATTGGGGCTGCCGAAATCGAAGATGAATTCAACCATCCTTGCGGCTTCGCCAGTCATCGCCTCACCACGCTTCCGTCCAGGGCCGGAGGTCCATTTCATGGGTCCAGGCCGAGCGCCCCTGATGGTGCAGCCAGACATAGTTGCGGGCGATCTCGTCGGGCTTGAGGATCTCGTCGCGCGCCAGCCGCGCCTCGATATCGGCGAGGCGCCCGCGCGCGAACGTCCCGTCAATGGTGCCGTCGACGACGACATGGGCGACATGCAGGCCCTTGGGGCCGAGCTCGCGGGCCATGCTCTGGGCCATCGCCCTCAGGCCGTGCTTGGCGCCGGCAAAGGCCGAGAATTGCGCGCGGCCGCGCAGGCTGGCGGTGGCGCCGGTGAAGATCACCGTGCCGCGGCCGCGCGGCGTCATCACCCGTGCCGCCTCGCGCCCGGTCAGGAAGCCGGCGAGCGCCGCCATTTCCCAGACCTTGGTGTAGACGCGGGTGGTGGTCTCAACGAGCGGGAACCAGACATTGGCGCCGATATTGAAGACGACCACCTCCAGCGGTCCGATCTCGGCCTCGATCCGGTCGAACAGTTCGACCATCTCCGTCTCTTCGCGGGCGTCGACGCCGAAGGCATGGGCCCGGCCGCCGTCGGCGCGGATCGATGCGGAGAGCTGCTGCAACGCCTCGAGATGGCGCGGCCGGCGGGTCAGGCAGACGGTCAGCCCGTCGCGGGCAAAAGCCCTGGCGATGGCGCTGCCGACCCCCTCGCCGGCGCCGACCACCAGGCAGACGCCTTGCCCGGCCTGTGACTGATCCGTCATGATCATCACCCCCTGCCTGAAGACGAGGCAGGTTCATCCCGAATGGGCGCAAGGTCAATTGCGGCGCGGCGCGAGGGACGGATCAGCGCTCGACGATGACGGCGACCGGCCCGCCGCCGGGCGGCCCCTGATGCTCGGCGCCGCCCGAAACATAGAGCGTCGATCGTCCCACCAGTCCGCCGAGCGCACCGGCGACATAGGCCCGGGCGTGACGGGTCGACGAGATGTCGGAATCGTCGAGCATGGTATGACGCTCGCCGCGCAAGGTGCCGTCCGGGCTCGCCTCGGCCTTGGCGAGCAAGGCGACCAGATGGGCGCGCTGGCGCGGATCGAGCTGGCCGTTCGCCTGAAGCCCGACGCGGGCGAGCGCGGCCCGGACCGGCTCGATGTCGATCGCGTCGGCCATCACCGTATGGTCGATGGTGAGAAGGCCCGACCAGGCCGCCGAACGGCCGAGCACGACCAC
Source organism: Phreatobacter sp. GW821-FHT04C01 (assembly GCF_059420385.1). Lineage (NCBI taxonomy): Bacteria > Pseudomonadati > Pseudomonadota > Alphaproteobacteria > Hyphomicrobiales > Phreatobacteraceae > Phreatobacter > Phreatobacter sp. GW821-FHT04C01. The sequence goes on along the minus strand of NZ_JBWKTP010000001.1, from coordinate 540,185 downwards.
CTCGTGATGGTCGAGTTCGACCCCGGCCGAGGCGCTGGCCTTGGCCGACCACAGGCTGAAATCGCGGCCGATCACCGCGTCCGACAGCCGCGCGCGCGGGATCTCGCCGAGCGCCACCGCGATGCCCAGGGAGGAAGCGCCGCGCGACAGGCCCATGGATTTCAGGGTGTCGCGCACGGCGACCGTCGCGCCGCGGGCTTCCGCCGCGCCGATCCGGCCGGCGGTCAGCAGCGGGCATTTGACCTGGACGAAATGGACGTCCGCCGGGTCGTCGATCGCCGCGTGCCGCATCGCCAGGCGCACGGCCTCGGCCACCTGGTCGACCTGCCCCATCCGGCCGAGCTGTTCGGCCGGCAGCATGGCGGTGTGGACGCGGCCGATCGCCAGGGCCGGACCCGCCAGGCCCTCGCCTTCGACCCGCTCGAACACCGTCCAGTGCGGCGACATGGCGCCTTCCGTGCCGCCCGACATGACGTAGCAGACCTCGCCCGCACGCTGGGCGCCGACATGGCGGGCCAGCGCCAGGGTCAGCGATTGCGTGGCATAGCCGCGGCTGAAGTCATTGACGCAGCCATTGCCCTCGGTCTTGCCGAAAATCGCCAGGATGCCGGCGGGGTCGATGGTGCCGGCCTGGATCGCCGCCTCCAGTGCCGAAACGTCGTCGGGAGCGCTGGCGGCCAGGCGATGAACGCGGGCGATGGGCATGAAAGGCTTCCTTCCTGGTGGTCTGATCAAGCGGGCTCGAACGGTTTTAGCAAGCCCCGTGCCGGTTTTGCTTGACAGACCGGGTCGGGGTGACTATCCGATCGCCTCTCCGAAAAGGACCATTTTGTCCCGCGGCCGGCGCATGCCGTCGCCATGTGTTTAGGATCCGACCGATGTCGCGTCGTTGTGAACTCACCGGTAAGGGTGTTCTGGTTGGCCACCGGGTCAGCCACTCGAACATCAAGACGAAGCACCGCTTCCTGCCGAACCTGCAGAACATCTCCTTCACCTCCGAACTGCTCGGCCAGAGCGTTTCGCTGCGCGTGACGACCCACGCGCTGCGCTCGGTCGACCACAATGGTGGTCTGGACGCTTTCCTGGCCAAGGCTCGCGCCGAGGACCTGTCGCCCAAGGCGCGCCAGCTCAAGGCGACCATCGCCAAGAAGCGCGCCGAAGCGGCTGTGGCCGCCGCGGCCTGATAAAGCTTAAGCTTCTGTAAAGATTTGGAAACCGGCGCCAGTGTTCTGGCGCCGGTTTTCGTTATTACCGCTGCGTCATTGTCCCGCAGCGACCTGATCCCCATATCACGCTAAGTTGAGTCAAGCGCGGGCAGACCCCGTTTCTCGCGCAGTGGGGAGACAGATGACGACGAAAAGCCTTTTCCGCATGACCGCCGTGGCTTCCGTGGCTCTCATGCTGGGCGTTCTGGCAGCCGATGCGCGGCCGGGTGGCGGCCGCTCTTCGGGCAGCCGCGGCAGCAACACCTATTCCGCGCCGCCCTCCACCAATACGGCGCCCTCGACGGCGCAGCCGATGCAGCGCACGACCGCGCCGACGCCGGCGCCCGGCGCACAGCAGCCGGCCATGGGCCAGCGCCCGCCGGTCAACCAGCCGGCCGCGCAAGGGTCGCGCTGGGGCGGCCTCGGCATGGGCCTGGCCGCCGGTTTCCTCGGCGCCGGCCTGTTCGGGCTGTTGTCCGGCGGCGGCTTCCTGAGCGGCCTCGGCTCGCTCATGGGCATGGTCGGCTTCCTGTTCCAGATCGCCCTCATCGGTGGCGTGATCTTCCTGGTCATGCGCTTCCTGCGCAGCCGGCGTGAGCAGCAGGCCGGTGGCCCGATGCCCGCCCATGCCCGCATGGGCGGCGCCGGTCCGCTGCCGAACGGCCCGATCCCCGGCATGGCCGGTGGTTCGGTCGCCTCGCCTTCGGCGGCCCCGTCCGACAAGATCGGCGTGACCGGTGCGGATTTCGACCTGTTCGAACGCCGCCTCCAGGAGGTGCAGGACGCCTATTCGCGTGAGGACCTCAACGCGCTGCGTGCGGTCGCCACCCCCGAGATGGTGTCCTATTTCGCCGAGGACCTGAAGGCCAATGCCGACAAGGGCGCGGTCAACCGCATCTCCAACGTCAAGCTGCTGCAGGGTGACCTGTCGGAAGCCTGGCGCGAGCCGAGCGGCGACTACGCCACCGTCGCCATGCGCTACGGCCTGACCGATGTGACGCTCGAGCGCGCCTCGGGCCGTATCATCGGCGGCAATCCGCGCGGCGAAGAGGTCACCGAGCTCTGGACCTTCCTCAGGCCGCATGGCGGCACCTGGCAGGTCACGGCGATCCAGCAGACCTGACGGTCCGCACCGACCGATCGATCGAGAGAGCCCCGGCCATCGGCCGGGGCTTTTTCTTTGGCGCCCGGCCGGCCCGCTTTGCGACGGCCGTTAACCCTTTGATCACACCTGTTGACGAAAGCTTAACGAAACCGTTGCGACCAGCCTGCCTTCGTGGTTCCATTCTTTTCACCATGAAGACCGTCACCACTGAAATCCGCCTTGCGCGCATAACCGACGCCCCGATCGTTGCCGAGGTGCATGACGAGGCGTGGCGGGCCGCCTATCGCGGCCTGATACCCGGTGCCGAGCTGGAAAAGCTCATCTCGCGCCGGGGACCCGGCTGGTGGGAATCGGCGATTCGCAAAGGCAACCGCATCGCGCTTCTCGGTTTCGGCGACGAGGTTGCCGGCTACGCCAATTACGGCCGCAACCGTGCCAAGGCGCTGTCCTATGACGGCGAGATCTACGAGCTCTATCTGCGGCCCAAATTCATCGGCCTCGGGCTCGGCCGCAAACTGTTCCACTCGGCCCGCAAGGATCTGGTCGGCCATGGGCTGGACAGCGTGGTGGTCTGGGCCTTGAGCGACAATGACGCGGCGGTGACCTTCTACCGGGCGATGGGCGGCAAGCCGGTGGCCCGCTCGTCGGAGACCTTCGGCGCCCGTTCACTCGACAAGACGGCCTTCGGCTGGACCGCCTGACGGCCTGATTCGCTAAATTTTTCCCGGTTTTGCCGCGCGATTCGCGCTGGCGCGATGGTCTTTAGCCTTTCGCCCACTTGCCGGCGAGGGGCCTATGCCGCTATCGAGGCGCCACGAATTTCCGGAGAACGTCGCCGATGCGTATCGATGCAGTTTCGATTGGTAAGAACCCGCCCCACGAGGTCAATGTGATCGTCGAGGTCCCGGTGGGCGGGGAACCGATCAAATATGAGATGGACAAGGAGGCCGGCACCCTGGTGGTCGACCGCTTCCTCTACACCTCGATGCGTTATCCCGGCAATTACGGCTTCATTCCGCATACCCTGTCCGAGGACGGCGACCCCTGCGACGTGCTGATCGCCAACCAGCGCGGCATCGTGCCCGGCGCCATCGTCGCGGTCCGCCCGGTCGGCGTCCTGAAGATGACCGACGAGGCCGGCGGCGACGAGAAGATCGTGGCCGTCCCCGTGCCGCGGCTGACCCGGCGTTATGAGAATGTCCACGAGGCCACCGACCTGCCGGAAATCACCCGTCAGCAGATCGAGCATTTCTTCACCCACTACAAGGATCTCGAGCCCGGCAAGTGGGTCAAGGTCCAGGGCTGGGGCGATGCCGCGGAAGCGCGCAGGCTGATCGAGGAAGCCATGGCGCGGGCCAAGGCCGCCAAGGCCTGAGGACGATCGACCGCCGGCGGCCGGTATCAGCCCGGCCGTTTCGGCCCCGCCGCCAGCGCCTCGGCCACCTTGGCCCTGATATCCGCCAGCGAAAACGGCTTGGTCACCACATCATGGATCAGCGCGTCCAGCCCATGGGCGCGTTCGCGCTGATCGGCGTAACCGGTCATCAGCAGGATGACGAGGTCGGGAAATTGCGGCGCCGCCGCCAGCGCCAGCGCGATGCCGTCCATCAGCGGCATGCGGATATCGGTCAACAGCAGGTCGAAGGCGCCCTTGTCGCGCTCGAGCCATTCGAGCGCCTCGGCGCCGTCGCGGGTTTCGACCACCACGTGACCGTCGATCTCGAGCGCGCGCCGGACGAAGCTGCGGACCGGTTCGTCGTCTTCGGCGATCAGTACCCGTGCCATCGCCGGATCAGTCCTCGATCACGCCGACAAAAGGCAATTGCCGCCAGGCATGGGCGACATCCATGCCGTAGCCGACCACGAACACGTCGGGGCAAATGAAACCGACATAGTCGGCATGCAGGTTGACCGCGCGCTTGCCGGGCTTTTCCAGGAGCACGCAGGTCCTGACGCTGCGGGCGCCACGCGCGCTCAGGAGATCCTTGGCATAGGTCAGCGTCCGGCCGCTTTCCAGGATGTCGTCGACCAGCAGCACGTCGCGGTCGGCGACCGGGCTTTCGACATCGTGCAGGATGCGCACCGAGCCGCTCGACACCGTGCCTTCGAGATAGCTCGACAGCGACATGAACTCGACTTCCGGCGCCATGCCGGCGGCATCCATCGCGCGGATCAGGTCGGCGGCGAAAACGAAGCTGCCCTTCAGCACCGCGATGACCAGAAGCCGCTCGGGGCGGGTATCGGCGATCTCGCGCACCAGCTCCTTCTGGCGCTCGGCAATCGCCTCGGCCGAAAACAGCACACGAATCTTGGAACGGTCCATCACGGGGCTCCGGGCATCCTGACAGCAGGGAAAGTCTCGATCACAGGTTCATGGCTTAGCGCGACCTGATCGCCGCGTCATCTCCCGCCGGCATCCTGGCGGGTGAAGAAGCGCACTTCGACGGTGGCGCCATCCGGCGGTGGCGATGCCAGGCGCGAGCGGAACGGCGCTGCCTCGCCCGGACCGAGCTGCGGCTTCGGCGCCGTCGCGGTCCAGGTGTAGATTTCCTTGCCGGTTGCGTCGCGCACCGCCAGCCGCAGCCGCGGCAGGTCGATCGGCCGCGCGGTGATATTGACGAGCTTGCCCTCGACCACCAGCACGACCACCCCGTCGACGATCTCGTTGGCGCCCTTGACCTCCTGGAAGTCGACGCCGCGCAGGTTCACCGGAACGCCCAGGGTCTCGTAGACGGTGGCGCTGTCGGGCACCGTGCGGACCACCTGCTCGCGGCCTAGGAAGAAGGTCGCCAGGATGGCGATGCCGATCAGCACGATGGTCATCGGCACCGGCAGGCGCCAGCCGGTCCCCCCGGGCCGCGCCGCATAGGCGCGCTTGCGCCGCTGGGCGGCGCGCGATTCGATATCGGCGCGCGCGGCGCGCGGTTTCGCCGGGCTCGGTGGCGCGCTCACGTCGATACGCGGCGGCAAGGGATCGGCCGGGCGGTCGGGCGCGATCGGCGGCGATTCGGTGACCGTCGTCATGGCGGCCGGCACGTCGACCGGTTCCGATGCCGGCTTGTCGCGCGCCTCCTCGGCGAAGGCCGCGCCCCAGTCGTCATCGGTGGTCTCATCGGCCGCGCCGGCGGAGCCGGTCTCGGCCACGGCCTGGGCGATCGCCGGCTCGGCTATGGCACTGTCGGGCGTCGCCAGCCAGACCGTCCGACAGCGGGCACAGCGCACCTGCCGCCCGGCATCGCCGAGCGCAGTCGCGGTTACCCGGAAAGCCGTCGCGCAGGACGGACAGACGATCAACATGAAACCTGCCCCGGGACCGTTGTCCCTGGGATGCACACTCGCTTGGGCGTGGTTAATTGGCCGTTAAGTGCGGCATCATCAGAGCACCGGATTGTGTGCGCCGCGACGGTTCCGGGCAGGTTGGACAGCCGAAACCGGGCCGCGATCCGCCCGCCGGAGCCCGCAACGGAAAGGGCCGCCCGGCCGCCCGCAACAGGTGCGACGCAACCGCGCATGCACGGCCCGACGCCCCACGCGCCGGCTTTTGCCGGCCGCCGCCTTCGACGCGCCACATCCGGCCCCTCAAATGCCTCGGCTCCCTGGAGCGTAAGGTCGCCGGCCGTGGCATGATCGCGCGCTTGCGAATCACGCCTCGCGACCCTGACGATGAGAGACACTGCCCCTTGGTCCGTTTCGAGAATGTCGGTTTGCGCTACGGCCTCGGTCCGGAGGTGCTGCGGGATCTGTCCTTCGGCATCGACCCGCATTCCTTCCAGTTTCTCACCGGACCATCGGGCGCCGGCAAGACCAGCCTGCTGAAACTGCTGTTCCTGTCGCTCCGGCCGACCCGCGGCCTGGTCACGGTGTTCGACCACGACACCGCGCGCCTGTCGAAGGACGAATTGTCGGTGCTGCGCCGGCGCATCGGCATCGTGTTCCAGGATTTTCGCCTGCTCGACCACCTGACCACCTATGAGAATGTCGCCTTGCCCATGCGCGTGCTCGGCAAGGACGAGGCGAGCTACCGCTCCGAGGTCGTCGACCTCCTGGAATGGGTCGGGCTCGGCCACCGGATCGACGCTTATCCGCCGATCCTGTCGGGCGGCGAGAAGCAGCGCGCGGCGATTGCCCGCGCCGTCATCGTGCGTCCCGAAATGCTGCTGGCCGACGAGCCGACCGGCAATGTCGATCCGCCGCTGGCCAAACGCCTGCTTCGCCTGTTCGTCGAGCTGAACCGCACCGGCACCGCCGTGCTGATCGCCACCCACGACCTCTCGCTGCTCGACCAGGTCGAGGCGCGCCGCCTGATCATCGACGACGGCTCGGTGTCGATCAGCGACCCGCACCACCCGGAGGATGACCGGTGGTGACGGCGCTGAAGGACCTTTGGGCCCCGCTTGCCCGGCGCCTGGGCCTGCCCGGACAGCGGCAGCCCGCGGCGGAGGATGCCGAAGACGGCGGCCGGCGGCCGACGACCTCGGGCGTCTCGCTGGTGCCGCCCTCTTCGATCGCCGGCCGGGCGCTGATCGTCATCATCGCCATCATGACTTTTCTCGGCTCGCTCACCGTCGGCGCGGTCGACCTGGTGCGCACCGCCGCCGACGACTGGACCGCCTCGATCGTGCGCGAGGCGACCATTCAGGTGCGTCCCGCGCCCGGCCGCAACCTGCAGGCCGACGTTGTCAGGGCGACCGAGGTCGCCGTTCGCTTTCCCGGCGTCGCCGATGTCTCGCCCTACACGGCGGAGGAGACCGCCCGCATGCTGGAGCCCTGGCTCGGCACCGGGCTTGCCACCGACGACCTGCCGATCCCCAGGCTGATCGTGCTGAGGCTTGCCGACGACCGGCCGGCCGACCTGGCCGGCCTCAAGCGGGCGCTGGTCGAGCAGGTGCCGACCGCCAGCCTCGACGACCACCGCCAATGGTTCGACCGGCTCAAGGCCATGGCCCGCGCGGTCGTCATTGTCGGCCTGGTCATCGTCATCCTGATGATCCTGACGACAGGGCTTTCGGTGATCTTCGCGACGCGCGCCGCAGTCGCCACCAACCGGCCGGTCGTCGAGGTCCTGCATTTCGTCGGCGCGCGCGACGCCTTCATCGCCGGCGAGTTCCAGAGCCATTTCCTCTGGCTGGCGCTGAAGGGCGGGCTCGCCGGCGGCGCGGCGGCGATCCTGAGCATCCTGGCGGCCGGGCTCGTCGCGTCGCGCTGGCGGGCGACCGCCGGCGGCGACCAGATCGAGGCGCTGTTCGGCACCTTCTCGCTCGGCTCGACCGGCTATGTCGGCATTACCGTGCTGGTCGTGCTGGTCACGGCGGTCGCGGCGCTCACCTCGCGCTGGACCGTCATGCGCACGCTGAACGCCATCGACTAGGACCGCGGCACGGTAGGCGATCGAGGTTCTTTGACCGGATAGGCGCAGCGGCGTTTTTCACCGGGGCCGAGGTCGTGGCTGGCCGGTACAAGCAATGTCTTTGGAGCGGCGGGCACTGGATCGGCCAAGGCTCATGACCGCACCTGTCGCCCAGCACACAGCAAGCTCAATACATCGTGCTGCCCGGGTTTGTCCCTGGCATCCACGACTTGCTTGCACCAGCATCAACCCGTCAGAGCCGCTGTGCGCGGTAGCACCAGGGCATTCACCCCGGAGAAGTCGCGCTACTGCAGGATGCGCTCGTAATTGATCCGGAACTGCCGCTGGTCGGGCCTGCGGGTGGTGTCGAGATTGTGCACGGCGACCGAGGTCTCGTAGCCCTGGGCATCGAACACCGTCCACTGGCGGAGCGTGAAATCGCTGGCGTTGAACAGGATCATCAGCCGGTTGGTGCCGCCGATCGCCTGGCGCTCCTCGAGCATGACGATGACATAGTCGGGGTCGCGGGTGACCGAGGTGACATTGGCGTCGCGCATGATGTCGACCCGGTCGGACAGGAGGAAGCGCAGCGGCGTCTGCGACAGGGGATAGATGTCCTGGGTGTTCAGGCGCCGGTCGCGCACCGCCACAGACTGGCCGTCGGCGATGATCTCGACCGGACTCGGCGCATTGTACTGGAAACGGATCTTGCCGGGCTTGTCGAGATAGAGCTTGCCGGTGGTACGCCGGCCGTCCGGGCCGACCTGGACGAAATCGCCCTGCATAAAGCGGATGCTGTTGAAATAGGCATTCACGTGCTGCGCGATGTCGCGCGTATCGGCGTCGATGCCGCGCGCGGCGCGCGGCGCCTGGCGCCGGACCGGCGCGGTCAGCGGCCCGGCCGCCGCAGCGGCTGGCGCCGGAGCGGCCGCCTGGCCGGGCGGTTGCGGCATGGCGGGCGCGGTCGGCGAATCGGTCGAAGGCCTGACCGCCGGCACCGGCGCGACCCGCGGGCCACCGCCTGGCGCCGGCGCACCGGGCGGCGGGCCGAGCTGCAGCGGGGCTCCCTGGGCCAGCACGATCGGCCGATCGGAAGCGGCCGCGAACGAGGGCGCCCCGAACAGCGCGATCCCGGCCACCAGCAGGCAGGCCGGTCCCGCGATTGTCAGGCGTCTCGTCATCGCTGCTCCATGAAACTTGGTCGGCGCGGGTGATAGGCAGGCGATAGGGCGAATTCGAGGCGAAACTCGTCCCTCAATCCGCGCCCTCGGGCAGCAGGATCTCGCGTTTGCCGGCATGGTTGGCCGGCCCGACAATGCCTTCCCGTTCCATCCGCTCAATCAGCGAGGCGGCCTTGTTATAGCCGATCTGCAGCCGTCTTTGGATATAGGAGGTCGACGCCTTCTTGTCGCGCATGACCACCTGGATCGCCTTGTCGTAGAGGTCGGCCGGCTCGTCGCCGAAGGCGCCCTTGTCGAATACCGCGCCGTCCTCACCGTCGCCCTCGCCGCCTTCCTCCTCGTCGGTGGTGACCGATTCGAGATAATCGGGCGCGCCCTGCTGCTTCAGGTGATTGACGATCCGCTCGACCTCTTCGTCGGACACGAAGGGACCGTGGACACGGCTGATCCGGCCGCCGCCGGCCATGAACAGCATGTCGCCGCGGCCGAGCAACTGCTCCGCGCCCTGCTCGCCCAGGATGGTGCGGCTGTCGATCTTGGAGGTGACCTGGAACGAGATGCGGGTCGGGAAGTTCGCCTTGATCGTGCCGGTGATGACGTCGACCGAGGGCCGCTGCGTCGCCATGATCAGATGGATGCCGGCAGCGCGCGCCATCTGGGCCAGGCGCTGGATAGCGCCTTCGATATCCTTGCCGGCGACCATCATCAGATCGGCCATTTCGTCGACGATGACGACGATATAAGGGATCGGGTCGAGGCCCATCTCCTCCTGCTCGTAGATCGCCTCGCCGGTCTCGCGGTCGAAACCGGTCTGCACGGTGCGGGTCAGGAGCTCGCCCTTGCCGCGGGCCTGGGCCATGCGCGCGTTGAAGCCGTCGATATTGCGGACGCCGAGCTTCGACATCTTCTTGTAGCGCTCTTCCATCTCGCGCACCGCCCATTTGAGCGCGACGACCGCCTTTTTCGGATCGGTGACGACGGGGGTGAGCAAGTGCGGAATGCCGTCATAGATCGACAATTCCAGCATTTTCGGATCGACCATGATCAGCCGGCACTGGTCCGGCCGGAGCCGGAACACCAGCGACAGGATCATGGTGTTGATCGCCACCGACTTACCCGAGCCGGTGGTACCCGCGACCAGGAGATGCGGCATCTTGGCGAGATCGGCGATCACCGGATCGCCGCCGATGGTCTTGCCGAGTGCGATCGGCAGCTTCTCCTTGGCGGTCATGAAATCCTGGCTCGCCAGCATTTCCCTCAGCAGCACGTTCTCGCGCCGGGCATTCGGCAGTTCGATGCCGATGGCATTGCGGCCGGGCACCAGGGCGACGCGGGCGGAGACCGCCGACATCGAGCGGGCGATGTCGTCGGCGAGGCCGATGACCCGGTTGGAGCGCGTGCCGGGCGCCGGTTCCAGCTCATAGAGGGTGACCACCGGGCCGGGCCGGACATTGATGATCTCGCCGCGCACGCCGAAATCGTCGAGCACCGAGGCGAGCGTCGTCGCATTGTCCTGCAACGCCTCGGTCGACATGGTGGCATCGCGCTCGGACGGCTTGGGTTCGGTCAGCAGATCGAGCGGCGGCAGCTCGTAGGTGTCGTCGACGCCGTCGGGCGCCGGCAGGGGCAGCTTTTGCTGCACCGCCACCGGACGGGGCGCCGGCGCCGGCGCGTGAATGCGCGGCCCGCGGCCGTCGGCGACCGGGCGGGGTCCGACCTCGAACGGCGGCTCGTCGTCCTCGACCGGCGGCCGGCCGGCCAGCGCCGGCCCGGTCCCCGGCACGGTCCTCGGTGCGTCGACGATCTCCGGCTCGTCCTGGCGGACGCGCGCCGGCGGCGCATGGAAGGTTCGGGGTGACCGCTCGGCCGCGGCCTCGACCACCGGCTCCCGGCGCGCGCCGGAGGTCCGGGCGGCCACCGGAAAATCGTCGTCCGGCTCGGTGAAGAAGGCCTTGGCCCGGGCGGCGAGACCCGGCGTCGCGGCGCCCGGCGCGGCGGCATCGGCGCGCCCGGTCGGCGCCCCGGCCGCGGCACGCGCCAGGTCCGGCGCCTCGCCCGCCATCCGTTTCAACTTGGCCTTGGCCGACAACAGGCCATGGGCGAGGGCGCCGAGGCTGTTGGCGGCAAGACCACCGAGACGGCCGGGCTCCTGGTCGTCGACCGGGCGCACGCGCACCGTACGGGCCGGAGCGAGCTCGTCGGCGGCATCGTCGTCGGCCACCCGTGCCGTCTTGATCATGACGCCGGCCGAGATCGCCGCGATCGTCAGGCCCAGGCCGAGAATGGCGATGGCGACCACGATCCGCGCCATGCCCGAGAGATTGCCGGCGACCGCGCTGATCACCGCCAGGCCCCCGTCGCCGATCACGCCGCCGATGCCGGTCGGCAGCGGCCAGCCGCGCGGCGCCTGAACAACGGATGCGGCGACCGCCAGGATCATGCCGGCCGCGATGCCGAGCGGAATCCGCAGGCCTTCGCGATCGAACGGCCGGTTGGTGACGAAACGCCAGCCCCAGGCGGCCGCCACGCCGAGAAGGCCAATGGCGCCGAGCCCGAACAATTGCATCAGAAGGTCGGCCAGGATCGCGCCTGGCCGGCCGACCCAGTTCTTGACCGGCGCATTGGTGGCGTGGCTGAGCGAGGGATCGCCCGCGGTCCAGGTCATCAGCGCGAGCGCCGCCAGGCCGACGGCCGCGAGGATCGCCAGACCACCGATCTGCCGGATCTTGCGGCGCATCGCGCCCTTCATCGCCTCGGGAAAGATCGAGAGCCCGGTATGCCGCCGCGCCACAGCCATGTCGGTCGCATCCTGTGAAGGGAGAGCCGAACGGGGCGATCCGCGCGCAGGCGGCCGCCCCGGAGAGCCATCCGGTTCGTGAACCTGAACTTAGCGAGGCAAGGGTTGACGGGGGATTAACCATCGCCCGACGGGCTGCCGCGCGTGGCGCGCCGCGGGCAAAAGAGAACCCCCGACGCAGGCGCGCCGGGGGCTTTTTTTTATTATCCCGGGAGCCGGCAGGCCTCAGGGATTATAGGCCCGCTCGCCATGCTCGGCGAGGTCGAGACCCTCGCGCTCGCGGTCGGCGGAAACCCTCAGGCCGACGACCACGTCGACGATCTTGTAGAGAATGAACGAACCGATGCCGGACCAGACGATGGTCAGCAGTACCGCTTTCACCTGGGCCAGGAAGGCCGGGCCGAACTCGTAGGCCGCGACCGCCAGCTCACCCGGCTTGGTTTCGTAGTCGGGAATGCCGACGCCGCCGAGCGAGGTATTGACCAGGATGCCGGTGGCGAGCGCGCCGAGGATGCCGCCGACGCAATGGATGCCGAAGACATCCAGCGAGTCGTCGTAACCGAAGGCGTTCTTCACCGTCGAGCAGAACACGAAGCAGACACCGCCGGCGACCAGGCCGAGGACGATCGAGCCCATCGGACCGGCGAAACCGGAGGCCGGGGTCACCGCCACCAGGCCCGCCACCGCGCCCGACACCGCGCCGAGCAGCGACGGCTTGCCCTTGGCCGCCCATTCGACGAACAGCCAGGCCAGTGCCGCGGCCGCGGTGGCCACGAAGGTGTTGATCATGGCGAGCGCCGCCGTGCCGTTGGCCTCGAGGTTCGAGCCGGCATTGAAGCCGAACCAGCCGACCCAGAGCAGGGCCGCGCCGATCATGGTCATGACCAGCGAGTGGGGCGGCATCAGTTCCTTGCCGTAACCGATGCGCTTGCCGATGACCAGGCAGCCGACGAGGCCGGCAATGCCGGCATTGATATGGACCACCGTGCCGCCGGCGAAGTCGAGCGCGCCCCACTGGTAGATCAGGCCGGCATCGGCCTTGATCTCGGCCAGCTTGGCTTCGGCCGCCGCCTTCTTGGCGGCGTCGGCGCCGGCCGCGGCGACCGCCTTGACGGCATCGGCGATGGCATCGGGACCGGCCCAGTACCAGACCATGTGGGCGATCGGGAAATAGACGAAGGTCACCCACAGAACGACGAACAGGATGACCGCCGAGAACTTGGCCCGCTCGGCGATGGCGCCGATGATCAGCGCCGGCGTGATGCAGGCGAAGGTCATCTGGAAGCAGATATAGACGAGCTCGGGGATCACCACGCCGTTCGAAAAGGTCGCGGCGGTGGAATTCGCGTCGACCCCGATCAGGAAGGCCTTGGAGAAGCCGCCGACATAGGCATTGAGGCCGCCGCCATTGGTGAAGGTCAGCGAGTAGCCGTAGATCACCCAGATGATCGCCACCAGCGCCACGATCACGAAGACCTGGGTCAGCACCGACAGCATGTTCTTGGTGCGCACCAGGCCGCCATAGAACAGCGCCAGGCCCGGTACGGTCATCAGCAGCACGAGCAGGGCGGAGGTCAGCATCCAGGCGGTGTCACCCGGGTTGGGCTTCGGCGGGGTCGGCGCCGGCGCCTGGGCCAGCGCCGGTTCGACGAAGACTGCCACGGCGGCCAACAGCGCAAGCGCCGCGAAGCCCCACCGGGAACATAAGGACTTTGTCATGTGGAAATACTCCGGAAGGATATTGGGGCGTTGGGGGCCGCGTCAGAGCGCGTCGATGTCGGTCTCGCCGGTGCGGATGCGCACGGCGTGCTCGATCGAGGTCACGAAGATCTTGCCGTCGCCGATCTGGCCGGTCTTGGCGGCGCCCGCGATGGCAGCCACGACCTTGTCGACGTCGCCCGCCGGCACCGCCACTTCGATCTTCAGTTTCGGCAGAAAACTCACGGCATATTCGGCGCCGCGATAGATTTCGGTATGACCTTTCTGCCGGCCATAGCCCTTCACTTCCGTCACCGTGAGGCCGTGGACCCCGATGCCGGTCAAGGCGTCGCGGACCTCCTCCAGTTTGAATGGCTTGATGATAGCCATCACGATTTTCATATCGACATCCCCGAATTGGCTTCGCCGGAAGGCACCGGGTTGAAGCGTTGCTGGCGGCTTTTCGGCTCAACCCAAGCAGGGGCTGCGATCCGAACCGGGGTCAGGGAATCAAGTCGCGTGCCAGTCGCCGCGACGCATCGAAAAATCAATTATTTCAATAAGATAAGAGGTCAAGCTCGGTGGCATCGGGGTGCCCGCCAGGGTTGCTGCCCAAACAATAGGCAATACAAAGCCTCGCCACAAAGCGGCCGCAGCATTGCCATTCGAGACCGCCTAAAATTGAGGCAGTGGCGATATCCGCCCTAACCGTCCCGGCGGGGTCGGATCAAGCCTTCCTGCGCCACCGAGGCCACCAGCAGGCCGTCGCGGGTGAAGATCGAGCCACGGGCAAAGCCCCTCGCGCCCTGGGCCGAGGGCGAATCATGGGCATAGAGCAGCCACTGGTCGGCGCGGAACGGCCGGTGGAACCACATGGCGTGGTCGAGGCTGGCGCCCTGGATCGTGGCGTCGAACAGGGTGCGCCCATGCGGGATCAGGGCCGCGTCCAGCAGCGTCATGTCCGAGGCATAGGCAAGCACGCAGCGATGGACGACCGGATCGTCGGGCAAGGCGCCGGTGGCCCTGATCCAGGCGTGGAACTTGCCGTCGGGCTGGCGTGCGCCGAGATAGCGCTCGAGCTCGACCGGACGCAGCTCGATCGGCCGTTCGCGGGCGAAATAGGCTTTTATCGCGGCCGGTGCTGCGGGATCGAGATTGCGGCCGATCTCGGCCTCCGCCGGCAGGCTTTCCGGCGGCGGCACGTCGGGCATGCCGAACTGATGCTCGAAGCCTTCCTCCTCGACCTGGAACGAGGCGGAGAGCGAAAAGATCGCGGCGCCGTGCTGGATCGCCAGCACGCGCCGGGTCGAGAAGCTCTTGCCGTCGCGGATGCGCTCGACCTCGTAGATGATCGGTGCCTTGGGATCGCCGGGCAGCACGAAATAGGCATGCAGCGAGTGCGGCGAACGGCCCTCGACCGTGCGGCAGGCGGCCACCAGCGCCTGGCCGATGACCTGGCCGCCGAACACGCGCTGCCAGCCCTCCTGCGGGCTCTGGCCACGGAACAGGTTCACCTCGAGCCGCTCGAGGTCGAGGATCTTCAGGAGGCGATCGACGGCTGCTGACATGAGCGACGGGCCTCCGGCGGGCGCTACTGACTGATCGCAGAGACCACTTTGGATGGACCCCGGTCAAGTTTTCAGCAAGCCGCTACCGCCCCTTGGCGACGGCGTCGCGTTTGGTGGCGAGCGAGGCGGCGATGACCGCCACCGTCACCGCCGCGATCATCAGCGTGCAGATGGCATTGATCTCCGGCGTCACGCCGAGCCGGACCTGGCTGTAGATGCGCATCGGCAGCGTGGTCGCCCCCGGCCCGGTGGTGAAGCTGGCGATGACGAGATCGTCCAGCGACAGGGTGAAGGCGAGCAGGAAACCGGCGATCACCGCCGGCGCGATGATCGGCAGCGTCACCCGCAGGAAGACCTGCGCCGGTGAGGCGCCGAGATCGGCGGCGGCCTCCTCCAGCGAGGCGTCGAAGGTCACCAGGCGCGACTGCACGACCACCGCGACGAAGCCGAGCGTGAAGGTGGCGTGCGCCACCGTCACCGTCCAGAAACCGCGGTCGATGCCGAGCGACACGAACAGCAGCAGCAGAGACAGGCCGGTGATCACCTCGGGCATGACCAGCGGCGCATAGACCATGCCGGTGAACAGGAAGCGGCCGCGAAAGCGCAGGTAGCGGGTCAGGGCAAGCGCCGCCAGCGTGCCGATGACGGTGGCGAGGGTCGCCGAGACGAAGGCGACCTTGGCGGTCATCCAGGCCGATTCCATGAGCTGCCGGTTGTCCAGGATCGCGCCGTACCAGCGCGTCGAGAAGCCGCCCCAGACGGTGACCAGCTGGCTCGCATTGAACGAGAACACGATCAGGATGACGATCGGCAAATAGAGAAAGCCGAAACCCAGCGTCAGCGCGGTCGCGTCGATCCAGCGGGAGCCCCGGTTCATCGTGCGGCCTCCAGCTGGCGCGCCTGCAGGTGCTGGTAGATCATGATCGGCCCGACCAGCACGATCAGCAGCAGGATGGCGACGGCGGAGGCCACCGGCCAGTCGCGATTGGCGAAGAACTCGGTCCACAAGGTCTTGCCGATCATCAGCGTGTCCGAGCCGCCGAGCAGGTCCGGGATCACCACTTCGCCGGTGATCGGGATGAAGCACAGGAAGCAGCCGGCGACGATGCCGGGCAGCGTCAGCGGCACGGTGATGCGCCAGAACGCCAGCCAGGGCGGACAGCCGAGATCGTTGGCCGCCTCCAGCAGGCTGCGGTCGAGCCGTTCCAGCGCCGCATAGAGCGGCAGCACCATGAAGGGCAGGTAGGAATAGACCACGCCGATCAGGATCGCCGTCTCGGTATTGGCGATCTGCAGCCGCGTGCCGATCAGGCCGAGGCCGAGCAACAGCTCGTTCAGCAGTCCCTCCGGCTTCAGGATGCCGATCCAGGCATAGACCCGGATCAGGAAGCTGGTCCAGAACGGCAGGATCACCGCCATGACCAGGAGCGGCCTGAGCCTGTCGGGCGCGCGCGCCATGGCATGCGCCATCGGGTAACCGATAACGAGCAGAATCAAGGTGCCGGTCGCCGCGATCCTGAGCGACGAGACGAAAGCGTCGATATAGAGGCTGTCGCCGGCGATGACCCCGTAATTGGCGAATGACAGCTGCCGCGCCTTGTCGAGCCAGCCGGCGAGGCCGTCGCCGGCCAGGAATGCCGGTTCGTAGGGCGGGATCGCGGTCGCCACCTGCGACAGCGACATCTTCGCGACAATGGCGAAGGGCACCAGGAAGAACAGCGCGAGCCAGAGATAGGGCACCAGGATGGTGACGCGGCGGGTGGCGTGGTCGCTCATCGCGGCTACCGGGTCAGCAGGATGAAGGCATCGGGCGCCACCGCTAGGCGCACCGGCTCATCCCAGGCGATCGGCTGCTCGACGCTGCGCGCGGCGTTGGCGACCGCCGCCCGCAGCCTCTGGGCGCCGGTCTCGACCACATAGGTGGTCCAGTCGCCGAGATAACCGATATCGTGAACCACCCCGGGAATGACCAGGCGGCCCGCCGGCGCCGGCTCGTCGGCGCGCAGGATCCGGGTCTTTTCCGGCCGCCAGGCCACCGCCACCGCCTGGCCGACCGACAGGCTCTCGGCCGTCTCGATCTCGACGCGGCCGGCGATCGCCGTCTCGATCGCCGCGCGGGCACCGGCGACCGCCGCGACCTTGCCTTCGATCAGGTTGATGTCGCCGATGAAGCCGGCGACGTAACGCGTGGCCGGCGCCTCGTAGATGACCGGCGGCGGCGCCACCTGCACCACCCGGCCCTTGTCCATGACTGCGATGCGGGTCGCCATGGTCATCGCCTCGTCCTGGTCATGGGTCACCACGACGAAGGTGACGCCGAGCCGCTGCTGCAGGGCGACCAGTTCGAACTGGGTCTCCTCACGCAGCTTGCGGTCGAGCGCGCCGAGCGGCTCATCGAGCAGCAGCACCTGCGGCCGCTTGACCAGGGCGCGCGCCAGCGCCACCCGCTGGCGCTGGCCACCGGACAATTGATGCGGCTTGCGGCCGGCATAGGTGTCGAGCTTGACCAGTTTCAGCATGGCCGCGACCCGTTCGCGGATCTCGTCCTTCGGCAGCTTTTCCATGGTGAGGCCGAAGGCGATGTTCTTTTCCACCGTCATATGCGGAAACAGCGCATAGGACTGGAACATCATGTTCACCGGGCGCCGATGCGCGGGAACGCCGGCGAGATCCCGGCCGCCGAGCACGACACGGCCTGCGGTCGGCGTCTCGAAACCGGCGAGCAGCCGCATCAGCGTGCTCTTGCCGCATCCCGAGGGACCGAGCAGCGCGAAGAACTCGCGTTCGTAGATCTCCAGCGTCAGGTCATCGACGGCCGTCTCGGCGCCGTAGCGCTTGGTGACGGCGTCATAAACGACCAGCGGCTTCAGGGCCGGGTCGTCCCACGGGGCGAAGGCGGAGCGCACGGCCCCGAGCGATGTCGTCAAAGCAGCAGTCCGCGCGATCTCGTTCACGGCAGGAACGCATAGAGCATTTTCAAGCGAAGTGGGAACCGGTTCGCGAAGAAAATGCGCCGGCGACGCTGCACGGGGATCATCGCCCTCTCCGGACAGGCGCGGCGGCATTCTTGCGCGCTGCTCGATGGCGAAAATCCACCGGAATTGGGCTGAAGTCATGGATGGCCGGGACAAGCCCGGCCAAGACGGAGCGAGCGGGGCGGTGGCGGCCCGGCCTCATTCGCTCGTGCTCGCGCCCCATCGTCTTGCCCGGGCTTGTCCCGGGCATCCACGAATTGCCTGTCCCCACGTCAACCCGCCAAAAGCACAATCGGGCGGTCCTTGGCGGAAACCTCTCGCCTCACCGGCCGGTCTTGGCCCGTGTCCAGGCCCGGGTGATCACCCGCTGCAGGCGGGCATCGGGGCTGGTCACGGTGAACAGCCGCGCCATGACCTCCTCGGGCGGATAGATCGAAGGATTGTCGCGCACCGCGGCCACGACCAGCGGCCTGGCGGCGAGATTGCCGCTGGCATAGGAGACGAAGCTCGCGACCTTGGCGCCGACCTCGGGCCTGAGCAGGTAATTGATGAAGGCCTGGGCGAGATCCGGGTTCGGCGCATCGGCGGGGATCGCCATCTGGTCGAACCACATCTGCGCGCCTTCGCGCGGGATCACATATTGGATGTCGATGCCGTTGCCGGCTTCGCGGGCGCGCTTCTGCGCCTGGAAGATGTCGCCGGAATAGCCGACCACCAGGCAGATATCGCCATTGGCCAGCGCCGAAATATATTCCGAGGAGTGGAACTTGGTCACCAGCGTCCGCAGCAGCTGGATATGGGCGGCGGCGGCCTCCCAGTCCTCGGCGCGCTTGGAATTCGGGTCGCGGCCGAGATAGCGCATCACCGAGGGCAAAAGATCCTCGGCGGTATCGAGGAAATGGATGCCGCAATCCTTGAAACGCTTCAGCGTGTCGAAGTCGAAGGCGAGTTTCCAGGAATCGAGCGGCGCGTCCGCCATCCGCTCGCGGATCTTGGCGACATTGTAGCCGATCCCGGTGGTACCCCAGAGATAGTTCACCGAATAGGCATTGCCCGGATCGAATTCGGCGACCCGGCGCTGCACGTCCGGCCAGAGATTGGTCAGGTTGGGGATCTTCGCCGGCTCGAGCCGGCGGTGCACATTGGCGGCGATCTGGCGCGACAGGAACGGTCCCGAGGGCACCACGATGTCGTAGCCGGTACGGCCCGCCAGAAGCCTCGTCTCCAGCACCTCGTTGGAATCATAGGTGTCGTAGGTGACCTTGGCGTTGAACTCGCGCTCGAAGTCGCGCAGCACCTGCTCGTCGATATAGTTCGACCAGTTGAAGATATGCAGTTCGCGCGTGCCCTGTGCCTCGGCGATCGCCGCCAGGCCGAGGGTCGCGAATGCGGCCACAAGGCCTTTCAACAGGATACGCGCCCGCATGATTCCATCCTTTGAACTGAGCGACCAAGTCCCGGCAATCTAGGCAAAGCGGCGGGCTTAGCAACAGCCCAGGCGGTCGGTGAAATGGTCGCAGATCGCGGTCTCCAGCTCGGGCAGGATGCAGCGAAAACGCTCGCGCGAAGGCATCCCGACCCGCAGCGTCGCCCTCAGTTCGGCTTGCGCGGCATCGAGGTCGATGCCGGTGACCCGGCCGTCCCTCACGATGGTCCGGCCGGCGACCATCGATTCGGCGAGATGGCGGGCCGAACCGCGCGAAAACAGCAATTCGGCGGGGGCGACCGGCAACAGCGCATCCTCGTCGAGGGCGGCCCGGTCGAGCATCAGCAGGTCGGCCGGCGCCCCGGCCTCGATCCGGCCGGTGACCGGCGAGCGCAAGGTCGCGTGGCCATTGGCGAAGACCGCCCGCATGACGTCGGCCGGCGTCACCTTGATATCGAAACCCCAGCCGCCGTGCAGCGACCAGACCAGGCGCATCTCGCGGATCAGGTCGTCATCCTCGTCGAAAGCCTGGCCGTCAATGCCGATGCCCACCTTGCAGCCGGCCTTGAGCATGGCCGCGACCGGCGCGAGCCCGGAACGCAGCGCCAGGTTGGACGAGGTATTGACTGAAATGGTGGCGCCGCTTTCGGCGATGATCGCGAGATCCTCCGGATTGGCCCAGGTGCAATGGGCCAGCGTCAGGCGCGGCGACAGCAGGCCGATATCCCTGAGGTGGCGGGCGATGCCTTGCGGAAAATGCTGGTCGGCATAGGCGCGCTGATAACGCGTCTCGAGCAGATGCATGTGAACCCGCCGGCCGGTGGCGGCCGAGGCCGCGGCAATGGCCTCCAAAAGGTCGGGCGTCGCCCATTGCACGCCGTTCGGGCCGTACTGGACATCGACCATGTCGGAACCAATGGCCTCGGCCACCGCATCGACCCGCGCCATCTGCTCCGCGACGCTCATCGGTGCGCCGAGGAAACGCGTGGTGATATCGGCGCGGGCCTCGTCCGACAGGGCGGCAAGGATCGGCGCGCTGTCGCCATAGACGAGCGGGTTGGTGTTGCGCATGGCGATGCCGAAGGCGATGCGCAGGCCGACATCGCCGGCCGCTCGCGCCACGGCCCTGGCTTCGGTGACGTAGTCGGTCACCCCCTGCACACCGGTATAATGGACCATGACCGCGCCCTGCCCGCCCAACGCCGCCCGGCCGAACGGCGCGAGCGAGGCGAGATGGGCATCGACCGGCGCGAACAGCCTCAGCCGGTGCAGCCAGGTCTCCAGCGGCTTGGCGAAGCCGCCGATCGACGAAGTACGGATCGGCCGGCCGTGGTCATGGGCATTGGCGAGCGCCGGCATGACCAGGAGATCGTCATGCGGCGCCCCCGGCGGCAGGGCCTCGACGCCGGCGATCGTGGCGCCCCCGATCGTGATGCGCGAGGGCCCGCGCGCCACGCCGGAACTGTCGAGGATCGCCGCGCAGGTGATGATGCGGGACATGCAAGCGCTCCATGCAGGCCGGTTGAGCCGGCGGCCCGGTCAGGCCGCGACGCTCCGTTCGGCGGCCGCCGGCAGGAACGCACGGTTGAATACCTCACCCGGAGCCGGCGCGCGCGGCAAGCCGAAAGCGTCGACGATCTGGTCGATCGCCCGCGCCATGCGCGAATCGGCGACATCGCCAAAGCCGAGCTGGCGCACCTCCGGCGTCAGCATGGCCGTCTTGGCGGCATAGTCGACCCGGCGCGCTTCGAGGGCGGCGTTGAACAGCGGTTCGACCCGGGTCATCGGCGCCATGCCGGCCGCCGGATCGGCCAGCACTTCCTTCATCGCCCGGTTGATCGCGGCGACGAGGCCGCGCACGGCCTGAGGCCGGTCGCGCATGAGCTTCTGCGACACCATGATGCCGTTTGAATAGGAGGAGATGCCGTAGTCGCCGAAGATGAACCAGCGGAAGTCCTTGTCCGGATCCTGGCGCATGCCGACGAGGTTCATGTAGCTGGTCAGGGTGAAGATCAGCGAGGCCTGAACCTGGTCCTGGATCAGCATCTGCTCCTGCAGATTAGGCGCCATGTTGAGGATCTCGCTCCTGGCCGGATCGATGCCGTTGAGCTTGGCGAAGGCCGGCCACATGCGGGTGGTGGCCGAGCCGGCGGGTCCGCCGAGCTTCCGGCCCTCCAGGTCCTTGACATCCCTGATGCCGCTCGACGCCTTGACCACGATGCCGAAGGGCGCCTTGTTGTAGATCATGTAGACCATCACGGGCTGCTCGCCGGGACGTGCCGCCGCGTTCTGGATGATCGCGTTGACGTCGCCGAAACCGGCATCATAGGCGCCGCCCATGATGCGCGTGACGGTCGCGGCCGACCCCTCGCCCTGGTCGATCGTCACGTCGAGCCCCGCGTCGCGGAAATAGCCCTTCTCGGCCGCCAGGTAATACCAGGCATGGATGCCCTGGAAGCGCCAGTCGAGGGTGAATTTGATCGGCACCCGGCTCTGCGCCAGCGCCGGACAGGCGAGCGTGGCGGCGCAACCGGCGAGGAACATGCGGCGGGATGCGGTCATGGCGTGTCCTCAAGGTTTTTAGGGAAGCGGGCTCGACGGCTCAGGTGACGGCCAGGTCCTTGCGATGGGCCCAGCCGGTGATCCGGTATTCGACGATGGAAAAGATGACGTAGAGCCCGACGCCGAGCGCGCCGAGCACGAACAGGCCGGCAAAGACCAGCGGCACATTGAAGGTCGAAGACGCGATCATCATCATGTTGCCGATGCCGCGGTTCGAGGCGACCGTCTCGGCCACCACCGAACCGACAAAGGCCAGCGTGATCGCCACCTTCAGCGAGGCGAAGAAATAGGGCATGGAGCGCGGCAGCGCGACGTTCCACAAAATATCGAATTTCGAGGCCTTCAGCGTCTTCATGACGTCCTCGAGTTCGGGTTCGACGGTGGCGATTCCGGTTGCGACATTCACCACGATCGGGAAGATGCAGATGATCGCCGCGGTCAGGATCGCCGGCACGGTGCCGGCGCCGAACCACAGGACGAAGATCGGCACGACCGCGACCTTGGGGATCGAGGAGAAACCGACCAGCAGCGGATAGGCCGTGTCATAGGCGAGCTTCGACGAGCCGACCGCCAGGCCGAAGGCCATGCCGATGACCACCCCGATGCCGAAGCCGACCAGGGTCGTGTAAAGCGTCTGGTAGGTGTGCGGCCAGATCGCCGGCCAGTATTGGACGAGCGCCTGGATGATCTGGCTCGGCCGCGGCAGCACGATGTCGGAAATGCCGAGCATCAGGCAGGCGAGCTCCCAGAACAGGAAGACGCCGATGATCAGGCTGGTCGAGGCGGCCTTTTCACGGATCAGTTCGAGCGCGCGCTCCATCTCAATGCCCTCCGGCCTGAACGATGCCGCTGCCGCCGCGCGCCTCGACGATGAGGCCGCGCAAGGTCTGGTTCAGCGCGACGAAATCCGGCTGATAGGTCATGTCGATGGAACGCGGCCGGGCGAACTGGACCGGCTTGTCCTCGAGGATCCGCCCGGGCCGGGCCGACATCACGCAGATCCGGCTGCCGAGGAAAGCCGCCTCGCGCAGGTCGTGGGTCACCAGCAGCACCGTGGTCTTCCGGGTCATCCACAGCGCCTGCATGATCTGCCAGAGCTCCTCGCGGGTGAACTGGTCGAGCGCGCCGAACGGCTCGTCGAGCAGCAGGAGGTCCGGTTCGTGGATGAGCGCCCGGCAGAGATTGGCCCGCTGCATCATGCCGCCGGACAATTGCCAGGGATATTTGTCGCCGAAACCCGAGAGCCCGACCTGGGCGAGCAGCGCCTCCGCCCGGTCGCGGAACGCGGTCTTGCGCTTGGCCCGGAATTCGCTGCGGAACGGCGGCACGATCTTCAAGGGCAGCATCACATTGTCGCGGATGCTCAGCCAGGGCAGCAAGGTCGGGTTCTGATAGGCCATGCCGATGCGGATCGGGGTCGCGCCGAGCTCACGGCCGCCGACATAGACATAACCGGTCGACGGTTTCATGAGATCGCCGACCAGCTTCAGAAGCGTCGACTTGCCGCAGCCGGACGGGCCGACCAGCGCGACGAAATCGCCCTCGGCGACCGCCAGCGAGGTTTCCGCCAGCGCCTGCACCCGTTTCGCGCCGCGGCCGAAGGTCACCGAGACCTTCTCGAATTCGATGAACGGCCTGGCATGCGACACCTGGGTCGTGCTGCCCGGATTATGGGCAACCGGGTCTGGATCGATCGTGGCGAGCGCGGCACGCATGGATGATTCCGATCCTGGCTGCGGGTGGATTGGCTATGACGGGTTCGGAGTTCGCAAGACCGATGCCAAAGTCTGGTCGGTGTGTTTCAGCACGGGCGCCGGCATGCGCTGGATGTCGGTGACCTGCCGGCCGTGCCCTCTCGCCTCGGCGACCAGCTGACGATCCCTCTGGACGAAACGGCCGCGCACCAGCGTGTGCACCGGCACGCCGGTGACGCTCTCGCCTTCGAACGGCGTGACCTTGCCGCGCGAATGCAAGGCCGCCGCCCGGATGGTCTCGGTCCTGGTCATGTCGACGACGGCGATATCGGCATGGGCGCCGGCCTCGATCCGCCCCTTGACCGGCCAGAGACCGAAACGCTTTGCCGGCTGCTCGGCCGAGAAGCGCACATAGTCCTGCAGGCTGAGGCGGCCCCGGGAGACCTGGTTCAGCATCAGCGGCATCTGCGTCTCGACGCCTGGGAAGCCGCAATCCGCCTCCCAGATCACCGCCTTGGTCTTTTCGTCCAGGCTGTGCGGCGCGTGATCGGTCTCGATCAGGTCGACCGTGCCATCCTTCAGCGCGGCCCAGATCGCCTGGGAATCGGCGGCCTCGCGCACCGGCGGATTGACCCGGATGACCGAGCCGAGCCGGGCATAATCGCCGGTGTCGAGCAGCAGGTAGCAGGGACAGGTGCCGCCCGTGATGTCGACGCCGCGCGCCTTGGCGTCGCGTAAGGGGCCGAGTTCGAGGGCCGAGGAAATGTGCAGGACATGCACCCGCGCGCCGGTCCATTCGGCCAGGATCGCCGCGCGCGCCACCGCCTCCGCCGCCACCACCGCCGGCCGCGCCGCGATGTGGGCGAGTGGATCGTTGCGGCCGGCGGCGATCAGCCGCTGCTGGCGCCAGGCCATGATCGATGCCGTCTCGGCATGGAGCGAAATGCGCAGGCCCGAGGGCGCGATGATCTCGAACCCCTCCAGCATGGCGCCGGTCGAGGGCGAGGGTAGATTGCCGAAAGTATTGCCCATGAAGCACTTGAAGGCGTTGACGCCGCCGTCGATCAGTCCCTGGAGCTCGGCGATATTGTCTTCCGCCAGCAGGCCATAGATGCCGAAATCGACATAGGCCTTTCGCGCGGCCGCCTGCTTGTCGCGAAGCTCGGTGAGCGAGCGGGTCGGCGGATGGGTATTCGGCATCTCGAACACGGTGGTCGTGCCACCCATGGCGGCGGCCGCCGTGCCGGTTTCCCAATCTTCCTTGTGGGTATAGCCGGGCTCGCGGAAATGCACGTGCACGTCGATGGCGCCGGGCAGGACGAACAGGCCGGTCGCGTCGAGTGTCTCACGCGCCCCGGTCAGCGACCCCGGCGCCCCGACCGCCTGGATCAGGCCGTCCTTGACCGCCACGTCGGCGGCAAAGGTGGCGCTGCCGCCAACCACCGTGCCGCCTTTGATCAGAAGATCGGGACCGCTCATCTCCGGCCTCACAACATGGCCCAGCCGCCGTCGACCGGCAGGTCGACGCCGGTGATCTGGCGCGCTGCGTCGGAGGCCAGGAACAGGCAGGCATTGGCGACGTCGACATCGGTCGAAACCCGCCGGAGCGCATAGTCGCTCGCGTGCTTCTCGACCGCCTCGGCTTCCGAAATACCGAGCCGGCGCGCCATTTCCGGCACCACCTTGGTGCGGAAGCGCTCGCCCTCGATCATCCCCGGCGCCACGCAATTGACGTTGATGCCATAGGGACCGACCTCGAGCGCGAAGCTCTTGGTGATGCCGCGCAATCCCCATTTCGACGCCGAATAGGCCATGCGGCCGGCCCTGCCCCGCATGCCGAAGGTGCCGCCGACATTGACGATCTTGCCGTAGCCCTGCGCGATCATGGCGGGTGTAACCGCCTTCATGGTGTTGAAACAGCCGCGCATGTTGAGATCGACGATCTCGTCGAACTCCTCTTCGGTGGTCTGCCAGCCGGTCTTGCCGATCGGCCCCGAACCGCCGGCGACATTGACCAGCACGTCGATCCGCCCGCCGAAGGCCGCCATCGCGCCGGCGACCGCCGCGTCGCAATCGGCGCTCCTGGTGATGTCGCAGGCAAAGACCCTGATATCCGCGCCGGCCGCCCGTGCCTCGCCGGCCACCGGTTCGATCGCGCCGATATCCCGGCCGAGCAGCGCCAGCCGTGCGCCTTCGGCCGCAAAACCACGGGTGACCGCCGCGCCCATGCCCTTGGCCGGTCCGGTGATGACCACGACGCGGCCTTTGAGATCGAGTTCCATGATGCTTCCCTCAGCCGAGCCGGGTGATGCGTTCGGCCATGGGCGGCAGGAAGGCATCGGTGAAGATCTCGGCGGGAGCCGGCGCACGCGCCAGCCCATTGGCCTCGCGTACGATGCCGATCGATCGGGCGAGCCGCACAGGATCCGGCGCGCCGAGCCCCGATGTCGCAATCTCCGGATGCGCCATTTCGTCCTGCAGGGTGGCGATCAGCCGTTCTTTCTCGACCGCCTTGTTGATCAGCGGCTCGCGCCGGGCGACCGCCTCGACCGCGGCGTCGAGACCTCTAAGCGTATCGACGAGACCCCGGTTGAAGGCGCGCACCACGCCGCGCGCGGCGTCCGGATTGTCGGTGGTGAGCTTCTTCGAGACGATCAGGCAGTTGGAATAGAGATCCATGCCGTGATCGCCGTAATTGATGAAGCGGAACTGCTTGTCGGGATCGATGCCGACCAGCTTGGCGGAAAACCGGATCGTGTTGACGAAGCCGAATACGCCCGCGACCTGGTCGCGCTGCAGCATCTGCTCGCGCAGGCTCGGCGCCATATTGGTGATGCCGATCTTCGCCGCGTCGATGCCGGCGAGCTTGCAGAAGGCCGGGAACAATTGCAGCGCGCCGTCATTGGCCGGGCCGCCGAGTGTCCGGCCCTCCAGATCTTTGGGCGATTTGATCGGCCCGTCGGCCTTGACCGCGATGGTGAAGGGCGGGCGGTTGAACATCATGTAGATGCCGACCGGCGTCGACGGATCGGGCCCGGGCTTGCGGCCGGCCAGCACCATCAGCGCGTTGATGTCGCCGAAGCCCATGTCATAGGCACCCGAGGCGACCCGGCCGACCGCCGCGCCGGACCCGTCGCCCTGGTCGATTTCCAGCTCGACGCCGGCCTCGCGCAGATAGCCTTTGTCCTGGGCCAGGAAGAACCAGCTCTGCGGGCCCTGATAGCGCCAGTTCAGCACCATGCGCAGCTTGGTCAGGCTTTGCGCCAAGGCCGGAGCGCCGAGTCCCCTGGCCAGCGCCGCCGCGCCCAGCACACCGCCGGTCAGCGCGCCGAACGAACGGCGCGAAAGCATGGACCCCATGATGCAACCTCTCAGACGGCGAAAGGTTAGGAGCCCCCCGCCATCTGAGCAATTGCATAACATGAGCAGAAGGTGCCTAGGATTTAGGCAATTTTGCTCAGCGGCCAGCACGCCCCATGGCGCCATAGACCAGGTTGCGCATGACCGACTGGTAATAGTTGCGCTGGTTCGGCGCCTGGATCATCAGCACCACTCCGAGATCATTGGCCGGGTCGACCCAGAAGCGCGTACCGGTGATGCCGCCCCACCAGGCTTCGCCCCTGTTGCCGATGGTCGCCGCCATGCCCTGGTCGGTTCGCACCGCGAAGCCGAGACCGAAACCATGGCCCGCACCCGGCAGATAGATCGGGCCGCGCACCGGCCCCAGATGATCCGACATCATGTAGCGGATGGTCTGCGGTGACAGCAGCCGGACGCCATCGAGCTCGCCTTCGTTCAACAGCATCCGCATGAAGCGGCCATAATCCCGCGCGGTCGAGGCGGCGCCAGCGCCGCCGGAGAAGCGTTTTGGCGGCTTGGTCAGATCCAGCCAGTTCATCGTCTCCGTGTCGGGATCGCCAGGCCGGGCATTGGCCAGGCGCGCGAGCCTCTGGCCGGTCACCTGAAACACCGTGTCGCGCATGCCGAGCGGCCTCAGCACCATCTCGTCGAGCGCCACGTCCAGGCTCTTGCCGGTGACGCGCTCGACGACGTGGCCGAGAATGTCGGTGGAGACGGAATATTCGAAGGTGCTCCCCGGCTGGTACATCAGCGGTATCGTCTTGAGCCGGCGCAACATCTCGCCCGCATCAGGCCCGTAGAGCCCGGCAATGTCCTGATCGGCATAGGCCCGGCGCACCGGGTTCATTTGGCCGAGGAAATGATAGGTCAGGCCCGAAGTGTGCCGGAACAGATCCTGAATGGTGATCGGCCGGGCATCGACGAGCTCGGTCGTGACCTGGCCGCCGGCGTCGCGTCGTTCGACGGCGACCTTCAGCCCCTGCAATTCGGGCAAATAAGCGGAAACCGGGTCGTTGAGCTGGATCTTGCCCTGCTCGACCAGTTGCATGGCCGCGACCGAGACCAGCGGCTTGGTCATCGAGGCGATCCGGAAAATCGAATCGCGCCGCATCGGCCTGGCGGCGGCGATATCCTGCTGGCCGAAGGCCTCTTCGAGCAGCGTGCCGTTGCCGCGGGTGATCAGCAGCACCGCGCCGGGAATGCGGCCCTGCGCCACGTCCGTGCGCAATTGCTGGCGAATCCGCTCGAGCCCCGATGGTGTGAAGCGCGCCGGCGCGGCCGCCTCCCGGGCAAAGGCCGGGACGGCGGGCGGCGTCCCCAGCGCAAGGCCGAGCGCCATGGCCGCGCCGATCAGCGCGGCCCGTGGTCGGATAGGCATGGGCATCCTCCCCTGGAACGATCGTTGGACCGGCCGCCGTCGAGGGCGGCCGGAACCAAGGATGGTCCGCCGTTCCGGCTGGAACAACCGGATCGGCACTCAGGAGAAAACCGGAACCCGATCGCCGGGAACCGTCAGTCCCGCACGAGAATGTTGCGGAACTGCCAGGGATCGCTGGTGTCGATATCCTCGGGGAAATAGCCCGGACGGCCGTCCAGCGGCGTCCAGTCGGTATAGGTGCCGATGACCGGACCGAGATAGGGCCGCTGGATTTCCAGGCAGCGCTGGAAATCGACGTCGTCGGCTTCGACGATGCCGGCTTCCGGGTTTTCCAGCGCCCAGACCATGCCGGCGAGCACGGCCGAGGTCACCTGCAGGCCGGTGGCGTTCTGATAGGGCGCCAGCCGCCGGGCCTCCTCGATGGAGAGCTGCGACCCGTACCAATAGGCGTTCTTGCCATGGCCGTAGAGCAGCACGCCGAGTTCGTCGACACCGTCCTCGATCTCGTTCTCGCTGAGAATCTGCCAGCCGTCCTGCCGCTTGCCGGCGGCGCCGAACATTTCATGCAGCGACAGCACCGCGTCGTTCGACGGGTGATAGGCATAGTGGCAGGTCGGCCGGTAGGTCACCTTGCCCGCGCCGTCGCGCACGGTCAGGAAATCGGCGATCGAGATCGCCTCGTTATGGGTGACCAGGTAGGCATATTGGGCGCCGCGGGTCGGGCACCAGGAGCGCACCCGGGTATTGGCGCCGGCCTGCAGCAGATAGATGGCCGCGCCCGAGCCGACGCTGTGCCGCCGCGCCGTGTCCGGCATCCAGGTCTCATGGGTGCCCCAACCGAGCTCGGCCGGCTGCTGGCCCTCGGAGATGAAGCCTTCGACCGACCAGGTGTTGACGAAGACATTGGCCGGCTTCGGCTTCTTGGAGCGCTGGGTGTCGCGCTCGGCGATGTGAATGCCCTTGATCCCGACCTTGGCGGCCAGCGCCGCCCATTCGGTTTTCGATTTCGGCACGGCATAGGGCACGCCGCTGTCGGTCGCCACATTCAGCAGCGCCTGCTTGACGAACCAGGACACCATGCCCGGATTGGCGCCGCAGCAGGACACCGCCGTCGTGCCGCCCGGCGCCCGGGCGCGCGCCGCCAGAACCCGCTCGCGCAGCATGTAGTTGGTGCGCGCGCCGGTATCCATGGTGGCGTCGTAATAGAAGCCCGGCCACGGCTCCGCCACGGTGTCGATGTACAAGGCACCCAGCGTGCGGCACAGCTCCATGATCGCCACCGACGAGGTGTCGACCGACAGGTTGATGCAGAACCCCTGGCCGCCGCCCTTGGTCAGCAGCGGCTGCAGCAGCGTCTTGTAGTTCTCCGGGGTCACCGCCTCCTGGATGAACGTGATGCCGCGCTCATCCAGCAGATGCCGGTTGGTGTCGGCCGGATCGATCACCACCAGGCGGGTCTTGTCGAACCTGAAATGACGTTCGATCAGCGGCAACGTGCCGCGGCCGATGGAGCCGAAACCGATGATCACAATCGGACCGGTAATATCATGATAGACGGGCCACTGGCTCATGAGGGTTCTCCTGAAGAGGCAGGTAGTACAACGAAGGAAAGGCCCCGGCCTTGCGGACGGGACCTGCAAATAGTGCTGGCGCGCATTGGCCATGCGAAAGCCCCCACGTCAACGCCTAATCTTGTGACGGCGTCATGACGTGCGTCATGGATGCGACCTCCAGGCCTCTGGCGGCGACCGCGAGACGGGGTATAATTTTCTCTTCGAACCTGCCACAACGACAATGAAATGCTGACGAATCGCTTCCTGGGAGGGACTTCATGGCGAGGAAGAAGGAACGCTCGGTCGAGGAACTCTATCAGGACGACCCCGAGCGCGCGGAGGCCGAGATATTTGGACGCAGGGCCGCCAAGGCGGCGACCAGCGGCGAAGACGGCACGGCTTCGCGGCGCGGCTTCCTGGGCGGGGCCGGCCTTGCCGCCATGTCGGCGGCGGTCGGCGGCACCATCGTCCATTCCGCGACCATGCCCGGCGGCCTGATCCCGGCCGCCATGGCGCAGACCGCGCCGGCGCAACCGGCCGCTCCGGCGGCAGCCGCGCCGCAAGGCCCGCAACCGCTCGATTATCCCGGCAAGTCGCGCGGCCTCATGCTGCTGCAGGACCGCCCCTTGGTCGCCGAGACGCCGGAACATCTGCTCGACGACGCGACCACGCCGATCGACCGCTTCTTCGTCCGCAACAACGGCCAGATCGCGCCCGACATCGCCAATCCCGACGCCCATGCCTTCGTCATCGACGGCGAGGTCAATGCGCCGCTCAAGCTGACCGTCGGCGAGCTCAAGGTGCGTTATCGCGCGGTCACCTATCGCATGCAGATGGAATGCGGCGGCAATGGCCGCTCGTTCTTCTCGCCGCAGGCGCGTGGCAACCAGTGGGGCAACGGCGCCATCGGCTGCGCCGAATGGACCGGCGTGCCGCTGCGCGACCTGCTGCGTGCCGCCGGCCTCAAGGACACTGCCCGCTTCACCGGCAATTACGGCGCCGATCCGCACCTCTCGGGCGATGCCGCGCGCCAGTCGATCTCGCGCGGCATGCCGGTCGCCAAGGCTCTCGAGCGCCACACGCTGGTGGCCTTCGCCATGAACGGCCAGCCGATCCCGCATATCCATGGCGGGCCGGTCCGGCTGATCACGCCGGGCTGGCCGGGCTCGCTGTCGCACAAGTGGCTGACCCGCATCTGGATCCGCGACAAGCCGCATGACGGCGCCGGCATGGGCGGCACGAGCTACCGTGTCCCGACCGTGCCGATCGTACCGGGCTCCAATGTCGACGGCCGCGACAATTTCGCCGACATGACCTCGATGCCCCTGCGCTCGATCCTGACCAGCCATGCCAACGGCACGCGGCTGGCCAAGGGCACCCGTACGCTGGACATCCGCGGCGCGGCCTGGGCCGGCGATCTCGACGTCCAGCGCGTCCATGTCTCGACCGATTTCGGCCAGACCTGGCGCGCCATGCGGCTGGCCGAGGCCAAGAACCGCTATGACTGGCGCCGCTGGTCGGGCTCGATCCAGCTGCCGACCGACGGCTATTACGAGGTCTGGGTGCGCGGCCAGGACAGCGCGGGCAAATACCAGCCGCACACCGCCGGCAATTGGAACCCGCAAGGCTACGGCGCCAACTCGTTCCACCGCATCGCCATGCTGGTGGGGTGACCCGATGCGATCATGGGGACTTCTGACCGTCGCGCTGATGCTGGGCATCGGCGCGGCGGGCGCACCCGTCCGGGCGCAGACGCCGCCGAATTTCCAGCCCCAGGCCGAAACACCCGAAGCCTGGCCGGCCGGAGAAGGCCGCGACGAGACTTTCTACATGTGCACCGCCTGCCACGCGACCGGCCTGATCACCCGCATCGGCCAGACGCGCGAGCAATGGAGCGGCGTCATCGACCTGATGGTGTCGAAGCACGGCATGCCGGCGCCGGACGCCAAGGACCGGGAGATTTTCGTGAACTACCTCTCGGCGGCCTTTCCGCTGCGCGCGCCGGCGCAGGGCGGCGGCTGGCGCAATCCGTTCCAGCCGACGCGTTGACCACCGCTGCTCGGTGATTTTGATTCTTTGACTCCGGGTTGCTCGGCGTTGCGCTGATGGAACCAGGTCGAAAGTGCGAAATGCAGCGGATCGCATGCCGGATGGCGCGCTCCATGGGCAAATCGGGTTGAATGCGTGGATGGCCGGGACAAGCCCGGCCAAGACGAGAAATACCGTCGAGCCAGCGCGCTGACCCCACCGTCACACGACGCGGACCGTGGCCCAGGACGCCGTGAGGGACACACATCGTCTTGCCCGGGCTTGTCCCGGGCATCCACGACTTGTTCCTTTGCGAAATCAACCGGTCACAATCATTGCGCCGCCGCGATAACCGGCATCACCGGGCGGCGAGCGCCGCCTCGATCTGCGGCCTTATGCGCGAGACCAGCGTCTGCGGCGTGATCGGGCCGACATGCTTGTAGAGAATGTGGCCGTCGCGGCCGACGATGAAGGTCTCGGGAACCCCGTAGACGCCCCAGTCGATGGCGGCCCGGCCGTTCGGGTCGACGCCGACGAACTGATAGGGATTGCCGCCGCGCGCCAGGAAGCGGCGGGCATTGTCGGGCTGATCCTTCTGGTTGATCCCGGCCATGCGGATGCGCGTGTCCTTGGCCAGCTCGACCAGGACGGGATGTTCCTCATGGCAGGGAATGCACCAGGACGCGAAGACATTGACCACGGTCACCTGGCCCTGGAGATCGGCATTGGAGAAGCCGGGCCGGCCGATGCCGTCGAGGGGCGCCAGCGCGAAGGTCGGCGCCGGCTTGCCGATGAGGGCCGAGGGCAGCTTCTGCGGGTCGCCCTGCAGGCCGACCAGGAACAGCACCGCCAGGCCGATGAACACGGCGAGCGGCAGCAATGGCAGCCAGGACCGCCGCTTGGGCGCCACGGGAGCGCTCGCCTCGGTCATGTCGCGTCCTCCGCTTGCGCCGCCGAGCGGCGGGTCACGCCGCGCTTCTGCAGGTCGGCGAGGATGGCGGTCTGCTTGCCGTGGTCGACGACGATCCAGGCGACGAGGCCGGCAATGGTCGCGACGCTCAGCCCATAGGCCGCCAGGATGAAGCCGGCATGCGGCTGCTGCAGGAAGACATCAAGCCCGAGCATCGCGTCACTCCCCCGGCATCAGCCTGGCGCCGGCGGGCACCGCCTCGCGCTGGGCCTGGACCAGGCGGATCGCCCGGACCCGGCGGCGCAGCACCTCGTTGCGCATGGCGGCGAGATGCAGCGTCAGGAACAGCAAGGTGAAAGCCACCGCTGAGACCAACAGCGGCGTCAGGATCGAGGCGTGAATGGTCGGACCGTCGAGCCGGAACACGGAAGCCGGCTGATGCAGGGTATTCCACCAGTCGACCGAGAACTTGATGATCGGGATATTGACCGAGCCGACCAGCGTCAGCACGGCCGCGGCCCGCCCGGCCCGGCCGGGATCGTCGACCGAGCGCCAGAGCGCGATCAGGCCGAGATACATCAGGAACAGCACCAGTTCCGAGGTCAGGCGCGCGTCCCAGATCCACCAGGTGCCCCACATCGGCTTGCCCCAGAGCGAGCCGGTGGCCAGGCACAGAAAGGTGAAGGCCGCGCCGATGGGGGCCGCCGCCTTGGCCGCGACATCGGCGAGCGGATGGCGCCAGACCAGCGTGCCCAGCGCCGACACCGCCATCAGCGAATAACACATCATCGACAGCCAGGCCGCCGGCACATGGATGAACATGATCCTGACCGTGCCGCCCTGCTGGTAGTCGTCGGGGGCCACGAAAAACACCAGGTAGCCGGCGGCGACGAACGTCAGCACGCTCGCCCCGGCGAGCCACGGCAGGGCCCGCGCGACGAACGCCAGGAAACGGGTCGGGTTGGCGAGATCGAGAAGCGCCATGATCGGGCTGGTTTAATCTCGAGAGCCGCGCGGTGCAATGCGGCGGATCAACCCGGCCGCCTTGCCTGTTATGCACGAGGCGGGCCCCAAATGAAAACGGCCCGGGCGAAGCCGGGCCGTTCTCGATGTCGGGCGAAGGTCGGATCAGAAGCGGTAGTTGATACCGGTGCGGAGCTGGTGGCCTTCGAAGCCGAAGCGCGCGCCGGGCATCACGCCATCGTAGCTGGCCTTCTGCAGGCTGGTGTAGCGATATTCGAGCAGCGCCGTCCAGTTGCGGGTGAAGGCATATTCGGCGCCGACGCCGGCGGTCCAGCCGGCCAGGGTCTTCGACTGCGAGAAGCCGCCCGGCAGCGCGTCGCTGACGCGGACGTTGCCCAGCGCCAGACCGCCGGTCGCGTAGAGCAGGAAGTTGTCCTGCACGGCGTAACCGAGGCGGGCACGGATCGAGCCGTTCCAGTTCATGCTGGTGCGCACATCGGTCGGAAAGGTATCGATGTAGCGGCGGTTGATGCTGGAATAGTTCAGGTCGCCGACGACGCCCATGACGAAGCGGTTGACCTGATAGTCGTAGCCGGCCTGCAGGCCGCCGGTGAAGCCGGAGGCGCCGCCGAGGCTGAAGGCCGCGTTGTTGTTGAAGCTCGACGAGAAGTTCGCGCCGATATTGGCGCCGACATAGAAGCCGGTCCAGATGCCGGCCGGGGCGACCGGCACGTAGACGGCCTCCGGATAGGCGCCGCGGCGCGGCAGGTCGGCTGCGAAAGCCGGGGTGGCGAGCACGGCAGCAGTCGCTGCAGCCCAAATGATCTTTTTCATCGTCAACTCCTGTCCCACGAACGTCACGAGGAATGCTTTTCCGTCGCGGACCGTCCCAGATCCAATGCGGTGAACAATCTATAACCGCATTCATTCAAGTTTTCGCGGGATGAATGGCTCCGTCGTTAATGGAGCGTTACCAATCGAACCGCATGCGATCGTTCATGAACGACCGGCGCTGTCATTTCCATCGGTTATTGGCTGAAATGAGGCATCATCTTCGCGTAATGTTTGGAAACAAAGAGTTACTATTCCAGTATATACTTAGGAATTCAAAATATTAAACGTCTATGACAATGTGACATCTTGCGAGATGTGGCGCAATCAAGGCAGGCGCGCGGCGGCCCGAGGATCCGCGGAGTCGAATACCGCAGCGCAACAACGGCGCATCCTGCGACCGGCGGCAGCGGCGGTTGAAAGCCAAGCACAGGCCTGCGCGGTGACTGGCCGCTGTTCGATCGACGGCCCGATCCGCGCCCGTGGCAGAAATGCACCAACGCGCCTATTTCCCATGGGATCGATTCCCGGATTGAACGATGCCCCGATGCCCGAACTGAAAATGCCCCAGACTGAAACCGCGCTGGTCACCGGCGGCGCCCGGCGCATCGGCCGGGCGATTACCGAGGCCCTGGCCATGGCCGGCTTCGGCGTGGTCATCCATGTCAATCGCTCGGCGGCCGAGGGTGAAGCGCTGGCGGCGGCGATTCGCGGCCGCGGCGGCCGGGCCGCGGTGGTCGCGGCGGATCTGGCCGAGCCGACGGCGGTCGACCGGCTGGTCGCCGCGGCGCAGGCCGCGCTCGGTCCGTTGAGCCTCCTGGTCAACAATGCCAGCGAATTCGAGGAGGACCATCTGGGGACCTTGACCCGCGAGGGCTGGAACCGGCAGTTCCGCATCAATCTGCAGACGCCGTCGTTTCTGGCCCAGGACTTCGCCGCGCAGGCCCCCGATGGCGCCTCCATCGTCAATATCGTCGACCAGCGTGTGTTCAAGCCGACGCCGCAATTCTATTCCTACACGCTGACCAAGATCGCCCTGCAGGCGGCGACCCGGACCATGGCCCAGGCGCTGGCGCCCCGGATCCGCGTCAATGCGGTCGCGCCGGGCCCGACCTTCGCCAATGACCGCCAGGACCCCGCGGATTTCGCGCGCCAGGCGGCGTCGACCCTGCTCGGCCAGCCGAGCGCGCCCGAGGCGGTCGCCGAGGCCGTCGTCTATCTTGCCCGCGCCCGGAGCGTGACCGGCACCACCATCGCGGTCGATTCCGGCCAGCACCTGGCCTGGAAGACTGCCGACGTCTGGGGCATCAAGGAGTAGGCTTGCTGCTTCGTGCGCGGCCGATTCCCGCCGCGGCCGAACCCGCCGTTACGACATCCAGAGACAGACGCTTTCCATGACGCCGCAATCCGGACCCGCCAATCTCGAGCCAGACCTGACCGATCTCGACCTGCCCGAGACGGATGAGGCCGAGGACATCGTGCTGGATCTGGTGGCCGAAGACGACGCGGCCCCGGCCGCCGGCCCGCTCGCCGCCGGCATCGACGTGATCAAGGCCGCGGTCCGCCATGCGCCCAAGGGACCCGGCGTCTACCGCATGATCGATGCGAGCGGCGAGGTCCTTTATGTCGGCAAGGCCAAGTCGATCACCAAGCGGGTGATTTCCTACACCCGTCCGGTCGGCCAGGTGACCCGCATCGCCCGCATGGTGGCGGCCACGTCTGCGATGGAATTCGTCTCGACCAGCACCGAGACCGAGGCGCTGCTGCTCGAGGCCAACCTGATCAAGCAGCTCAGGCCACGGTTCAACGTGCTGCTGCGTGACGACAAGTCGTTTCCCTATATCCTGATCACGGGCGACCATGCTTCGCCGCGCATCGCCAAGCACCGCGGCGCGCGCTCGATGAAGGGCGACTATTTCGGGCCTTTCGCCTCGGCGCAGGCGGTCGGGCGCACCATCAACGCACTCGAGCGGGCCTTCCTGATCCGCTCCTGCGCCGATCCGGTGTTCGAGAGCCGCACCCGCCCCTGCCTGCTGTTCCAGATCAAGCGCTGCTCCGGTCCGTGCACGGCGGAGATCGGCAAGGATGGCTATGACGCCCTGGTCAACGAGGCCAAGCTGTTCCTGTCGGGCCGCAGCCAGGTGGTCAAGCAGGTGCTGGCGACCCAGATGGAGCAGGCCGCCGAGAACCTCGAATTCGAGCGCGCCGCGGTCTATCGGGACCGGCTCGCCGCCCTGTCGGCGGTCCAGGCGACCCAGGGCATCAATCCGCGCGGCGTCGAGGAGGCCGACGTCTTCGCCGCCACCCAGCAGGGCGGCCAGACCTGCATCCAGGTGTTCTTCTTCCGCACCGGCCAGAACTGGGGCAACCGCGCCTATTATCCGCGTGCCGACCGCTCGATCGAGGCCGCCGAGGTGCTCGGCTCCTTCGTTGCCCAGTTCTATGACGACAAGCCTCCGCCCTCGCTCGTGCTGCTGTCGCATGAGGTCGAGGACCAGGGCCTGCTCGGCGAGGCGCTGTCGACGCGGGCCGGCCGGCGGGTCGAGGTGGCGACGCCCAAGCGTGGCGAGAAAAAGGACCTGGTCGACCATGCCCTGCAGAACGCCCGCGAGGCGCTGGGCCGCAAGCTCGCCGAGAGCGCCTCGCAGCTGAAGCTGCTCGCCGGCCTGGCCGAGGCTTTCGGGCTGGACAAGCCGCCGCGGCGCGTCGAGGTCTATGACAACTCTCACATCATGGGCACCAATGCCGTCGGCGGCATGATCGTGGCCGGTCCGGAGGGCTTCCGCCGCAAGGACTACCGGACATTCAACATCAAGTCCGACATCGCGCCGGGCGACGATTTCGGCATGATGCGCGAGGTGCTGGAGCGCCGCTTCAAGCGCCTCCTGAAGGACGGCGTCGACGCGCCGGCCGCGCCGCCCGCGGATGGCGAGGATGACCAGTCGGCCTGGCCCGATCTCGTGCTGATCGACGGCGGCCCGGGCCAGCTCTCGGCGGCGCGCCAGATCCTCACCGATCTCGGCATCGCCAATGTGCCGATGGTCGGCATCGCCAAGGGGCGCGACCGCGAGGCCGGCCGCGAGACCTTCCACATGACGGGACGTGAGCCGTTCCGGCTCGAACCGCGCGATCCCGTGCTCTATTTCGTCCAGCGCCTGCGCGACGAGGCGCATCGTTTTGCCATCGGCACCCATCGCGGCCGGCGCAAGAAGGACATCAAGGAGGCAGGCCTCGCCGAAATCGCCGGCATCGGGCCGTCGCGCAAACGCGCCCTGCTCAACCATTTCGGCACGCTGAAGGCCATCGAGCGGGCCGGGCTCGACGATCTGCAGCGCGCCCCGGGCATCAATGCCGCGACCGCCAAGGCGGTCTACGACTTCTTCCACCCGACGACCGGCTGAACAGGAGCGGCGAGCGGCTCAGGTCGCGGCCGCCTCGGCGGCCTCGGCGACGAGCCGGTCAGTTGCCGTCTCGATGGCGGCCTTCAGGCGGTCGGCGAATTGCTCCGGCGGCAGGCCCGGGGGGATCGGGTCGAGGCATTCGACGATGACGGTGCCGGGCCGGCGCAGGAACGACCGGCGCGGCCAGAACAGGCCGGCATTATGCGCCACCGGCTGGCACGGCACGCCGAGCGCCTGATAGAGATGGGTGACGCCATATTTGTAGTCGGGTGGCGCGCCGACCGCGCGGCGCGTGCCTTCCGGAAAAATCATGACCTGCTGGCCGCGCTTCAGCGCGTCGCGCGCGCCCGGCGTGATCGACGCCAGCGTGCCACCCTTCTTGCCGCGATCGACCGGGATCTGCCGGGCGCGCCAGATGACCCAGCCGAACAGCGGCAAATAGATCAGCTCGCGCTTGAACACATAGGCCGGCCGGCGGAACGGCACGAAAAAGGCGAAGGTTTCCCAGGCGGATTGGTGCTTGGCGGCAACCAGCAGCGGCCCCTCGGGGATCTTGTCCAGGCCGCGAAACACGACATGCAGGTTGCAGATCACCCTGAGCGCCCAGAGATTGCCGCGACCCCAGACCCAGCCGATGAACAGGATGGGATTGCCCGACGGCCAGACCAGCGTCGGCATCAGGATGATCAGCAGCAGCAGGGTCCAGAGATAGAAGAACAGATTGAACAGGGCCGAGCGCAGCAGCAGCATCAGGCGGGTCCTCCCGCCCGAGGCGGAGCTCAATAGGTCGAGGCGCGCGCCGTTCGCGGTTCGGCGGTCGGGATATCCAACCTGAGCCGCACGGCGGCCATCAAGTACTTGGCATATTCGAAGCTCAGAATCTTCAGACTCGGCGGATCTTTCCACCAGACATTGCGCTTCATCGCCTCGGTAGGCACGGGGCTGGCGATCAGCTCCACGTCGGGCAGGATCCGCTGCAGCTCCAGCATGGTGCGCGGCATGTGATAGCTCGAGGTGACCACCAGCACCGAGCGGAAGCCGTTGGCGCGCACCCACTTGCCGGTTTCCATGGCGTTGCCGAGGGTGTTGAGGGCGCGATGGTCGAGATCGATGCAGCATTGCATCAGGGCAGCCGAGCCCGGGATCAGGCGGGCCAGTTCACGTTCGCCGACCATCGGATTGACGCCGCTGATCAGCAGGCGCCGGCCCCGGCCGGTTCCGAGCAGCGCGATCGCGTCGGAAATCCGCGACGATCCACCGGTCATGGCGACGATCGCCTCGGCCCGCGGCCCGCCGGTCGCCGCAACCTGGGTTGCCGAGCGGACGAACGGAATGAACCCCGCCGCGAGCCCGGTCAGGCCGACCAGGGCCAGAACCATGACGACCGGAGCCGGGCGAAACCGCCAGCGTCCCCGTACCCGTGGCTCGGTGACGGGGGTCACATTCGGCTCGGCGCGTGGCGCGGCCCATGGAGGCGTTCGCGACATTCCCTGAACTATACCATCGATTGCGGCGGTCTCACGACCCACATGTGACGTAGCGCCATGGTCTTCAACGATCCGTTAAGCATCGGCGCCGGCTGCGCGGCCGGGGCTTTCCGGCCGGGTCGCGGGCGGTCTCGCCCACCGTTTGGCCGAGGTTGACCTCAAGCGCACCGGCTGGTGGTGTGTCGCAACCAAGGGAGACGACGTCCATGAAAGCCGTTCTGTGCAAGACCTTCGGGCCGCCCGAGAGCCTGGTCATCGAGGAACTGCCGGATCCGAGCGCGGGTCCGGGGGAGGTCGTGGTCGCGGTCACCGCCGTCGGCCTCAACTTCTTCGACAACCTGATCATCAAGAACATGTATCAGGTGAAGCCGCCCATGCCGTTCTCGCCGGGCTCCGAATTCGCCGGCCGTATTCTCAGCCTCGGCGACGGCGTCACCGGCTTCAAAGTCGGCGACCGGGTCGCCGGCAACCTGTCCTTCGGGGCGGCCCGCAGCCAGATCGTGGCGCAGGCCAGCGCGCTGGCGCCGATCCCGGATGCCCTGACCGACGAACAGGCCGCCGGCCTCGTCATCACCTATGGCACGACCATTCACGCGCTGAAGGACCGCGCCCAGCTGAAGCCGGGCGAGACGCTCGCGGTGCTGGGCGCTGCCGGCGGCGTCGGGCTCGCCGCCATCGAGCTCGGCAAGGCCATGGGCGCCCGGGTCATCGCCTGCGCCTCGACCGACGACAAGCTGGCCTTCTGCAAGGCCCATGGCGCCGACGAGGTGATCAACTATGCCACCGAGGACCTGAAGGAGCGGCTGCGCGCGCTGACCGGCGGCAAGGGCCCCGACGTGATCTACGACCCGGTCGGCGACAAATATGCCGAACCGGCGCTGCGTGCGATCGCCTGGGAGGGCCGTTTCCTGGTCATCGGTTTCGCCGGCGGCGAGATCCCCAAGATCCCGCTGAACCTGACCTTGCTGAAGAGCTGCGACATCCGCGGCGTGTTCTGGGGTGCCTTCGCCCAGCGCAGCCCCAAGGCGAACAGCGAGAACCTGGCGCAGGTCGCCCGCTGGACCGCCGAAAAGAAACTGTCGCTGCATGTCCACGCGACCTATCCGCTGGAACGGATCGCCGACGCGCTGAACGAGATCGCCAGCCGCAAGGCCAAGGGCAAGGTGATCCTGAAGCCCTGAACGGGGCCGCCGCGCCGGCCGGAACGGCCGGGAATTCAGGCGACCGCGGCCAGGGTCGTCACCGGCGTGGCCAGGTCGGCGGCAACCGTCGCGCGTTGCTGTTCGTTCTCGGCGGTCAGGTGGACATGCACCTCGTCGGCCCGCTTCATCTGGGCGAGCCGCGCCAGGGCCCGCGCCGAGCACGGCGCGCGTCCGGCCCAGACCGCCAGCCGCGTGCCATCGGTCTCGCGCCGCGCCAGCACCATGACCGCGCCCTCATAGGCCGGTGGATTGGTCGCCGGATAGACGGTCGCCAGATAGCGCCGGCCGGAAATGCCGCGCCAGGCATGAAAGCGCGCCGCAAGGCCGGCGACCGCCAGAACCGGGGGCGGGCCTGCATCGAATGCGTGGATGATTCGCCGTCTGCTCATTGGAACATAATGAGAACAAACCGATCCGGCCGTCAATGGCAAAGAGCGGCCCCCACGCCTAATTCCCGGCCGCCAAGGTGCCGCGCTGGCGTGTGTCGGAAGCGCCGGTCCAGCCCTGTGGCGTCGCCAGGATGGCATTGACATTGCCGAAGGCCGGGCGCGGCGCGATGCGGTGGCCGCGCGCCGTCAGAAGCCTCAGCGTGTCGACCGAAATGCCCTGCTCGACATCGATGGCATCGGGCAGCCACTGGTGATGGATCCGTGGTGCCGCGACCGCCTCGGCAATGTTCATGCGGTGATCGACCACATTGAGGATGGTCTGCAGGGTGATAGTGATGATCCGGCTGCCGCCCGGCGATCCCGTCACCATCGCCACCTTGCCGTCGCGAAACAGGATGGTCGGCGTCATCGACGACAGCGGCCGCTTGCCCGGGCCCGGCAGGTTGGCCGCGCCCTGCACCAGGCCATAGGCATTGGCCGCGCCGGCCTTGGCGGCGAAATCATCCATTTCGTTGTTCATGAGGATGCCGGTGCCCTCGGCCACCAGGCCCAGGCCATAGGAAAAGTTCAGCGTATAGGTATTGGCCACCGCATTGCCCGATCGGTCGACCACCGAGAAATGGGTGGTCTGCTCGCCCTCGTGCGGCGCCGGGTCGCCGGGCCGGACCTCGGCTGCCGGCCGCGCCCGGTTCGGGTCGATCAGCGGGCGCAGGCGGTCGGCATAGGCCCTGGAGGTCAGGCCGCGCACCGGCACGCTGACGCTGTCGGGATCGCCGAGATATTTCGCGCGGTCGGCATAAGCGAGCTTCATCGCCTCGGCCATCACATGGATCGCCTCGGCGCTGTTATGGCCCATGGCGCCGAGGTCGAACGGCTCCAGCAGGTTGAGCAATTGAATGAGGTGGACGCCGCCCGACGAGGGCGGCGGCATGGAGGCGAGCGCATAACCGCGATAGCGGCCGCGCACGACCTCGCGGATGACAGGCCGATAGGCTCGGAAATCCTCCACCGTCATGATGCCGCCATGGGCGCCGAGCGCCGAGACGATCCGCTCGGCGACGGTGCCTTCGTAAAAGCCGGCGGGGCCGCGCTGGGCAATGGCCTCGAGCGAGCGGGCGAGGTCGGCCTGGACCAGGGTCTCGCCGCGCCGGGGCGCCGAGCCGTCGGGTTTCAGGAAGATCCGCATCGAGGCGGGATAACGGGCGAGCCGGCGCGCCGCCTGCGGCAGGGAATCGGCGAGATCGTCGTCGACCGTGATGCCGTCGCGGGCGAGCCGGATCGCCGGCTGGATCAGTTCGGCGAGGGTGAAGCGTCCCGAGCCGTAGCGGCGATGCGCCTCGGCGAGACCCGCGACGGTTCCCGGCACGCCGGCGCCCAGCCCCGAATCGCGCGACAGACGCGGATCCGGCTCGCCATTGGCCCCGAGGAACATGGTCGGCGTCGCGGCTTGCGGCGCCGTTTCGCGATAATCGATGGCGATCGTCTCGTTGCGTTCGGCCAGGTGCACCAGCATGAAGCCGCCGCCGCCCAGATTGCCGGCCCGCGGCAAGGTGACGGCCAGCGCGAAGCCGACGGCGACCGCCGCGTCCACCGCATTGCCGCCCCGCGCCAGCACGGCGACGCCGACGCGGGTCGCCTCCGCCTCCTGGCTCGCCACCATGCCGTTCGGCGCGATCGCCGGGTGGACACGGGCGGTTTCCGAGAGGATCGGCCAGCTCGGCGAGGCTGCCGGCGGCGATGGCGCGGGCTGCGGCGCCGGTTGGGCCACGGCCGCGGACGACACCAGGATCGAGACCAGAGCAACGATGATGCGGCGCATGAACGGCCTCCGAGAACGTCCGCAGTCTAGTCCTGCTTTAGCCCCCCTTGGCAATTGCCCGCATCGCGCCATGATACCAGGACCATCTCCTGTTTTCTGATTTGCGAGATCACCATGGCCGCCGCCGACCGCATGCCTCCGATCCCGCCTGCGGCCTATACGGCGGCGCAGGCGGAGGCAGCGGCGGAGTTCCGGTCGCGGCGTGGCGCCGAGCCGTTCGGACCCTATGCGCCGCTGCTGCGCTCGCCGGCGGTCATGCGCGATGTCGAGGCGCTCGGCCGGCGCATGCGCCACGGCTCCTGCCTCCCCGAGGATCTGAAGGAAATGGCCATCTGCCAGGTGGCCCGCGCCTATTCGCAGCAGTTCGAATGGTCGGTGCATGTCCGGGAGGCCGAAAAAGCCGGTGTGCCCCGGGCCTTGCTGGAGGCGCTCGCCGAAGGCCGCAGGCCCGACGTGATGACCTCGGACGAGGCCTTGATCCATGACGCGGTGGCCGAACTGATCGCCACCAGGCGCTGGTCGGACACCACCTATGCCCGTGTCGTGGCACGTCACGGCGAGCGCGGCGCGGTCGAGATCCCCGCCCTGATCGGCATCTATTCCCTGCTGGCGCTGGTCCTCAATGTCGCCCGCACGCCGGCCGACGGCCCCGAGGCTCTGACACGCTGGCCCGAATGACACCGGCCGTGCGATGAGACCGATTGCACCCAGGTGATTCCCGCTTCTCCATAACCGGCTAAGTTCGAGACCATGCAGACCCCATCGCTCGCCGTCTCCGAAGCGCCGGCCGAACCGGCGTCCCGTCCCGCGATCACCGGGTGGGTGCTGTTCGATTGGGCGGCGCAGCCTTATTTCACCTTGATCAACACCTTCGTCTACGCCCCGTTTTTCGCCAGCGCGATCGCG
This sequence comes from Phreatobacter sp. GW821-FHT04C01, assembly GCF_059420385.1. Lineage (NCBI taxonomy): Bacteria > Pseudomonadati > Pseudomonadota > Alphaproteobacteria > Hyphomicrobiales > Phreatobacteraceae > Phreatobacter > Phreatobacter sp. GW821-FHT04C01. Next base: position 496,400 of record NZ_JBWKTP010000001.1, on the reverse strand, counting down.
GCCAATCCGGTCGAAGGCCAGGCCATGTGGGGCTTTGCCACCAGCGCCGCCGGCCTCGCCATCGCCTTTCTGTCGCCGCTGCTCGGCGCCGTCGCCGATGCCTCGGGCCGACGCAAGCCGTGGATCGCCGCTTTCGGCATCCTGCTGGTGATCGGCTCGTCGCTGCTGTGGTTCGGCCGGCCTGGTGCGCCCGAGACGGTCGCTCTCGTGCTGTTCGCCTTCGTCCTGGCCACCATCGGCGCGGAATTCGCCACCGTCTTCAACAATTCGATGATGCCGACGCTGGTGCCGCCGGAGCGCATGGGCCGGCTTTCCGGTCTCGGCTGGGCCATCGGTTATGTCGGCGGCATGGCGTCGCTGATCCTGATGCTGGGTTTCCTGGTGGCGAGCCCGGAGACCGGCAAGACGATCATCGGCCTGAAACCCCTGTTCGGCCTCGACGCGGCGGCGCGCGAGGGCGACCGCGCCGCCGGCCCCCTGACGGCCTTGTGGTTCATCGTCTTCGTCATTCCATTGTTCCTGTTCACGCCCGACGTGCCGGCCCGGATGGGCATGGCGGAAGCGGCGCGATCGGGCCTGAAGAGCCTCGCCGGCACGCTCGTCGAATTGCGCAAGCACCGCAACATCATGACCTTCCTGATCGCCAACATGATCTACATGGACGGCCTGATCGCGCTTTTTGCCCTGGGCGGCATCTATGCGGCCGGCGTTTTCGGCTGGACCACCATCGAAATCGGCCTGTTCGGCATGCTGCTGACCATCACCGGCACCTTCGGCGCGCTGATCGGCGGCAAGCTCGACGATGCGATCGGCTCGAAACCGGTCATCCTCGCCTCGATCCTGTTCCTGACCTTCGCCACCTTCGCCATCCTGCTGATCGGACCAGGCCACGTCTTCTTCGTCTTCGAGACGGCCAAGCCGGTTGCCGGCGACGGCCTGTTCGCGACCTTGCCGGAACGGATCTACCTGGTCCTCGGCGGCATCATGGGGGCGGCCGCCGGACCGCTGCAGGCCGCCTCGCGCTCACTGCTGGTCCGGCTCGCGCCGCGCGACAAGATCGGCCAGTTCTTCGGGCTGTTCGCGCTGTCCGGCAAGGTCACGGCCTTTGTCGGGCCGTTCCTGTCGAGCGTGGTGACGCTGGCGCTGAACGACCAGCGCGCCGGCCTCGGCGTGCTGCTCGTCATGTTCCTGATCGGAGCGGCGATCCTGACCCGGGTGCGCACCGAGGCAGCGGCCGCCTGAGGCGGCTCAGGCGGGCGGACGCGCGGCTGCATCGTCATGGATGGCCGGGACGAGCCCGGCCAAGACGGGATTCATCCTTGGAGCGAAGTGAGCTGGATCGAGTGGATGCAGGACCTGCGTCGCGGCCCAGCACATGGTGAGGTCAGCACATCGTCTTGCCCGGGCTTGTCCCGGGCATCCACTGCTTGTTTGCAGCGGAGAAACCCATCCCGACCGCTGCGCAGCGGCACCAAAGGTCTCAGCTGCGGCCACCCCAGGGCGCCGACGAGGGATAACCGCCCTGCTGCGGCGCGGCCTGCGTCTGCATCGCCATCTCGACCGAGACGGCGGTGCCGCTGACGCTGACCATCAGCATGGATTTGCCGAGCGTCTCGTAATCGACGTCGATGCCGACAATGGCATTGGCGCCGAGCCGCTGGGCCTCCTGCATCATCTCGCCGAAGGCGGTGTTGCGGCCGTCGCGCAGCACCGTCTCGTAGGAGCCCGCGCGGCCGCCGACGATGTCGCGGATCGAGGCGAAGAAATCCCGGAAGATATTGGCCCCGAGAATGACCTCGCCGGTCACCACGCCGTGGTAGCGAATGATGCGCCCGCCCTCGAGGCTCGGCGTGGTGGTCAGCAGCATGGAAGCGTCTCCGGTTCGCGGCCACGCCAATCTAGAGCATTTGGCGGCGGCCTGGATACCGCCGCGGCCTCGTCTCAGTGCCGGAAGTGCCTGATGCCGGTGAACACCATGGCGAGCCCTGCCTGGTCGGCGGCCTCGATGACCTCCTTGTCGCGCATCGAGCCGCCCGGCTGGATCACCGCGGTCGCGCCCGCCTCGACCGCCGCCAGCAGGCCGTCGGCGAAGGGGAAGAAGGCATCGGAAGCGACCACCGAGCCCCTGGTCAGCGGCACGGCATTGCCGGCCGCAGCCGCCGCGTCCTCGGCCTTGCGGGCGGCGATGCGCGCCGAATCGACCCGGCTCATCTGGCCGGCGCCGACGCCCACCGTCGCGCCGTTCCTGACATAGACGATGGTGTTGGACTTGACGTGCTTGGCGACCCGGAAGGCGAAGCGCAGGTCGGTCAGTTCCTCCGGCGTCGGCGCCCGCCGGGTGACCACCTTCAGGTCCATCGCGTCGACCACCGCATTGTCGCGCGACTGCACCAGGAGCCCGCCGGCCACCGTCTTGACCGTCAGGCCGGCCGCGCGCGGATCCGGAATGCCGCCGGCGATCAGCAGGCGCAGGTTCTTCTTGGCCGCGACGATCGCCTTGGCCTCGTCGGTCGCGTCGGGGGCGATGATCACCTCGGTGAAGATCTCGACGATCTTGCGCGCCGCTTCCGCGTCCAGAGTGCGGTTCAGCGCGACGATGCCGCCGAAGGCCGAAACCGGATCGCAGGCCAGCGCCCGCTCATAGGCCTCCACCAGGCTGGCCGCCTCCGCGACGCCGCACGGGTTGGCGTGCTTGATGATGGCGACCGCGGCGGTCCGGGCCGGATCGAACTCGCCGACCAGCTCATAGGCGGCATCGGTGTCGTTGAGATTGTTGTAGGACAGCTCCTTGCCCTGGAGCTGGTGGGCGGTGGCCACGCCCGGGCGGGCATCGGGGCCCTGCGGCGTCTTGTAGAAGGCCGCCCATTGATGCGGGTTCTCGCCGTAGCGCAGCGCCTGGGCGAGCGCGCCGCCGAAGGCGCGGTAGGGCGTCGTGGTTTCTTTCAGCGCGTCGAACAGCCAGTTGGAAATCGCCGCGTCATAGGCGGCGGTACGGGCATAGGCCTTGGCCGCGAGCCGGCGGCGCAGATCCAGCGTGGTCGCCCCGGCATTGGCCTTCATCGCGTCGATGACCGCCGCGTAGTCGGCCGCATCGACCACCACCGTCACCGCATCGTGGTTCTTCGACGCCGCGCGGATCATCGCCGGGCCGCCGATGTCGATATTCTCGATGGTGTCGTCCCAGCCGGCGCCGCGCGCGATCGTCGCCTCGAAGGGATAGAGGTTCACCACCAGGAGGTCGATCGGCAGGATGCCGTGGGCCTTGGCCGCGGCCTCGTGCTCGGCATTGCCGCGAACCGCCAGCAGCCCGCCATGAACCTTCGGATGCAGCGTCTTGACCCGCCCATCCATCATTTCCGGAAAGCCGGTGAGGTCGGCGACCTCGGTGACGGCGAGGCCGGCGTCCTTCAGCGTCTTGTAGGTGCCGCCGGTGGAGACCAGCGCGACGCCGAGACCGGCGAGCTCGCGGGCGAAATCCACGATGCCGGTCTTATCGGAGACCGAAATCAGCGCACGGGCGACGGGAGCGTTCGAGGAAGCGGTCACGGTGGCGGTCTCCGGGAAGGTTTGGCCGCGCCTTAGCATGGCGGGCGCGGCGCCGGAACCGCATCTTCGCGGAAAATCACGGTAAGCAACGCCTGGCGGTCACAAGGGCAGCTCCGGTTCCGGCTCGCTGGGCGCCGCCTGCGCGCCCGGCCGCTCCAGCCGGCGCAGCGCCCAGCGCACCCGGGGCGTTTGGCCCGACCGCCCCTCGATGACCAGTTGCAGCGTCCGCCGCGGTCCCTCCGGCATGGCCAGCGCGATGCTTTCCTCGATGGTGACGCCGGCATCGGCGGCGAACACCCAGGCCTCGCCGGTCGGCAGCAGCAGCAGCACCGAGCGGCCCTGCTCGGTCGGCACCGGCTGGACGCTCGGATGCAGGTGGAAGCGCAGCGCATAGGGCTGGTCGGCGCCCTCGATCGCATCTTCGCCGTCGAGCCGTTCGCCGTCCTCGGCGAGCGTCATGACGCGGGCGACCGCGACGCCGAGGCGCGGCCGGTAGCCGTCATGGCTGGCCGTGACGGTCAGCCCGCGGCGCTCGACCTCGACGACATGCGGTCCGGACAGCATGGCCCCTTCCGCCGGCCCCCGGCGGACGAAGCGGGCCGACGAGTGGTCGGCCACCGTCACCGTCGAGTGGGCCGCGGTCTTGCGCGCCTCCTTGCGCCAGCTGGCGCGGTGCACGCTCGACATGCCGCAGTTCATCACGACGAGCTGCCGCCCGGTCGACAGTTCGAACGACAGGGTGCCGGCATGGGTCCCCATGCTGTAGCGCGCCGGCGGCGGCACGCCGGTATCGGTGATGACCACGGTCGTGCCCGCTTCCAGCCGCTCGAAGCCGCTATGCGGCGCCGAGCCCGGCACGATGCCGCGCGACTCGTCATAGACCAGCGCCGTGGTGACCAGGTCGATGCCGGTCGGCCCCATGCCGTTGAAACGCGCGATCGTGCCGTCGCCGAGCCGGAAGAAGCGGATCATCGGCATCATCCGGTCGACCGCCGTGAGAATGGCGGCGGGCGGCGTGACATTGCGCGCCGGAAACAATTGACGCAGCGGCAGGAGGTCGAGCACCAGGCCGACCAGCACGCCGGGATCGCGGCTGACATGGCCGCCATCCGGCAGGATCTGGCGATCGAGCTCTTCGCCCAGCCGCAGCGAGGCCCATTTCAACAGGCGCTCCTCGCCTTCCAGGCAAAGTCCTGCCGTCACCAGCGCCACCAGCGCCGACAGCCGGTCCGCGCCGGGCGGGATCGAGGCGAACTGGGCATAGAGCACGCGCACCTGCCACCACAGCGAGCGGGCAAAGCGCCGGTAGAAGATCTCGTCGGCGCCGGCGAGCAAAAGGCCGGAGGCGGCGAGCCAGGCCCGGATCCGCTCCGCGGTGATCTGCGGCTGCCAGCCGATGGCATGGTCGCGGCCCTGCGTCGCCAGCCACGCCCCGACAAGCTGGCGCGCGGCGGCACCCGCTTCGGCCGTGCCGGCGGCCCTGAGATGCCTGAGCCAGCCGAAACCGGCGAGCGCCTCGCGCCATTCCTCCGACGGCGGTGTCGCGGCGAAGGGGTCGGCCGCCTGGACCGTGCGGCCGGCGAAGACGTGCAGGCCGGCGATGATCTCGTCGGCCCTGACCGGATCGGCCGTGCGCAGTTCCTGCGGCACCAGCAGAACCCGCGGCGTCTGGCTGCGGCCGCGCCACACCCGCATCATGCCGGCGCCGACCGGCCAGCCGCGCGCACGCCGGTAGTAACCGACGGTCGCGAGCCGACCGGCGATGACCCGCTCACTCATCCACGCAAGGGTCCTTGCCACCAAAACCCGACCGCCCCCAATCGCTTGTCCGACCAGCCCGGCCGAATCGCCGGCACAGTCATAGCCGGTCCGCCATGCCCCTGGTGCCTCATAGAAGACACGGCTGCATTTCCAAGGCGTTAACCATTTTCGCGCTTTGATGCGGTCGAGCGGCGTGGGGACGATGAGACCCGGCGCCGGTGGTGATGGAGTCTGTGCCGTGTCTCGATCGACCCTCCTGGCGGGTATCGCCGCCTTTGCCGCGATCGCCTCGCCCGCGCTGGCGACCGAAGCCGTCTCCGGACGCTACGAGATCATGATCGGCGGCCTGCAGGTCGGCGTGGCCGGCTTCGAGGGCCGCATTTCCAACGACACCTACGAGACATCGGTCTCGGTGCGCCTCTCCGGCGTGTCGCGGCTGATCGCCTCGGGCCGCGGCTCGGCGACCGCATCCGGCCGCATCGCCGGCGGCCGCGCCGTGCCGGCAACTTACAACCTCACCCTCAACACCACCCAGCAGAGCGAGGCGATCCGCATGGCCATGGCCGGCGGCGCCGTGCGCAGCTTCAGCGCCGAGCCGGCGAAACCCGAGGCGCCCGACCAGGTGCCGGTCACGGCAAGCCATCGCCAGGGCGTGCTCGACCCGCTGGCGGCCGCCCTCTTCGTCGTCTCCGGCTCCGGCCCGACCGTTGCCGCGGAAGCCTGCAGCAAGACCTTCCCGGTCTTCGACGGGCGCCAGCGCTACGACCTGGTCTTTTCCTATGCGCGCACCGAGGACCTGAAGGTCGCCGGCTATTCCGGCCAGGCCGTCGTCTGCAACGCCCGCTATCGGCCGATCGCCGGCCACCGCCCGACGCAGACCCAGGGCATGGAGCAGAACCGCGACATGCAGATCTGGCTGGCGCCGGTCGCCGGCACCCGTGCCCTGGTGCCGGCCCGCATCATGATCCGCACGCCGGTCGGCATGGCGCAGATCGAACCGACCAAACTCGAGCTCGGCAGCCCGGCTTCGACCGCCTCGATCGCGCGCTAGTGTTGCTGCACGGTGATGATGATGGCTTGATTTCCGCGAGTGGATAAATTCGTGGATGCCCGGGACAAGCCCGGGCAAGACGAGAATTGTCCTTGGAGCGACAGGTGCTGGATCGACCGAGCGCAGAACCCGCGCCGTAGCCCTGCACACAGCGAGGTCAGCACATCGTCTTGCCCGGGCTTGTCCCGGGCACCCACGAATTGTTGCACCGGAATCAACCGGTCACAATCACACTGCAACGATACTAGCGGCGTCTCGGGCACGGCGCCCCCCGCCACCGGTGGCCCCGTCTCGCCGGCGCGCCCAGCGACCTGGCGCAGGCGCTCTCCGGCTCGATTTGCAGGCGGCCTGCCCGAGATTTGAGCAAACACTGATTTTGCTTTGAAAAACGGGTTGCCGTCCGGCCCGGCATGGTCTTTGCTGACATCTGTAATTCTACTTGACCGGTTCCATCGCGGGCCGGTCTGGACTGGGCCGTCGCAGCGGTCCGGCCGTCAACAAGAATATGCCGAAGGGCCTTGTCCATGACCGACCTCCCGCGCTACCGCCCGACCCGCCGCGACGCGATGAAGCTTGCCGGCACCGTGGCCCTTTCAGGCCTTGCCGCGCCCGCCGTCCACGCCCAGGCGACCACCAATGTCCGCTTCACGCTGGACTGGCGGTTCGAGGGGCCCGCCGGCCTGTTTCTCAGTGCCCTGGAGAAGGGCCACTTCCGCGCCGAAGGGCTGAACGTCTCGATCGACGCGGCCTCCGGCTCGCGCGAAGGCGTCACCCGCGTCGCTTCCGGCACCTATGACATGGGCTTCGGCGACGTCAATTCGATGATCCGCTTCCGCGACGAGAACCCGACCGTCGACCTGAAGGCGGTGATGATGGTCTATGACCGCCCGCCCTTCTCGATCGTCGGCCGCCGCTCGCGCGGCATCACCGCCGACGTGAAGAGCCTGGAAGGCAAGAAGTTCGGCGCACCCGCCCCCGACGCGGCTTATGCCCAGTGGCCGATCTTCCGTGCGGTGAACAATCTCAACGAAGCCAGCATGCGCTTCGAGAATGTCGGTTTCCCGGTGCGTGAGCCGATGCTCGCCTCCGGCGAAGTGGACGCAATCTTCGGTTTCGCCCATTCCTCCTATATCAATCTGAAATCCCGCGGCGTGCCCGACAGCGACATCATCGTGCTGCACATGTACGACTACGGCGTCGAGCTCTACGGCAATGTGGTCATGCCGAGCCCGGGCTTCCTGCAGGGCAATCGCGCCGCGGTCGCCGGTTTCAACCGCGCGCTGGTCAAGGGCATTCGCGATTGCATCGCCGACCAGACCGCGTCGGTGAAGCTGGTGCTCGCCCGCAATGACGTCGCCCGGCAGGAGACCGAGGCCGAGCGCCTCAAGATGACCATCGACAATTACGTGCTCACCCCCTGGGTCAAGGCCAATGGCATCGGCGGCATCGATCCGGCGCGCATGGCGCGCGCCATCGACCAGATCGGCCTGACCTTCACCTACAAGAACAAGCCGAAGGTCGAGGACGTTTTCCTGTCCGAGTTCCTGCCCTCGGCGAGTGACCGCAAGCTGGTCTGAGCCTTGCTTGCACGTCTGGCCGGGAGCATGCGGCTCCCGGTCCCAGCTCTCCCGCCGAAAGCCCAGCCTTGCGCCCCTTCGTCGAACTGACCGACGTCAGCCATACCTATGCGACCGGCGCGACGCTTGCCGTCGACGGGCTCAACCTGAAGGTCAACGAGGGCGAGTTCGCCGCCGTCGTCGGGCCGTCGGGCTGCGGCAAATCGACCCTGATGAAGCTCGCCACCGGCCTGCAATTCCCGCAGAAGGGCGCCGTCGTCGTCGATGGCCGCGAGGTCAGCGCCCCGGTCAAGATCGCCGGCATGGCGTTCCAGGCCCCGACCCTGCTGCCCTGGCGCACGACACTCGAAAACCTGATGCTGCCGCTCGAGATCGTCGAGCCGCATCGCTCCCGGCTCAGGCGGCACAAGGCCGAATATGTCGAGAAGGCCGAGGCCCTGCTCGAATCCGTCGGGCTGAAGGATGCCGGCGCGAAATTTCCCTGGCAATTGTCCGGCGGCATGCAGCAGCGCTCCTCGCTGTGCCGCGCGCTGATCCACGAACCCAAGCTTCTGATGCTGGACGAGCCTTTCGGCGCGCTCGACGCCTTTACCCGCGAGGAGCTCTGGTGCGTCATCCGCGACCTGCATGCGCGTGGCAATTTCACCGTGATCCTGGTCACCCATGACCTGCGCGAGGCCACCTTCCTCGCCGACCGGATCTTCTGCATGTCGTCGCGGCCCGGCAGGATCATCGCCGAGCGCGAAGTCGGCTTCGCCCGTCCGCGCGACCTCGAACTGACCTATACCCAGGACTTCTCCGACATCGTCCACGATCTGCGCGCCCGCATCGCGGAAGCGCGCACGACCGCCTGAAAGGCCCGCCATGCAGGTGATATCAGACGTCCTGCTCGCCTGGTGGCCGGTCGGGCTGGTGGCCGGCGTGCTCGCCTATGTCGCGTTGCTGCTCTCGCGCGTGGTGACCGCGAGCGCGCTCGACCGCAGCAAATTGTCGCTGCAGCTGGCGCCGCTCCTGTGTACCGCCGGCACCTTTCTCGCCTGGGAACTGTTCTGCCGGGCGCTCAACGTCTCCACCTTCGTGCTGCCGGCGCCCAGCGACATCGCGGTCTCGCTCTGGGAATTCCGCCGCCAGATCGGCCTGCATTCCTTTCACACCGCCTGGATGACGCTGGCCGGCTTCGGCCTGGCGGTCGCCTTCGGCATCCTGCTCGGCCTGCTGCTCGGCGCCAGCCGGTTCTTCTATGCCGGCTTCTACCCCTTGCTGGTCGGCTTCAATTCGGTGCCGAAGGTCGCGGTCGTGCCGATCCTGGTGATCTGGTTCGGCGTCGGCTGGCTGCCGGCGGTGCTGACCGCCTTCATGATCTCGTTCTTCCCGATCGTGGTGAACGTCGCGACCGGGCTCGCCACCATCGAACCGGAGACCGAAGACGTGCTGAAGGCGCTCGGCGCCTCCAAGCTGCAGATCATGACCAAGGTCGGCATTCCCCGGTCCCTGCCCTATTTCTTCGGCTCGCTGAAGGTGGCGATCACGCTTGCCTATGTCGGCTCGGTGATCGCCGAATACAACGCCTCGCGCTTCGGCATCGGCAACCTGATGGCGCGCGCCTCCGCCGATTTCAACGTGCCGCTGCTGTTCGCCTCCCTCATCGCGCTCGCCATCCTGGGCGTGGTCATGTACATGGCGACCGTCTGGCTGGAGAACCGCATGACCGGTTGGGCGCAGCGGTCGTCCTTCGCGGCCGGATGACACAGCCGGAGCGCGAAACGTAGCGCTTGCCCCGGTGAGCGCCCGGCTCCATAAATCGGGGCCTTGCGACCTACCAGTCCGATTTGTCCTAACGGGGCCCCATGAAAGCGCTCTTCGACGTCATCATCATTGCCCTCAATATCTATTGGTGGGTGATCATCGCCTCGGCGATCCTGTCCTGGCTTGTTGCATTCAACGTCGTGAACTACCGCAACCCGATCGTTGCCCAGATCGATACGACATTGCGGGCGCTGACCGAGCCGGTCCTGGCGCCGATCAGGGCGCGCATGCCCGCGACCGGTGCGGTCGACCTGTCGCCGATCGTCGTGCTGCTCGGCATCATCCTGATCCAGCAGCTCTTGATCCGCTACGGCTACCCCAACGTGTTTTGAGCGCCTCGCCATGACGGCCTCGCCCTATCGGCTCGCCAATGACACGCTGTTCCTTGATGTCCGCCTGACGCCGCGCGGCGGCCGCGACGCGATCGAGGGAACCGATCGCCTCGCCGACGGGCGTGCCGTGGTCAAGGCCCGCGTCCGGGCGGTGCCCGAGGATGGCAAGGCCAATGCGGCGCTCGAACACCTGGTCGCCGACGCGCTGGGGGTCGCCCGCTCGCAGGTGGCCGTCATCCAGGGCAAGACCGCGCGCCTGAAGACGGTCGCCGTCCACGGCGACCCGTCCAGCCTGTCGGCCATGGCCGCCCGCCTGTTCGCCGCGGCGGCCCTGACGCTGGCGATCTTCGCCGGCGCCGGCCCGGCGGCGGCGCAGTTCATCGCGCGCGGCGACGTTTGCGCCGGCGCGACCGAATTCATGCGCACCCGCGTGCTGGTCGAACGGGCGGGATTGTCGGGACCGGACAAGAGCCGGCTCGTCCGCACCCTGCGATCGGCCCAGTCGCTGGCCGAGGAAGGCTGTCCGAACCGCGACGGCTGGCTGATCCGCCGGGCGGTCGGCATGCTCAACGCGGTCAACCGCGAGGTGCGCAACCCGCCGGTCGACCTGCCGCTGTTCCTCAGGGATTAGAGCGCGATTGCAGCAGTTGAGAGCCGCTGCAAAAAGGTTAGCCGTCCTTCGGCGCTCGTTTCAATCTGAGATGATAAAGCTTTAAACAACGACCGCCGCTCAGGCCTTACGGTCGCCCGACGCCGGTGCGCCGAAACTGACCGCGCCGTCGACGATCGCGGCCGGGCCCTTATGCAGCTTCTCGGCGATGCCGTAGAGCTGCTCGCGCCGCTGCATTTCGGTCCAGACCTGGTCGGGCGTGATACCCATGTCGACCCATAGCACCGTCAGATTGTAGAGCAGGTCGGCGCTTTCCCGCACCACCGCGTCGCGGTCGCCGCAGACCGCATCGATCGTCACTTCGGCGGCTTCCTCGACCAGTTTCTTGGCCATCTTGGCCCGGCCGCCCTGCATCAGCCGGGCCGTGCGCGAGTGGCCGGGATCGGTCTCCCGCGCCTTCAGGACCGCCTTGTGCAACCGCTCCATCGCGCCGGCCATGGATGCTGACTTTCCCTCGAAAATCTCCGCGAATCGGAGCCGTCCATCGCTACCGGGCAAAGCGTCTCACAGAACCGAGGCAAGTCAATGACACCGTGCCGCCGGGTTTGTTGCGTCGGGAAACAGCCGCGCAGAGAACGGGTGGCGAGCCGCCCTGCGATTGTCGATTAAGATGAGGGCTCGCCGCGAGGGCTGATTCGGAAGGGCGTTTTCATGTCTCCACGCGACTGGGTTCTCTTGCTCACGCTCTCCGTGCTGTGGGGCGGCTCGTTCTTTTTCGTCAAGGTGGCGCTTGCCGACCTGCCGCCGCTGACCGTCGTCCTCGCCCGCGTGACGATTGCCGCGGTCGCGCTGTTCGTCTTCGTCAAGGCCAGCGGCCTGGCCTGGCCGCGCGGCCGCAAGGCCTGGTGGACGCTGCTGGTCATGGCGATCCTCAACAACCTGATCCCGTTCTCCCTGATCTTTTCGGGCCAGACCGTGATCCCGTCGGGCCTCGCCGCGATCCTCAATGCGACGACGCCGCTGTTCACCGTGGTGGTGATGCATCTGTTCACCACCGACGAAAAGGCGACCCCGCCCAAGATCGCCGGCCTGCTGCTGGGCTTTGCCGGCGTCGTCGTGCTGATCGGGCCGGCGGTGACGGGCGCGCTCGATACGCCGGTCTGGGCGCTGCTCGCCTGTCTCGCCGCCGCGCTGTCCTACGCCTTTTCCGGTCTCTGGGGACGTCGCATCAAACCGCTCGGCATCGCGCCCGCGGTCACCGCCTGGGGCCAGGTGACCCTGACCACGCTGATGATGCTGCCGATCGTCGCCCTGGCCGACCGGCCCTGGACGCTCGCCATGCCCGGCGGCACGACCATTCTCGCCTTGCTCGGGCTCGGCATCCTGTCGACCGCGCTCGCCTATGTGATCTTCTTCCAGATCCTGGAAAGCGCCGGCCCGACCAATCTGATGCTGGTCACCTTCCTCATCCCGGTTTCGGCGATCCTGCTCGGCAGCCTGGTTCTCGGCGAAAGGCTCGCCTGGACTCAGGTGGTCGGCATGACCCTGATCGGGCTCGGCCTGGCGGCGATCGACGGGCGGCTGTGGAAACGGCTGACGGCGCAGGCGGCTTGAACGCTTGTCCGGCGCGTGAGCTACAGGCCCGCGGCTTCGGCCGGACGCTCCGCGCCGACGCCGCCGCAGGGCACCGGCGGCTCCTGGTCGTCGAGGGTCCGGCTGATCCGTTCGGCCGAGCGCCGCGCCTCGCGCGCCAGCGCCGATACCCTGGCCGCATCGAGCTTGCCGTTGCGCAGGATGACATCGATGGCGATCAGGGCCTGATTGAGTTCAGTGAGCGCATCGTGATCGGTCATGCCATTCCCCAACATCTGCGAACAGGACGCAGACGCTAGGGAGGGCAGGTTTCAGAAGCGCGTCATGATCAGGGGCAAATGTTGCGGGTCCCGAAATATGGCCGTCCGGGCGCGTCCGGACGCGGCGATCAGCCGGGTTCGCAGCGGGTTTCCAGGTGGATGGCGGCATCGACCGCCGCCCGCGAATAGGGCAGCGCGGCATAGTCGCCGGTGACCCAGCGCTCGAACAGGTCGCGGTAATGGGGCGACGCGGGATCGCCCGACTGGCCGGGCGTATTGATCGCCACCGACCGGTCGAGATCGGCGAGATCCACCACCAGCCGGAACGACGAGCCCATCATGGTGCGGAAATCGGTTCCCCGGTAACCGGTATGCATCGGCGTCGCGCTCGATCCGCTATGCGGCAGCGGCCCGACCGAGGTCGCCTTGGCCTGTTCCGGCGTCATCAGCGCGCTCAGCGGATGGTCGAACTGGCCGTGATGCAGCTTGCCCCAGGCCCAGGCCTCGGGGTTGTCGCCGATCAAGGCCTTGACGTCGCGCACCGCGGCGGCGAGCGAACCGAGCAGCACCGCGTCGCGGCCGGCCCGCGGATCGGCGCCGAACCGCTCGTCCGGGTTTTCCAGCGCGGCAAGCGTGCCCTCGACGTCGCCGGGCGCCATCAGGCCGTGCAGGTCGTGCGGCACGATCGCCGCCCAGAGCGCCTTCTTCAGGTGCCGGCTCCACCAGACCTCGAACAAGGCGGCGGGTCCCGAGGTCGCGGTCAGCGCATGGTCCTGCCAGCCGGTGAGAATGGCGAGGCCCAGCGCCGCGTCGGCATCGGTGGCGGCGAGCCCGGCGAGCAGCCTGCTCGCCCGGCGCGCCGGCACCGAGACCACGTCGGTCTGCAGCGCCCGCGAGGTTGCCAGCTTGTGCGGCTTGACCGAACCGAGCACCTCCTCGATGCGGGTGGCGCGCGCCCGTTCGACCCATTCGAAGCCCATCGGATGGGCCTTGTGATCCCAGTCCGCGGGCAGGTTCATCTCATTGGCCGAGAACACGAAGCCGTGCGGCGGATTTTCGCTGAGCGGCATTTTCGAACTGTCGCGGAAACCGGCCCATTCATAACGGCCATCGCCCGGCACCGGCATCAGCCCGTCCCAGTTCGGCCTGACCGGATTGATGCCGGCCGGCATCCAGGCGACCGTCCCGGCCTTGTCGGCATAGACGAAATTGACCGAAGGCGTGCCCCAGGTCTCGGTGCCCTTACGGAATTCGGCCAGCGTCCTGGCGCGCATCAGCCGGTGGGTGCCGAGATAGGGCGCGGTGCCCGGCTCGAACCAGACCGAGCGGATCGCATAGGCGCGGCGCTTGTCCCGGTCCTCATGCACCACCGGCCCGTGGCGGGTGAATTTCAGCCGGAGAACCTGATCCGGACAGCCCTTGACCGCCACCGTCTCCTCGACCACGCGCATGCGCTCCCAGGCGCCGTCGTAGCGGTAGAGGTCTGGATCTTCCGGATCGGTCTCGTAGAAATAGAGGTCTTCCTGGTCGATGTAGAAGATGGTCAGGGCCCAGGCCATGGTGCCGTTATGGCCGATATGGACGCCGGGAATGCAGGGTTCGCCGGCGCCGACCACGTCGAGGCCGGGCGCGGTCAGGTGCACCAGCTGGCGCAGCGACGGCATGCCGTGCAGGCGATGCGGATCGGAGGCGAGGATCGGCTTGCCGGTATCGGTCAGGCTGCCATGCACCGCCCAGTTGTTGGAACCGGTATGCTGGGCGTCGAGCACCACCTCGAGCAGGTCGGTGACGCCGCGCCATTTCGGCGCATCCTCCAGCCTGGCCGCCAGTCTTTCCTTGGAAAATGTCGCGCTGGCGCCGGCGAGCTTCAGGAGGTCGAGCACGGCGAGCGGGATCGTCGCGGGATCGAGGCCTTCCGGCACCACCGGCACGACGGCCGGTTCGAGCCAGCGGCGCAACAGGTCGGTGCGGTGATCCGCCTTGCCCTGAACCTGGCAGCGCAGCACTTCCGACAGCACGTTGCGGCTGAGCGAATGGGTGCGGATGCGCGACACGTCCTCCGGCGCCCAGCGCGCCGGGCGCGTGCCGAGCAGGCCGAATTCGAACGGCAGCAGCTTCGGATCGGCCTCGGTCATGGCGACGAAGGCGTTGATCCCCCTGGTGAAGGCGGTGAAGGTGGCCTTGGCCTCGGGGCCGTAGGCGGCATATTCCGCCTCCTGGTCGCCACGGTAGAGGAACAGCCTGGACGCGCGGTCCTGTTCGAGGAAGCCCGGGCCGAAATCGGCCGCCAGCAGGCCGAGCCCGCGCTTCCGCCAGAGATCGATCTGGAACAGCCGCTCGCGCGCCGCGTGAAAACCCTGCAGGAAGAACAGGTCGGCCTCGTTCTCGGCGCGGATATGCGGCACGCCGTTGACGTCGATCCCGATGGAACCGGGCGCCGAGAGACCGGGAAGCTTGAGCGTCTGTGTGCGTGTCATGATCGATCGTCTTGGCCAAAAGGGCCGCGACTGTGCCACCCCGATCGCCGTCTTGCCAGCCGCAAGCGAGCGACCGGGTCCTGCGTCGACGCATGTCTATGAAACACCGCATCTGGACACGCAGGCACGGCATGCCAGACTGCGCGGGGCGGCATAAGCCGAAACAAACCGGTGGCCGTTCCAGGGGATAGCCATGACACGTTGCACGACACGGCACTTTCCGAGACGGCTTCTGCTTCTCCTGGCGGCGCTCGGCCTCGCCGGCCCGGCGCTTGCCCAAGCCCCGACCCCGGCTTTCGCGCCGGCGATCGTCTATGACCTCGGCGGCCGCTTCGACAAATCCTTCAACGAGGCCGGTTACGCCGGGGCCGAACGGTTCAAGCGCGAGACCGGCATCGACTATCGCGACTTCGAAATCCGCAACGACACCCAGCGTGAACAGGCCTTGCGGAATTTCGCGCAGCGCGGCCAGAACCCGATCGTCGCCGTCGGCTTCTCGTTCCGCGCGGCCATGGAAAAGGTCGCCGCCGAATTCCCCAACACCCGTTTCGCCATCATCGACAGCGCGGTGAACCTGCCCAATGTGCAGAGCGTGCTGTTCAAGGAACACGAAGGCTCCTATCTGGTCGGCGTGCTGGCGGCGCTGCGCTCGCAGACCAATACGATCGGCTTCGTCGGCGGCATGGACATTCCCTTGATCCGCAAATTCGCCTGCGGCTACGTCCAGGGCGCGCGCGCCGCCCGGCCGGGCATCACCATCATCCAGAACATGACCGGCACCACCGGTGCGGCCTTCTCCGACCCGGTGCGCGGCGGCGAGCTGGCGCGCGGCCAGATCGCCCAAGGCGCCGACGTGATCTATCATGCCGCCGGATCCACCGGGATCGGCGTGCTGCAGGCGGTGGCCGATGCCGGCAAGCTCGGCATCGGGGTCGATTCCAACCAGAACGCACTGCATCCCGGCCGCATGCTCACCTCCATGCTGAAGCGGGTCGACGTCGCCGTCCATGCCGCCTTCACCAGCGCCCGCGCCGGCACCTGGCGTTCCGGGGTGACCGTGCTCGGCCTTGCCGACGGCGCCGTCGACTGGGCCGACGATGCCGACAATGCCGCCCTGATCACGCCCGAGATGCGCGCCGCGGTCAGCAAGGCCGCCGAGGAGATCAGGACGGGCCGGCTGCAGGTTCACGATTTCATGGCCACCAACAGCTGCCCCGTGCAATGAGGATCACCGTTCTCGGATCCGGCGACGCCTTCGGCTCGGGCGGTCGGTTTTCGACCTGCCTGCAGCTCGTCGCCGCTGACGGCACCACCATGCTGGTCGACTGCGCCGCAACCTCGATGGCCGCATTGAACCGGACCGATATCGACCGCAATGCCATCTCCGCCATTCTGTTCACCCATTTCCACGGCGATCATTTCGGCGGGCTGCCATTCTTCGTGCTCGACGCCCAGTTCGTCACCCGCCGCCGGGCACCGCTCACCATTGCCGGGCCGAAGGGCGTCGAGGAACGGGCGCGCATTGCGCTCGAGGCCGCCTTCCCCGGCTCGTTCGAGGCCAAACGCGCCTTCGACATGCATTTCGTCGAGATCGCACCGGACCGGCCGGCCGACATCGCCGGCGCCAGGATCGAGGCCTTCGCGATGATCCATGACGAGCGCGCCGGCCCGTGCCTCGGCTACCGCATCAGCCGTGACGACCGGGTCTTCGCCTATTCCGGCGACACCTCCTGGACCGAGCAGCTGATCCCGCTGAGCCGCGGTGCCGACGCCTTGCTGATCGAGTGCTATACCGTCGACCGCAAGCTGGCCAATCATCTGGACTATCAGACCTTGTCGATCCACCTGCCCGAACTCGCGGCCAGACGGATCATTCTCACCCATATGGGCGCCTCCATGCTGGACTGGACGGCCGAGCTGCCGGTGGAACGCGCCTTCGACGGCCTGGTGATCGACCTGTGACGGCGCCCGCCGTCGCCATGACCGGCATCGACAAGCGTTTCGGCGCCGTCCATGCCAACAGAGCGGTCGATTTTTCGGTCGAGCGCGGCAGCGTGCACGGCCTGATCGGCGAAAACGGCGCCGGCAAATCGACGCTGATGTCGATCCTCTACGGTTTCCATACGCCCGATCAGGGCCGCATCGCGATCGACGGTGCGGCCGTCGACATCCATGCTCCGGCCGATGCGATCGCCGCTGGCATCGGCATGGTTCACCAGCATTTCATGCTGGTCGAGACCTTCACGGTGATCGAGAACCTCATGCTCGGCGCCGAGGGCGGTGTGCTGACCGCGCGGGCCGCGCGAACGACGCGCGCCAGGCTCGCCGAACTCAGCCGCGACTACGGCCTGGAGGTCGACCCCGACGCGATCGTCGCCGATCTCGCGGTCGGCCAGTTGCAGCGCGTCGAGATCCTGAAAGCCCTCGTGCGTGGCGCCGAGGTGCTGGTCCTCGACGAGCCGACCGCCGTGCTGACCCCCGACGAGGCCGACAGGCTGTTTGTGCTGGTGCGCCGCCTGGCCGGCGAAGGCAAGGCCGTGATCATCGTCACCCACAAGCTGAAGGAGATCATGGCGGTGACCGACCATGTCTCGGTCATGCGGCGCGGCGAAATGGTCGCGACGGTGAGGACCGCCGAGACCAGCCAGGAGCAGCTGGCCGAACTCATGGTCGGCCGCCACGTGGCGCTCGACCTCGCCAAGACGGCGGCGGAGCCCGGCCCGGCCGTGCTCGAAATCCGCGACCTCACCTTGCGCGACGGCCGTGGCGTCGTGCGGCTCGACCATGTCGGCTTCGACGTCCGCGCCGGCGAGATCGTCGGCATTGCCGGGGTCGCCGGCAATGGCCAGTCGGAACTGCTCGAGATCATCGCCGGCATGCGCCGGCCGAGCTCGGGCACCATAACCTTCGCCGGTGCGCCGCTCGATTGCGGCGGTGGCGACGATCCGCGCAGCCTGCGCGCCCGCGGCCTGCGCCACGTGCCCGAGGACCGCCTGCGCCGCGGCCTGGTGACGCCGTTCGAGGCCGCCGAAAGTGCCGTTCTCGGCTGTGCCGACGAGGCGCAGTTCGGGCCGGGGCCTTTTCTCAGCCATCGTGCCGTGGTCGCCGACTGCGCCGCCAAGATGGCCGCCTTCGATGTGCGCCCGGCCGATCCGGGCCTGACCACGGCGCTGTTTTCCGGCGGCAACCAGCAGAAGATCGTGCTGGCGCGCGAAATCGAGCGCGATCCGATCCTGCTCCTGGTCGGCCAGCCGACCCGCGGCGTCGATATCGGCGCCATCGAGCTGATCCACCGCCGGCTGATCGCGCTGCGCGACGAAGGCAAGGCGATCCTGGTGGTTTCCACCGAACTCGACGAGGTGCTGGCGCTGGCCGACCGGGTGCTCGTCATGAGCGGCGGCCGGATCACCGGCGAACGCGAGGCGGACGCCGCCGACGAGCGCGATATCGGCCTGCTCATGGCCGGTATCGGCGAGAACCGGACATGAGCGCGCGCGGCCTGCCGCTCTGGCTGACGGCGATCGCCATACCCTTGGTCAATGTCGCGGTCGCCTTCCTGGCCGCCGGCCTGGTGGTCGCGCTGATCGGCGAAAACCCGATCGAGGCACTGGCCGTCATGTTGCGCGGCGCGCTCGGCTCCGACTACGGTCTCGGCTACACCCTGTTCTACGCCACCAGCTATATCTTCACCGGCCTGGCCGTCGCCGTTGCCTTCCATGCCGGCCATTTCAACATTGGCGGCGAAGGCCAGGCCCTGATGGGCGGCCTCGGCGCGGCGCTCGTCGCCTTGTCGCTGCCGCAACTGCCGGCCGCCCTGCTGCTGCCGCTCTGCATTGCGGCCGCCGCGCTCGGCGGCGCCGCCTGGGCCTTTGTCCCGGCCTGGCTGCAGGCCCGGCGCGGCAGCCACATCGTCATCACCACCATCATGTTCAATTTCATCGCCGCGGCCCTGCTGGTCTACCTGCTGGTCGGGCCGCTGAAGATGGCTGGCTCGATGGCACCGGAGACGGCGAAATTCACTGAATCCGCGATCTTGCCGTCGATCGCCACCATGGCGGGCTGGTTCGGCTGGACCGTCGCCCGTTCGCCGCTCAACCTGTCGCTCGTGCTGGCGCTGGCCGCCGCGGTGGCCGTCTGGGTGCTGATCTGGCACACCCGGCTCGGCTACCGCATCCGCACCGTCGGCGCCAATCCGGACGCCGCCGTCTATGCCGGCATTTCGCCGGCGCGCATCACCATCGTCGCCCTGATGATCTCGGGCGGTCTCGCCGGGCTGATGGCGACCAACGAGATCCTCGGCTCGCAGGGGCGGCTGATCAACGAATTCGTCGCCGGCGCCGGTTTCGTCGGCATCGCCGCCGCCCTGATGGGGCGCGGCCATCCCTTCGGCATCGTGCTCGCCAGCCTGCTGTTCGGCGTCCTGACCCAGGGCGGCGCCGAACTCGCCTTCGAAAAGCCGAGGATCACCCGTGAGATGATCGTCGTCATCCAGGGCTTCGTCATCCTGTTCGCCGGCGCGCTGGAGAGCCTGTTCGCCGACCGGCTCGCCAGGCTCTACCGGCGCTTCGCCGCCCGGAAAGCCTAGAATGCGGGAGGTTTGAATGGCCGAGGCCTGGACCATCCTGCTGGTCGCCTTCGACAGCGCCATCCGGCTGTCGGTGCCGCTGATCTTCGCCTGCCTCGCCGGGCTCTATTCGGAGCGCGCGGGCGTCGTCGATATCGGGCTCGAGGGCAAGATGCTGGTCGGCGCCTTCGCCGCCGGCGCCATGGCCGCGGTCATCCCCAATGCCTGGCTCGGGCTCGCCGCGGCCATCCTCGCCTCCGTCGGCTTCGCGCTGATCCATGGCTTCGCCTCGATCAGCCAGCGCGGCAACCAGATCGTCTCCGGCGTGGCGCTGAATGTGCTCGCCTCCGGCCTCACCGCGGTGCTCGGCAACGCCTGGTTCGGCCAGGGCGGCCGGACGCCGCAGCTGCCGGCCGGCGCGCGCTTCAACGAGCTCACCTTGCCTTTCGCCGAGGCCGCCTCGGCGGTTCCGGTCGCCGGCACCTTTTATGCCGAGATCGTCTCCGGCCATTCAATGCCGGTCTATCTCGCCTTCGCCCTGGTGCCGGTTACCGCCTTCGCACTGTTCCGGACGCGCTGGGGCCTGCGCCTGCGCGCCGTCGGCGAGAACCCGGCCGCGGTCGACACGGCGGGTATTTCGGTGGCCCGGCTGCGCTACCAGGCCGTCATCGTCGCCGGTGTCCTGTGCGGCATGGGCGGCGCCTATCTGGCGATTGCGCAGTCGGCAGGCTTCATCAACGACATGACCGCCGGCAAGGGGTTCATTGCGCTGGCCGCGCTGATCTTCGCCAAATGGCGGCCTTGGGGCGCACTCGGCGCCTGCCTGCTGTTCGGCCTGCTCGATGCCATCGCGCTGCGCATCCAGGGCACATCTTTTCCCGGCATCGGCCAGGTGCCTGTTCAGGCGATCCAGGCTTTGCCCTATATCCTCACCGTGGTGCTGCTGGCCGGCTTCATCGGCAAGGCGACGCCGCCCAAGGCCTCCGGCACTCCCTATGTGAAGGATCGTTCGTGACACCGGCGCTGAAAATCCTGTTCGATCGGGCGAGGGACGCCCAGGCGAAAGCCTATGCGCCCTATTCGCGCTTCCAGGTCGGCGCCGCGCTTCGCGCCGCCTCCGGCGCCATTCATGCCGGCTGCAATGTCGAGAACGCCGCCTATCCGGTGGGCAGTTGCGCCGAGGCCGGCGCGATCTCCGCCATGCTGCTGGCCGGCGACCGGCAGATCGCCGAGGTCCTGGTGATCGGCGACGGGCCGGAGCTGTGCACGCCTTGCGGTGCCTGTCGCCAGCGCCTGCGCGAATTCTCCGCCGACGGCGTGATGGTGCATGTCGCCGGGCCCGAGGGGCTCAGGCGCAGCTTCACGCTCGCCGAGCTGCTGCCGCACTCCTTCGGACCGGACAACCTGACATGACGGCCGCCGCGATCATCAAAGAGCGGGCGGGGCCGGCGCCGGTCGACTGCGCCATCGTGCTCGGCACCGGGCTTGGCCCCCTGGCGGAGGCGGTCGAGGAGCCGGTCGTCATCGCCTATGCCGACCTGCCGGGCTTTCCGGTGGCGGGCGTCTCCGGCCACGCCGGGCGCCTGATCATCGGTCGCCTGGAGGGGCGCCGCGTCGTGGTCATGCAGGGCCGCGCCCATGTCTATGAGCAGGGCGATGCACGGGTGATGAAGCCGGCGATCGATTGCCTGGCCGAGCTCGGTACCAGGGCGCTGCTCCTGACCAATGCCGCCGGCGCGCTGAAAGCCGACATGGCCCCGGGCGCGGTCATGGCGATCTCCGACCACATCGCCCTGTTCGGACCGAACCCGCTGATCGGCATGGCCGGCGACGGGCGCTTCGTGCCGATGAACGATGCCTATGACCCCGGCCTGAGGGCAGCCCTGAGCCGTGGCGCGGACCGGCGCGGCATCCCCTTGCACCACGGCGTCTATGCCTGGGTGACCGGCCCGAGCTTCGAAACGCCGGCCGAAATCCGCATGCTGCAGCGCCTCGGCGCCGATGCCGTCGGCATGTCGACGGTGCCGGAGGTGATCCTCGCCCGCCACGCCGGACTTGCCGTGGTCGCCTTGTCGCTGATCACCAACTATGGTGCGGGAATGGTTCCCCAGGCCCCCTCTCACGGCGAGACCAAGGCGGTCGCAACCGAAGGCGCCCGCGCCGTCGAGGCCGTGATCCGGGGTTTCCTGACGGAGATGCCGATATGACCGCCCCCATCCCGGCCGCGCCATCGGCCTTCGCCGCCCGCGCCATTGCCCTGCTCGACCTGACCGACCTGTCGAACGGGCTCGACGAGGCCGGCGTCGAGACGCTTTGCGGCCGTGCCGTCACGCCGCTCGGGCCGGTCGCCGCGGTCTGCACCTGGGCCGGCTTCGTGCCGCAGGCCCGGCGCCTGCTCAAGGATACGCCGGTCAGGATCGCGACCGTGGTCAACTTCCCGGCCGGCGGCACCGATGTCACCCAGGTCGCCGACGAGACCCGCTATGCCCTGCTCGACGGCGCCGACGAGATCGACCTCGTCCTGCCCTGGCGCGCCCTGATCAGGGGCGACCGCGAGACCGTCGGCGCGCTGATCGGCGCGGTGCGCCACGCCGTTCCACCGACCAGGCTCTTGAAGGTGATCCTGGAAACCGGCGAGCTCCAATCGCCGCATCTGATCCGGGAGGCCGCCCGCATCGCCATTGGTACCGGCGCCGACTTCATCAAGACCTCGACCGGCAAGACGCCGGTCTCCGCGACGCCGGAGGCGGTCGGCATCATGCTGGAGGAGATTGCCGCGGCGTCCCGGCCGGTCGGCCTGAAGGTCTCGGGCGGCCTTCGCACCGCCGAGAATGCCGCGGCCTATCTGGCGCTTGCCGATCGGATGATGGGGCCGGCCTGGGCGAGCCCCCGGACCTTCCGTTTCGGCGCTTCCGGCCTCATCGACGCCTTGCTGGCGGAGCAGGTTCCGGCGCGGACCTCCACCAATGCTTCCTACTGAAAACAGCCGGGATCGGCCAAGGACTGACGCATGACCCTGCTGCCGCAAGAGATCATTCGCGACAAGCGTGACGGCCGGGCGTTGACGCCGGAGGCGATCGAGGCCTTTGTCGCCGGCATCGGCACGGGCGAGGTCACCGAGGCGCAGGTCGCCGCGCTCGCCATGGCGATCTTCTTCCAGGGCATGACCATGGCCGAACGGGTCGCGCTGACCCGCGCCATGACCCGCTCCGGCGAGGTGCTCTCCTGGCGCGACCTCGATTTGCCCGGGCCAGTGCTCGACAAGCACTCCACCGGTGGCGTCGGCGACACCGTCTCGCTGATGCTGGCACCGATGGTGGCCGCCGCCGGCGGCTTCGTTCCGATGATATCGGGCCGCGGCCTCGGCCATACCGGCGGCACGCTCGACAAGCTCGAATCGATCCCGGGCTACGACGCGATCCCCTCGCTCGACCGCCTGCGCCGCACCGTCCGCGATGTCGGCTGCGCCATTATCGGCCAGACCGCCAACCTGGCGCCGGCCGACAAGGTGATCTACGGCGTCCGCGACGTCACCGCGACGGTCGAATCGATCCCGCTTCTGACCTCGTCGATCCTGTCGAAGAAGCTCGCCGCCGGCCTCGACGGGCTGGTGATGGACGTCAAGACCGGCTCGGGCGCCTTCATGCCGGAATTCCCCCGATCGAAGGAATTGGCCGAATCGATCGCGACGGTTGCCACCGGCGCCGGGCTGCCGACGGTGGCTCTCGTCACCGCCATGGACCAGCCGCTCGCCAACGCCGCCGGCAATGCCGTCGAGATGCGCTGGGCGATCGACTATCTCACCGGCCAGCATCGCGGCTCGCGCCTGCACGGCGTCACCATGGCGCTCGCCGCCGAACTCCTGGTGCTGGGCAAGCTCGCGCCCGACCTCGACCAGGCCCAGGGCAAGCTCGAGCGGGTGCTCGACAATGGCCGCGCCGCCGAAATCTTCGAGCGCATGGTCGTGTCGCTCGGCGGCCCCGGCGACCTGATGGAGAGCCCGGACAAACATCTGCCGCGCGCGCCGCTGGTCCGACCGGTGCTGGCCGCGGCGGCGGGAACGGTGACGGCCATCGAGACCCGCGCCATCGGCATGAGCGTGGTGGCGCTGGGTGGCGGGCGCACCCGCTCGGCCGATCCGGTCGACCATGCCGTCGGCCTGACCGACCTGGTCATGCTGGGCGAGACCGTCGAAACGGGCCAGCCGATCGCCATGGTGCATTCGCGCGACGAGGCCGGCTTCGATGCCGCGGCGGCGATGATCCACGGCGCCGTCACCATCGCCCATGGCGGCGCGCTGGTCGGTGCGCTCGTCCAAGCGCGGATCGCGGGGTGAGCGGATGGCCCGTGCGCTGATCCTGGTCCTCGATTCCGTCGGCATCGGCGCCGCCGAAGACGCCGGGCATTATGGCGATGCCGGTTCCGACACGCTCGGCCATGTCGCCGCCTGGTATGTCCAGCGCGGTCCGGGCCTGCATTTGCCGAACCTCGCCACGCTCGGCCTCGCCAAGGCGGCGGAAGCCTCCACCGGCCGCCTGCCGCCGGGCCTCGCCGCCACCGGTGCGATCGCCGGGCGCTACGGCTATGGCGTCGAGACCTCGCGCGGCAAGGACACGCCTTCCGGCCATTGGGAAATCGCCGGCGTACCCGTCGCGACCGACTGGGGCTATTTCCCCGACACCCGGCCCTGTTTCCCTCCCGACCTGATCGAGGCCCTGGTCCGACGCTGCGGCCTCGCCGGCATTCTCGGCGATTGCCACGCCTCCGGCACCACGATCATCGCCGAGCTCGGCGAGGAGCATGTCCGGACGGCCAAGCCGATCGTCTATACCTCGGCCGATTCGGTCATGCAGATCGCGGCGCACGAACAGGCCTTCGGCCTGGAGCGGCTTTATGCCGTCTGCGCCGTCGCCCGCGAGCTCTGTGATCCCTTGAGCATCGGCCGGGTGATCGCCCGGCCGTTCGTCGGCGCGTCCGCGGCCGATTTCGTCCGCACCGGCAATCGCCGCGACTATTCGGTGCTGCCGCCGGCGCCGACCATCCTGGAGCTCGCCGAGACGGCCGGCCGCACCGTCATTACCATTGGCAAGATCGGCGACATCTTCGCCCATGTCGGCACCGGCGAGGTGTTGAAGGCCGCCGGCAACATGGCGCTGTTCGATCGCATGCTCGAAGGCCTCGACAAGCTGCCCGAGGGCGGTTTGCTGATGGCCAATTTCATCGACTTCGATTCGCTTTACGGCCACCGCCGCGACCCCAGGGGCTATGGCCAGGCGTTGAAGGATTTCGACCGGCGCCTGCCGGAACTCGCCGCCCGGCTTCGCCCCGGCGACCTCGTGGTGATCACCGCCGACCACGGCTGCGACCCGACCTTCGAGGGCTCCGAGCATACCCGCGAGCACGTGCCGATCCTGGCTTTTGGCCCGGGACAGCCGACCGGCCCGATCGGCCGGCGCGACAGCCTCGCCGATATCGCAGCGACCGTCGCGCGCCATCTCGGTGTGCCCGCGCCTGGCACCGGGACGCCGTTTTAGGGCCTTTGCCGATCCCGCCGGGCGTGTGGATTCGGAACCAACCTCACCTTGCGGCTGTTGACGTGCCGTGTTTCACAGGGACCCAGGCGGTTTCGACAGAGGGCGGCGCATGTCACTTCTCCAGGTCTATTGGCGGGTCCTGATGCAACTGGGGCCGGAGAAGCGCCTCGGCCTCACTTTGCTCACCTGCAATATCGTGCTGGCCTGCATCATGTTCGCCGAGCCGATCCTGTTCGGCCGCATCATCGACGCCTTGTCGAACGCCCAGGCGCGCGGCCGCACCATCACCTGGGGGGAATTGCTGCCGCTGGTGACCGCCTGGGTGTCGTTCGGCCTGTTCACCATTGGCGCCGGCGTGCTGGTGGCGCTACACGCCGACCGCATGTCGCATCGTCGGCGCCTCGCCTTCATGCAGCATTTCTTCGAGCACGTGCTCAACCTGCCGCTCAGCTACCATTCCGGCACCCATTCCGGCCGGCTCCTGAAGCAGATGCTGGAAGGCTCCAACGCCATGGCCTGGCTGTTGCTGTCGTTCCTGCGCGAGCATTGCGCCTCGATGATCGCGCTGGTCATCCTGGTGCCGGTCTCGCTGTGGGTGAACTGGCGGCTCGGCAGCCTGCTGGTCGTCATGGTGTTCTTCTTTTTCTTCCTGACCAGCTACGTGCTGCGCAAGACCGAGACGCTGCAGGGCAAGGTCCAGGAGTTTCACAACGCGCTCGCCGAACGCGCCACCGACGCGCTCGGCAACGTGCCGGTGATCCAGTCCTTCACCCGGATCGACGCCGAAGTGCGCGCCATGCGCGCGACCGTCGACGCCCTGCTGGCGGCCCAGATCCCGGTCCTGTCCTGGTGGGCGATCGCGGCGGTCGCCTCGCGCGCCTCGGCGACCCTGACCGTGCTGTCGATCTTCCTGACCGGCACCTGGCTGCATATCAACGGCCTCGCCTCGATCGGCGAGATCGTCACCTTCATGGGCTTCGCCACCATGCTGATCGCCCGGCTCGAGGCGCTGGTCGGCTTCATCAACGCGGTGTTCCTGGAAGGTCCGAAGATCAAGGACTTCTTCGACGTCATCGACACCACGCCGCAGGTGCGCGACCGGCCGAATGCCGTCGATATCGGCAAGGTCGCCGGCATGGTCGCCTTCGAGAACGTGTCCTTCTCCTATGACGGCAAGCGCGCCGCGGTGGCCGACCTGTCCTTCGTCGCGGCCCCCGGCGACACCATCGCGCTGGTCGGCTCCACCGGTTCGGGCAAATCCACCACGCTGTCGCTGCTGCACCGGGTGTTCGACCCGCAATCCGGCCGCATCACCATCGACGGCAACGACATCCGCGACGTCACCATGGTCTCGCTGCGCCGCAATATCGGCGTGGTGTTCCAGGAGCCCATGCTGTTTGCCCGCACCATCAAGGAGAATCTGCAGGTCGGCCGGGCCGATGCCAGCGACGCCGAGATCTGGGCGGCTTGCCAAAGGGCGCAAGCCGCCGACTTCCTGGCGCGCCAGCCAGACGGCCTCGACACCGAGATCGCCGAACGCGGCCGCTCGCTCTCCGGCGGCGAGCGCCAGCGCCTGTCGATCGCCCGTGCCCTGTTGAAGGATCCGCCGGTGCTGATTCTCGACGAGGCGACATCGGCGCTCGACGCCGCCACCGAGCAGAAGCTGCAGGCCGCCCTGGTCGAGGTGATGAAAGGCCGCACCACCTTCGTCATCGCCCACCGGCTGGCCACCATCCGGCACGCCACCCGCATCCTGGTCTTCGACCAGGGCCGGGTCATCGAAAGCGGCACCTTCGAGGAGCTGGTCGCCCAGGGCGGCATATTCGCCAACCTGGCACGGGCACAGTTCATGGCCGGCGAGACCGAGAAGAAACCGGAACGGCCGGTGGTGGAGACGTAAGAAGGGTTGGCGGATGTCGGGCTTCGGACTCTTGAGAGCACGACCTGCTCGAGTGGGGCCTGCCAACTGCCTGCACAAGCTCTACGTCACCCCCGGCCGGGCGAAGCGAGGGGAAGGGGGTCCAGGAGTCGACTGGCCGCGCCATCAGCGTATGTGTCGGGCGGATTTCGCGGCGTCGAGGAGCCAGCCCTGCAATCCCTGGATCCCCTTCCCCTCGCTTCGCTCGGCCGGGGATGACGTCGAGGTTCCGGCGCGTTCCATCACGGCTTGTGCGGTCCATCCGTGCCGGCCGAGCAACCTGACGCCCAAACCCGCGTTCAGACGAAGCGCAAAGACATCGGCGGCACGTCGAGCCCCTCGACCAGGGTCGACCAGCGCTCGCCGGGCGCGATCGGAAAAGCCCGCGTCACCGTGCCCGTCGTGATGATCTCGCCTGCGCCGATCGGCTCGGCCTGCGGATCGCCGGCCAGCACGCCGGCGAGATGGCGGACCGCCGACAGGGGGCCGTCGAGCACGTTCGCCGCGACGCCGCGATCGATCACGGCGCCGTCCTTCGACAAGGTGATGGAAAAACCGGTGAGCGCCGCGAGCCAGGGCCCGGCATCGCCGGTGACCGGCAACCGAGGGCCGCAATAGAGCGCGCCGTGCAGGCCGAAGGCGGCGGTGCAATCGGCGGCCTGGAAGCGCCAGCCGGGATAAAGCGACTGGACGATCTCGAAACCATGGGCAACCCAGCCGATCGCGCCCAGGATCGCCCGTTCGTCCATGTCCGGCGTCACGCCGGCCTTGAAGCCGAAGATGATTTCCGGCTCGATCCGGGGTTCGACCAGATGGCTCAACGGCGCCTCGGCCGGTCCGTTCACATCCGTGCAGGTCGTGTCGTAGACCGGGCCCCAGATCGGCGAATAGACCCCATATTCGTCCCAGATCGTCCGGTTGGTGAAGCCGATCTTGCGGCCGACCACCGTCTCGCCCCGGGCGATCCGCCGCCGGGTGATCTCATGCGAGACCTTTTGTGCGTCTTCAGGCGAGAAGGTCGGCTCCAGACTGGTCAGAGGCCCGATCTGCCGCCGGCCGTCATAGGCCGCCAGGACCTCGCCCGCGAACTGGCGGGTCTGCGAAGAGCAAAGCGACATGAGACAGCCCGCCGGACCAGATGGCCGCGCCCCCGGCCCGATGCCGGAGGCGATGGATTGGCAGTTTCGGCCCGTTACTGGGGCGTCGCCGGGGCCGGCGTCGCGGGTGCCGCCGGCGCGGGCGCGGGCGTGGCCGGTTCGGCCGGAGCCGCAGGCGTCGTCGGCGCGACAATCGCAGGCGTCGCCGGGGCGGCAGCGCTGCGGGTACCGGGCGGGAACTTCGGATCGGTCTTGACCCCGCGCAGCAGGTCGAGGGCGAGATTCAGCTGAATATCGTCCTTCTGCTCACGCGGAACATAGCCCGAGGAGGCCGACCGCTCGTCGTTGTTTTCCTGGTTCGGATTGCGCAGGTGGCCGCGCAGGCCCGCCTCGCCGCGGTTCTGATTCTGCACCTCGGCGGCACGCGCGCGCAGCTCTTCCGGCAGCGGCTGTTCGGTCACGATATCCGGATCGATGCCGCGCGCCTGGATCGAGCGGCCCGACGGCGTGTAATAACGCGCCGTGGTCAGGCGGAGCGCGCCCTGGCTGCCGAGCGGAATGATCGTCTGCACCGACCCCTTGCCGAAGGACCGCGTGCCGAGCACGGTTGCCCGCTTGTGATCCTGCAGCGCGCCGGCAACGATCTCGGAGGCCGAGGCCGAACCGCCATTGATCAGCACGATGAGCGGCTTGCCGCCGGTCAGATCGCCCGAGCGGGCGTTCCAGCGCTGGGTTTCCTCGGCATTGCGCCCGCGGGTCGAGACGATCTCGCCGCGCTCCAGGAAGGCGTCCGAAACCGAAATCGACTGGTCGAGCAGGCCGCCCGGATTGTTGCGCAGATCGATGACGTAACCCCGCAGCTTGTCGGCCGGCACCTTGTTGCGGATTTCCTCCAGCGCGCGGCGCAGGCTGTCGGTGGTCTGCTCGTTGAACTGGGTGATGCGGATGTAGCC
This sequence comes from Phreatobacter sp. GW821-FHT04C01, assembly GCF_059420385.1. Classification (NCBI taxonomy): domain Bacteria; kingdom Pseudomonadati; phylum Pseudomonadota; class Alphaproteobacteria; order Hyphomicrobiales; family Phreatobacteraceae; genus Phreatobacter; species Phreatobacter sp. GW821-FHT04C01. Next base: position 467,321 of record NZ_JBWKTP010000001.1, on the reverse strand, counting down.
GACATCGTCGCCGATGATCTGATGGCGCACGGCGCGGATGACGATGCGATCGCGCGTGATCGGGATATCGCGCGGCGCCGCGGAGCCCGGCCGGGTCACCCGGATGGTGATCGACGAGCCCACCGGCCCGCGCATCTTTTCCACGGCCTGCTGCAAAGTGAGGCCCTGGATCGGCTCGTTGTCGATATGGGTGATCACGTCATTGGCCAGGATGCCGGCTTTCGACGCCGGCGTGTCGTCGATCGGCGCGACCACCTTGATCGCCCCGTCTTCCTGGGTGACCTCGATGCCGAGCCCGCCGAACTCACCGCGGGTCTGCACCTGCATGTCGCGGAAATTGCGCGCGTCCATGAAGCTGGAATGCGGGTCGAGCGAGGTCAGCATGCCGTTGATGGCGGCCTCGATCAGCTTGGCGTCGTCCGGCTTCTCGACATAGTCCGAGCGCACCCGCTCGAAGATGTCGCCGAACAGATTGATCTGCCGGTAGGTGTCGGATCCTGCGGCATTCGCGCTCATCCCCAGGATCGCGCGCGGCTGGGACACCGCGACAGTCGCGAGCGCGCCCATGGCGGCACCGGCAAGGAGGAGCGAAGCTTTGCGCATCATCCGCGAACCCTTTCATTGGTCTGAACGCCCGGAGCCCGAGGGGCCCACCAAGGCGCGGGGTCGATATTCGACCCATCCTTGCGGAACTCGACATAGAGGACGGGCTGGGAAGAGCCCGTTGTCACTGCCGCGGCCGGAGGGGGTGCGTCACCCATGACGCCCACCGGCTCGCCGGCCAAGACGAATTGGCCAAGATCAACGGTGATCCTGTCCATTCCGGCGAGAACGACATGATACCCGCCCCCGGCATTCAGGATCAAGAGTTGTCCGTAAGTTCGGAACGGCCCCGAATAGACCACCCAGCCGTCGGCGGGAGCGGTCACGGAGGCGCCGGCGCGGGTCGCGATCGACTGGCCGCGCTCGGTTCCGCCCAATCCGTCGGAAGCGCCGAATTCGCGCAAACGCACGCCCAAAACCGGCAAAGGCAGGCTCCCGCGGGTCTGCGCGAAGGGAATTGCCGGGTTCATGCGCCCGGCATTCTGCAAAGCGGCCATCTGTTGCCGGCGGTCGGCGGGACCTGGTCCGCGGGTCACCACCGAGGTGCGCGCGGCCTCCGCGGCCCGTTGCGCGGCGGCGATTTCGGTCTCCATCCGACCGATCAAAAGTTCGAGATTGCCGGCCTGGCGCGACAGGCCGGCCGCCCTGAGCTTCTCGGCGTCGAGCGATTGCTCGGTCTCGGCGACCTGTTTCTGGCGCGCCTCGGCCAGCGCTTCCAGGCGGATCCGCTCATTGTCCAGCGCGACCATGTCGCGTTTCAGCGTGTCGCGTTCGGCGGCGATCGACCGGCGGACGGCCGCGAGATCCTCGAGGTCGCGGGCCAGCGCCCGGACCGCGTCGCGCATCTCCGGCACCAGCGTGCCGAGCAGCATGGCCGTTCGCACCGACTTCAGGACGTCGTCGGCACCGACCAGCAGCGCCGGCGGCGGACGGCGCCCCATGCGCTGCAGCGAGGCGAGCACCTGGGCGATCAGGTCGCGCCGCTCGTCGAGCGAGGCGCGGATTTCGGCCTGGCGGCCGTCGAGCCCGGCGAGCCTCGCCTCGCTCTCGATCACTTTGCCTTCGAAGGCCCTGACCTTGGCGGCGGCCTCGATGCCGGCGCCGACAATGGCCGCGCGATCGGCCCGCATGGCCGCGACCTCGCGCTCGATCCGCGCCCGCTCGGCACCCGTGCGCTGCATGTCGTTCTTGATGGCGTCGAGCTCGCGCTGACGCTCCTGGCGCTCAGCCTCCGCCCGCTCGGCCGGCGACGGCGTCTGGGCGGCCGCCGGCAGGGCGACGACAAGCGGAGCGAGGATGGCGAGGCTGAGACGCATCGGGCCCGAATCAGGAGGGCGGAACAGAACCGATGCTACACTCGGATCGGCACGGGGCGGAATCAGGGCGAGCGATTGTTGCTTTGAGGGCGCAGCACCGGCTGCTCCCGCCCCGCCCGCCTCCCGGGCTCAGCCGAACAATGCGTCGATGTCGTCCTGGCTGGCATGGCCGCTTTCGCCGTCGATCTTCGGCCCGTTGACCAGGGCCGCGTCGCCGGTCGCTTCCGCGATGGCTTCGACATCGACGTCCTTGAAGCTGTCGAGGCCGCCCCAGATGTCCATCATCTTGACGATGCGTTCCTCGATGAATTTCAGCGTATTGACCACCTTGGTGATGCGCTGCCCGGTCAGGTCCTGGAAATTGCAGTGCTCGAAGATCGTGATGATCTTCTGCTGGACATCGTCGATGGCGCCGCGGTCCTGCTGGCTCTTGAGCTTCGCCGACAGGTGGCTGGCGATCTGGTCGATCGCCTCCGCCGCGGTCAGAATGCCCTCGGTCGCCTCCTCCGTGCCCGACACGATCGCGTCGAGCTCATGGGTGACCCGGGTCATCTGCTTGCCCTGGAAGCCGGAGACATGCAGCGTCGCGATCTCGTGCTTGGTCTCGTTGATCGCCTGGTAGATGCTGTCGAGCTCGGCCTTGAGCTTCATTGCCTCCTGCATCTCGCCCCGATAGGCCTCGATCATCTGCCGGGAGACCTCCTCGGCCGGCTGGATCATGGCGCGCAGCGCCTTCAGCTCGGACATGATCTCCTGGTGGCCCGCACCCGGCGCCGCGCCGTCATTCGCCGCCCAGGCGGCAAGTTCCGCCGGCTGAGAGAAGGATTCGATGCGGAAGGCTTTCTTGTTGGCGCGCATGAACAACCTGAATGTCGACGACCGGCCGGACCATCCAGGGCCCGTGCCGAGACCCTCGGTCGCGCGTGGTTAAGAACGGGTTCCGCCGGCGCCGCAAAGCCCAGGGTCGGCATGTGAAAAGCGGTTAACCTTTCCATTCGGCTAATTCAGGGATCGCTTACCATGTGCGGTGCCATTTTACCGATGGTTAAGCCTAAAGAAGACTTCGCCGCCGCGGGTGATGGTGTCGGATCCGCGCGGCCCCGGCGTTTACCGTTTTCTCGCGGTTTCGGCGGTTCAGTGGGGCGGAAGACCGGGGCTCCCCGCCCCGCCGACAGGTTTGACCGGGTTCGTCGATGAGCAAGCTCACCTTTTCCGCACTCTGCATCGGCCTGTTGGCCTCGGGTGCCGCTCTCGCCCAGGACGGTGCGCCCGCCCCGCGCGGCGCCATCTATGCCGAGCGCGGCGCGATGCCGGCCCGCCCCGGCTCGGTGCGCGACCGTCCGATGACCGCCTATGCCGAACCGGCTTCGCCGGGCCGGCGCGGCGGCATGGGCGGCGGCATGGGCGGCGGCTTCATCGAATATCTGTTCAACGGCGGCGAGGCGCCGCCGGCTCCGCGCAATCCGCGCGCCGTTCCGATGCAGCCGATGACCGGCGTTTCGCCCGGGCCGATCGAGCAGCGGGTCATCCCGTTGCAGCGGCGCGCCGCGCGCGCACCCGATTTTCAGGCCATGCCGGACCAGCCGGGCGTACCGCGCGGCATGGATCCGCGCTTCCTGCCGCAGACCGTCGCCTATCAGACGAGCCAGCGGCCCGGCACCATCGTCATCGATACCCGCGAGCGTTTCCTCTACCTGGTCGAGGCCAATGGCATGGCCAGGCGCTACGGCGTCGGCGTCGGCCGGCCCGGCTTCGGCTGGACCGGCGCCAAGACGATCACCCGCAAGGCCGAGTGGCCGGACTGGCGCCCGCCCGCCGACATGCTGCGCCGGCGCCCCGACCTGCCGCGCTTCATGGCCGGCGGCCCGGCCAATCCGCTGGGCGCGCGCGCCATGTATCTGGGCTCCTCGCTCTACCGCATCCACGGCTCCAACGAGCCGCACACCATCGGCACCTACGTCTCCTCGGGCTGCTTCCGCATGCGCAACGAGGACGTCACCGATCTCTACGAACGCGTCCGCGTCGGCACCAAGGTCGTGGTGCTGTAGCCGGCCGGGCGCCCCCCGCCCGCCGCGAGGACGACAATTCGACGGCCCGCAGATCACCCGCGCGTCGGTGTCGGTTGCGTGCGCCCTTGGCGCTGATATCGTCCTCGCCGAATTCCCGCTCTCCCGGAGACCATCATGTCCAAAGCGTCCGCGTTGCGTCTTGTCGATGCCGATTCGGTCGGCACCGCCTCGGTTCCGAACGATCTCGAGGCGTTCTGGATGCCGTTCACCTCGAACCGCGCCTTCAAGGCCCGGCCGCGCATGATCGCCCGCGCCAAGGACATGTATTATTACACGCCGGAAGGCCGTCCGGTGATGGACGGCACGGCCGGGCTCTGGTGCTCGAATGCCGGCCACGGCCGGGACCCGATCGTCCAGGCCATCCAGAAACAGGCCGCCGAGCTCGATTTCGCGCCCTCCTTCCAATATGGCCACCCCAAGGCCTTCGAGCTGGCGAGCCGCATCGCCGCCCTGGCACCGGCCGATCTCGATCACGTGTTCTTCTGCAATTCCGGCTCGGAAGCCGCCGACACCGCGCTGAAGATCGCGCTGGCCTATTGGAATGTCCGCGGCAAGGGCTCCAAGACCCGCCTGATCGGCCGCGAGCGCGGCTATCACGGCGTCGGCTTCGGCGGCATCACCGTCGGCGGCATCGTGCCCAACCGCAAGTTCTTCGGCTCGCTGCTCGCCGGCGCCGATCACCTGCCGCATACCTATAACCGCGAGGAGCAGCGCTTCTCGGTCGGCGAGCCCGAGTGGGGCGCCCATCTCGCCGACGAGCTGGAGCGGATCGTCGCCCTGCACGACGCCTCCACCATCGCCGCCGTCATGGTCGAGCCGATGGCCGGATCTACCGGCGTGCTGCCGGCGCCGAAGGGCTATCTCAAGCGGCTGCGCGAGATCTGCACCAAGCACGACATCCTGTTGATCTTCGACGAGGTCATCACCGGCTTCGGCCGGCTCGGCCACCCCTTCGCCTCCGAGCGCTACGGCGTCACCCCGGATCTCCTGACCTTCGCCAAGGGCGTCACCAATGCCACCGCCCCGATGGGCGGCGTCATCGCCCGCAAGGAGATCCACGACACCTTCATGACCGGCCCGGCCCATGTGGTCGAGCTGTTCCATGGCTATACCTATTCGGCCCACCCGCTCGCCTGCGCCGCGGGCCTGGCCACCCTCGATCTCTATCGCGACGAGGGTCTGTTCGAGCGGGCCAAGGCGCTCGAGCCGCTCTGGGCCGAGGCCGTGATGAGCCTGAAGACCAAGCCGGGCGTGCTCGACATCCGCCAGGTCGGCCTGACCGCCGCGGTCGATTTCGAGAGCCGCAAGGACGCGGTCGGCAAGCGCGGCTACGACGCGCTCGAGCACGCCTTCCACGAGGAAGGCCTGATGATCCGCACCGCCGGCGACGCCATCGTGCTGACCCCGCCGCTGATCGTCACCGAAAGCCAGATCGCCGAAATGGTCGAGAAGGCCGGCCGGGTGATCGAGGCGACCGCCTGATCGCAGCCCATCACGCCCACTGATGCCGAACCCCCGGTCGCCCAGCGCCCGGGGGTTCTTGTTTGGCGGGACCGCAAGCCGGCCCGCAAGCTCACGCACCGCGTCTTGCCCGGCCTTGGGCCGGGCATCCACGACTTGAGTCCGTGACAAGAAGACGTGGATGGCCGGGACAAGCCCGGCCAGGACGAGCGAGGCGCAACACCGCAATTCCAGCAGCGCAACGCGCACGACCTCAGGTCCAGGCCAGGCCCCTCGTGTTCAGGTAGAGCGCATAAAGCGAGGTCTGGCCGCAGATATAGAGCCGGTTGCGCTTCGGGCCGCCGAAACAGACATTGCCGACGATCTCGCCGATCCGGATCGTGCCGAGATGGGTGCCGTCGGGCGCGTAGCAGAACACGTCATGGCCCGCCGAGGTCCAGACATTGCCGTGGACATCCACGCGCAAGCCATCGAAAAAGCCGGCCGGACAGGTGGCGAACAGGCGTGGCCGCGACACCGACTTGCCGTCATAGGCGACCTCGTAGGCCGTGATCGTGACGGCGAGGTCCGGCACGTGGGAGCGGCCGGTATCGGCGACATAGAGGAGCTTCTCGTCGGGCGAGAAGGCGAGGCCGTTCGGCTTCACCCGGTCGGTGATCATGGTGTCGACCGCGCCGGTCGCCGGGTCGATCCGGAACACATGGGAAGCGCCGATCTCGCTTTGGGCGGCATCACCCTCGTAATCGCTGTCGATGCCGTAGGTCGGATCGGTGAACCAGATCGCGCCGTCCGATTTGACCACCACGTCGTTCGGCGAGTTCAGCCGCTTGCCGTGCCAGCGGTCGGCGAGCACGGTCCGGCTGCCGTCAGGCTCGATGCGCGAGACGCAGCGGCCGCGATGCTCGCAGGACACCAGCCGGCCCTGGCGGTCGACGGTATGGCCGTTATGGTGGTTGCACGGGCTCATGAACACCGACACCGAGCCGTCGGTTTCGTCGTAGCGCAGCAGCCGGTCGTTCGGAATGTCCGACCAGATCAGGTATTTGCCGGCCGGGAAATAGGCCGGCCCTTCGGCCCAGCGGCAGCCGGTGAACAGCCTTTCGAGCCTGGCATGGCCGATTACCAGGCCGGCGAAGCGGGGATCATGACTGACGATGTCGCTCAAGGCTCGGTCCTCGGACAGGGTGTTTTTTGCGCCGTCGTCCCATCCCTTGCGGGTATACGCGTCGGGACGCGGCGGCGGATGACGCCGGTCAGAGCAACCCGCGCATCCAGACCGTCACCGCGGCGGCGCCGGCATCGGGCGTGCCGAGCGCCCGGTCGCCGAGATAGGCGGCGCGGCCGAGCCTTGGCCGCATCTCGGCGGTCGCGGCAAGCCCCTTGTCGGCGGCGGCGATCGCCGCCCGCCAGGCCTCGGGCAGCGCGCTTCCGTCATTCGCCGCCGCCTCGAAAGCCTCCGCGGCCGGCATCAGGGCATCCAGCATGGTGCGGTCGCCGGCCCTGGCTCCGCCGAGCTCGGCGATGGCATCGACCCCGGCGCGGAACGCCGCGGCCAGAACCCGGGCGTCGGGCCGCGCCCCGCCCTGGTCGATGATCCGGGCGCCTCGCATCAGCGCCACCGCGTAGAACGGTCCGGAACTGCCGGCGATCGCCCGGCGCAAGGCGCCGGCGAGCGCGGTCAGCGCGGTCGAGGCATCGCTGAAGGCGCCGTCGGGCAGGGCCCGGAGCGCTTCGGCGCCGCGCAGCATGCTGATGCCGAGATCGCCGTCGCCGGCGGCGCTGTCGAGGGCGGTGAGTTGCTCTTCGGCCGCTTCGAGCTTGGCGGCGACCTTGAACAGCATGGCGCGCAGTTGCAGGTCCGCGACCCCGCCGGCCGCGCCATTGTCGGCGGCGCGCGCCGGTCCGGGCAGGATCTTCGGCTGCTCGATCCGGCCGCTGCCCGGCCAGGCCGGGGCCGAGGCCAGGGCATCGAGCAAGGCGAGGCGGTCGTCGTCGACGGTCAGCAGCGACAACGAACAGCCGGGCATCTCGATGGCGGTCAGGAAATTGCCGCTCCAGGCGCGTTCGACCCGCAGACCGCGCTCGCGCAGCACCGCAAGCGCCCGGCGCGCGACGATCGCCAGCTCCATCGGCGGTGTGCCGCCGAGCCCGTTGACCAGCAGCGCCACCCGGGCGCCGGCGCCGAGGGCCCGGTCCTTCAGGATGACGTCGAGAATGGTGTCGACCAGTTGATCGGCCGCTTCGAGCACGCCACGCCGCACGCCCTGCTCGCCGTGAATGCCGAGCCCGAGCTCGACCTCATCCTCGCCGAGCACGAAGCCGGGCCGGCCGGCGGCCGGCACCGTGCAGGCCCCGAGCGCCACTCCCATCGTGCCGAGCTCCCGCGCCGCGGCCCGTGCCGCTTCGGCGACCCGGGCCAGCGGCCAGCCGGCTTCCGCCGCGGCGCCCGCCACCTTGTGCACCAGCACCGTTCCGGCAATGCCCCGGCGCCGCTCGGCCGGCACGGTGTCGTGCAGGGCCACGTCGTCGGCGACCACGACGATCTCGGCCGGAATGCCCTCGGCCTTGGCGAGTTCGGCGGCCAGGCCGAAATTCAGCCGGTCGCCGGTATAGTTCTTGACGATCAGGACCGCCCCGGCCGGCCCCGCGGCGGCGCGAATCGCCGACAGGACGGCATCCGTGCTCGGCGAGGTGAAGACGTCGCCGGAAACGGCCGCGGTCAGCAATCCGGCCCCGACATAACCGGCATGGGCCGGCTCGTGGCCGGCGCCGCCACCAGACAGCACCGCGACCTTGCGCTGCGCGGGCTCCGGCAAGCCGGCCCGGATGATCACGTCCTCGTCGGCCAGCAGCGCCTGCTGCGGGCAGAGGGCGACAAGCCCTTCGAGCATCTCGCGCACGACATGGCGCGGGTCGTTGACGAGCTTTTTCATGGGCAGGCGTTTCCAAGCTGTCGGCCGCGGCTACGAGCGCGCCTTGACCGAAGCCTGTCCAAGCGCCGCGCCGAGGTCAAGCCGGATGGCGTTTGCCATCCGGCCCGGTCACACCCGGAGGCTCAGGCGGCGATCCGATTGGTCGCCAGCCGGCGCTCCACCAGCCGCGCATAGAGGCTCGCCGCATAGGGCAGCAGCGCGTCGTTGAAGTCGTAGCTCGGGTTATGGACATTGGCGCTGTCGCCATTGCCGATATTGATATAGGCGCCGGGCACCTTCTCGAGCATGAAAGAGAAGTCCTCCGAGCCCATGATCAGGTCCTTGTGGCGGTTGACATTGGCTTCGCCCGCGATCTCGGCCGCGACATCGGCGGCAAAGGTGGTCTCGTCGCTGTCATTGACCAAAGGCGCGAAGATCAGCCGGAAATCGACCTCCGCGGTGGCGCCGAAACCGGCTGCGACGCCGGTCGCGATGCGCTTCATATTGGTCTGGATGATCTCCAGGATCTCCGGCTTGAACCAGCGGGCGGTGCCGCGGATCGCCGCCTGATTGGGCACGACGTTATAGGCATCGCCGCCTTCGATCCGGGTGACGCTGATGACGGCGGAATCGACCGCGCCGACATTGCGCGCCGGAATCGACTGCAGCGCCGTGACGATATGGCAGGCGGTCAGCACCGGATCGACGCTGAACTCGGGATGCGCGCCGTGCGAGCCCTTGCCCTTGACGATGATGTCGAAAAAGGCGCCGCCGGCCATCATCGGGCCCGGCCGGATCGCGAACTTGCCGAGCGCCAGGTTCGGCGCATTGTGGAAACCGAACACGACATCGCAGGGGAAGCGGTCGAACAGCCCGTCGGCCAGCATGGCCTTGGCGCCGCCGAGCCCTTCCTCGGCCGGCTGGAAGATGAGGTTGACGACACCGTCGAAGCGCCGGGTTTCCGACAGGTAGCGCGCCGCGCCGAGCAGGCTCGCGACATGGCCGTCATGGCCGCAGGCATGCATCCGTCCGTCGATCGTCGAGCGGTGCGCGAAGGTGTTGGCCTCCTGCATCGGCAGCGCGTCCATATCGGCGCGCAGGCCGATGGAGCGGGCGCTGTCGCCGACCTTCAGCCGGCCGACCACGCCGGTCTTGCCGACCTGGCGATGCACTTCGAAACCGAAGCCGTCGAGCGTGCGGGCGATGAAGTCGGAGGTCCGCTTCTCCTCGAAGCCGATCTCGGGGTGGCGATGCAGATCCTGGCGCCAGGCCGTCATCGTGTCTTCGAATGCCTTGATCTTGTCGAGAACCGTCATGGCGGGCCTTCTGCTGCGGAGAAAATTCGGCCGCAAGCTAGCATGCCCGGCCACCGCTGCCACCGCGCCCGGCCGGCCAGCGCCGCATTGGAGCCATCCCGCCCGCGCTTGGCCGGGGCGGGCGGCTCGCCCCTACGCGCCCAAGGTCCAGATTATAAGTGGTCTAATCTATTTTCAGTTTTTAGAGGATTTAAAGAGTAGGCAGTCTAGAACAAGTATATAGTTTAACAGATCGTCTATTGCCGATTGACGCGATAGCATCGCATCTGCATTTTGCGGCGCTTCGATGGCATTGTGACTGGACGATAGAGATGCACCGCGCGCCAAGATTGCACAGGACTGGCACGGCTCTGATGGCCGCGGGCCTTGGGGGTCTTGTTGGAACGGTTCTAGCCTTTCCGGCTCATGCTCAACAGAGCATGGCTCTGGATGAGATCACGGTCACCGCGACCCGCGCGGCGCGCCCGATCGAGCAGGTCCCGACCACCGTCCAGGTGATCGAACGCGCCGAGATCGAGCAGCAGCTGCAATTCTCCAACAATCCGGCGGTGGCGCTGAGCAAGCTGATCCCGGGCTACTCGGCCTCGACCGAGACCATTTCGGGGGCCTCGGAAAGCTATCGCGGCCGCGGCCTGCTGGTGATGATCGACGGCGTGCCGCTGAACACGCCGCTGCGCGACGTCTCGCGCATCGCGGCGATGATCGACCTGAATTCGATCGAGCGGATCGAGGTGGCCTCCGGCGCCTCCAGCCTCTACGGCGCCGGCGCCACCGGCGGCACGGTCAATTTCATCACCCGCCGGCCGGTCGACGGCAAGCCGCAGGTGACGGTGAGCACGGCCTTGCGCGCCTTCACCGCCAATCCCGGCAATTCGCTGGCGCCCGAGGTCTCGGTCAGCGTGCTCGGCGGCCAGAACGGCTTCGACTATTCGGTCATCGCCACCGGCCGCGCCGCTGGCCGGACCTATGACGGCGCCGGCCGCGAACTCGCGTCCGACGCCATGCTCGGCCAGGGCGGCGGCGACCGCTACTGGAACGGCAATCTGTTCGCGCGCCTCGGCTACAACTTCGATGCCGCACGCCGCTTCGAGATCTCGGCCAACATGATCCGGCTCGAGCAGAACCCGCAATACAACACGCTCTATTCCGGCACCTATGCCCGGCCCGACACCAGCACGCTCTATGCGGGCCAGAGCGTCATGGAGCGCACCAGCGCGTTCCAGGCACGCTATACCGACACCTCGTTCCTGCTCGGCAATCTCTCGGTGCTGGGTTTCTACAACGACACCAACAAGCGCTTCAATTATTCGAGCTATTCGTTCCCCTATAACAGCCAGGTCTATTATTCCGGCAACCCGGCCTCGCCGACCAGCCCGGCCAACCAGACCATCCTGCATTCGACCCGCTACGGCGTGAACGCCACCGTCGACACGCCGCTCGACTTCCTGTGGCGCGGCACCAAGCTGACCTGGGGCGTCGACGCGGTGCGCGACCACACCTCGCAGGAACTGACCGACGGCCGCGCCGTGTTCACCCCGCTGGCCCAGACGACGCTTGCCGGCTTCACCCTGCTGCAGGTGCCGATCACCGACCGGCTGACCGTGCGCGGCGGCATCCGCTACGAGAACTTCGCCCTGACCGTGTCCGACTATACCCGCCCGGACGTCTATGCCGGGCTCAGCGCGGCGACGGTGTTCCTGCTGCCGGCGCTGCGCGTCACCGGCGGCTCGTTCAACTATTCGGCCCCCACCTACAATCTCGGCGCCACCTTCAAGCTGACCGACACGATCGACATCTATGGCGGCTTCAGCCAAGGCTATGCCCTGCCCGATATCGGCGCCTTCACTCGCCGTGCCGGCTCGACGCTCGCCTATGCCTGCCCGGTCATGATGCCGGCCTGCCTGCCGGCGGGCACCACGGTCAGCTATGCGAGCATCGCGCCGCGCGCCCAGCTGGTGAACAATTACGAGATCGGCATTCGCGGCCGCATTGGATCGTTCCGCGGCGGTCTCGCCGGCTTCGTCAGCACCTCCAATGACGGCGTCACCTTCGATTCGGTCACCAACCAGCTGTCGCAGCAGAAGGAGATGATCTACGGCGTCGAGTTCCAGGGCGAAGTGGCGCTGTCCAGCGCCTTCACCCTGGGAACCAACCTGACCTATCGCGAGGGCCGCTACGATTCCAACAAGGACGGCCGGCTCGACAGCTGGCTGCCCAATAACCGCATCGCCAACCCGTTCCGCGGCACGCTCTACGGCACCTATCGTTTTGACAACGACGTGGCGCTGCGGGTCGAAGGCGTCGGTTTCACCGGCCGCGAGCAGCCGATCAACCTTGCCGGCACGATCTATACGATCCGCCCGGGCTTCACCATGAACGCCTCGGTGACCGCCCCCGTCCATGGCGGCCAGGCCTTCCTGGCGGTCAACAACCTGTTCGACACGCTCTACGAAAACCCCTCGGCGACCTCGGTGCGCAACCTCACCAGCTATGCCTGGGGCCGCACCGTCACCGCCGGCTATCGCCGCAGCTTCTGAGCCTCGATCATGGTGAAACTCGACCAGGGCGCCGACGGCATCGTCACCTTGGCGTTGCTGCCGCCCGACCAGGCCGGCGACGAGCGCGCCTATCTCGACGCGCTCAGACTCGTCGGCCGGCTGGACGGCCACTACGCCCTGCTCACCCTGTTCGGCGGCGGCGGCAAGCTGTCGCCGGCCGGCGAGCGCGAACAGGCGCTCTGGTACAAGGCGACGCGCGACCACATGAACCGTCATTGCCGCGGCATCGCCATGGTCCGCCCCGGCGCCACCGCCGAGACCGCCGCGGTGTTCCAGAAGCTCTGGTCGTTCCCGGTCTCGGTCGCCGCCGACGAGGCCGCCGGCCGCGCCGCCCTGCTCGCCCATCTGGGAGCTGCCTCATGACGCTTGCACTCGATGCCGCCAGGCCGCCGGGCCGCATGCGCCTGTTCGTGGTGCTCGCCGGGCTCTATGTCGCCCAGGCGATCCCGTCCTACCTGTTCGCGGCGGCTATCCCGCCGATCATGCGCGAGCAGGGCGTTTCGCGCACCGCCATCGGCTCGATTGCCATCCTGTTCCTGCCGCTGGTGCTGAAATTCCTCTGGGCGCCGCTGGTCGACCGCATCCGGCCGGTCGCCCGCGCCCATCGCGCGAGCTGGGTATTTCTCACCCAGGCCGGCATCGTCGGCTGCATTCTCGCGCTGCTCGCCGTCGAGGTCACCGATGTCAGGGCGGTGCTGGTCATCGGGTTCATCGCCTCGCTGCTGCTTGCCACCCAGGACATCGCCACCGACGGTTATGCCGCCAAATACCTGCCGGAACAGGACCGGGCGGTGGGCAATGCCATCCAGGGCGGCGCCGTCGCCTTCGGTGTCGTGATCGGCGGCACGCTTGGCCTGGTGCTTTATCATTATGTCGGCTGGGCCTGGATGCTGATCACCATCGCGGCCTTCTCGGTGCTGCCGCTGGTCGCCGCCGTGATGATGCGCGAGGACGATCCGGCAGCCTCGGCGGCAACCGCGCCACGGCCCTCGCTGATGGCCTTTCTCAGGCGGCCCGAAGCGCGGCAGATCCTGTGGATCGCGCTGATCTACCGGGCCAGCGAAGGCTTCGTGAAGGCGATGGAGGGTCCCTATCTGGTCGATGTCGGCGTGCCCTTGAACCAGATCGGCTATCTCTCCGGCACCGCCGCCGCCACCGCCGGCATCGCCGGCTCGGCCATTGCCGCCTGGCTGATCAAGCGGCGCGGCCTGAGCTTCGTGCTGAGCCTGCTCGGCGGCATGCGCACGCTCTGCTTCCTGCTGTTCGCGCTGCACGCCTTCGGCATGATCACCGGCAAGGAGGCGCTGTTCGGCGCCGCCGGTTTCCAGACCCTGATCCGCTACATGGAAATCGTCGCGCTCTACAGCCTGTTCATGGCGGTGAGCTCGTCGGACCAGCCGGGCACCGATTTCACCATTCTCGCCTGTGCCCAGCTGGTGGTCTATCTCGCCGGCTCGATGCTGTCGGGCCGGATCGCCGACTGGCTCGGTTACGGCCCGCTCTTCGCCCTGTCGACGCTGCTCTCGGCCATTGCGGTGCTGGCGACCCTGCGCATGCTCCGCCACGTCAGGCTCGGACAAGGCGGGAAGCCGGCCTGAGGCCAGGGCTTTCAGTCGGCCAGCCAGACCAGCTCGACCAGGAACTGCGCCCCCGGCATTTCGTCGACCGTGCCGTCACACAGGATCTTGTCGCCTTCCGGGGTCCCGATCAGCCGGACATGGACCTCGTCCTGGCCGAAGATCGTCTCCAGCCCCGGCCGCTGGCTGTGCCGATGGGTGGTGACGTCGAGGGTCACCCGATTGCCCTGCTGGCCCTGGGTCCCGATGAAATAAAAGCCGCCATCGCCGCCCCAGAGCCGGCCGTCCTGGACGTGCAGCACCCCGGTGCCCCAGCCGAGCGGGCTCTGGAAACGCAGCCTGTAAAGCCCGTCACGCATGTCGGGCCTCCTTTCGTCGCGATGAAACCGGCGGGCTGACTAACCCGGATTGGGCGCGCCGGCTATGGCTTGCATTGGCCGGGCCTTCGCGCCGAGGCGCCGCCGCCGCTCAGGCGAGCCAGCGCTTGCGCCGCCGATAATGCTTCACCGCGTGATAATCGACCTTGTGATTGCCGCCGAGATAGGCCTCGGCGACGTCGGGATTGCTGCGCAGCACCTCGGCCGCGCCGCCCATCAGGATCCGGCCGTTCTCGATCAGATAGGCCTGTTCGGCAATGTCGAGGGCGGCCGCCGCGTTCTGCTCCACCAGCAGCACGGCGACGCCGCTATCGGCATTGATGCTGCGGACGATGTCGAAGATCTCGTCGACCAGGAACGGCGCCAGCCCCAGGCTCGGCTCGTCGAGCATCAGGAGCTTCGGTTCGGTCATCAGCGCCCGGCCGATCGCCAGCATCTGCTGCTCGCCGCCGGAGAGATAACCGGCCTTCGCCTTGGCCCGCTGCTTCAGCCGTGGAAACATGCCGAACACCTTGTCGATCAAGGCCGTGACATGGCCGCGGTCGCGATGCATCGAGGCCGCCGCGATCAGGTTTTCCTCCGGCGTCAGGTGGCCGAAGACGCGTCGGCCCTCCAGCACATGAGCGATGCCGCGCCGGACCCGGTCCGGCGGGTCGAGCGCCAGGATATCGTCGCCGGCAAAGGACACCTCGCCGCGCGAGACCTCGCCGCGCTCGGGCTTCAACAGGCCGCTGATCGATTTCAGGATCGTGCTCTTGCCGGCGCCATTGGCGCCGAGCAGGGCGACGAGGCCGCGCTCGGGCACGTCGATCGACACGCCTTTGACCGCCAGGAACACGCGGTCATAGACCACCTCGACATTGTTGAGCGTGAGAAGGGTCATCAAGCACTCCGCTTCGGTCCCGCTCCCGGCCATACGAGGCGGAGAGCGGGACATATCCAGGCAGCCGGGCGTCGCGACGCTCAGGGCCTCACTTGCCCGAGCGCCGGAACTCTTCCGAATATTTGCGCACCTCGGCCCAGACGACGTCCTGGTTGGCGGTGAACCAGTCGGTCACCGGCACGAATTTCGCGCCGTCCCAGCGGGCGATGCGGCCCTGTCCGCCGCCCTGGTGGTCTTCCTTGGTCACCGTGGTCGGCGGCAGCAGGCCTTCGGCGGTGAAATTGGTGATCGAGCGCAGGCCCTCGTTGAGCCAAGGTCCGGTCACCGGCCCGTTCGGCGCCTTCTCGAAGGCCTTGCGCACGCCCTCGACCATCAGCGAGGCCATCTGGACCCCGTAATTGTAATAGCTGGTGCCGACCTTGGCCTCGGGACCCGCGCCTTTGCCCTTGGCCACCACCTCGGCCAGGATGTCCTTGATCGGCTTCGGGTCGCGGCCGCTGACGCAGGGCTCGACCTTCAGCACACCCTTGGCCGCCTCGCGGCCGACCACGTCCATGTCGGATTCCGACAGCCAGACGCTCGACGAGACCCGGTCCATGCGCATGCCGTTGCGAATGGCTTCGGTCAGCGCCACGGTCTGGCCGACGCCGGCGCCCCAGAAGATGACGAAATCGGGCCGGGCGCGGCGCACCTGCGGCCAGATCGCCGCCTGGTCATTACCCGGCGGGGTATAGGGGAAGGGCAGGAGCTCGAAACCAAGGCGCTGGGCGAGCACCTGCAGGATCGGCAGCGGCTCCTTGCCGAAGGGCGTGTCGATATGGACGAACACCACCTTCTTGCCACGCAGGTTGCCGTTCTCGACCTGGCGGAAATAGTCGATGATCAGGCCGGCCTGGGTCCAGTAATTGATCGACAGCGGCAGCACATAGGGAAAGCTCGTGCCGTCGGCCGCGTCGCTGCGCCCGGAATAGGCGGTGACCAGGTTGACCTTGTCCTCGAGCGCCCGGGGCACCAGCGCGCGCGCCACCGGCGTCGACAGCGGGTCGATCAGCACCGAGCCTTCGCGCTTGCCGCGCTCATAGGCTTCGATCGCCCGCGGCAGGTCGTTGGCGTGATCGGAAACGTCGGCGACGATGCGATAGCCGTTGATGCCGCCGCGCTCGTTGATCAGGGTAAAATAGTCGCGCTGGCCCTGGTTATATTCCGAGGTCACGAAGGTGTAGATGCGCGTGAAGTCCTGGGACAGCGTGAAGCGGACGACCTTGTCCTGGGCAAAGGCGCCCGTGGTCGACACGGCCGGAGCGGCAAGGGCTGCCGCCGTGCCGGATAGGAAGATGCGACGGTTGACTGACATTGTGCGTTTCCTCCGCCCTTTGTTTTGGTGCCGTTACCGTTGGGCGTGGCGGAACGGCCAGACGAGCAGATAATTCCGGAGATTGTCATAGATCTTGGCGAGCCCGAGCGGCTCGTAGAGCAGGAAGCCGATGACCAGCGCGCCATAGGCCATCAGCGGCACATGGGCGCGCAGGTCGATCGACATGCTGACCCCGAGCGTGGTCGAGGCCAGGCCCATGAGATTGTTCAGCACGATCGGTGCGAACAGGATCAGCGCCGCGCCGAAGAACGGCCCGAGCACGCTGCCGAGACCACCGACGATGACCATGGCGAGCAGCTGGATCGACAGCTCGATATGGAACTGGTCCGGCGACACCGCGCGCAGGTAGCAGACCGCCAGCACCGAGCCGACAACGCCGCCGATGAACGAGCTGACCCAGAAGGCGAGCAGCTTGTATTTGAAGGTGCTGACGCCGAGGATCTGCGCGGCATAATCCTTCTCGCGCACGGCGGCGAGCGCCCGGCCGAAACTGGTCCGGCGGACATTGAGCATGAACAGGGTGACCAGCACGCAGACCGACAGCGCGACGAAATAGGTCTCGACATCGCCGCGCACACTCATGCCCAGGAAGCGCACTGGCGGCACCTGGATGGTGGCGAGCGACCCGCCGCTGATCGCCGGCGTCTGCGAGATGACGAAATCGACGATATACTGCATGGCGAGCGTCGCCATGGCCAGATAGATGCCTTTGACGCGCAATGCGGCGGCACCGAAAATGATGCCGATGGTGGCGCTCAGCAGGCCGCCGGCGATCATGGCGAATTCCAGCGGCACGCCGTAGCGCACCAGATGCACCGAGCCATAGGCGCCGATCGCCATCACCGCGCCATAGCCGAGATGGATCTGTCCGGCGCCGCCCATCACCAGGTTGAGCCCGAGCGCCGCGGTCGACCAGATCAGCCAGGGCAACAGGTAGCCGGCAAGATAGAGCCGGTCGAGAGTGAACGGCGCGGCCACGAGGAAGGCCAGCACCAGCAGGATCAGCCAGCGGTCGAAGGCCAGGGGGAAGAGCTGGCGCTCGTCCTGGTAGCGGGTGTGTCGGATACCGGCGCGCCTGTAGAACATGGGACCCTAGACTCTCTCGATGTGCTCGCGGCCGAACAGGCCGTGAGGCTTCAGGAGCAAGGTGAGAAGGATGATGACGGAGGCGACGATGTCGCGGGTGCCGCCGCCGACCAGGGGATCGATGATGCCGGTGGCGAGGCTTTCGGCGACCCCGACGATCAGGCCGGCGACCAGGACGCCCGGGATCGAATCGAGCCCGCCCAGGATGGCGATCGCCAAGGCCTTGATCAGCAGCAGCGACAGCGACCAGTCGACGCCTTGCGTCGCGCCCCACAGGATGCCGGCGCCGGTGGCGGTCACCGCGCCGAGGCCCCAGGCGACCGCGATCGCCTTCTCGACGCGGATGCCGACCGACCAGGATGCGGTCTGGTCGTCGGCGACCGCGCGCATGACGATGCCGTAGCGCGAGTTGAAGAACAGAAGCGACAGCAGGATCAGGCAGAAGGCGATCGAGCCGCCGATCATGGTCGAGCGGTTGATCAGCATTTCGCCGATGAAGATCGGCGCCTGGGGAATGCCGATATCGAGCCGCTTGACCGCCGCGCCGAAAATGCCGGGCATCAGGCCGCGCAGCAGGATTTCGATGCCGAGCGTCAGCATGATGGTCATGATGACCGGCTGGCCGATCATCCGCCTGAGCGCGACGCGTTCGACCATGGTGCCGGCGAAGAACATGGCGACCAGTGCCAGGATGATGGCGAGCCACATCGGCGCGCCGAGCCCGGCCGAGATCGCCCAGGTGATATAGGCCCCGGTCATGCCGATGGCGCCCTGCGCGAGGTTGGCGAGCCCCGAGGTCTTGTAGATCAGCACGATGCCGAGCGAGACCAGCGCATACATCAGGCCGACAAAGACCCCGCTGAGCGCCAGTTCGGTGATGAGGATGACGTCCATCAGGCGGGGACCTCGCTGATCGTGAGCGTGCGCCGGATCACCCCGTGCTCGCCGCTTTCATAGGTGATCGCGGCATCGAACACGGTTTGCCGCTCGGTGCCGTAGAGCGCTTCGATCAACGCGGCATAGGTGGCCTCGATGACGTTGCGGCGGAGCTTGCGGGTGCGGGTGATCTCGCCGTCGTCGGCGTCGAAATCCTTGTGCAGGTTGACGAAGCGCCTGACCCTCAGGCCTTCGGGCTGCAGCGTGTTGACATGGGCGATGACGGTGCCGACCAGGTCCATCACCTCGGGTTTCTGCGACAGGTCGGCATAGGAGGTGTAGGAGATCCGCCGCTCCTCGGCCCAATGGCCGACCGCGTCGAAATCGATGCAGACCACGGCGGTGAGCCGGTCGCGCCCGGCGCCCATGACCGCGACATTGCGGATATAGGGGCTGAACTTCAGGCGATTCTCGATGAAGTTCGGGATATAGCGCTCGCCGGCGGCGGTGCGCACGACTTCGCTGACCCGGCCGAGCACGACGAGGTCGCCGTCCTCGTCGAGGAAGCCGGCATCGCCGGTGTGCAGCCAGCCGTCGACGATCGCCTTGGCGGTGCCCTCGGGGTCGTCGAAATAGCCCGCGATGACCGAAGGCGACTTGACCAGGATCTCGCCCGTGTCGTCGATCTTCAGTTCGACCCCGGCCATGGGCCGCCCGACCGTGTGCAGCTTGACCCGGCCTTCGCCTTGCGCGGCGGTCAGCGCGCAGGTTTCGGTCTGGCCGTAGAACTGCTTCAGCTTGATGCCGAGCGCACGGAAGAACAGGAAAGTGTCCTCGCCGAGCGCCTCGCCGCCGGTGAAGGCACGCTCGGCCCGCCCGAGCCCCAGATAATCGCGCAAGGGCGCATAGACCAGCGCGTCGCCAACCCGGTGAACCAGCCGCTCGGTGAAGGTCGGCTGGCCGCCGGCCAGCCGCTTGCGCTCCAGCGCGACGGCCCGCGGCATGAAGACGTCGAACAATTTGCGCTTGAGCGGCGTCGAGTTCTTCATGCCGACCTGGATGCGCGTCAACATCTGGTCCCAGGCGCGCGGCGCGGCGAGATAGAAGGTCGGGGCCACCTCGCGCAGGTCGTGCATGACGGTTTCCTGCCGCTCGGGGATGTTGATGGTGGCGACCATCATCAGGCCGGCGCCGAGCGTGAAGACGAAGTCACCGACCCAGGCGGTCGGCAAATAGGCGAACAGTTCCTCGTGCGCGTGGAAATAGCCGCTCGCCGCCGCGTTCAGCACGCCGCGGGTGACGTTGCGGTGGCGCAGCGGAATGCCCTTCGGCTGTCCGGTCGTGCCCGAGGAATGCAGAAGGACCGTAACATCGTCGGGGCCGGCCCGGCCGATAAGCTCAGCGGCGAGCCCCGGCTCGCGCGCGAGCCTCGCCCGTCCCTCGGCGATGATCGCCTCGAACGACACGATGCCCTCGTCGGCATAACTGCCGAGCCCGCGCGGGTCGTCATAGATGATGGTGGTCGGCCGGCCGATCCGGGCACGCAGGTCCAGGAGCTTGTCGACCTGCTCCTGGTCTTCGGCCACCGCGATGATCGGCGAACCGTGACGGGTCGAGACCACCAGTTCGTCGAGCGGCACGTCCGGATAGACCGGCGACGGGAAGGCGCGCAGCACATTGGCCGCGAGCATGGAGAAATAGAGCCGGGGCCGGTTGTCGCCAATGACGATCAGGGCGGCGCCGGGCGCCAGACCCCGCGCCTCCAGCGCGACCGCCATGGCCAGCACCTCGGCCAGCACCTCGCGCCAGCTCAGCTCCTGCCAGACGCCGTATTTACGCTCGCGAAAAGCGATGCGGTCGGCCGATTCGGCGGCGTTGCGGGCGAGCGCCGCGACCAGGGTCGCCGGCTGGCCGTCTTCGTGTTTGGCCCAGGTCACCGGCACCGGGAGCTTGGTCAGGAGCGCGTTCATGGTGCGGCGGCCTCCTGGTGACGCTTGGCGGCGCGCTCGCCGAGATAGGCCGAGACCACGCGCGGATGCGAAATCGCCTCCTGCGGCCGGCCCTCGGAAATGATCTCGCCATAGCTGAGCACGACGACCCGGTCGCAGATCGCGGTGACCACGTCCATGTGATGCTCGATGATCAGGATGGTGACGCCGCGCGCCTCGCGGGCATCCAGGATGAAGCGGGCGATATATTCCTTCTCCTCCTGGTTCATGCCGGCCATCGGCTCGTCCAGGATCAGGAAGCGCGGTTCGGCGACCAGCGCGCGCGCCAGCTCGACGCGTTTCTGCAGGCCGAGCGGGATCACCTCGACGGGTTCGTCGCGAATGTCCTGCAGCTGCATGAATTCGATGATTTCCTCGACGATGCGCCGGTTCGCCAGCTCCTCGCGCTGCGCCCACCACCAGTAGAAGAAGGTGCCGAGCGCGCTCGGCCGCATATGGACGTGGCGGCCGATCAGGATGTTGTCGAGCACGCTCATGCCCTTGAACAGAGCGAGGTTCTGGAACGTGCGGGCGACGCCGCGGCGCGCGATGGCGTGCGGCGCGATATGGGTGATGTTCTCGCCGAACAGCGTGACCGTTCCGGCGTTCGGTGGGTAGAAACCGGTGACCACGTTGACCAGCGTGGTCTTGCCGCTGCCGTTCGGCCCGACCAGGCCGAAGATCTCGCCCTCGCGCACGTCGAGCGAAGTGCCCTTCAGGGCCTTAAGGCCGCCGAAGGAGCGTTCGATGTCGCGGCAGGCCAGCACGACTGGACGCTCAGCGGAGGCTTTGATGTCGATGCCGGTTGCGCTCATGGCCCGCCTCACATCCTGAAGACGCCGTAATGAGGATCCTTGCCCGGCGCATTGAGCGCCGCCGACAAGGCGATGGCCAGTGCATTTCGGGTGTCGACGGGATCGAGAATGCCGTCGTCCCAGATTTCCGAGGTCGAATAATAGGCACTCGACTGGCGCCGGTACTCGTCCAGGATCGGATCGCGGATCGCCGCGATGCCGCCCGCGTCCAATTGCTCGCCATTGCGGGCGAGCTGCCGGATCTTGATGTCGGCCAGCACGTTGGAGGCCTGCTCGGCGCCCATCACCGAAATCTGGCTCTGCGGCCACATGAACAGGAAGCGCGGGTCGAAGGCGCGTCCCGACATGCCGTAATTGCCGGCGCCGAACGAGCCGTTGACCACCAGCGTGATCTTCGGCACCTCGAGGCCGGTCACCGCCATGATCATCTTGGCGCCGTCCTTGGTGATGCCGCGATGCTCGTATTCGCGGCCGACCATGTAGCCGGTGATGTTCTGCAGGAACAGCACCGGTGTGCGGTTCTGGTCGCAGAGCTGCATGAAATGCGCGCCCTTCAGCGCGCTGTCGTTAAACAGCACGCCGTTATTGGCGAGGATGCCCACCGGGCAGCCCCAGATATGGGCGAAGCCGCAGATCAGCGTCGTGCCATAGGCCGGCTGATATTCGTGGAACCGGCTGCCGTCGACGAGCCGCGCGATCACCTCGCGCATGTCGAACTGCACCTTGATGTCGCGCGGAATGACGCCGTAGAGCTCGTCCGGATCATAGGCCGGCGGCTCGGGCGTCGCCCATTCGACCGGCGCCTTCGGACGCTTCGGGAAGGTTCCGACGATCTCGCGGGCAATGGCGATGGCGTGGCGCTCATTGCTCGCCGGATAGTCGGCCGTGCCGGAAATGCGGGTGTGCACGTCGGCGCCGCCGAGCTCCTCGACGGTCACCTCCTCGCCGGTCGCCGCCTTCACCAAAGGCGGACCGCCAAGGAAGATCGCGCCGGTGCCCTTGACGATGACGTTGTATTCGCTGAGCGCCGGCACATAGGCGCCGCCCGCGGTGCAATGGCCGAGCACGATCGCCACCTGCGGCACGCCCATTTTCGACAGCGTCGCCTGGTTGCGGAAGATCCGGCCCGCCAGATAGCGATCGCCGAACAGCTCCGCCTGCAGCGGCAGGAAGCCGCCGGCGCTGTCGCACAGATGCACCACCGGCAGGCGGTTCTCGATGGCGATGTCGAGCGTGCGGACGATCTTCTTGACCGAGAGCGGATACCAGGCGCCGCCCTTCACGCTGGCATCGTCGGCATGGATGATGACCTCGCGGCCCGAGACGATGCCGATGCCGGAGACGATGCCGGCGCCCGGCACGTCGCCGCCATAGGCATGGCCGGCGGCGAGCGTCGAGAGTTCGAGGAATGGCGTGCCGGGATCGAGCAATGCCTCGATCCGGTCGCGCACGAACATCTTGTTCTGGCGCGCCAGCCGCTGCAGGTCGCGCTCGGGGCGGATCAGCCGGGCCTCGCGCTGGCGGTTCTTGAGTTCCTCGGCGAGGCCGCGGTTATGGGCGAGATTGGCCTGGAATTCGGCCGAGCGGGTGTCGAGCTGCGAGATGATCTTGCGCATGTCAGGCCTCGCCCGCGGTCAGGCTGACCAGCGGCGCATCGCGGTCGAAACTCTGCCCCTCATGGACATGGATCTCGCCGATGCGGCCGTCCTGCCAGGCCCGGATGGTGGTCTCGAGCTTCATGCTCTCGATCACCAGGATCGGATCGCCGGCGGCGACCTGCTGGCCGGCCACCGCATCAATGCGCACCACCGTGCCGGGCATGGGCGCGCGGGCCATGTCGCCGCCGCCTTTGGCATCGTCGTCGGCGAAGCGCCGGGCCGGATCGAGATGGCGGATGACGTGCGCGCGGCCGTCGACATGGACGTGCAGCAGCTCGCCCTCGGCCACCACGACGACCTGCTGGGAGATCCCGTCGACGGTCAGCGTCCGGCGCTGGCCGTCGAGATCGGCCAGCGCCACGCGGGCCTGGTCCTGGTCACGATGCAGCCGGTAGCCGGCGCCGTCGCGGCCGAGCCAGATCTCGGTTTCCGTGCCGGCTATGTCGAAAGCGTGCCGCATGTCAGTTCCGCCAGGCGCCGATGGAAGCGTGAAGGGTGGGGACCGCGTCGGCGCCGTCGCGCACCGCGCGGGTCGCCAGCGCCGCGATCGCCAGGAGCTTGCGCTCGGTGACCGGATCGAGTGGCGGCGCGGCGGCGAGCTCGGGATTTTCGTCGAGCCAGCCGGTATGCACCTCGCCGGCGGCGAAAGCCGGATCGGTAATGAGCCGGCTGAGGAATGCCATATTGGTCTCGCAGCCGAGCAGGACGAAGTCGGCCAGCGCCCGGCGCGCGCGGTCGATCGCCTGGGCCCGGTCGGCGCCATGGACGATCAGTTTCGCCAGCATCGGATCGAATGATGTGGTGACCCTTTGGCCGCGCGCGAAGCCGGAATCGACCCGGACGCCCTCGCCCGCGGGCAATTCGAGCGCCAGGATCCGGCCGGTGGTCGGCGTGAAGCCGCGCTCGGCGGACTCGGCATAGATCCTGAGTTCGATGGAATGACCCGACGCGGTGATCTCGCGCTGGCCGAAAGCCAGGGCCTCGCCGCCAGCGACCCGCAATTGCTGTTCGACCAGATCGAGCCCGGTGACCATTTCGGTGACGGGGTGTTCGACCTGCAGGCGGGTGTTCATTTCCAGGAAATAGAACTCGCCGCCGCCGAAGATGAATTCGACCGTGCCGGCATTGCAATAGCCGGCGGCGCGCGCGATGCCGGCCGCCGTCTCGCAAATGCGCTCGCGCAAAGCCGGGCTCAGCGCCGGCGACGGCGTTTCCTCGACGATCTTCTGGAAGCGCCGCTGCACCGAACATTCGCGTTCGCCGAGATGCACGACATGGCCATGGGCATCACCCAGCACCTGCACCTCGATATGACGCGGCCGCTCGACGAAACGTTCGACATAGAGCCGGCCGTCGCCGAAATAACGTTTGCCCTCGCTGCGCGCCTGGACGATCTCCTGCTCGAGCACCGCCATGTCGCGTACGATGCGCATGCCCTTGCCGCCGCCGCCCGCGGAAGGCTTGACCAGCAGCGGCGCGCCGAGCGCGCGCGCCCGGTCGACGAAGCTCGCGGGATCATCATCCTCGATCGCCGAGGGCGCGACCGGAAAACCGCGTTCGGCGACGAAGGCGCGGGCCCGGATCTTGTCGCCCATCAGGTCGATCGCCTCGGGCGTCGGTCCGACGAAGACGAGGCCGGCGGCTGCCACCGCGCGGGCGAAGCCGGCATTCTCCGAGAGGAAGCCGTAGCCGGGATGGATCGCCTGGGCGCCCGAACGCCGGGCGGCCTCGATGATCTGGGCGCCGTCGAGATAGGCGGCGACCCCGGTCGCGCCTTCGATGCGCACCACCTGGTCGGCGGCGGTCGCCGCCGGCGAGCCGGCATCGGCGTCGTGGCAGGCGATGACGCTGCGCAGGCCCATGCGCTTGGCCGAGCCAATGATCCTCAGCGCGATCTCGCCGCGATTGGCGACCAGCAAGGTGTCGAAAGGCAAGGCGCTCATCGTGCGGCTCCCGCATCCGGCCGCGCGATCAGGCCGTAGCGCAGCAATTCGACCAGGTTGCGCGCGGTCGCCCCGACATCCAGCGGCCGGCCGTTGACGGCGGCCCAGGAGCGGTGCTCGATCGCGCCGAAGATGACGTCGCGCACCAGGCGGATATCGATATCGCCGCGCACCTCGCCATTGGCCATGCCGGCCTCGACGATGCGCACCAGGATCGAGGTATAGCGCCGGTTCAGCTCCTGCACCGGCGAGCCCTGGTAGTCGCTGGCGGTCCGCACTTCGGAGATAAACAGCCGGCAAAGGTCCGCGTCCGCCACGAAGGCCTGAAGGTGCCGGTGGATCAGGTCGTGCAGCCGGGTTTCGAACGGCGCGTCGCGGGTGGCGATGGCGTCGAGATCGACCATGGTCCGCTCGTAGAAGGCGCGCAGCACTTCGTTGAGCAGGTCGCGCTTGTTCTGGAAATAGCGATAGGCGAGCCCGTCCGAGACGCCGGCGGCGCGGGCGATATCGGCAATGGAGGTGCCCTCGAAGCCCTTCTCGGCAAAGGCCTGCTTGGCCGCCAAGAGGATCGAATCGCGGCGATCCTGCATTCGTTTCGCGCTGATCACAGGCATGAGAATGCCTGTGCCGCGGCCGGGCCGCGCCAGTCCCTGAACATGATGTCCTCCCCCGGAGCGCCTCTTGTCGGAGACTGGGCGCTTGCCAAGTTGCCCATAGTGAATATTATTCATTGAAGCCTGTCAACACGCCCAAAGCGGCGGAAACGTCCTGGGGAGGACAAGATGGACACCACCGGAACCGCCGGGCGCAATCGCTCGGCCTCGGCTTTCGACCTGACCGCCGACCAGCAGGAAATCCTTGATCTGGCGTCGCGATTCGGCCGCGACGAGCTGCTCGCCCTGCAGCCGCGCATGGACGACGAGGAGTGGTGGCCGCCGGAAGCGATGCCGCAGCTGGCCAAGATGGGGTTCCTCGGCGTCACCGTGCCGGAGGAACTCGGCGGCAGCGGTTCGGACTTCTTCACCTCGGCCCTGATCACGCAAGGATTGGCCCGCTACAACCCGGCGATCGCGCTGTCCTATGTGGCGCATGAAAACCTGTGCCTGAACAATATCGCGCGCAATGCCAGCGCCGAGGTCAAGCGCCGGGTCGTGCCCGGCCTCTGCGACGGCTCGAAGATCGGCGCGCTCGCGCTGACTGAGCCCGGCGCCGGCTCCGATGCGCTCGGCTCGATGGCGACCACGGCGCGGCTCGACGGCGACAGCTATGTGCTGAACGGCCGCAAGCTCTACATCACCAACGGCCCGGTCGCCGATATTGTGCTGGTCTATGCCAAGACCGACAAGGCCAAGGGCGCCAAAGGCATTTCCGCCTTCATCGTCGAGAAGGGCACGCCCGGCTTCGCGGTCGCGCAGAAGCTCGACAAGATGGGCTTTCGCGGCTCGACCACCGCCGAACTGACCTTCGACGACTGCCGGGTTCCGGCCGCCAACATGGTCGGCGCGGAAAACCGCGGCGTCGCGGTTGTGATGAGCGGGCTCGACCTGGAGCGCGCCATCGTCGCCATGATCAATGTCGGCATGGCCGAGCGCGCGCTGGAGCTCGCCATCGACTATGCCAAGACGCGCGAGCAGTTCGGCCGCCGGATCGGCGACTTCCAGCTGGTCCAGGGCAAGCTCGCCGAGATGTATGTCACCATCGAAGCGATGAAGGCGCTCTGCTACCGCACGCTCGCCGAGGCGAACGACCTGGAAGAGGGCGCCGGCGGCCGCGGCGAGATCCACAAGATCACCGCCGCCGCCATCATGTTCGCGGCGGAAGGCTGCAGCAAGGTGGTCGCCGATGCCGTGCAGATCTTCGGCGGCGCCGGCTATATGCGCGAGACCGAGGTCAACCGGCTCTACCGCGCCTCCAAGCTCCTGGAGATCGGCGCCGGCACCACCGAGATCCGCAAGCTGATCATCGCCGGCGAATTGCTGCGCTAAGGCTACGCGGTGGCCGTAACCGGCGGATCTCGGTGCACACAGGTCTTGGATGTCGGAAGCAAGTCCGGTCAATGCGGCACGCCTCGCTCCAAGGACAATTCTCGTCTTGGCCGGGCTTGTCCCGGCCATCGACGAATTGACCCAGCCTCAAGTCGTGGATGCCCGGCCCAAGGCCGGGCAAGACGAGGTGCGTGTGCCTGCGGGCATTCAGAATCCGCGGCGGATCATCGGTTTCACGACGCTCGGCGCAGCCCCGATGACGAGCTGGGTCATCGGCTCGGAGCGGAGCCGCCCGCACCCTATGGCTCGAACCCCGGCACACGCCGTTCCAGGAAGGCGGCGATGCCTTCGCGGAAATCCGCCGTGCCCGCCCGCTCGACAAACGAGACCTTCTCGGCGGCGAGCTGTTCGGCGAAATCCGCCGTGACGGCGG
This sequence comes from Phreatobacter sp. GW821-FHT04C01, assembly GCF_059420385.1. Classification (NCBI taxonomy): domain Bacteria; kingdom Pseudomonadati; phylum Pseudomonadota; class Alphaproteobacteria; order Hyphomicrobiales; family Phreatobacteraceae; genus Phreatobacter; species Phreatobacter sp. GW821-FHT04C01. The sequence continues at coordinate 440,090 of NZ_JBWKTP010000001.1, read as the reverse complement.
AATCGACGAGGCGCTTGACCGCTGATATCGCGCCATGGGCGCCGGCGGCGATCCGGCGCGCGATGACGAGCGCCTCGGCCTCGACCTCGCCCGGCGGCACCACCCGATTGACCAGGCCGAGCGTCAGCGCGGTGCGCGCGTCCATCGGCTCGTTCAGGAGCATCACCTCCATGGCGCGGCGCGGGCCGAGCAATCGCGTCAGCGACCAGGTCGTGCCGCCATCCGGGCTAGTGGCGATCTTGGTATAGGCGGAAAGGAAGGTCGCATCCTCGGCGGCGACCCCGAGATCGCAGGCGAGCGCCAGCCCCAGGCCACCGCCGGCGACCGGCCCTTGCAGCGCGGCGATCACCGGCTGCGGCATGTGCCGGATCACCAGCATGGTCTGGTGGAACAGGTCGATCAGCCGGCCAGCGGTCGCCGGTGCACCGGCCGGATCCCGGTGGAACAGCGTCAGGTCGCCGCCCGCCATGAACGAGCGGCCGGCACCCGCGAGCACCACGGCCCGGACTGCCGGCATGGCCGAAACGCTGGTGAAAACCTCAAGCAGGCCTTCGCCCATGGCGATGTCGAGCACGTTCAGCTGCCGGGGGCGATTGAGCCTGATGGTGGCGACCGGTCCGTCGACGGCGAGCAGGACGGGCCCGGCATTGGTCGGGTCTCTATCGGTCGGGTCTCTATTGGTCTCTTGGGGCATGGCTTCCTCCACGTGGCGCCCTTGAACCTCGGGCGATTTCGGATAGAGTCCAGCAAAAATGAATAACATTCAATGGGAGAAAACGATGGCCGATGTCCGCGTCGAAACGCGGGGGCAGGCGCTTTGGCTCACGATCGATCGCGAGGACAAGCGCAATGCCCTTGATGATGCCGTGCTCCATGCTTTGCGCGAAGGCGTCGAGACCGCCGGCCGCCAGGACGGGATCCGCGCCGTGGTCATCACCGGCGCCGGTTCGAAAGTGTTCTGCGCCGGCGGCAATCTGAAACAGGATGCAGAAGGCGACCCCTTCCGTGTCGATCCCAATCGCCTCGACAATCCGGTCGCCCTGCTGCTTCGGGCGATCGAGGACTGCCCGGTGGCAACCATTGCCCGGGTCAACGGCCATGCGCTCGGCGGCGGTTTCGGCCTGGTCTGCGCCTGCGATTTCGCCCTTGCCGCCGACCATGCCCGGCTCGGCACGCCGGAGATCACGCTCGGCCTGTTTCCGCTGATGATCCTGCCCTCGATCCTGCGGGTGCTCTCGCGTCGCGACGCGTCGCGGCTGGCAATGACCGGCAAGCCGATCTCGGCGGCCGAGGCCCAGGCGATCGGCGCGGTCAACGAAGCGGTGCCGCAGGCCGAACTCGATGCCAGGATCGACGAGCTCGTCGCCGCGCTCGCCGGCGGCGCCCCGACCGCGATGCGCTTCGGCCGCCGCGCGCTCAACACCATTGCCGAAATGCCTTATCTCGCCGGGCTCGAATATGCCCAGCGCGTCCTGCCGCTGCTGGCCAAGACCGATGACGCGGTGGAGGGTTTCAAGGCCTTCAACGAGCGGCGCGCGCCGCGCTGGGTGACGTCATGACCGATCGGAACAAGACCATCCGCATCGGTTGCGCCTCCGGCTTCTGGGGCGACACGCCGGCCGGCGCCCGGCAATTGGTCGAGCGCGGCGCCATCGACTATCTCGTCTTCGACTATCTCGCCGAAATCACGCTGGCTTTGCTCGCCCGCATCCGCGCCCGCAAGCCGGAACTCGGCTTCGTGCCCGACTTCATCGAGACGGTGGCGACGCTGCTGCCCGCGATCACGCAGCGCGGCATTCGCGTCGTCTCGAATGGCGGCGGCATGAACCCGCGGGCCGCGGCCGCCGAACTCGCCCGGCGGGCGACGGCACTCGGCCTCTCGCCGAAAATCGCCGTGGTCACCGGTGACGATCTGCTGCCGCGCATCGAGGAGATCAGGGCCGGCGGCATTCGCGAAATGTTCACCGGCGCGCCGCTGCCGGACAAGCTCACCAGCGCCAACGCCTATCTCGGCGCCGGCCCGATCGCCGCCGCGCTCGCCGCGGGCGCCGATATCGTCATCACCGGGCGCTGCGTCGATTCGGCCGTCACCCTTGGCGCGCTGATGCACGAATTCGGCTGGAGCCGAACCGCCTATGACCGGCTGGCCGCCGGCAGCCTCGCCGGCCACCTGCTCGAATGCGGCGCGCAGGCGACCGGCGGCCTTGCCACCGACTGGGCCGAGGTGCCCGGCTGGGACGACATGGGTTTCCCGATCGCCGAATGTCGCGCCGATGGCGGCTTCGTCATCACCAAGCCGCCGGCGACCGGCGGCTTGATCACGCCGCTCAATGTCGCCGAGCAGATGCTCTACGAGATCGGCGACCCCAAGGCCTATTTGCTGCCCGACGTCGCCTGCGACTTCAGCGAGGTGGTGATGACCGGGGCCGGTCCGGACCGGGTCGAGGTCAGCGGCGCGCGCGGCCGGGCGCCGTCCGGCCAGTTGAAGGTCAGCGCGACCTTCGCCGACGGCTTCCGCACCATCGGCACGGTCACCATTGCCGGTCGGGATGCCGCGCCGAAGGCAAGGCGTACCGGCGAGGCGATCATCGCGCGCGCCCGCCGGCTGATCGGCGAGGCGGGACTGAAGGACTTTCGCGAGACCTCGATCGAGGTCCTCGGCAGCGAGGCGACCTATGGCGATGAGGCCCGCCCCGAGGCACGGGCCAGCCGCGAGGTGGTGCTGAAGATCGCCGCGCGCCATGAGGCCGAGGCAGCCCTTGCCACGCTCGCCCGCGAGATCGCGCCGGCGGCCACCGCCATGGCCCAGGGCCTGACCGGCTTCTTCGCCGGACGGCCCGGCGTCCAGCCGGTGCTTGCGGGCTATTCCTTCCTGGTGCCGGCTTCCACGGTCACCGCCACCGTTGAAATCGACGGCAAGCCGGTCGCTTTGCCGGCAACTGATTCAGCTCTGGCCGCCGTGGAGGCGGCCGCCCGGCCCGCCGCGCCGCCGCGGGAGCCATTGCTCGCCGGTGCCGATCGATCGGTGCCGCTGATCGCGCTGGCGGTCGGGCGCAGCGGCGACAAGGGCAATTCCGCCAATATCGGCGTGATCGCGCGCAAGCCGGACTATCTTCCCTTCATCCGGGCGACGCTGACGTCCGAACGGATCAGGGACTATTTCCGCCACACCGGCGTCACCCGGGTCGAGCGCTTCGACCTGCCCGGCATGAACGCCCTCAACTTCGTCCTGCACGATTGCCTGGGCGGCGGTGGCGTCGCCTCGCTGCGCATCGATCCGCAGGGCAAGGCCTTCGCCCAGATGCTGATGGATATTGCCGTCGTCGTCCCCGCCGATATCGAGGTTTCCGCGCTGGGAGCGCGCCGGTCATGACCATTCAAGCACGCCACATCGCGCCAGCGCCGACGCGCACCAATGCATCGGACCAGGAGCTGCTGACCGCGCCGCTGACCTATCGCGACGACCTCTTGAAGGATCAGGTGGTGCTGGTCTCGGGCGCCGGCAGCGGCATCGGCAAGGCCATCGCGATCCAATGCGCCCGGCTCGGCGCCAAAATCGCCATTTGCGGCCGCAAGGCCGACAAGCTCGAGGCGACCGCCGCGCTGCTCAGCGGCATCGGCGCCGACGTCATGGTGCGCCCCACCTCGATCCGCGACGCCGAGGATGTCGGCCGGCTCCATGCCGAGGTCTGGGACCGCTTCGGCCGGCTCGACCATCTCGTCAACAATGCCGGCGGCCAGTTTCCCCAGGCCGCGATCGACTATTCGGTGAAGGGCTGGAACGCCGTCATCGACACCAATCTGAGCGGCACCTGGCACATGATGCAGGCCGCCGCCCGCGGCTGGCGTGATCACGGCAAGCCCGGCTCGATCATCAATATCGTCACCGTGGTCTGGCGTGGCATGCCCGGCGTCGCCCATACCTGCGCGGCGCGCGCCGGCGTGATCTACCTGTCCAAGACCGTGGCGATCGAGTGGGCGCCGCTCAATATCCGGGTCAATTGCGTGGCGCCCGGCGCCATCGCCACCGAGGGCATGGACGTCTATTCACAGGAAGCCCAGCGCGACCTGCCGCGCTCCAACCTGATGCAGCGCTTCGGCCAGGCCCGCGACGTCGCCGACGCCGTCACCTATCTCGCCGGTCCGAGCGGCGCCTTCGTCACCGGCGAGGTCATGGTGGTCGATGGCGGCAACCAGGTCTGGGGCGATCAGTGGACGATCCCGCGGCCGGACTATTTCGGCGGCCAGGGAGCCTGATCCCGGTCACCCCGGTCGAACCGCCGGCGGCCGCTCAGCGCAGCGGCGGCGCGTAGAGGATGCCGCCCATGTTCCACAACTGGTTCAGGCCGCGCGGGATGCCGAGGCGCGATTGGGTGCCGACATTGCGCTCATAGACCTCGGCATAATTGCCGACCGCGCGCACCGCCTGGATCGCCCAGCCATTGCCCAGCCCGAGCTGGCTGCCGAAACCGCCCTCGGTGCCGACGAAGCGGCGGATATCGGGTTTCGCCGAGGTCAGCGCCTCCTCGGCGGTCTTGCTCGAGATTCCCAGCTCCTCGGCATTGACCAGCGCGAAGTTCACCCATTTGACAATGGTGAACCAGGCGACGTCGTCCTGGCGCACCACCGGGCCGAGCGGCTCCTTGGAAATGATATCGGGCAGGATCGTCGCATCCGCCGGCCGGGGCAGCTTCAGCCGCTCGGCATAAAGCGCCGACTGGTCGCTGGTCAGCACGTCGCACTGGCCGGTCTCGAAAGCCTTCAGCGCCTCGGCCGAGGTCGCGAAGGTCCGCGCCTCCAGCTTCATCGCATTGGCCACGAAGAAATCGCGCAGATTGGCTTCCGTGGTCGTCCCCGATTGCACGCAGACCGTGGCTCCGTCGAGTTCGAGCGCCGAGGTGACGTTGGGCCGGCGCGCCACCATGAAGCCCTGGCCGTCGTGATAGGTGATGCCGGCGAACAAGAGGCCGGGCCCGGCCTCGCGCTCGAGCGTCCAGGTCGAGTTGCGCGACAGCACGTCGATGCGCCGGGTTCGCAGCGCCTCGAACCGTTCGACCGCCGAGAGCGGCACGAATTCCACCTTGGCCGGATCGTTGAAGATGGCGGCGGCGAGCGCCCGGCAGAAATCGACGTCGAAACCCGACCACTGGCCCTTGTCGTCGCGCTCCGAGAAGCCGAACAGCCCCTGGCTGACCCCGCAGGCGAGCGTGCCGCGGTCGCGCACCGCTTTGAGGGTCTGCGCGCCGGCATCGGGGGCGATGAGCGTGATCATCGCCGCGCCGGCCAGCGCCAGGAACTTGCCAGTAGCGGCACGGATGGCCGTGAACATGGGCGTCATCTCCGGCATCTGTTGTCTTGTGTGCGGGTCTTGGGCCGCGGGTCTTGGGCCGCGCCCTCACAAGGCGGCGGCGTGGCGGACGATCACCTTGGTTCCGACCGGCACGCGGTCATAGAGATCGGCGACGTCGTTATTGACCAGCCGGAAACAGCCAGACGACACCGACTGGCCGATCGTCTGGGGCTGGTTCGTGCCATGGATGCGATAGATGGTGGCGCCGAGATAGAGCCCGCGCGCGCCCATGGGATTGCCGGGGCCGCCGGCCATGAAACGCGGCAGGTAGGGCTGCCGGGCGATCATTTCCGGTGGCGGCCGCCAGTCCGGCCATTCGCTCTTGCGGCTGATCCGCTGCAGGCCCGACCACTGGAAACCCTCGCGGCCTACGCCGATGCCGTAGCGCAGCGCCCGGTTATTGCCCTGGACCAGGTAGAGGAAGCGTTCGGAGGTATGGATGATGATCGTGCCGGGCGCTTCATTGGTGCGGAAATAGACCATCTGGCGGGCAAACGGCCCCTCCAGCTGCTCGGCTTCCGGCGTGGGGACCCGTCCCGGCTCGTCGCCGATCGTCATGGTTTCGCGCATGGCGGAGGCCGGCGCGCCCTGCGCCAGCGCCGGGCCGGCGCCGACGGCCGCGAGGCCCAGGCCGACAAGACCCGCAACGGCGGTCAGGGCCTGGAAAAATCGCCGCGCATGAAACTGGGATGCTGTCATATCCGCTGCCTCATTCCTCGTCGCATTCAATGTCGTCGCGTCGTCAGCGCCCGCAGCGCACATAGACCATCGTGCCGTAGCGCTCGGCGACTTCCGGGTTGACGAAACGCATGATCAGCACCGGCTCGTTGAACGAGACGATCTCCCGGTCATGCGGTTCGCCGGGCGGTGCGTCGAAACCCAGATAGGTCTTGCCGCCCGGCCCGCCCTTCAGTTTCAGCTCGTAGAGCGTCGAGTCGTCGGCGACATGCATCATGATGCCGTCGGTCGGTCCCTTGGTGATCACATAGGGCTGGCGGCACTGGCCGCGCGCCTGCGCCTCGGTCCGCGCCCGGTCCTGGTCGCGCCGGAACGAGGCGACGCCCCAGCGGCCGATCAGGCTCTCGGTCGCATAGGCCGGCGGCAGGCCGGCCTGGGCGACGGGCGCCGCCACCTCCGGGGTGCTGGCGCAGCCGGCAAGCAGGCTCGTCGCGACGATCAGGCTGAACGTAACGGCCATTCGCCGGGCGCCGGGGGTCGAAGAATTACCCAGGTCGTGCAACGACATCGGACCGGAAGAAGACGGCATGAAGACATCCTCGGGGAAGCGTTACTGGCGCGATGCTAGGAGGTCACGCACGATCTGTCACCTGTTCGATCGGAACTCAGTACAAATCCGGGGGTGTTTCTCAGGTGGGGCCTGGAGCTACTGTCCAAACGACGACGCCATGCCCGGCAAACTCACCGCGTCCCCAAGCGGCATTCTCGTGGAATCCGCGAGACGGCAGGCGGCCGGCCAAGAGCCGCCCCGCCGCCTGCTTGGTTCCGGCCGCGGCCGGCCGGACAGGCCGGCCCCTATCGCGCCTCAGGACGGAACCGACAAGGCGTCCCGGATTGCCTGCTCGACGGGTGAATGGTCGCCGTCGACCCGCTCCAGCACCAATGGTCCGGCCGGCAGGAGCGGAGGCTGCGCCAGGAAACGCGGCCGCGAACCCCGATGCGGCTGGGCGGCATGGACCAGGAAGGGGTGGCACAGATAGACCGAGCCCGCCGCGCCCGTCGCCAGGACGTCCGGCCGCTCCGCCGATTCGGCGAAGCCATTGGCCGCCAGCTCCCGCAGCGACAACCCGGCCTCGCCCGCCGGCGCCAGCAGCCGAGCGATGTCGCGATGGGAGCCGGCGCGAATGCGGGTCGGCGCATCGTTCTCCCCGACATCGGAGAACAGGAACAGCATGAGCAGCGCCCGCCCCTTGGAGACGATATTGGCGCGCCACGACAGGAAATCCGGGTTCTCCAATCCGAAACTGACATCGATGTGCCAACCCGCATCACCGGGGTCGTCGGCCGACGGAAACCGGACGGGACATGTTCCCAGGGCCCGGCATGGGCGCCAGCGGCCAGGCCCGACCAGTTGATCGAACGCGCCGTGAAGGATCGGCGTGTTCGCGGCCTCGATGAAGGGCTCCTGCCCATACATCCCGAGCCGGATGACCGGCTTGCTCCATGTCGCGGGATTGTCGGGATCGCAGCCGGTATCGCGCCAGAGGATCGCACGGGCGGCGTCCGCGACCGCACGCGGGAAAGCCTCCTCGACCTTGACGAAACCCTGATGGATGAATTGCTCGACCTGCGCGGCGCCGAGCGCACGCGTCCTATTGCCGGTATCGGGCATGAATTCCTCTCGCAACATCGGCCAGCCGAAACGCTCCGCTCACCCGGAGCGGGGCTGGCAAGGGACCTTCGGGCGGCTCGATCCGTCCGGCTTCCGGCCCGCCGAGCGGGCAATGCCGGTCAGGCTCGGAAGCGGGTCGACACGATGGCGAGAGCAAGAATCTTCATGGTGCACCAAGCCTATGCCAGGCGGCCGGCCGCCTCAAGTCTCCTCCGCCATGCGCGGCTCCGGGGACGCACCGCCCGGCCGCGCGGCTTCGCCCGCTCGTGGCGAAGAGACGCCGCTGAACCGGGCGTAGAGCGCCGGCAATACCAGCAGCGTCAGCAAGGTCGCGCTGATCAGGCCGCCGATGACCACGGTGGCCAGCGGTTTCTGCACCTCCGCCCCCGTGCCGGTGGCGAGCGCCATGGGCACGAAGCCGAGCGAGGCGACCAGCGCGGTCATGGCGACCGGCCTGAGCCGGGTGAGCGCCCCCTGCATGATCGCCTCGTGCTTGGTCAGGCCCTCGGCCAGGAGCTGCTTGATATAGGTCAGCATGACCAGGCCGTTCAGCACGGCGACCCCCGACAGCGCGATGAAGCCGACCGCGGCGGCCACCGAAAATGGCATGTCGCGCAGCCACAGTGCCACGATGCCGCCGGTCAAAGCGAGCGGCACCGCGCTGAACACCAGGAGCGCGTCGCGCGGCGAGCCGAGGGCCGAATAGAGCAGCAGGAAGATCAGGAAGAAGCAGGCCGGCACCACCACCGCCAGCCGCTGGCGCGCCGCCGCGAGGTTCTCGAACTGGCCGCCCCAGGTGATGTAATAGCCTGCGGGCAAGGGGATGCGCTGAACCTTGGCCTGCGCCTCCTCGACCACCGAGGCGATGTCGCGGCCGCGCACATTGGCCGTCACCACCACGCGCCGCTTGCCGTTTTCGCGCGAGATCTGGTTCGGGCCCTCGGCGAAGGAGAGGCTCGCGACCTGCTCCAGCAGGATCGTCGCCGGCCGCCCCGACCCGGCCGCGGCCAGCGGGATCGGCAGGTGCTTGAGCTTTTCCAGGTCTTCGCGCAGGACGTCGGGCAGGCGCACGACGATCGGAAAGCGGCGATCGCCTTCGAAGATGATGCCGGCTTCGCGGCCGCCGATGGCCGCGCCGATCACCTCCTGGACCGCGAAGACGCTGAGGCCCATGCGGGCGATCGCAGCCTTGTCGATCCGGATCTCCAGGAACGGCAGGCCGCCGACCTGCTCGACCTTGACGTCCTGGGCGCCGGGCGTGCCGCGCAGGACGGCGGCGACCTGGTTGGCGGCACGCAGCATCGGCTCGAACTCGTCGCCGAAGACCTTGACGGCGAGATCGCCGCGGACACCGGCGAGCAGTTCGTTGAAGCGCATCTGGATCGGCTGGGTGAACTCGTAATTATTGCCGACGAGCTTTTCCACCGCCGCCTTGATCCGGTCGATCAGCACCTCCTTGGCCAGGGTCGGATCCGGCCATTCCGACTGCGGCTTGAGCATGATGAAGGTGTCGGAGGCGTTCGGCGGCATCGGATCGGCCGCGACCTCGGCCGTGCCGGTCTTGGAGAAGACATAGGCGACCTCGGCAAAGGCGCTGACCGCCTTTTCGACATCCAGCTGCATGGCCTGCGACTGGGACAGCGAGACGCTGGGAATGCGCAGGGCGTGCATCGCGATGTTCTTTTCGTCCAGCGTCGGGATGAATTCCTGGCCGAGCCGGTTGAACAGCAGGCCGGCGCCGATGAGCAGCACCAGCGACCCCACGATGAAGACCCAGGGCCTGCGCACGGCCCGTTGCAGCAATGGCGCATAGACCGCCTTCAGGCCGCGGACGAACAGGTTTTCCTTCTCCTGGACCTTGCCGGTAATCGCGATGGCGATCATCGCGGGAACGAAGGTGATCGACAGGATGAAGGCGGCGGCGAGCGCGATGATGACGGTCAGGGCCATCGGCTCGAACATCTTGCCTTCGATGCCGGTGAAGGTCAGCAGCGGCACATAGACCAGGATGATGATCGCTTGGCCGTAGACCGATGGCTTGATCATCTCCTCGGCCGATTCGATGACGGTGCTCAGCCGCTCGCCGAGGCTGAGCTTGCCGCCGAGCTGGTGCTGTCGTTCGGCCAGCCGCCGCAGCGTGTTTTCGGTGATGATCACCGCGCCGTCGACGATCAGCCCGAAATCGAGCGCTCCCAGGCTCATCAGATTGGCACTGATCCGGCCCTGCACCATGCCGGTCATGGTCAGCAGCATGGCGATCGGGATGATCAGCGCGGTGATCAGCGCCGCCCGGAAATTGCCGAGCATCAGGAACAGCACGAGAATGACCAGGAAGGCGCCTTCGGCGAGGTTCTTGGCGACCGTCTTGACCGTCGCATCAACCAGCACCGTGCGGTTCAGCACGGTCTTGGCCTCGATGCCTGACGGCAGCGAGCGGTTGATCTCCTTCAGCTTGGCGTCGACCGCCGCCGACACCGTGCGGCTGTTGCCGCCGATCAGCATCATGGCCGTGCCGATGACCACCTCGGCGCCGTTCTCGCTGCCGCTGCCGGTGCGCATTTCCCGGCCGATGCCGATCTCGGCGACGTCGCTGACCCGGATCGGAACCCCGTCGCGGGTCGCGACGACGACATTGCCGATATCGGCGATCGATTCGAGCCGGCCGGCGGCACGCACCGCATAGGCCTCGCCGTTGCGCTCGAGATAACCCGCGCCGCGGCTGACATTGTTGCGCTCCAGCGCTTCCGCGAGATCGCCGAACGAGACGTTGAGCGCGGTCAGCTTGGCCGGATCCGGCTGCACCAGGAATTGCTTTTCGAAGCCGCCGATCACGTCGACCCCGGCCACCCCCGGCACGGTCCTGAGCTGCGGCCGGATGATCCAGTCCTGCACGGTGCGCAAATAGGCCGACCGTTCCAGCTCGGTCCGCAGCCGCTGGCCCTCGGGGGTGAGATAGCTGCCGTCGGGCTGCAAGCCCGGCTCGCCGGCGCGTGCCGGCGCGCGCCCTTCGGCCGGCTTGAAATGAACCGCCCACATATAGATCTCGCCGAGCCCCGACGAGATCGGCCCCATGCGCGGCGTGACGCCCAGGGGCATGGTCCGCTGCGCCTCGGCCAGGCGTTCGCCGACCTGCTGGCGGGCGAAATAGATGTCCGTCTTCTCGGAGAAGACCGCGGTCACCTGCGAGAAGCCGTTGCGCGACAGCGAGCGGGTATATTCGAGCCCGGGAATGCCGGCGAGCGCGGTTTCGACCGGGAAGGTCACCTGTTTCTCGACGTCGACGGGCGACAGGGCCGGCGCCAGGCTGTTGATCTGCACCTGGTTGTTGGTGATGTCGGGAACGGCGTCGATCGGCAGCTTGGTCAGCGACCAGACCCCGAAAGCCGCCGCGGCCATGGTGAGGAGGACGACCAGCCAGCGCTGATGGACCGAAAACGCGAGAACACGTGCGATCATGGTTCCGGTCCGCCTCAGTGCGAGTGCTCGGCTTCGGCTTTCCCGAGCTCGGCTTTCAGCAGGAAAGTGTTGGTGGCGGCGATGACTTCGCCGGCATCGACGCCAAAGGCGATTTCGACGAATTCGCCGTCTTCCTTGCCGATGACCACCTTGCGCCGCTCGAAGCCGGTCTCGGTCCGGACGAACACCACGGGTGAACCCTCCATGGTCTGCAACGCCGCGCGCGGCACGCGGATGTCGACCTGGACGTCCTCCACGGCGACCTCGGCATTGACGAAGGAGCCCGGACGCCAGCCGAGATCCCGGTTGTCGATGACGGCGATCACCCGCGCCGAACGGGTGTCCTGGTTGAGCATGGGGCTGATGAACACCACCTTGCCTTCGGAGCGCCGGTCCGTGCCGGCAGCCCCGATCCGCACCCTGTTGCCCTCCTTGATCTCGGCGAGATCCATGGTCGAGACGGTCAGCTCGATCCAGACCGAGCTCAGGTCGGCGATGACGAAGAGTTCCTTTGCCTGGCCCTCGCCGCCGACGGGGGCGCCGAGGTCGACGATCCGCTCGACCACCCGGCCGCCGCCCGGCGCGCGGATTTCGTAACGCTGCAGGCCGTTGACGGTCTGCATCGACAGGCCGGCGACCTCCTGCTCGCCGACCCCGAGCGCCGACAATTTCTGGCGCGCCAGATGCACCCGCAGCTGCGCTTCGGTGAAGGCGTTGCGGGCGCGCAGATATTGCTGTTCGGCCTGGATACGGCTGCGCCACAGCGTCTCCTCCCGTTCGAACAGCGTCTTCTGCAGGCTGAAATTGACCTGCGCCCCGACATATTCGCTCTTGGCGTCGGCCACCTCGCGGCTGTCCAGGATCGCCAGCAATTCGCCCGGGCTCACCGCGTCGCCGAGGCCCTTGCGCAATTCGGCGACCGTGCCGACGACCTTGGCGGCGATCCGCCAGATATTGTTGCGGTCGGGCACGATGACGCCGGGAACCGTGAGATGGCGGCTGAGCGTGCCGGCCTCGACGGTCGCCAAGCTGATCCTGGCCGCCTCGATCCGCGCGGCATCCATCCGCAGCACGCCTTCGGCTTCGCCGCCGGCCGCGCCGCCGTGCCCCGCTTCGGCCGCCGGCGGTGTCGCCTGCGCCACGGCGTCGCCGGCCCGCAGGAGCCCGACCGAGACCAGCATCCCGCGTGCGGATTGGGGAATCTGCGGCGCGGCGACGCTCAACAGCACGCCCCCGATCAGGGCGCAGATCACGAGGATCGCTGGTTTCATGGCTTGCTTCCTTGCGGCGGGCGGCGGTCGACCGCCAAGGCCCTGGGAGACGTCAATGCTGCGGCCCGGCGACGGAAAGGCCCGCCGCGCTCGCCCAGGACGTCGGCTCGGGCGGCGCGCTCATGACATCGACCGGCGGGCTCGGCGCGGTGTTCGGCGCGCCGATGGCCTTGAACAGGGAGACCGGCGCGATGGCGGCGCTCTCGGTCGCGTCGGCGAGGTCGAGCTCGGCCTGGCGCAGATCGGTCTCCGCCTGCAGGCGCTCGGTCAGGCCCGTCAAACCGCCGCGATAGAGCCGATCGGCGGTCGTCGAAGCGCGTTGGGCGGCGGCGACCGCCGTTCTCTGCCGTTCCAGCCGCATGGCCGACGTCCTGATCGTCGCCAGCGCGATCTCGACATCTTCCACGCCGCGCAGGACAGCGCCGCGATAGGCGGCGATGGCCTCGCGCCACTGGGCTTCCCGGGCCTTGAGCACCTGACGGCGCAAGCCCCAGTCGAGCAGGGGAATGGTCACCCCCGGTCCGCCCGAAATCGCCACCGGCGTGCCCAGGACCGGCTGGCCGATCAGATTGCCGCGAACGTCCAGGCTGCCGATCAGGGTCAGCCGCGGGAACAGGTCGGCATAGGCGACGTCGGCCTCCAAGCCACGCTGGGCGACCAGCCGCTCGGCACGCCGGATGTCCGGACGCCAGCGCAGGAGATCGGCGGGAACAGGCGCGCGCGGCGCGGCGATGATCGGCACACCGCGATTTGCCCGGTGCAGCCGCGTATCCGGCCTGGCCGAACCCGACAGGGTCGCCAGGCGTTGCATGGCGATCCGTTCGGAAAGCTCGGCGGCGGGCAAGCGGGCGCGCGCCGCCTCGAAGGTCGCACGCGCCCGCTGCACGTCGAAATCACCCGAGGTGCCGGCGGTCTGCTGGGTGCGGACCAGGTCGAGCAGGCCTCGCCGGGCGGCGATCTCGGTGGCGATCACCGCCCGGCGGCGCTCGGCGGCGCGCAGTTCGAGATAGGTGCGGACGATCTCGGCGACCAGCGTCACCCTGACATCGTCGCGTTCCTCCTGGGCGACCTCGGCCGCCCGCTCGGCGCCGGCGATGCCGCTCCGGACGCGGCCGAACAGATCGATTTCCCATTGCGCGTCGAAGCCCGACTGGAACAGCCCGACCGTCCGCAGGGGCCCCTGCCCGCGGCTTTCGCCGCCGGCATTGAGACCCTCGGCAGGTCCCGAGAGCCGGTGTTCCACCCGCGCCTGCGCGCTGGCGTCGACAACAGGGAAGCGCTGCGAGCCCTGGGCCCGGGCCAGCGCGCGTGCGGCATTGACCCGCTCGATCGCCTCGTCGACGCCAGGGTTTCGAGCCAGGGCATCGGTGACCAGGCGATCGATGGCCGGGTCGCGAAATGCCTTCCACCAGGCCGAGAGATCCGGCGCCGGCCGGCGCGGCGCGGCGGTTGGACCGTTCGACCATTGACCCGGCAAGGCGAGGGCAAGGCCCGGTGACGGCGCGCGCGTCACGCAGCCGGACACGCCGCAGGCGATACCGAGCGCCAGAACCAAGGTCGTCTTTTTCGGCACGGGAACGCCTATGCGCAAGAGCTGGCCGGGCGCGGGGCGCGCGCGGCTCCTGGGACGGTCGGGGCGGCGATCAGAACGTGGCGCGAACCGTCGATCCGCCGGGAATGCCGAGCTGGATCGCGCCCTTGCTGCCGGCCGGGATCGCCGCCGGCGCCGTGCCGGTCATGCGCGCGCCTTCCGCCGGCGTCAGCGGGAAGCGATGGGTCGTGCCGTTCACGACAATGGTGGCGTTGGCCGTGAAGCCGGCCGCCGGCACCGGTTGCGAGCGCTCGTCGCTGACATAGACGACGACGCTGGTCGTGCCGTTCAGGACCACTTCGACATGGTGCCGCGCGCCGGCATCGACCTTCCAGCCGCCATTCGGCCCCCGCTCGGCGCCACTGGCCATCGCGCCGGAGGAAAGGCTCACGGCCATCAGCGCCACCAGGACATGTTTCATCATCGGATCGTCCTCCATGGAATGGACATCGCAGTGCAGCAAAGGCTTGCCCCGGCGATGTAGCGGAAATTCCACGTCGGCGTATTTCGGCTTTGTAACGAAATATGACCGGTCAGGATGGCAGTATTTGAAGTAATATTGTTACTTCAAGCCCGCCCGCCCGGCGGTTCTCCAGGCTAATCGAGCCGCCATGGGCACCGATAATCTCGTTGGCGATGGTCAGGCCGAGGCCAAATCCGCCGCAATCGCCATTGCGTGACTGATCGAGCCGAACGAAGGGCTCGAACATCGCATCCATATGAGCCTCGGGAATGCCCGGCCCCTCGTCGGCCACGCTGACCCGGACGAGACCGGTCTCGGCCCGCACCCTGATGGCTGCGGCATCGCCATATTTGATGGCGTTCTGGACGATGTTGGTCAGCGCCCGCTTCAGCGCCAGATGCCGGCCGAACACCACGATCGACCGGGGCGCATCGAGACTGACCTGGCCGCCGGCGTCGCTGACATCGTCGGTTATGGTCTCGATGATCGCGACCAGGTCGACCGGCCGCATCTCCTCGTCCGACCGGTCGCCCCGGAGGTAGCTCAGGGTCGCGTCGATCATCCGCTCCATCTCGCTGAGGTCGGCGGCGATCGACGCGCGCGTCCGCTTGTTGCCGATCTCCTCGATGCGCATGCGCAGGCGCGTCAGCGGCGTCTTCAGGTCATGGGAAACCGCCGCCAGCGCCTGGGTCCGCGCGGTCACCAGGCGGCTGATCCGGCCCTGCATCTCGTTGAAGGCCCGGGCCAGCGTCCTGATCTCCCGCGGTCCGGTTTCCGGCACCGGCACCCGGTCGGCCGAGGCGTAGAGATTGCGCGCCGCCTCGGCGAACAGCTCCAGCGGCCGGGTCAGCCAGCGGATCATCAAGACCGCGACGAAGACCACGCCGAGCGCCATCAGCGTCGTCGACAGGATCGCGCCATCCGAGCGCGCATGGTGGATATGGTTCGCGAGCAGGTCGATATTGAGCCAGGAACCATCGGGCAATTGCATTGAAATGGCGGCCAGGTGGCTGCCGGCATTGGCCTGTTCTATGCCGATGACGAGGCCGCCCTCGGCCCAGGCCGGCACCAGCCCGACCAGGCGCTCGCGCAGGCCGGCCCATGTCTCCGAGGCCTGCGGGTCGGCGACGGCGCGCTGCCGCAGGCCCCAATGCGCCTCGATGACGCCGCCGGCGAGATCATGGGTCGCCGCGTCCCGGTCACGCGGCGGGATGCGCAGGACGGCGCGGTAGATCCCGGCGAGCCGCTCGGCCAGCTGCTTCTCGTTGGCCAGCACCGCTTCGCTGTTGAGCGTCGCTTCGTAGAACCAGAGGCTGGTGCCCTGGACGGTCGCGATCCCCAGCAGCAGGACGATGACGGTGCGTCCGACCAGCGTCTCGAACAGCCATCTCACGCCCTGGCGACCTCGGGTATGAACAGATAACCCAGGCCCCGCACCGTCTTGATCATGTCCTGGGCCTGGTCGCCGCCGCCGAGCTTGCGCCTGAGCCGGCTGACCTGGACATCGATCGACCGGTCGAAGGCGGCCGAGACGCGGTTGCGCGCGGCATCCAGGAGGTGGTCGCGCGACAGCACGCGTTGCGGCGCCTCGACGAAGGACAGGAGCAGGTCATATTCGCCGGTGGACAGGTCGACCACCACGCCGCGGCTGTCGGTGAGTTCGCGCCTGCGGGTATCGAGCGTCCAGCCCTCGAAGGCGAAACGCCAGGACTGGTCGGGCCTGACCTCGGCCTGCGACGAGGTCCGGCGCAGTACCGCGCGGATCCGGGCCGCCAGCTCGCGGGTGTTGAACGGCTTGGAAATATAGTCGTCGGCGCCGAATTCCAGGCCCAGCACCCGGTCCATGTCGTCGCCGCGCGCGGTCAGCATGACGATCGGCACGGCCGATTCCGCGCGCAGTTCGCGGCAGAGCTCGAGCCCGCTGATGCCCGGCAGCATCAGGTCGAGAATGATCAGGTCGACGGCGGTCGCCTTCAGCGTCTCGCGCATTTCGCGACCGTCGCGCACCGGGGTGACGCGGAAGCCGGATTCACGCAGGAATTTCGCGACGAGGCGGCGGATCTCGCCGTCGTCGTCGACCAGCAGGATATGCGGATCGCTCATGGTGTCTCGCATCGGCCCGGTGAATTGGCGCTTCTGGCGCCCGGAACCATGCGACCTTACAGCGCTCAATGTACCGCCATGTTTCGGTTCTGTTACGGATTGTACGGAGCGAAAGCCGGCTGCGGACCGTCACCCCGAAGGGCGGCGGTCCGGCCGTGGCACTGGCTTCTCAGTGATGGCGGTGGATCGCGATCACCCGGTTATTGCCGTCGACGATCACGTGGTTGTTGTTGACGTGGGTATAGCGATGGCCGCGAAACCGCGGATGGCCCTCGATCGCGTGATAGCTGAGATTGCCGGAGAGCTGCGTGCCGACCGCGACCTCGCCGGCGACCGCGGCAGAGGGCATGGCGGTCCGGTTGATATAGGAATCGAGGAAGGCGCGTTCATCCGCCGAATAGGACTGCGCGGCGTCGCTGGCGCCTTGGGCGAGAACCGGCTGCGCCGCGACGGCGGGAATAGCGGCAACCAGCGTCAAGGCGAGCAGTCTTGCTAATATCGACATTGCGATCTCCATGTTACGGCTTCGATGGAAGGGCCGTGTTCTTCAGGATTATGGAGAGACACATGTCGTTCAATCGATATATTGAAATAATATATTGCGTAATATTTCGATATATTCCGCACCACGATCGAAGAAAGCCGTAACATGATCCCGAGGCGTCGCGGGGCCTTCGGGAAAGAGCACCACCCTTGATTGCGTGACTTAATTCCTATATCGAAGAAGGCGGGAGGTATTTCGTCATGGCCGTCAGATCCCGCAGGTTTTTCCCACGTCATCCCTTCATCTGCATCTGCGACCCCACCAAGGTCGACGCGTTCCCGACCCACCCTTCGGAATTTCCGGGCGACAAGCAGATCCACGCGTCGAACGTCTTCATTGTCGTGCTCATGGATACCGCCGAGGATTTCAAGTCGAAGGTCACGCTGGGTCCGGCCGACGAAGCCGGCCCGGCGACGCCGCCCGTCTTCGACCGTGTCCTGGACACACCGACCCGCGTCGTGCGCGTCGCGACCTCCGACGACCAGGCGCTGCTGGTTCAGTCCGTTCCGGAACAGCACACCAGGATCCGGATCTGGGGCAATCGCCCGGAAGCGCCGGATGAGGTCATCATCGGTTTGGGCTAGTTGCCCTCGCAAGCCTGCGCGTCGTGCCGGCGCAGGGCAGCACCCAATCGAGGACGAACAGATGGAAAGACCCGGCTGAAGTCAGTCGATCACGTGTTGCGAAGAGCCTTCAGCAGAAGCGCGACAGGAAGGAGCAATCATCCATGGCCATTAAATCACGCCGGCCGCCCCGCCGAACTCACAGCTCTACATAGCCGATCGCTCCTCAACAGGCCGCGACTTGCCGCGCGAATTCTCGCCGGATCGGCAGGTCAACGCCGCGAGCGGATGCTCTATTGTCGGCGTGCTTCCCGACTGCGACGGCCCGACCACTGTCAGCATCGGTACGGCTGACGAGATCGAGCCGGAGACCGAGTTGGCTTGCGATCGCGTATTGGATACGCCGACCCACATCGTCCGGGTCTTCACCTCCGATCGCCGAACCCTTCTTGTTCAGCCGGTGCCAAGCGGACATACGCGCGCGCGGATCTGGGTCAATGACCGGAAATGGGCCGATAAGGTCGTCATCGGCCTTGGATAGAGGGGGCTGCCGCCGCCGCCCGAGAACAGTCCAATACCGGCCCCTCGTGAACGGCTGCGTTTGCTCTCGTACCGCTGCACAGTGGTTGCGACTCCTTGGCCGGATGGGCGCAGCCCTGATGGAGACAGTGGAGCAATGGCGGCTTGGCCGCACGTCCTCATGCCCGCATCACGTCGTCTTGCCCGGGCGATCAGCGATCGGCAAGTCTCGTCTCCCACGTCTTGTCTCCATGGTCGAGACGATGTCCATTCCCAGGCCTGATTGCCCCTATCCCGCCCTCCAATCCGGCCGCCCTCGGCCTTTCCATGGCACGCCGCGTTGCGCCCATGCCCCGGCTGCGTCCGACGGCTCGCCATGCTTCTGTCCATTGCGCAAGAAGCCCGCAGGGGCTTGGAAAGCGACCGGTTCTCCCGCGCGCCCTTGTGGTTCTGGCGTCAAAGCGACAACGCCTGCCTCGCGGCCATAGGTCGCCAATTGCCTGCACGGTTCTTTCTTCGTCGCAGGTGACCCAAGGCTCGCCATCAAGTGCATAAAGACGCCTCCGGACGCAAACCGCGACGCTCCAGGGAAACCGTTTTTTCTGGCCGCCTTCTCGGCGGCGATGGCCGGCAACAACGCCCATAAAATCAGCAGCTTAGGCAAGGTCGGCGTCGACCGGGGCGCAAGCGCCGCGGCATGCGTCAGCTTCTCCTTTCGCGACTGTCGGTCGAGGGCGACACCGACATCACCCCCATCGAAAACACCGCCATGATTGGGAATAGGAATTTATTCCCGCAACCTGAACAACGACCACAACCCATGGCAGGGGTTCTTCGTTGTTCACATCCGCAGATCTTACCTCGCTTCGCCAGAGGCGCCGCGACCTTGCCGGCCTCGGCGCCAATATCAAGCTGCTGCGGTCGCAATGGGCCGCCAAGTCCGGCTTCGACCCGAACCAGCCGCGCGTTCCCGCGGGACATCCGGATGGAGGGCAATGGACCGATCGCGGCGGAAGCGTCATCCACCTCGCGCAGAACGTGCCGCGAAGGCCGGGGCTCGCGTTATGGCCGAACGCGACACTCCAGCAACAGGCGGAGCTTCTGGCCGCGCGGATCGGCGCCGCAACTGCCATCGCTCGTGTGCGGCAAAACGACCGCAACTGGGCACCAAGACAGAGCGTCTATCCCCCGACAATCCAGGGGGAAATTAGTGCGCGTCGCGCAGAGAGAGCGGAGGCCGATGCGCGACACATGGAGCATCTGAACTTTGGCGTAGGTCCCGGTCCCTATGCCAGCGGCTCGATTCGCGCACGCGAAGGCAACAATTTCACGGCAGCAGAACGTCTCGAGCTCAATCGCATTGGATCGGAAACGGGTTGCCATACCTGCGGCGCGCGCAATCCCGGCCCCGGGCGGCGAAACTTCTTCTTCGATCACCAGCCGGCCAATTCATGGCGACGTCCTGGCGAAATTCAATTCCTGTATCCGCATTGCGCGACCTGCAGCTACAGGCAAGGCGGTTACTTGAGATGGCACCGACCGAGCCCACCATGAGTCTCGAGCCCGCTGGCTGGCGCCTGAAATGTATCTTCGATGGCCGGCCTTTTTGATGCACGCGAGCGAGGGGCTCACAAGGCCTCACATGGTCTCGGTCGAGCTTGTCCCGACCATCCACCCAGTGTCGCCGGTTCAAGTCGTGGATGCCCGGCCCAAGGCCGGGCAAGACGATGTGCGGGCCTCACTGTCGGCTGGGCATCGGGCGAGGATCCAGCACCCGATCTACCCAGCGTTCGTCGCTCCAAGAATAATTCTCGTCTTGGCCGGGCTTGTCCCGGCCATCCACGACTTGTTCCGTTTTGAATGCATCAGCCCCGAGGCTGCGGTCCCAGCGATGACGTGCGGCGGCAAGCTGCACGATGGAATTGTCTTGCCAGACCCTCAGGTCTCCACCCGTTCCGCCACCACCTTCCGCGCCCCACCCTGAATCCGCTGGCTCAGCCAGACACTGCCCACCACCACCGCCATGCCGACGATCTGCATCGGCGTCAGCGCCTGGCCGAGCGCCCACCAGCCGAGGATGACGGCGGTCACCGGGCTGAGGAAGCCGAGCGAGGCGACCACCGACGGCTCGAGCCGCGCCACGCCGCGAAACCACAGGATATAGGTGAGCGCCGCCCCGATCAGGCCGAGATAGGCGAGCCCGGCGAGATTGGCTTGCGTCAGCGCCGGCAGAGGCGGCTCCAGCAGCAAGGCGACCGGCACCAGCAGGATGCCGCCGGCGGTGAGCTGCCAGGCGGTAAACGTCAAGGGCGAGACCGGCGGCTGCCAGAGCCGGCTGAGCACCGTGCCGAAGGCCATCGAGACGGCGCCGGCAAGGCCGGCGGCGATGCCGATGGGATCGAGCGCCGCGCGCGGCGTCAAAAGGAGCAGCGCGACGCCGGCCATGCCGGCAAGCGCGGCGACGATCGACAAGGCCTTGACCGGCGCGCCGAGCAGCCCGCGCGCCAGGAAGATGACGATCAGCGGCTGGATCGCGCCGACGGTGGCGGCGACACCGCCCGGCAGCCGATAGGCCGCGACGAACAGCATGGCCCAGAAGAACGAGAAATTCAGCGCGCCGAGCAGGAAGGCGCGCGGCCACCAGATGCCCTTGGGCAGCTCACGCACCAGCAGCAGCAGGATGAGGCCGGCCGGCAGCGCCCGGAGCATGGCGATCGTCATCGGATAGCCCTGGGGCAGGAATTCGGTGGTGACGAAATAGGTGCTGCCCCAGATCGCCGGCGCGATGGCGGTCAGAAGGAGGTCGGCGCGGCGTGTCATGATGCTGGATCCAGGGTCAGGTCGACGCCGGCCCGATCGTCCCCGATCCCATGACCAATGCGTCGGCATCCGATGAAGCGGCGGAGAGGCGACTGTTTGAAACAGCCGCGCTTCCGCCGGGAACAGAGCTAATGGCTGGCTCGCACATTGTTTATATGCGATCGGGTCCACACACTCGTCACCGGCAGTGAACAAGCCATGGATCATCTGACCGCATTAAAGGTGTTCCGCCAGGCGGTCGAGCTCGGCAGTTTCGCCGAGGCATCGCGCCGCCTCGGGCTTTCGCCCGCGGCGATCAGCAAGAATATCGGCGAATTGGAAACCCACCTGGCGGCACGCCTGCTCAATCGCACCACCCGCCGCATGAGCCTGACCGAGGCCGGGTCGCTTTATTATGCCCAGGTCGCGCGCATCCTGGACGATCTCGCCGAGGCGGACCGCTCCCTCGGACCGTTGCAGGACATGCCGAGCGGCACCTTGCGCGTCAGCGCCCCGGTGACCCTGACATTGATGGGCCTGTCCGCCGCGATTCCCGGCTTCCTCGACCGGCATCCCGGGCTGTCGCTCGACCTCAACATGGAGGACCGGCGCATCGATATCGTCAAGGAAGGCTACGACCTGGCGATCCGCGGCAGCGACCGGCTCGAGGATTCCAGCCTGATCGCCCGCAAGCTGATGACGCTGCACCATGTCGTTTGCGCGTCACCCGGTTATTTCGAGCGTTTCGGCGTGCCCCGGGAGCCCGACGACCTGCAGCGCCACAACTGCATCAAGTTCACGCTCTCCGGCCATGTCGACGACTGGGAATTCCGCATGGGCGACCGCGTGGTGCGCGTGCCGGTGACGGGGCGCTACCGGGTCTCCTCCAGCCTTGCCGTGCGCGACGCCTTGCGCGCCGGCATCGGACTGAGCCTGATCCCGCGGCTCTATGTCGGGGAGGATCTCGAACAGGGCCGCCTGCGGACCGTGCTCGATGACTGGTCGCCGGTCGAAACCTCGGTCTATGCGGTTTATCCGTCGCGCCGCTTCATCGACGCGAAGCTGCGCGCCTTCCTCGATTTTCTGGTTGATGCGCTGCGCGACGAGCCGGCCGCCGCCAGGCGGTGACGGGATCGTTCGAACGCAAGGCTTGCCGTCATCGCCACGGCGAAGGAAAGTTCCGCCTGTGTATTTATTCCTATCGACACAATCACAGGTTATGCTAGCCTCGATCGACAATCGACTGAGCCAATGGCGACGACGGCGTCATGGACCACACCTGGATATGTGCCTGTTGCGGCCGGAGCCATGACACTTTGCCAATGGCTTACGGGCCCCACCCGCCGGACAACTGGTTCGCGATCCCCGAAGCCGAGCGGGACCTGCTGAGCTTCCTCACCGACGATGTCTGCGTGATCTACGATGCCGAATATTATATCCGCGGGTGCCTGGAAATTCCGGTGACCGGCAGCACGCAGCATTTCGAATGGGGCGTCTGGGTCTCGGTGTCCCGCGACAGCCTCATCCATATGCTCGACCGGTGGACGGCCGAAATCGCCGAAGACGAGCCGCCACGGTTCGGCTGGCTCACGACCTGGATCAAGGGTTGCCCGGAACCCCATGAGATCAGGTGCCATGTGGTTCTGCGCTCCGGCGCTCTGCGGCCGCTGATCCAGCTCGAACCGACCGACTATCCGCTCGCGGTCGAGCAGCACCAGGGAATCACGCTGGATCGGGTCAAGGACATCGCCGCCACCATGCTGCACCGCGACGCCTGACGGATGCCCGACAGGGGCGATGCCCCGCCGCGGACGCGGCCGCCGAACCGCGATGATCAAACGGTCGTAGCGCGCCGCCGCGCCCTGATGCCCCAGGCGGAATTGCCCGTCATCGTCGCGGTGTCGGATTTGCGTCCTGCAACCTGGCCACCCCTCGCCTTGGACTGGACAGCACTCGAATTGTCACCCACGGCAAGGCCTGTATCCCTCACACAACACATTGAAAACATTCATGATAATATCGTCGCGCCGGCGAGCCGGAGCGATTGCCCCGCGCCGCTCCAAGCCCTAACGCAGGCTTGAGAATGCAATCACGGGATGCGTCATGACCTCACTGAAATCCGCCGCCATCGCCGCGACCGCAGCCTTGACCCTGTTCGACGTCGCCGCCGTCGAAGCCGCCGATCTCGGTTCGCGTCAGGCGCTGGCCGGCACCATGATCGCAGCGCCGGCCGATCTCTGGACCGGCTTCTATCTCGGCGGCCATCTCGGCTATCGCTCCGAGGCGACGTCGATCTATTTCGAGGATTTCTTCTACCGGACCGAACATCCGAGCGGCGTGGTCGGCGGCCTGCATGCCGGCTACAACCTGCTGGTCTCACCCAATCTCCTGCTCGGCCTGGAGGCGGCGGGTTCGATCGGCGGCGGTTCGACGACGACACCGGGCGGCTATGCGACGATCAGAAGCGGCTGGGACGCCCAGTTCAGGGTGCGCGCCGGTGTCGTCCACGGCCAGTGGCTGGCCTTCGCCGCGGCCGGCCTGGCGCTGCAGGATCAGCGCTATCAGGACATTGACGGCTTTCGCCTGAGCAAGACCCGGCTCGGCTGGACGGTCGGCGCGGGCGTCGAATATGCCATTGATACGGCCTGGCGGGTGCGCGCCGAATATCTCTATTCGAACTTCGGCACGAGCACCGCGCTCGACAATTACAACAGCCCGTTCAGCCTCAAGACCGATACCCACACCGTTCGCTTCGGCGTCAGCTACCGCTTCGCGACGGGCGGATCGGTCTATGGCCGCTAGCGCCCACGGGTTTTCGGTCGATTTCCACCCCATCGCGGGCTCTCGCCGTCGCGAAGCCCGGACAGGTCAAGCACAGGGTTCATCATGCCTCCTTTGAAATCGGCCGCAATCGCGGCGACCGCCGCCTTGACCTTGTTCGACGCCGCCGCCGCCGAGGCCGCGGATCTCGGTTCGCGGCGCGAGCCGATCGCCGCGATGATCGCCGTGCCCGCCGATCTCTGGACCGGCTTCTATCTCGGTGGCCATCTCGGCTACCGTTATGAGAACACGCGCTTCAGCTACCTGACGGAGGCGATCCACCCGAGCAGCGTCGTGGGCGGCGTTCACGCCGGCTATAATGGGCTTGTCACGCCGAACCTCCTGCTCGGCATCGAGGCCGCCGGTTCGATCGGCGGCGGTTCCGCATCGACCCCACAAGGCGGCTATGCGACGGTTCGGGGGGGCTGGGACGCCCAATTCCGCGCGCGCGCCGGCTTCGTCAGCGGCCAGTGGCTGGTTTTTGCCGCCGCCGGCCTGGCGCTCCAGGACCAGCGCTATTCCGACATGGACGGCCTGCGCTTTTCCAAGCTGCGTGTCGGCTGGACCGTCGGCGCCGGTGTCGAATATGCCATCGATCCGGCCTGGCGGGTGCGCGCCGAATATCTCTATGCGAATTTCGGGGCGCACCATTCGCCGTTCCTGGCCGGCGGCGATTTCGGCCTGAAGACCGAGACCCATACGTTCCGCGTCGGCATCAGCTACCGCTTCGCGACCGGCGACGCCGTCGTCGCGCGGTACTGAGCGAGCCCGGCCGCGACCATCGGAAAAGGTCGCCGCGCGCGGCCTTTTTACGGCCTCCCTCCGGCTCCGACCAGCGAGATGCTCTCCTCGAATTTGGCCGCCGGACCCGCCGGGAAAGCCTCGACCGCCTTCAGCGACACTGAAAAACCGGGGTCGAAATAGCGCCGGACCAGAGCCTCGATCGCCGGCTGATCGGCCTTGGCGCTGCGATCGTCGGGCACGTAGCGGATCTCGATATGATCGGCTGCGGTCTGCACCAGCTGGATTTGCAGAAAGCTCAGGAAGGGCTGGTATTTGGCCGGCGAGACATAGGGATAGATCTGGCGGCCGTCCTTCAGGGTGAAGACGTTGCGATAACGGCCGACAATGCGGGCCAGGGTCGGCAAAGTTCGGCCGCACGACGCTTCCCGCGGCCCGACGGTCGCATAGTCGCCGATCTCGTAGCGGATCAGCGGCATGGCGTAGTTGTAGAGCGTGGTGATCACCACGCGGCCGGTCTCGCCCTCGGCGCAGGGACTGCCGTCGGCGCGCAGCACCTCGACGAGATTGGTCTCGTCGCACTGGTGATAATGGCCGCAATCCGGGCAGGCGAGCGCCAGCAGGCCGGTTTCCTTGGCGCCATAGGCATCGGCGATGTCGCAGGCGAAGGCCGCACGGCAGGTCTCACGGATATCCGGCGTCACCGGCGTCGAGACGGTCATGATCCGCTCGAACGACAGGCGCCGGCCGGTCTTGAGCGCGCGGGCCGCGAGCGCGCCGGCGGCCGAGCCGCGGGTCAGCACATAAGCCGGCCTGCGCCGTTCCAGCCAGTCGAGCTGGCGGTCGAAATCGGCGAGCAGGTCGAATTCATGCGACCAGCCGGTCGGGAAACCCGGCCGCCAGCCGGTCGAGCTGTCGCCCTCCCGGCCGCCTGCGGCCTGGTGAGTGGCCAGGAACAGGCAAAGCGTCTTCGCGCCGTCGATGGTCCACCAGCGCATCAGCCGGTCGGTCTGCGCCTGCGAAGCCGCGCCACTCAATTCGTTCTCGAGGTAATGCACGGGACGGCCGGTCGAGCCCGAGGTCGCCCCCGACGAGACGGCGCCAACCTCGGTCGGCACCGCCTGTGACGCGAGGTCCGCGCGCCGTGCCTGCAACGCCTGCCGCGTCAGCAGCGGCAGCACCGACCAGGCTTCGGTTCCCGGCTCAATGGCCGCCAGGTCCAACCCGGCCAGATGCTCGCGGTAGAACGGCACGGTGGCGCGGGCATGGGCGAGCAACCGCTGTAGCAACTGCCGCTGTACGGCAGCCCGATCGGTCGCGGTGGCGCGCTCGCTGGCCGCCAGAACCGGCCGAAACCGCAGGACGATGGGTTCGATATTCAGGGCCAACCGGTGATCTCCCGCCGGCGTGCCGCCGATGTCGGGCATTCTAGGCGACAGGCGCATTTGACGCGAGCGGCGCCGGTGATCCGGCACGCATGGTACGAACCGCGCCACGATCGCCTTTGCGGCATGTCGCCATGACACCCGGAACTGGAGAGCGCGGGCCCGGCAGTCGCGGCCGCGCCTATCCTGGCCCGCGCGATCCGGCGGGACGATCTCTCCCACGACAATTGCGTCGCCTGTCGCAAACGTCGAGACCATCGCCGGCAAAACCAGTTGGCCGGCCGATATCCGCTTCAGGAGGCGCGAACATCGGCCGGCTCAAAGGGAGCACGTCGACCAAGGCGGGCACACCTCGTGCGGTCGCCGTGCTCGGCATTCCCGGCGGTGCATGGGCGCCGGGCTTCTGATCAGATTGGAGGACTCGGATCAGAAATTGCGCTGCACCCGGGCGGTCGCCACCCAGGCCCCTTGCGAACCGAGCGGCATGCCGCTCGGCGCGACGATCGGCGTTCCACCGGCCTGGGTGCGGGATTGAATGTTGTGATAGACAACCTCCAGGCCCAGATCGAGATTGCGCACCGGCGACCAGATGGTGTTCACGCCGACCGAGGCGTATTTGACATCCCACAGCGTCGACGCCGCGGGCTGGTCGATATTGGTGTAGGAACCAAAGATCGAAGAGCGAACCGCCGGCGTCCAGAAGTGGCGGAAGCCTGCGGCAACCGACCATGCCTTGGTCGTCTGGATTGTCGGGGTCGCCATGGCGGTATTGACGATGCCGTCGCGCAACTGGGTATTGAGCCCGTTCGTCAGAACCAGATTGCCCGCGCCGAAGATGCCCTGGCGGTCGC
The DNA here is from genome assembly GCF_059420385.1 of Phreatobacter sp. GW821-FHT04C01. NCBI lineage: Bacteria > Pseudomonadati > Pseudomonadota > Alphaproteobacteria > Hyphomicrobiales > Phreatobacteraceae > Phreatobacter > Phreatobacter sp. GW821-FHT04C01. The sequence goes on along the minus strand of NZ_JBWKTP010000001.1, from coordinate 413,284 downwards.
CACCCTGGTTGCCGAGGCTGAAGGCATAATCGAGGGCACCGTCGGCATAGACGGCCTGCAGCCAAAGCACGTCGCCGCGCGCCAACATGTCCAGGTTGATGCGAACGCCGGCGCCAGCTGCCCAGCCGAGCTTGTCGCGCGCGGCAGCCACCGGGCTGCCGAAGTTCATTCCGCCGGCGGCAATGGCGCTGGCGGGAGCGGCGCTCCAGCCGTAATCGGTCAGCTGGTGCAATGCACCCATTACCTGGGCCGAGCCCCAGGCCTGATCGACGCGGAGATTTGCAACGATATCGGGCAGCTTTTGCGGGCCGTAGGTCAAGCCATAGGTCCCGGAAAGCGGTCGCGTCAGCGGAACCTGGTTTGCGCCGGCTGCGCCATCGAGCCAGACATCGCCGGTGCCGTAGCGCCGATACATCGAATCTTCGATGGAGACCGTTGCCGAGAAGCCCTGCCCGAACGAGGCGGTGTAGGCGAGCACCGTGGTCGATCGCGCGGTCGCGGCAGCGTTGCCGCTATATTGCAGGTCGCCCTGATAGAAATTGAAGAACGAGGCCGAGAAGCCCGCTGTGAAGCCGGCGAACTGGATGAACGCCCGTTCGAGATTGACCTGCGACGACCTTGGCGACTGGCCGACGCCCGAGTTGATCAGCCCCGCCGAACTAAAGGAGCCGCTGTGGTTGCCTTTATAGACGCTGAACTGGCCGAACGCGCGCAGCAGGCCATATTCGGTGTTCGAACGGGCATCGAGATTGAGGGTTACGCGCGCCGAAGTCCCGTAGAGCTGGTCGTAATAGGTCGTGCCGAGATAGGTCAGCCCGGTTACCGGATTGGTCCGGGAGCCGGCCGACGAGTTCACCGTATAGTCGACACGCACGAAGCCGCCGATCCGGAGGCAGGTGTCGGTGCCGGGAATGAAGAAGAAGCCCGCACCGTAGGTATCGCAGATGCGCACATATTCAGCCGGGGCTGCCTTGCCTGGCAGGTCCGCGGCCTGTGCGCCGGCGACTGCGACGAAGCTCGCAAAGCCGACAAGTAGACTTTGTTTGATTTTCATGATCTGAACCTCCAGTTGTTCCTTAAGACTGTCGGATTTTCGACGAAATCGATCCGACATTGTGATTTGTCACGGCAAAATCCCGCGCATGCAGACGGCAAGCGTAGTCGTTCACCGAAACGATGCTTTTTTCAGTTTGGGAACTTCGATTTCACCCTGTCGGTCGCGGCCGAAGGTGGCCGCCGTCGCGACCGCGGCGGGTGAGATTAGCGATCTTTACGGCATGCTTTGATCGAATCGATCGACCAGCAACGCACAGACACGCCCCCAACTCTGGCGGCCGTGGCGCCATTCTTGGCACTTTCCGTGCCTGTACATACTTGCACGATAGTGATTTCTAATTCGATACAACCTCCGCCAGTTCGATCTATTCGACGAATCGACCGTATAGACGGAAGACGCTTTCAGTCAATTACCTTTGGCTCGTAATATTCTGACGCTCAATTAAACTATTTGCTGCGCGACGACGGAGACATTCTTGTATTGCAATAGTCCGCAACATTACTTGTCGAGGCGCCTCTCGAACGCGGTGCGGAAATCGCGCATCCCACCGTCCTTAGTGTTGGAGAATCAGACATTTTCCGCCGGGCCGCCGTCACGGTCGGCGCCTTGCCCGATTTGGCGCCGCCCCGGTCGGCGAGTGCCGCGGAGGCCGGCGGACGCCCATGGGGCCCTGTGGCGCCAAGGCAACACAAAGGCGGCATCGTCAAGGAGCCCAGGGGTCCGGGCGGGCCCCTGGTCACCATGGGTATGACCGGAACGACGGCGACTGTCGGAAGGATCGCCTGGAGGCCCAATTTGCCGGATCGGGTCGGACGTGCAGTTGATGCCGAAAGCTCGATGTCGAGCCACCAATGGTCCGGACGGCACATGGCGATAGCCGTAAGCCGCCCGTCGCCGGGCGAAGGCAACGGGGCCTCCCGGAAGCCTGGTCGAGTTGATCCGAACGCGCGGATCGGTCACGGCGCGTCGTTGGCAGCCCCGGCGAAGCTCGAGGACCCACCGGCCAACGCACGCAGGACGGTCTCTTGCTCGGACGGAGCGGCACGAGCGGCGGTCCGGTCGCTCATGATCGGCCCGCCGGTGATTGGTCGAGCGTTGGCAAGGGCGGCTTCACTGCCGGGCGCGCCTTCATGGCACCCGAGGCCCGCGTCTTGGGCGGTGACGATGCACCACGACGGGATGGGATCGGTGCGGGCGGCAAGTGTCTCGAACCGTCAACTCACAGGTGAGCGACCTCGGGTGTGAACAGATATCCCTGTCCCCGCACCGTCTTGATCATTCCCTGCACCTGATCCTCCGCTTCAAGCTTGCGCCTCAAGCGGCTGACCTGCACGTCGATCGAGCGATCGACGGACATCGACATCCGCTTTTGCGCGACGTCGAGCAGATAGTCCCGCGAGAGCACGCGTTGAGGTGCCTCGACGAAAGCCAGCAGGAGATCGTACTCGGTCGTCGACAGGTCGACGACCACACCTTCCCCGCTGGTCAGGAGGCGACGGCGTGTGTCGAGGGTCCAGCCGTCGAAGACAAAACGCCATGGCGCGGCCGGCGCACCTTCGGCGCGAACAACGGACCGGCGCAGGACCGCACGGATGCGGGCGGTCAACTCGCGAATATTGAAGGGCTTGGACACATAGTCGTCGGCGCCGAATTCCAACCCAAGGACTCGATCCGTGTCGTCGCCGCGCGCAGTCAGCATCACGATGGGGACGGCGGACTGCTCGCGCAGCTCTCGACACAGCTGCAATCCATTGGGGCCGGGCAACATGACGTCGAGAACGATCAGGTCCACCGCTGTCGCCTTCAACGTCTCGCGCATTTCGTGCCCATCACAGACCGGGGTCACTTCAAACCCCGATTCTCGAAGAAACTTCGCCACGAGCCGGCGGATCTCAGCATCGTCGTCGACCAAGAGAATATGCGGCTCGGCCATTGAATTTCACGCTCGTATTGGGAATGGAGTGGCCTCCAGCATCACTTGCCAAACACGTCGGTCCGCCCTTGGCGTGGCCACTCGAAACGGCCGACCGTTCACCGGACGCTCTCGCATCCGTTCCACCCGACCCAACGGCACTTCCGCATCGCAGCGGCCGGCGTCGGCCTCCGCGCCGACGGGAATCGACTGCTCAGAGGTGGCGGTGGGCCGCAACAGTCTCGTTGCGACCCTCCACGATCAGATGGCTGTTGTTCACGTGCCCGTAACGACGGCCGCAAAGTCGCGAATGTCCGTCAATGACCCGGAAGCACGAATTGTCGGTCAGCGGGACTCCAAGCGTGACGGCTCGCGGGACCGTCCTTGACCGCATGCCGGTCCGGCCGATGAACGAATCAGGAAGGACGTGCTCGCCGGCCGGGCAGGACTGCACGGCGTCGTTCGCCGCCTGGGCCGAGGCTCCTTGCGGCGCCAATGCCGGAACCGCTGCGCTTACCGCGAGCACTAGAGGTCTTGCAGACATCGACATCGCGCTCTCCATTGTTCGGCAGCCGAACGACTCCCAATCGCCTCAACTTAAATAGCAAGGCGCTTCAGTCAACAAATAGAGAGCAACATTATGTTACGAAACAATCTGATGTAAATCGTCGCAAATTGCATTTTATCGTTGCAGTCTGAAAGATATACGCGAATACATCGACTTATATCAAATTAATATAAGAAGTTGCATTCTGGAAATCGGCGATATTCCCAATAAGCTCGCCGCTCACGCGCATTTCTTCGCCTCAAAACCTGGTCATGAGCGACGACGGAAGGAGCCGTGCCCGCCCTGATGTCCCGCTCCGTGGTCCGCAAACGTCCCTACCCGTCTGAATGTACGGCGATGGCGGCTTCACCCAGCCCTGCCCGGGCTTGGCCAAGGCTTGTGCATGCCGACGCTCCGCGTCCTGGGGGGTGACGCATTGGCAAGCCGCGCTTTTCTTCGCAGCTTGCCCGACATCGGCGGCGGGCCGTCCGGCCCACGCTCTGGCAGCCGATGGATGCCGGACCGCCTTCAGCACCCGGCTGGCGCGGCGGAACTGCCTGGCGTGGGTGTAGCGCCGCTGGGCAATCTGGGCGTGATTGCCGACCGACACCAAGCCGCCGCACGCGGCTCGCGCGCAAGGCGAGAAAGACCGGGCGTCGATCGGCCTTCCCGCCCTCCGTTTGAGGTGGCCTGTCCCGAGCGATGAATCGGGGCCATTCGTTTTCGCCATCGCTCTCTCACGATTTCCACTGAAGCCATCGACAGGATGGCCCGCCAGGGAATGGACCGCGACACCCGGGATTCCGCCTCACCTGGACGAGGCGGCACTCCGGCGAGCACACCGCGGCCCGTGCATGTGACCTCTGGCCTAGAACCTGACCGCGAGATTGCCCTTGACGTTCTGGTCGGTGGCGCCGCCGCCGAACTGGCCGCCATAGGAGAGGCCGAGCGTGGTGTTGCGGGTGATGGCGACGTCGAGCCCGGCATCGACGACCACGGCGTCCTTGGCGATCGGTACGCCGGCAATGCCGAAGGGCGTGCTGCCGGCGAGCGTGAAGCGCGACAGCGGCGTCGTGTCGCCGAAGGCGTGGCGCCAGCCGAGCATGCCGCGGGCGGTTGCCGTCATGGTGCCGAAGACCAGGTCGGTCGAGGCGCGAACACCCAGCGTGGTGAAGGTGACGCCGGTCGTGCCGGCCGCGCTGCTCAGCGCTGCCGCGCCGCCGGTCTCGGTGAAACCGTTGGTGCTGAGGTTGACATAGGCCAGGTTGGCGAAGGGCTCGAAGCCGAAGCTTCCCGTCCGGAAGCCGTAGCCGAGTTCGCCGAAGACCTGCGCGGTTCCGGCCCGGTAATTGGCCTTCAGGCTGTCGCCGAAGCCGGGGAATACCACGCTGCGGCTGGTCGAGAGGGCGTGCCACGCATAGGCCGCGCCGGTGCGAAACCCGAGCTCGCCGCCCGCGACACGCCAGCTGGTGCCGCCATAGAGGCCGAGATGGTAATTGTCGCTGCCTCCCGACGAGTTGCGATCGCGCACGCTGAAACTGGTGCGGCTGTAGCCGGCCATCGCGCCCAGCCGCCAGGTCTCGAAGACGGCTGCGTCGCCGCCGATCAGGAAACCGCCGGTCGAGCGGGTGAGGCGGGCGGCATTGCCGTCGCTGCCGGTCTGGCCCCAACCACCGAAGCCCTGGCCCCACAGGGCGAAGCGATCGGTGGTCGCCGGCACGGCCATGCTGGCGCCGGCGCCGAGATCGAGCGAGGCAAAGGCGGCATGGGCCGCGGCCGGTCCCGCCTGAACCGGGTCGGCGAAGGCCATGACCGGCGCGCGCGATGCGCCGACGGCACCGAAGGCCGAGCGGATGCGGCTCGCCGCGGCATCGCGTACGAAGCGGCTGTCCTCGATCAGCGCCGTCTTCGCCGAAGCATGCGCCTCGCCGGACAGCTGATCGAAGGCACGGCGCGCCTGCGCATCGGTCGCGAGACCGAGGACGGCGTTGTACAGAGCGCCCGATGCCGGCATGCTCTCCAGACCATTGGCGGTCGCGATCTGATTGGGGGTCGAACCTGCTGCGGCGAAGCTGCGGTATCTCAGCACGTCGAGATAGGCGTTGTTGGCGTCATAGGCGTCGACGACCGTCAGGAAGGCGGTGCTGACCGTGCCGGTCAGGCTGGCGAACTGCCCGGTCAAGCCGGTATCGGCGGTCAAGACGGTGTAGCGCGTGCCGGCCGGCCCGAAGCCGCCCGCGGCATTCACATTCAGGATCGAGCCGGTGATATTCGCAGTGCCCGACGTGCTGAACTTGTCGGCCTGGCCGGCCGCATTGACGTCGATCGCCAAGGTGCTGCCAGCCGCGAGAACGGCATTGCCGCCGGTCTGCCTGACGGTGTCGCCGGCCCCGCCGTCGACCAGGGTCAACAGGCCTTGATTGGTGAACAGCAGCAGATTGGACCACGACGTCGTCTCGGCAAGACCGGCGGAACTTCCGCCCCGGGCGGTGCCGCTATTGGTCAGCGCGCCGGCGCCGGCGAAATCGCTGGTTCCGCCGGCGCTGTTCCAGCTGCCGCTATTGTTGAACTGAACGAAGCCGCCGGTCAGCTGCACCGTGCCGACGATCGAACCGGCATTCCCCAGCAGGGTGGTCCCGTTGCTGATCTCGATCGCCGCGTCGGTCGACAGTCCCGAGAGGTTGCGGATCGCCCCGGTCGCGGTGACGGTGACGACGTTGGTATTGCCGGCCACGCTCAGGCCATGTGTCGCGCCCGCCACCGTGCCGGCGACCTGGACAAAGGTCGCGCCATGGCTCGACGCGATGATGCCGTCGCCCAATGTGCCGATGACCGCGCCATTGGCGGTCACGCGGAGCGGGCCCGTGCCGCTGTTGATGGCGAAGATGCCGACGCTCCCCGTCACCGTGCCATTGGTCGTCACAATGATCGAGCCGCTACCGCCCGCATCCGTTTGCTGCGCAACGATCGCCGCGGCGCCCGTGGCGGCCACCGCACCGGCTGTCACCGAGACATTGCCGCCCGAACTCTGCGCGAGGATGCCGGAATTCGTCGCCGCGATGATCGGGCCGGCCGCCTCCACGGTGGTTTTGCCGCTGCCATAGTTTGCCGCGGAGATGCCCGTGCCCGCGTCGATGGCGCCATACGCCGTGATGGAGAGGTTGCCGGCCCCCGCGGCGGAGATTTGGCCATAGATGCCGGTATCGCCGGCGCGGATGAGGCCGTTGGCCAGGATCGTCACATCGGCCGCCGTCGACACCGACCGCACGTCGATACCGTTCTTGTTCGCCGCGAGCGCCGTCACCGCCCCAGTGGTGACCCCGATATTGCCGCCCGTCGCCGTGTCGCGCACGACGATGCCGTTGCCACCGGTCGAGCTGCTGGCGCCGGAGATATTAACCGTGACCGTGCCCCGGCCGTTGTTGGTGATGTTCGCCGCATCGTTGCTGCCGCCGACGAAGCCGCCGGCGCCGACGAGGCCGCCGACGCCCGTCACCGAGATGTTGCTTCCCACCGGCCCGCCGCCGACCAGCAACAGACCGTGGGTCGTACCTGTCACCGTGCCGGCGGCCTGCACGGTCACCGCGGAGCGGCCTGTCGCGCTGATGCCTGCGCCAGCCGTGCCGGTCACCGCGCCCAAGGCGGTCACGTTGATTGCGCCCGTGCCGAAATTATACGCGTTGATGCCGCTGGTACCCATCACGGTGCCATTGGCCGTCACGATGACCGCGCCGCTGGCGGCCGCCTTCTCCTGAGTCGCAGTAATCGCCGCGCTGCTCGTCGCGGTCACCGCGCCCGCCGTCACCGAGATTTTGCCGCCCTGGCTCTGCGCGAGGATACCAAAATCCGTCGTCGCGGTGATCGGGCCGACCGCCGTCACGGTTACATCGCCGGTGCCGCCGTTCCCCGCGTGGATGCCCCCATGCGCATCGATCGCGCCATTCGCCGTGAAATCGACATTGCCGACGCCACCGGCCGCGATCCCGCCTGAGATACCGACAAAGCCCGCGCGGATGTCGCCATTCGCCACGACCGTCAGATCACCCGTCTTCGTCAACGCTCCGATGTCGATGCCATTCTTGTTCGCGGCGAGCGCGGTCACGGCCCCGGTGGTGACGCTGATGTCGCTCCCGTCGTCCGTGTCACGCACGAAGATGCCGTGGCCACCCGTCGAACTGCTTGCGCCTGATATATTGACCGTGGTCGTGCCCGTGCCGCGGTTGAGGATGTTCACCGCATCACCGCTGCCGCCGACGAAGCCGCCGGCACCGACGAAGCCGCCGACGCCCGTCACCGAGATGTCGCCCCCCAACGGCCCGCCAGCGCTGAGCGACAGGCCGAGTGTCGCGCCCGTCACCGTCTGGGCCGTCTGCACGGTCACCGAGCGGGGACCGTGGGCGAGAATGCCTTGTGCCGCCGTGCCGGTCACCGTGCCTTTGGCGATCACGGTGACAGAGCCGAAGTTGTTGGACGCATCGATGCCCGTCGTGCCCGACACATTGCCGTTGGCGGTGACACGGACGAAGCCCGCTTCTCCGACCGCAACGATCGCCGTGCCGCCCGTCGAGGTCACCGCGGCCGTCGTCAACTCGACATGGCCGTTCAGGCTGTAGCCGTAGACACCAACACTGCGGGCGGTGATCGGCCCGTACGCCTGCACGGTCGTATCGCCGTGGCCGAAATTCGACGCGGAAATGCCGTAACGCGCATCGATTGCGCCGTATGCCGTAATATCGACGTTGCCGCCCGCGCTAAATGAGGCGATCGAGCCATAGATGCCGACATTGCCCGCGCCGATGGCGCCATTCGCCACGACCGTCACATTGCCCGTCGCCGACACCGACTCGATGTCGATACCGTTCCCGGGCAAGAAGAGCGCAGTCACCGTCTCCGTGGTGACCTTGATGTTACCGCCGGCCGCCGTGTCGCGGACCACGACGCCCGAATTCATGGTCGAGGTGATATTGCCCATGGCGGTGATGTCGACCGTGCCCGGACCACTGTGATCCACGGAAAAGGCATCGCCCCCGCTGTTGTTGATAATGGCGCCGCCACCTGTGTAGGTTATCGGACCGTAGGACGAGACACGCAATGCCGCGGTACTGGCGCCGGCTGTTGGCGTGTTGCCGGCATCGAGGCTGATCGTGCCGTTATTAATCACCGAGACGCCACCGGTGCCGATATTGCCGATCGCCAGCCCAAATCCGCTGACCGTCGCCCCGAGATTGGTCGTCAACTGAACCGTCGGCCCCGAAAGAAATTGATAGCTCCGATCGTTGGGCGCGGACGCCGCATAGCTCGTATCGGTCGTCACGGTGGCGCCGCACTGTATGATGGCGCCGACCACCGTGCAGGCCGCCCGCGCTTCCGCGGAGAAGAGAACGGCCGAGCCTGCATAGGCTGCCACGCCAAAGGCGAAATTCAGCGCAGACCGGCTGGCTTGCGAAAGGAATTGCGCGCGCAAGGAAACGCTTGGGCAAGCCCGGCTTGCCGGAAAAGCGTGAAGCTCCATGTCCCCTGCCCCTTTGGGTATGAAACGCGATCCGCGACGCGACACAGCCTCGAATGCCCCAAGCAAATCGATGCTTCGAGCAAATCACTGCTTCAGATTCGCAATAGCGGATGACGGGGCCTCAAATAAATACAGCAAATGCTGTAGGCAGGCCGGAGCGCTGCCCAATATCGCCGGACCGGCACAGTCGCGACGTCATGAGACTTCAAGACGAATGTCGTGTTATCGCAGCGCTTTAGGTCAGAAGACCGAGCCAGTTCAACATCGCGACGCGCTGGCTTTGCTTTCGCGTCTCGGTCTTGCGAAAAATGCGATCCAGATGAACGCGCACGGTCGCGTAAGCCATGGCATCATCGGGCGACCCGAATGGCCGGCTGAAGCGCCGGCGCCGCGCATCCATAGCGGCGTCCGATATGGCGAGAGCGCCCGGCCTCAACGCGCCAGCACCGCCACGCGGTCCAGGGCAACGCCGAAGCCTTGAAGCGAGATCGAGAACGGTGCGGCTGCCCCACCATCCCCCGTCGCCTTCACCTTGAGGACAGCGCCGGCACGCAGGGCTACCAATGTTGCGGCATCGAAGCTGAGATTGACGAGGCAGCCGCCGGGCAAGCAGGTGCGGAAACGAACCGGTTGCATCGCCGGCTTGTCATCGACCTGGAATGCCACACCGGAATCGAGCGCGAGTCCGAACGGCAGCACCAGCGTGCCGGAAACCGTGGTCCCATTGGGAGGAGCGAGCTCGATGGCCAGCACGCGCTGGCCGTTCTGCTGGGCCTGGAGCTGGGACAGAATGCAGCGCTTCGTCGTCCCTCGCTGCGTGCAAGCCACGCTCCAGTCCCTGAAGGTTTCGGTGAGCGACGACGCGCCCCCGGGTAGCGTCGAAGTCGCCTGCGCAAAAGCCATTGAGGCGAAACAGGTGACGATCATCGTCGCGCCGCCTGCAAGACCAATCAACGTCGACGTCTTCATCAATTCATCGTCTTCCGTTCAGTCGATTTGCCCGATCGTGACATCACGACCGGCCCGCGTTCTGCTCATCAGCGGCAGATCATTCAGAACCCCGTGCTGAAACCGATATTGAGCCCCACGGCGGGCTTGTTGCCGTAGGCCGCACGCAAAACCCCAGCGCCGATGCTCACGGTCGTACGGACGTCGAAGGCAAAGGAATAGGAGCCGGCCAGGAAGGGGCGCACCGTGTTGCGGTCGAGCGTTGCGGGCTGCGAGAAGGCGGAGAGGCCAGGAATCGACGATGTTCCGGTGAGGCCGGCCATGCCGTAGTCGAGATCGGTGACGATGCCGGCCTGAAGGCCGATGCGCTGCCTGTCACCGAATGCACGCGAGCCGCCGAGCGAGACCGTTGCGGTGGTCAGGTGGCCCGAGAGCTTGCCGTAGTCGATCGGGAAATCCGCGCTCGCATCCTCGTTGTAGGCCGATCGGTTCACGCGATAGGTGGCGATCGAAACCGAGGGAGTGAGCAGCCAGTCTCCGGCCGTGAAACCGTAGCCGATGCCGGCGCGCGCGCCGAAAGTGGCGAGGTTGGCACGTCCTGTCACAGGCACGACGTTATCAAGGCCACGGCCGCGCGTGATATCGGCGTGGTTCTTGCCGTAGCCGATCGCCAGATCGGCCTGAAAGCCGGTGCCGGCGGCTCCGCCGGCGCTGTAGTTCGACCACAGGCCGAAGCTCGGCGCGGCGGCGATATCGAAAGCGCCGCCGATCCTGGTCTTCGTCGTCATCGCGATCGTGCCGCCGATGGTGATCTGGTCGGTGGCGGCGTAGCCCAGCGTCACGGTGCCGGTCAGGGCGTTTTGCTGGTCGGATATTGTGAAGCCCGACAATGACGTGCCGAGACACCAGTGCGCGCCTGTGGGAGCACGGCATTGCGCGCCCAGCAGGCCGCTCATCACGCCGATCTGCCGGTCGAAGGCCATCGCACTGGCATTGGCGATGATCGACACGGACCGGTAGATATTGTCCAGGTCCTGCATGATCGGAGGCTGTGCAGCGATCCGCACGACGAAAGCGTGAATGTCGCCTGATGCCGTGCTGGATGTCCCCACGATGACGGTGCCGTCCGCGCTGATCGCATTGGCGTAGCTGGTGGTGCCTCCCAGCGTGCCGAGGTCGGTGGCCGTCGTTGCGCCGTTGCTCCACGCGGCCGCATGGGAATAGCCGGCCGCATTGCTGGCGGTGCCGACAATGACGGCGCCGTTGGCGCTGACGCCGCTGGCCGTGCTGGTAAAGCCTCCCAGCGTACCGAGGTCGGTTGGCGTCGTCGCGCCGTTGCTCCACGAGACCGCGTGGCTGGTGCCGTCCGCCATTTGGGCAGAGCCCACGATGACGGTGCCGTTGGCGCTGACGGCGTAGGCCCCGCTGCTATTGCCGCCCAGCGTGCCGAGATCGGTGGCGGTCGTCGCGCCACCACTCCACGAGGCCGCATGGGTATTGCCGGCCGCGTTGCTGGCGTAGCCGACAATGACGGAGCCATTGGCGCTGACGGCCGTGGCCCCGCTGAAAAAGCCTCCCAGCGTGCCGAGATCGGTGGGCGTCGTCGCGCCGTTGCTCCACGAGACCGCATGGCTACTGCCGAATGCATTGGTGGCGGAGCCGACGATGACGGTGCCGTTGGCGCTGACGGCGACGGCGCGGCTATCATTGCCTCCCAGCGTACCGAGATCGGTTGGCGTCGTCGCGCCGTTGCTCCACGAGGCCGCATGGCTGTAGCCGGTCGCATTGGTGGCAGAGCCGACGATGACGATGCCGTTGGCGCTGACGGCAGTGGCCATGCTGATATCGCCTCCCAGCGTGCCGAGATCAGTGGGCGTCGTTGCGCCGTTGCTCCACGAGGCCGCGTGTTCGAAGCCGGCCGCGGTGGCAGAACTACCCACGATGACGGAGCCGTTGGCGCTCACGGCGGTGGCCCTGCTGAAATTGCCTCCCAGCGTGCCGAGATCGGTGGGTGTCGTCGCGCCATTGCTCCAAGAGGTCGCACGAAGATCGCCGGCCGCATTGGTGGCGGAGCCGACGATGACGCTGCCGTTGGAACTAAGGGCGACGGCGCTGCTGTCACTGCCTCCCAGCGTACCGAGATCGATTGGCCCACCCTGCGCGTGGGCGTTCTCGATGCCGATACAGACGACAATGGCCGTGGAGGCCAAAAGCGCGCGCCGCCGGATACGGTCGATTTTTGCGCGATGAGTCATGGATTCCATTCGTCTAGCCCCCGATCATGTTGGCTGGTCCGCACGCGGCGGAATCCGAAACGGCTACGGCACCGGCAAGCGAGGCGTAGCGGCATTCAGGAGAAATGTTTGGGGAGCGATGGGCGGTCTGAACAGGCCGGATGTTCAGCATGCCGGTGCCGGAATAGCCGACATGGAGACCATTGGCCTGCGCGCGCAGCGCGCCCACCACCGTCGCATTGGGTGTGAGCATGTCGATCGTCACGAGGTCCCCGGCGTTCGGAACCCGGGGGCCCCATTGCGGGCGGCGAACCAGTCGGTCGAAGCGGAGCCTGTCCATAAGGTCTGCGCCTGCGATGGCGTCGCTGCCGCTAGCCAGCCGAACGCGGTGCTCCCGAGCAGACGGGCGATGCGGCGGCTGCCCCGTCCGTCGCCAGTACCTTTCGCACCTGCCATGCTCATCCCCCTGGACCTGGCTTCCGCAATCCGCCCGAGACGGATTCGCGTGACTCTCCCGAACCGCGGCCCGGCCCGCCTCCTCCAGATGGCGGAGGTGTCGCAAATTCGCCGCGAATGCCCGAGGCAAATCGGTGCTTCGGGCAATTCAGTGCTTCAGATTCGCAATAGCGGATGATGGGGGTTCAAATAAATACAGCAAATGCTGTAGACTAGTCGATGTCTCGTGCAATATCTTCGGGCCGTCGCAGTCGCAACGTCCCGCAACTTCAGGCGATTTCTGTGCTATAGCAGCGTGTTAGGCCAAAAACCCAAGCCTGTTCAGCATGGCGACGAGCTGGCTTTGCTTCCGCGTCTCGGTCTTGCGAAAAATGCGATCGAGATGAACGCGCACCGTGGCGTAAGCCATGGTTTCCCTGGCGGCGATGTCCCGCAGGGACAATCCACTGGCCAGCGCCAGGGCAACCGACGTCTCTTTCTCCGTCAGCCCGAAGGTCTTGCGCAATTCGTCCTGCGGCGCGGCTGCGAAAGCCGCTCGTGATTCGCGCGCCAGCACAACCGCGCAAGAGCCGGCCGACAGCCCGAATTTCTCGCCATCGGGCAATAATCCAATCGACAGCAGCAATGGGTCGCCGCGCGCGGATCGAACGATCAGATCGGCGCCCGAACCGGGAAATTCACCCTCACCCACCCGGCAGATCCGCGTGACCGCCTGCTGCAGCGTATCGATTTGCGCGGCATCGGTGGTGGCCAGGTGCCCGGCGCGCGCCGTCAGCGCCGAGATCGGCCGCATCAGAAGTCTTTGCGCGGCGTCGTTCATGTCCAGGATGCGCAGGCGCATATCGACGACAAAACCGGCGAAGGGCAGATGACCGAACAGCGATGGGGCGGCCGAACGCACCTTGAAGTGCTGGCCCAAATCGGTGGCGCGTTGCAGATGCGGCGCGACCAGTGCGAGCATGGCGAAGTCGTCGCGGTCGAACACGGGCTGTCCGCGGCCCCGTTGCACGTCGAAAAACCAGTAGCTTTTCTCCGTCGCCTGCAGATTGCAGCACATGCCGTCATACATATCCTGCGGCGCCATCCACTCGTTCCAGACGGCGGCGCGCTCGATTGCGCGCCGGCCGATCAGCCTGGTGTCGCCAAAGACCTGGCCCACCGGCACGGCCGCACGCGGCACGAAGAGCTCGTTGGTCGCGAAATGATCGAGGAAAAGCCGGTCCCAATAGTCGTCGCGGCTCGGTGAGACGCAAACACTATTCTCGGGCTGGGTCCAATCCATGCCGGCGAGACAGGCCCTGGAGCCGTGAAAAGTGGCTTGCAGCTGGCGGACCGCATCAATCCAAAGCGATGGTTCGTAGGCCGCCTCATAGATGCAGCCGATCACCGCCGACAGGTTCTCGTGGGAAATGGAATATCCCATGACGCCTAGCGAAAAATACAACCGGGAAGCGGTCAGCTTAACCTCGATTACGGTCGACGCAAGAGGGCGAGCGTCGAACCAGCGCCGCGTTTCTCAAGCAGTGGCGGTTGGGCGGCCGCGAGTATGGTCGTCAGCCTTCGCCATATGGACGGTCCGTCTTCATCATGTCGTCAATGCAATCTGGAGTTGTGAATGACGTGCCTTCGTTCCGGCGGAGGATGTGATCCGTTGGCACCGATGCCGAGGGGCAAGGGAAAGGGGAAAGAGGAAGAATTCAGGTCTGGCCCGGACCATGAAGCGGATTGTCGATGCGGGCATGCTTCGCCTTCGACGGCTTGTCCGCGTGTTGTTTTCGGAACACCGAAATGGGCTGGCGGGCCACGAACGATGGCAATGAGAACGATTTCTACGCCATGCCCTTTGACCCAGGAGAAACTCCGGTTCGCGATTGCCGTTTGTTTACGCAAGTGCGGCGCGGCGGCGGTCTGGCCCGCGGCCTGACGGCGCGGCCGCTTCGACGCCCCGCTGGCCGCTCGTCGCCAGCGCGCCGGCAGAAGAGCCTGCGGTATAGCCTAGACCGTCACACTCACCCTCAGCGGCAATTTCATCAGTATTTCGTCCACATATTCGTCGTCTACTCTGAGCGCGTGACGATCCAAGCCATAGTCGGCAAAGCCCAACCGGCGATACAAACTGACGGCGGATTGATTGTGAGCGGCGACGCCAAGCGTCAATTCTTCGACTTTGCCCTCGGCCGACGCGATGATCGCCCGAACGAGCGCAAGACCCACGCCACAGCGCCTCTCATCAGCGGTGACATACATCCCCCACAAAGTCCCGCGATGGCGCATCTTGATCGCGCTCGGGATGAACAGGCCGGCGATACCGGCGAGGCGGGTCCCAATCTCACACCCCACAACCAAGCCGCTTGCGAGGGTGTCCTGGAACCAGACGTCGGGCCTTTTTGCCTCTTCCGCGTGCGACGAGCCGAATGCGTCGGGGTGCCGCAGTAATCCCTCGAGTCGAATTTCGCGAAATGCGGACGCGTCGGCCGCGGTCAGGACACGGATCAGCAACGAAAGCTCCAACGGTTGTGTTCATATGACGAGGACGCCACTCTCGATCACGGTATCATTGCAGCGCTGGCGATAGTCTGACCCGGCCGCCCCTGATCCCCGCGACGTTCCGACCTTGATCGATCAGGTCAGGTTCGATGCGGCGCAGGTGAACCCGCGATCCCGCAACCCCAAGGTGACGCCGGCTCGAATCGTCGGCGGGCCGACGCCTTTCACGGGCATTTGCCTCTGCGCCAAATGCCCGGTCTCTCTACAGGGCCGATACCTGGTTACGGCCGGACCGTTTCGACTGGTACAATCCGGCATCGGCGCGGGCCAATATATCGCTTGAAAAGCGATCCGGCGGGCCGAATTCGCTGATACCGCCGCTGATCGTGGATTCGTAACGCACGACGTCCCTGAGGCTGATGGCAACGTGCTCGCGCAACCGCTCGGCGATTTCCAGCGCATCGCTACGACGGGTATCGGGCATCACCACCACGAACTCGTCGCCGCCGAAACGGGCGATCACATCGCTTTTGCGCAGATGCTGGTGGCAGAGGCGGGCGACTTCCACCAAAGCCGCGTCGCCTGCATGATGCCCCATCTCATCATTGAGGCGTTTGAAATTGTCGAGATCGAAGACCAGGACCGACGTCTGAGCTCTTTCCCGTTCAAAGACCGCCAGCCGGCCATCCAGGATCTCGAGCAATTTGCGGCGGTTATAGAGCCCGGTCAGGGCGTCCGTTTCACTCAACAGCCGCAGCTTTTGCTGAATCGCATTCTTCTCGGTGATATTGCTCGCGATCCACACGACCGCGGGTTCGCCGTCGACCTGAAAATCCAGCGCCTGAACCCGGCCTTCGAACCAGATGGAATGACTGGGTCCGTCTCCGGCGCCTTTGACGTCGCTGCCACTGAGTTCGTATTCGACGATATGGAGGACGCCGCCGGCCAATGCCTTTTCAATTTCGGCGGAGAACCACCGGGCCTTCTCCTCTTTCAGCACCTCGAACATGCTGCGCCCGGTCAGGCCGCTATGCTCGTGATAGTGCCTGGTGTCCTTGCCTCCGAAGATAGCCGCATAACGGCCAGTGCGCGTGAGGATGAATGCCGGGTCTGGAAGGGAGGACAGGATCGAGGCCAATTGCTGCTGAGTAAACACAGAACGAACCTCTCGCTCGACCCGGCACCACGGCCCCTGCCACAAGCGCGTCCGGATGTGCCCTCGCACACGGCGCGCATTGCATCCGCAGGCCAGCCTTCCCCCTCCTTGTTGTAGCCAGAGCAGCCTTCGATTTTCTAAAGACCCGATCCGGTTGCCGCGATCCGCTTGGTGAGGCTGCGCCGACGCTCTCGCCGCGTCCGTTCGCCGGCAAAAGCATGTCCGGAATTGCCGCAGGACCGCCCTGGGGATGCGGTCATCGACGGCCGCAGCGGCCCTCGGAGCGAAATCGGCAGCAGTGGCGGAAAATTCGGGAGCGACTTCGAACGCGCGGCCTCCGCAAGAGCGACGGCCCGCCGGCGATCAGGCCGCCTTGCCGGAGCCGTGAGGCAAGCGAACTGGCGTGAGATAGAAGAACCGGCGGGCGGAGAGCGATGAAACGGAACGCGTGCGAGCCGCCAGCCATTGACGGCACGATCGCCGGCATGCCGCGACCGGCATTCCTCAGCCTCGCATGAAATCGAGCAGGTCGCCGGTGAAGCGATCACGGTGTGTCAGCACGATCCCGTGCGGAGCGCCTTCATAAATTGTCAGTCGGCTGCCGGTTATCGCCTCCACCAGCGTCCGGCCGGTGAGCGCAAGCGGACATATTTCGTCCTGATCGCCCTGAATGATCAGGGTCGGCACTTTGATCGCGCCCAGGTGCGGACGATGATCGCCGACCGCAATATTGCGCGAGCATTCGATGATCGCTTTTGGCGATGATCGGAGGAATTGCTCCAGAACCCATTGCTGCATCGCCGGGGAAACGGCCATGTCTCTGCCGAGGAAAAGCGGAAGGCAACCCGCCATGAATGCCGGACGATCCTTCTTCAGCGCCGTGATGAAATCGTCGCTCATGGAGCGATCTCCGGGCGCGGGCGCGACCGGACTGGTCAGGAGGATGCGGGAGACGCGCCCGGCCCCGTGACGTGAGACGTAGCGAATGATCTCGGCGCTTCCCATCGAATATCCAACGAGCGCGACGCCACGCAGATCGAGCCCTTCGATGACGGCGGCGAGATCGGCGGCGAGCGTATCGTAGTCGTAGCCCCGACCGGGATCGTCCGATCGGCCATGGCCGCGACGATCATAGGCGACGCCGCGGAAGCCGCGCTCGCTCAGCGCGACAAGCTGATATTCCCAAATGTCCGCATTCAAGGCCCAAGGGTGGCAAAACACCACCGGCGTCCCATCTCCCCAGTCACGATAGAACAGCTTCGCGCCGTCGCTCGCCTCGATCCAGGAGCCGGAACGCCTTGGCCTCTGGGCATTGCCGGATTGCGCAAGGGCCGGCTGCTCCGACACGGCGACCGCCGCCCCGACTGCGCTCATCGCAACTGCTTTCATCGCTGTCCGTCTCGCTATTTTCATGCGTCCAGGCCCCATGCGCGGCGGCATCCGCTCCCGCCGTTCAGATCCGGTTTCCAGGCTTCACCAGCTGTCTTGTCTTGCTTTTCCGGCCTGCGGCGGGCGACGACCTCTGGGACCCATTCAAGTCCCGTGAGCGCGTCATGCCGTCGGCGGTCGAGCTGCCGATGCCGTCGTCGTCCTCCATTGGCTCAGCCAGGCATCCGGCCTGATCGGCTTCACGGGAGGCGAGCGTGGGGCTCGAGGTGCGGCCCGTCGATGACGCGCTAGGTCAAAATCGGCGAGCGCGACAATTCGCTATCGGCATTCACGGCATCGGGCGCGGCGTCATTTCCGGCCGCGGCGGCACTTTCCGCGACCATCGTCCGGACAATCTCGACAGTTCTTTCGTCAGCCGGAAACAGCATCTCCAGTGCCAGCTCCGAGAGCGTCACGTCATGGGGGCTGCCAAAGACAGTGATCGTATTCAGGAAGGTCACCACGCCGAGGCGCGTGGCAACCCGCAATGGCGTGGCGAGGGACTGGGCCGCATTGAAGGTGTCGAGCGGTTCGGATTGGACCGGAATGGGGTAGGCCGCAATCTCGTCGGCCAGTGCCTTGATGACCGGATCGACACGTGTCTGCAATTGCTGGCGAAGAAGACCCAGCGTATGCGCGCGCCAGGCGGCATAGTTCAGAATGCGCGGCCCCATCCCGGCCGGATGAAGAATAAGCCGCACGGCATTGACGGGACTGCGCATCAGGTCCGCGGCACAGCCTTCGTAGAGCTGCGGCAACGCCGCGTTCGACGACACGACGTTCCAGCGGCGATCGACCGCGAAGGCGGGATAAGGCTTATGCGCCTGCAACACACTGTCGATGGCGGTTTTTGCAGCTTCCAGCCCGACGATCGAACGCTCCGTGAAGCTAGGCGCAAATCCGGCCGCCAGAAGCAGCGTGTTTCGATCCCGCAGCGGGATATCGAGATATTCGGCAAGCCGGATGACCATCTCGCGGCTGGGCTGTGCCTTGCAGGTTTCCAGGCACGACAGGTGACGCGCGGAGGTCTCCGCCGCCATCGCGAGATCGCTCTGCACCATGCGCCGCTGCGTCCGCCAACGTCGCAAAAGCAAGCCAAAGGGCACCTGAGGACTATCCATGGCGCGACCCTACCAGCGGTGGTGACGGGAAACCATGACCTCGGAGGTCAAGATCCGCGTTCCCGTGTTGGCGCTATTTGACCTCCGGGATCATCGATTTCGGCACGGCGCGGGCGATGGTGATGGCATCACTGAAGGACATCGCCCGCATGACTGCTCCCGCTATACACACCATCGAAACGGTCAGTGCGGGTCGGAATTGGCGGCCTTTCAGCGTCCTCATGGCGGCGCAGTTCATGTATGTCATGGACGTCTTCATCGTGAATGTGGCGCTGCCCGCGATTCGCGTCGACCTCTCTGCAACGCCCAGCGAGATCCAGGGCATCATTGTCCTTTATCTGATCGCGATGGCCACGCTGCTCGTCACAGGGGGGCGGCTCGGCGACATCTACGGGGCGAGGCGGGTGTTCTTGGTGGGGCTTATCGGCTTTACCGTCGCCTCGCTGCTCTGCGGGCTGGCAATGTCGGGAGGCATGTTGGTCATCGCGCGGGCGGCACAAGGCGCGTCCGCCGCGCTCATGGTTCCCCAGGTCCTGGCGACAACCCATCGGCTGTTCCAGGGGGCCGATCGAGGGCGCGCCTTCGGGATTTACGGCGTTGTCCTTGGTGTTGCCGCTGCCGCCGGGATGGGTCTTGGCGGTTGGCTGCTCGCTCTCGATATCGCCGGCCTGGGATGGCGCTCGATTTTCGTGATCAACGTGCCGATCGGCATCGGGTTGGTCGCGGCTACGCTGAGATTGGCCCCCCACATCCCGCGCCGACGCGATGTTCACCTGGACGTCGCAGGGGCCACCACGCTGTTTCTCGCACTGCTCTGCTTGCTCGGCCCAATTCTGGTTGGCCAGGAGCTCGAGTGGCCACGCTGGCTACTCGCGGTGATCGGCCTCGGCTTCCTCTTCTTGGTGTTGTTCTGCGTTATCGAGCGAGGGATAGCCCACAATGGAGGATTGCCGCTCGTCCAGATCGAGATGCTGAAACAGCGACCCATCGCACTGCCGTTTCTGGCCGTCCTTTTCTTCGCGTTCGCCAATATTGCTTTCTATTTCATCGTCACTCAATACATGCAGTCGGGACTGAGATATTCGCCGCTGCAATCGGGCGCGGCGGTTGTGCCGCTGGTTCTCGTCTTTTCCGTGATTTCCCATTTGGCGGCACCACGCGTCCAGCGCATCGGCCCGCGGGCCATGATCGAGGGATGTGCGGTTCAGGTCGCCGGACTGGCGGTCATTGCACTGACTGTCGGTATGGACCTGGCGCCAAGCCCGGCGGCTTTCGCTGCTTTGCTGATTCCCTTTGGGATCGGGCAGGGAATGGTGCTGTCGCCTTTGTCGAATCTGGCGCTGAACAAGATTCACGCCGACCATGCCGGCTCCGGCGCCGGCACGCTCAGCACAGCGCAGCAAATCGGCAACGCGACGGGCGTGTCGCTCGTCGGCGCCCTGTTTTTCGCGGTCCAGGCCCACCATTCCGATCGCATGGCCATGCTTGCCGCTTTGGGCGCACTCGCAGCGGCGCTGGCCGCTACCGCCTGCTCGCTCTGGCTGTCCATTGAGCCAACGCCCGCTCGACCCTTGGCCGCCGGCCCAGAAGATCGCTCATGCGGGCAGGCGGTGACCGGTCGATAAGGAGATGCGGCGCCACTCACGCCCTGGGATGCAAAGGCAGGCTCTGAAACACTCCTCGCGGCTTCGCGGCCCTATTCCCCTTGGGGCACTCCGCCAAACACCCGCTGTTGCCGAGCATCTGAACGCCCGCCACGCCGCTAACTCTTCGCGCGCCATGCACAGGGTATCCGGCCGACAGGGGCCGGACGACATTGCGCCCCCCGTCGGAGCGTTGAGCGAAGCGAAACTGCTGTGAGCAAGATAGTGGCGGAGAGGGAGGGATTCGAACCCCCGATACGGTTGCCCGTATGCCGCATTTCGAGTGCGGTGCATTCGACCACTCTGCCACCTCTCCGCGGTCGCTAAGACGGGCGCAAGCGCGAACGTCCTGGTCTGAAGCAAGCGCCGTGTAGCGGAAGGCGCGCGCGGGTTCAAGCGCCTCGCGATCGAATTGCGATTTTCGTCGCGGCCTGCCCACGGTTTTCCTTGACTTCGCGGGCATTTTCCAGCATTGAGCCGCCTCTCGAAAGCGCGCGCTCGACGGCCCCCGGTCGGAAAGGCTCGTGCTTTCTATTGTGAAAACCGCCCTTCGGGGCGGCAAGACCAACCAAAAAGACGGCCGCCGCCAGGGTTTCGCCTGACGGCAAAGGTTCGTCGCAAGCCAAGGACTAACGTCATGTACGCAGTCATCAAGACTGGCGGCAAGCAATACAAGGTTGCCGCCTCCGACACGATCACCATCGAGAAACTCGAGGCCGAGGCCGGCGAGATCGTGGTGTTCCCCGAGGTTCTGATGGTCGGCGGCGACGCCGGCATCACCATTGGTGCCCCGTTCATCGCCGGCGCTTCGGTTGCCGCCGAGATCGTCAAGCAGGCCCGCGGCCCGAAGGTCATTTCCTTCAAGAAGCGCCGCCGCCAGAATTCGAAGCGCAAGCGGGGTCATCGCCAGGACCTCACCATTGTGCGCATCGCTGAAATCCTCACCGGTGGCGCCAAGCCGACGGTGACCTCGAAGGTGGCGCTCGCCGCCGCGACCGAAGCGCCGGCCAAGGCCGAAAAGGCTGCCAAGCCCGCCAAGGCCGCTGCCGTCGCCGAGACCGCCGGTGAAGCCCGCGACACGTCGAACCTGTCGCTGATCGCCGGCATCGGCCCGACCATCGAGAAGAAGCTGCGCGCGGCCGGCATCACCTCCTGGGAGCAGATCGCGTCCTGGACCGAGGCCGACCTCGAGGCGAAGGACAAGGAGCTCGCGCTCCGTGGCCGCGCCACGCGCGAGGAATGGGTCGAGCAGGCCAAGGAACTTCTCGCCGGCAAGCCGCCGCGCGCCAAGGTCGACCAGGCCGAGCTCAAATCGGGCGAGGACCGGTAAGCGGTTTCCCGCTTGTCACCACGCCGCAGAACACGTTTTATAAGACAGAACAGATCGGGAGCTCCTTATGGCTCACAAAAAGGCAGGCGGTTCGTCGAGAAACGGCCGCGATTCACAGTCAAAGCGGCTGGGCGTTAAGCGCTTCGGCGGTCAGGCCGTCATCTCTGGCAACATCCTCGTTCGCCAGCGTGGCACCAAGTTCCATCCCGGCAGCAATGTCGGGCTTGGCGTCGACCACACGCTTTTCGCGACCGTAGACGGCCGTGTCGAGTTTCGTACGAAATCGAATAACCGAACCTATGTGTCGGTCGTTCCGATGATTGCCGCAGCCGAATAAACGGCGGCATCCCATCGGAGCCGCCGGCGAAACGCCCGGCCGCTCCGATGATCTCAGGTTCAAGGATCAAGGGGCGCCCGGCGGCAAGCCGGCGCCCCTTTTTCTTTGGCCCTGGGATGGTCCCAGGGTCGCATACCGGCAAGGAGCCGTGTCATGACCGCCCTGGAAACCATCCTGGAGTGCCGCGGAAGCGGCGTGACGACCGAGTGCAGTATCCCCGTCCTCGAGACTGAGCGGCTCGTCCTCCGTGCGCCGCGTTTCGAGGACGCACGTGCGATCGCTGGCGTAGCCAATGATCGCCGTATCGCCGAAATGACGGCGAATCTTCCGCATCCCTATGCGGAAAAAGACGCGGAGAATTGGATTACAAACGCCTGGCAAGGCGAGGATCATCCCTTTCTCATCACGTCGAAAACCGACGGCGCCCTGATTGGTGCGACGGGTTTCGTGATGCCGGAAATCGGCGATCCCGAAATCGGTTATTGGGTCGGCACCGCCTATTGGGGCAAGGGTTTCGCCACCGAGGCCGCGCGCGCGGTCGTCGATCATCTGTTCATGAGTCACGGCGCCAAATCGGTGGCCGCGCGGGCTCGCGTGGTCAATCCGGCGTCCCGCCGGGTGATCGAGAAATGCGGCTTTCAGTGGGTCGGCGCCGGCCTCACCCGCTCGCGCCTGCTCGCGAGCTCGGTGCCGGTCGACAAGTTCCAGCTGGACCGCAGCGTCTGGTCGAGCCTGAAGGCCTGGCGCGACCCGATCCTGCGGCGCGGCGTGCCGAAGATCGTCATTGGCGAGCTCGGCTGACCGCTCCCGACCGTCCCGAACCCCCGGCCCAACCGGCCGGGGGTTTTTCCCCGATAGCATCGCAATTGCCCGGCATCACCGCATGATCTCGCCTTGGTATGCCCAGCTTCCCATCGAAACCGCGCGCCTGACATTGCGCGATCTCCAGCCCGCCGATGCGCCGCGGATCGCCCGTTATGTCGGCGATATCAAGGTCGCGCGCATGCTGGCGGCCGTGCCGCTGCCCTATGCCGAGACCGATGCGCGCGACTTCATCGACGGCATGCGCGAGGCCAATGCCGGCGGACAGGGGCTCGGCCTCGCCATCGCCGAGAAACGCGACCCGGATGCCTTGATCGGCGTGATCTCCTTTGTCGGCACGGTCGCGCAGGCCGAAATCGGCTGGTGGCTCGGCCGACCCTATTGGGGGCGTGGATTTGCCACCGAGGCGGCCGGCGCGCTCGTCCGCGTCGCCTTCCTCGAACCGCGGCTGCAGCGCCTGACCGCCGGAGCCTTCTTCGACAATCCGGCGTCGCTGCATGTCCAGGACAAGGTCGGCTTCGTTCGAACCGGCGAATCCCAGCGCCACAATCGCGCCCGCGACGGCCTGGTCCGCCACGTCGACACCGAAATCAACCGCGCCATGCTCGCCGCCCACGGCGCCGAGCCGCATTGAGCCGGCCGCGCGGGCGGGTTATGGACTTGGCCATGACCGTGCTTTCCGTTCCCATTGGTGTCGTCACCGTCTCCGACCGTGCCAGCCGCGGCCTCTATGAGGACAAGGGCGGCCCCGGCATCGTCGCCGCCCTGACCGAGCTCCTCGGCTCGCCCTGGCATCCGGTCGCGCGGATCATTCCGGACGAGCAGCCGGCGATCGCGGCCGCCTTGATCGCGTTGGCCGATACCGAACATTGCCCGCTGATCCTGACCACCGGCGGCACCGGCCCGGCCTTGCGCGACGTGACGCCGGAAGCCACCGAGGCGGTCTGCGAGAAGATGATGCCCGGCTTCGGTGAACTGATGCGGGCGGTCAGCCTGAAAGTGGTGCCGACCGCCATCCTGTCGCGCCAGACCGCCGGCATTCGCGGCGGCTCGCTGATCGTCAACCTGCCGGGCAAGCCCTCATCGATCCGCGAATGCCTGGATGCGGTGATGCCGGCCATTCCCTATTGCATCGACCTGATCGGCGGTCCCCGGCTGGAGACCAATCCGGCTTATTGCGTGGCGTTCCGTCCCAAGGGCGCGTGACAAGTCGCCTGACTGACACCGTCCGGGGCCGCTGCGCAGTGACTATGGCGGGTTGATTTCAGGGCAAACAAGTCGTGGGTGCCCGGGCCAAGCCCGGGCAGGACGATGTGTTGACGTCAAAGACTTCCCGCAACGGGCGCGGGTCCGTTCGATCCGCACGCGCCCTGCTCCAAGGACATTCTCGTCTTGGCCGGGCTTGTCCCGGCCATCCACGACTTCAGCCCGATTGCTCATAGAGGACAGCCCATTCAGGGCCCTTGACCGCATCTAGACATTCTCTCCCGGCGCCACCAATCACTGGGCAGCCGTACGAGCGCAAAGTCTTTGACCGACACACAACCTGGCCTATCCTCCCGCCCAATCAAGACCGGCATGGGAGAGGGATAATGGATCGGCGCGAGTTCGGATCGAAGGCGGCGCTCGGTGTCGGCGTGGCTTTGCTGCCGCTGGCGGGGCCGGCCCAGGCTCAGGCGCAGAGCGCCGATCAGCTGAAGGCGCGGGTGCTCGGCGGTGCCATCACCGATGTCCCCGGCATCAAGATCGGCCATTTCACCGATGAGCGCCGGCCGACCGGCTGCACGGTGGTTCTGGTGGAGGAGGCCGCCACCGCCGGCGTCGATGTCCGCGGCGCCGCCCCCGGCACGCGCGAGACCGACCTGCTCAACCCGACCAACCTGGTCGACAAGGTTCATGCCATCCTGCTTTCCGGCGGCAGTGCCTTCGGGCTCGATGCGGCCACCGGCGTGGTCCGCTGGCTGGAGGAAAAGGGCATCGGCTTCCCCGCCGGCCCCGCCCGGGTGCCGATCGTGCCGGCGGCGATCCTGTTCGATCTCGGTGTCGGCGATCACAAGATCCGGCCGGACGCGACGGCCGGCTACAAGGCCTGCGAGGCAGCCAGCCCCACGGCTCCCGCCGAAGGCTCGGTCGGCGCCGGTGCCGGAGCCAGCGTCGGCAAGCTGTTCGGCATGGGCCGCGCCATGAAGGGCGGCATCGGCACGGCGGCGGTCAAGGTCGGCAAGATCACCATTGGCGCGATCGTCGCGGTCAATGCGGTCGGCGACGTCATCGATCCCACCACCGGCGCGGTGGTGGCCGGCGCCCGCACCGAGGATGGCCGGCGCAAGCTCGGCGTCACCCAGGCGATCCTGCGCGGCGAGCTGCCGCCGTCGATCCAGGCCGGCATGGCCACCACCATTGGCGTGGTCGCGACCGACGCGATCCTGACCAAGGCCCAGGCCCAGAAGCTCGCCCAGATGGCCCATGACGGTCTCGCCCGCGCCATCGACCCGATCCACACCATGTGGGACGGCGACACCATGTTCGCCCTCGGCACCGGCAAAAGCGGCTTGCCCGGCAATATGATGGCGCTCGGCGCGATCGCGGCCCAGGTCACGACAGCCGCGGTGCTGCGCGCCGTCCTGAATGCCAGGGGCCTCAGCGGCCCGGGCCTGCCGACGCTGCCGGCGGCCGCGGACCTCAGCTGAACCGGCCCATGAAAAAACCCGCGGCGATCATCGCCGCGGGCTGAATGTCGGGCCTTCCGCTCTCAGCGCAACCGCTCGAGCACGCTGACGTAATTGGCCACCGCCGCGCCGCCCATGTTGAAGATGCCGCCGAGCTTGGCGCCCTTCACCTGGATGCCGCCGGCCTGGTCCATCAGCTGCATCGAGCTGAGCACATGCATCGACACGCCGGTGGCGCCGATCGGGTGACCCTTGGATTTCAGGCCGCCCGACGGATTGACCGGCAGCTTGCCGTCCTTCAGCGTCCAGCCTTCGAGCACGGCGCGGGCGCCCTGGCCTTCCGGCACCAGGCCCATCGCTTCATATTCGATCAGCTCGGCGACCGTGAAGCAGTCATGGGTCTCGACGAAGGAGAGATCCGACAGCGACACGCCGGCATCCGAAAGCGCCTTGCCCCAGGCCTGGGTGCAGCCTTCGAACTTCAGGATGTCGCGCTTCGACATCGGCAGGAAATCCTGGACATGGGCGGTGCCGCGGAAGGCCACGGCCTTGTTCAGCTTCAGCGCGGTGGCGACATCGGTGACGACAAGCGCCGCCGCGCCGTCCGACACCAGCGAGCAGTCGGTGCGCTTCAGCGGGCCGGCGACGAAGGGGTTCTTTTCGCTCTCGGTGCGGCAGAATTCGAAACCGAAATCCTTGCGCATCTGGGCATAGGGATTGTCGACGCCGTTCTTGTGGTTCTTGGCGGCGATCGCGGCGAGAGCGTCGGACTGATCGCCCCAGCGCTGGAAATAGGAATGGGCGATCTTGCCGAACACGCCGGCGAAACCGGCGGGCGTATCGCCATCCTCGGGCAGATAGGACGCTTTCAGGAGGTTCTTGCCGATCTCCGGTCCCGGCGTCCGGGTCATCTGCTCGACGCCGACCACCAGCACGATGCGGGCGTCACCCGCCTTGACCGCGCGCACCGCCTGATGGACGGCGGCGGATCCGGTCGCGCAGGCATTCTCCACCCGCGTCGCCGGCTTGAAGCGCAGCCGCGGATCGGCCTGCAGCACCAGCGAGGCGGTGAAATCCTGGGGCGAGAAGCCGGCGTTGAAATGACCGAGCACGATCTCGTCGACGTCGTCCGGACCGAGGCCGGCATCGATGAGCGCATCGGTCGCGACACGCACGATCAGGCTCTCGACGGTCTCGTTTTCCAGCTTGCCGAAGGCGGTATGGGCCCAACCGACGATGCAGGCGGTCATTTCGAAGTCTCCTCGGGGCGTTTGAAGGCGTAGTTACACTATATGCGCCCGGACACCGCCTCGCCATCGGCCGTCCGGCGCATGGCTGATCCGGCGCGATCCCGGGGTCCGGCTCAAGACCTCACCTCTTGGCTCACGTCTTGGCGTTGAGCTCGGTCACGCGCGCCATGGCGATCGCGGTTCCCCGCTCGACGAAATCGGCGATCAGCGCCAGCTGCTCTTCGCTATATTCGGCCAGAAACGCAGTCATGGCGCGCTGCATCGGTTCGAAATAGACCGAAAGGCGACCGATACGATCCTCGCGCACCTTGACCAGCACCTTGCGCCGGTCATGCGGATCGGCCGTACGCTCTACCAGCTCCTGGCGTTCGAGCCGGTCGATCAGCCCGGTCACCGCCCCGCTGGTCAGTCCGGTGCGGCGGCCGATCTCGCCGGCGCTCGCCGGCCCCCCCATCAGGATCAGGTCGAGGCATTCCAGGTCGCTCGAATTGATGCCGACGCGGCGCGCCACGGCCTGGCTGTGCAGCACCCCCGTCGCCGACGAGCGGCGCATCGCCATCATCAGCCGTTCGGCCGCGCCGAAGGGCTCGCCTTGACGAGTTATCTCATTTTCCATTATTCTTAGTTTCCAAGATTCATGATATCAGAGATTATGCCATGCGCTGTCTCGGGCGTCGATGGATCGAAAGCCCCCAAGGGCCCCCACCTCCGTCCAGGACGACCCGACATGACCATCGACACACGCGACGCGCAAAATCACCGCCTGTCCGGCGAGGCCGGCACCTGGCACGCCGAGCAGGCCGTCATGACCTGGCACGGCTGGGGCTCACCGGTCGGCATCGGCCTCCTGCTGATCGCCATCGGCATCACCGCCGTGCTGATCCGCCACGCCGTTCTCGGAGGCTGAACTCATGACGAACCCCCAGATGACGAGCCCCGAAACGGCGGCCTCCGCACCGGAGAGCCGCGATATCCTGATCATCGGCGGCGGCATTGCCGGCTGCGCGCTGGCCCTGTTTCTCGCCAAAGCCGGCCTCCGGGCACGGGTCTTCGAGGCTTATCCCGACGTCAGGGGCATTGGCGGCGGCCTGCAGATCGCCCCGAACGGCCTGGCCGTGCTGGACCAGCTCGGCCTCGCCGATGCGCTCGCTGCGCGCGGCACGGCCTGCGAAAGGGCAAGCTTCCGCGATCGCCAGGGCCGCAGCCTCGGCGGCATGGCGAACCGCCGTCCCGGCAGCCCGGGCCGCCCCGCCGTGATGCTCGCCCGCGCGACGCTGCAGGAGCTGCTCCACGATACCGCCATCGCCAGAGGGGTCCGGATCGAGCACGGCAAGCGCCTGGCCGGTTTCGAGGACGACGGGGACGGCGTCAGCGCGCGTTTCGAGGACGGCACCACGGCGCGCGGCGCGCTTCTGGTCGGCGCCGACGGCCTGCATTCACGCGTCCGGCGGATCCTGCTGCCGGATGGTCCGGAGCCCGCCTATACCGGCCTGACCGGCACCGGCGGCTGGACGCCGCGCTCGGCTTTCGCCAAGGCCGGCCTGACCGATCCCGGCGCCATGACGCTGTTTTTCGGCGCCGGCGCCTTTATCGGCTGCACGCTCGCCGAACGGGACGAGGCATCGGGCGGCATGTGGTGGACCTCGCTTGCCCGCGACAGGCCGCTCGATGCCAGGAACCGCGGCGAAGCCGCCGAAAGCATCGGGCTCGACCAGATCATCGCCGCGGGCGAGGGCTGGAACCCCATGGTGCGCCAGATTCTCGGTGCCACCACCGAGATGATCGCACCGGTCGACATCTTCGACATCGCCAGCCTGCCGCGCTGGTGCCAGGGCCGGGCCGTGCTGATCGGCGATGCCGCCCATGCGGTCGCGCCCCATTCCGGTCAGGGCGCCTCGATGGCGCTGGAGGATGCCATCACGCTCGCCAGGCTGTTGCGCGACGGCCGGTCCGCCGAATGGCCCGAGCGTCTCGCCGCCTTCGAGCGCGAGCGCCGCGATCGCGTCGAACGCATTGTCGCCTTCAGCCGGAAGATCGGCGCGCTCAAGCGGCGCGGCCCGTTCGGCACCTGGCTGCAGAACAACCTGATGCGCCTGGTCCTGTCGTTGCGCGCGCCCGATTTCAGCTGGGTCCAGGACCATCGCATCGCCTGGTAGCGGCTACCGCGCGGGCCGTCGGCCCCACCGGCCATCCTGGCGTGTGGCCCTGCGGCGAAAACCGGACCGGCCGGGCCATCGTTTGGCCGCGTTCGGGCGATTGATAGCGGGCCTCGCCCGTCTTGTCCGGCACGCGGCCCACGTCATGGTTCACCCCGTGGTTCACCCCACTTGGCGAACAGCCCGCGAAGCAGGTAAAAGACCTCCGTCCAACCGTCTTATTCCCCATAAAGGCCCGACCTTGCGGATCAGCGCTCCCGCCCTCGCCGCCACGATCGCGCTTAGCCTCGGGCTCGCCGCGCCGGCGGCGGCCCAGCAGGTTGGACCGACCATCGTGGTCGATGTCGCCACCGGCCAGGTTCTGCAGGCCGACCGCGCCGGCACCCCCTGGCTGCCGGCCTCGCTGACCAAGATGATGACCGCCTATGTCGCGCTCAGCCAAGTCCGCCAGGGCCGGGTCAGCATGAATACCGGCCTGACGGTCTCGCAGCGCGCGGCGCGCGCCACCCCGTCCAAGATGGGCTTCCGTCCCGGCACCGTCGTCACCATCGACAACGCCTTGAAGATCATCATGGTCAAGTCGGCCAACGACGTGTCGGTGACCATTGCCGAAGGCCTCGGCGGTTCGGTCGAGAATTTCGCCGCGATGATGAATGCCGAGGCGCGCCGGCTGGGCATGACCGCGACGCGCTTCGTCAATCCGAACGGCCTGCCGGCCACCGGGCAGCAGACCTCGGCGCGCGACATGGCGGTGCTCGCCCGCGCGCTGATGCGCGAATTTCCCGAGCAGTCACTGCTCTGGCGCATGCCGGCGATCCGCTACGGCAATCGCATCATGCGCAATCATAACCACCTGATCGGCCGCTATCCCGGGGCCGATGGTTTCAAGACCGGCTTCACCTGCGCTTCCGGCTTCAACGTCGTCGCCACCGCCACGCGCGGCGGCCGGCAGCTGATCGTCGTGGTGCTGGGCGCAACCTCGGCGCGCGGCCGCGCCGAGACCGCCGCCGGCCTGTTCGAACGCCATTTTGCAGGTTACGGCGGCTCCGGCGCCGCCGTCGACGGCATTCAGAACGACACCTTCTCCGGCCCCCCCGATATTCGCGACCAGGCTTGCCGGCGGCGCGGCCGCGGCCCGGCCTATATCGAATCGGGCGAGGACCTCGAAAACGAACCGATCGCCGCGCATGGCGATCCCGGCAATCTCAGCTATGCCCAGATGATGGCCCAGCCCTCGGCGCGGCGCGGCACCGGCGTGCAGGCGATCGCCGCCGCCTCCGGCCAGCTGCCCTCGCTGCTTGGTCCCTACCGGCCGAGCATGGACCCCATTCCGGTGTTCATCGGCGGCGCCGGCTCCGCGCCGCCGCCTGCCGCGGCAGCCGCGCCCATGCTGGCCTCGACCCCCGGCTCCCGGCGTGTCACCTTGCCGGCCTCCGGCACCGCCACCTTGCCGCAGCCGGCGACCGCGAGCATGGCGCCGAGCGTGACGGTCACCACCATTCCCGCGCCGCCCGTCGCCCCCGCGGGTCCCGGCGCCATCGGCCGTGCCGTCGACCCGGCACAGGCGCCCCAGGGAACCGCCGCCGGCCACCGCGCGCCCGGCGCAATCGGCGGCGCGACACAGGCGAGCCACCCGGGCGCCACCCCGGGCCGGCCCGGCGCCATCGGCGCGCCGATGGCGCTGCAGGGCGCGGCGCGGTCGACGGCGCCTGCCGCCACGCAGGCCGCCCGGTCCTCGGACGAGGTCCAGCGGCCGACCGTCCAGAGCGGCCGCCATGCCGAATCCGGCCGGCGCAATCCGCGTGAGGTCAGGCCCGCCAATAGCGTGCCCCGGCCGACGTCCCGCCCCGCGATCCGGCCGGCGCCGGCGCCGATCCCGATCGTCCCGCGTTCGTGACGATGTCGGCGCGCGCGCTCGGTATCGGCGCCGCGCTGATCGGCGCCACGGCCTATGGCATCAATATCGTCTTCGCCCGCATGGCGACCCAGCAAGGCGTTTCCGCCGCCGATCTGGTCTTCCTGCGCGTCTTCCTGATGATGGGCGCGGTGGCGGCGACCGTCGCGCTCGCCGGCGGCTCGCTGAAGGTCGAGACCCGCGACCGCCCGGCCCTGATCCTGGTCGGCGTCACCTCGGCCTGCCTCGGGCTCGCTTATTTCTTCGCGGTCTCCTTCGTGCCGATCGGCATCGCCGCGGTCGTTTTCTACACCTTTCCCCTGCTGATCCTGGTCGCCAGCCCGTTCGTCGACGGCGAGCGCTTCACCTTGCAGCGCCTGGGCGTCTTCGCGCTGGCCTTTTGCGGCCTTGCCATCGCGCTCGGACCGAAGCTCGGCGGCATCGACATGCGCGGCGTGCTGCTGGCGGCCGCGGCGAGCATCCTTGCCGCCTGCCAGTTCTTCGCCGCGGCGCGCGCCGGCGGCCGCATCGGCCAGAAGGCCCTGCTGTTCTGGTCCCATGTGGTGATCATGCCGATCGCCGGATTGGCGGCGCTCGCCAACGGCTTCGGCCCATGGAGCGCGCTGGCCGGCGCCTGGTTCGCCGCCGCCATGACCATCACCGGTTATGTGATCGGCTTCACCTTCCAGATGCTCAGCGCCCGCAACGCGCCACCGGCGCTGGTCGGCCTGGTTTTTTGCCTCGAACCGGTGGTCGCCATCGTCGCCGCCAACATCGTCCTTGGCGAAGTGCTGTCGGCGCCCCAAATGGTGGGAAGCCTGCTTGTCCTCACCGCCCTCGTCGCATCTTCGCTGGTCGAATTGCGGCGCGCGCCGAAACCCGTCTGAAACGCATGTCCGATGCCCCACGCCCCCGGCGCCCGCGTCCGCCGATCCCGGTGACCGTGCTGACCGGCTTCCTCGGAGCCGGCAAGACCACCTTGCTCAACCGGCTGCTGGCCGATCCCGGCATGAAGGACACGGCTGTCCTGATCAACGAGTTCGGCGAGATCGGGCTCGACCACCTGCTTGTGCGCACCGTCGAGGACGGCATCGTCATGCTGTCGTCCGGCTGCGTCTGCTGCACGGTGCGCGGCGACCTCGTCTCGGCGCTCGAGGATCTCCTGCGCGCGCTCGACAACGGCCGCGTCGACCCGTTCGAGCGGGTGGTGATCGAGACCACCGGCCTCGCCGACCCGATTCCCGTCATCCACACCATGATGGCCCATCCCTATCTGGTGATGCGCTACCGGCTCGACGCGGTCATCACCGTCGTCGATGCGATCAATGGGCTCGCCACCCTCGACGCCCACCCCGAGGCGGTCAAACAGGCCGCCGTCGCCGACCGGATCGTGCTGACCAAGACCGACCTGGTCGACAGCGACGCGCGCCGGGCAGACCTTGGCCGGCTCGAGGCGCGCCTGGCGGCGCTGGCGCCGACCGCCATCCGGCTGGATGCCGCCAGGGGCGAAGCCGATGCCAGAGCCGTGCTCGCCGCCGGCCTTTACAACCCCGCGACCAAGGTACCCGACGTCACGCGCTGGCTGAACCAGGCGGCGCTTGCCGGCGACGGCGGCGATCACAGCCATGACGACGGCATCAAGGCCTTTGCGCTGACCAGCGACCAGCCGCTCGGGTCGGCGGCCTTCGACATGTTCCTGGAGCTGCTGCGCGGCGCCCATGGCCCGAAGCTCCTGCGCGTCAAGGGCGTGGTCAAGATCGCCGAATTCCCGGATCGCCCTGTTGTCATTCACGGCGCCCAGCACGTGTTCCACCCGACCACGGTGCTGGATGCCTGGCCGGACGGCGACGCGCGCACCCGCATCGTCTTCATCCTGAAGGACATGGAGCCGCAGGTGGTGCAGGCGCTCTACGACGCCTTTCTCGGCGTGCCTCGCGCCGACCAGCCGGACCGCGCCGCCTTGACCGACAATCCTCTCGCCATTCCGGGGCTCGGCCTGTGACCATGATCGAAACGCCCGAGGCGATCCTCGGCTTCTGGCGCGACGCCGGCCCGGACCGGTGGTTCGCCAAGGACGACGCTTTCGACGCCGCCATCACCGGCCGCTTTCTGACGACCTATGAGGCCGCCGCCGCCGGCGATCTGGAACATTGGGAGGCAACCGCCGGCGCCACCCTGGCGCTGATCCTGGTGCTCGACCAGTTCTCGCGGAACATGTTTCGCGGAGAAGCCCGCGCCTTTGCCGCCGATGCGCTGGCGCTCGCCATCGCCGAGCGCGCCATCGGCAAGGGCCTGGACCGGCTGATCGGGCCGGACCTGCGCCTGTTCGTCTATCTGCCGCTCGAACATACCGAGCAGATCGCCGTGCAGCACCGTTCGGTGGCCCTGTTCCGGACGCTCGGCGATGCCGACCTGAATGGCTATGCCGAGGTCCACCGCGACCTGATCGCCCGGTTCGGCCGCTTCCCGCACCGCAACGCCATTCTCGGCCGCGCCAGCACGCCCGAGGAATTGGCCTTTCTCCAGACCGACGGTTTCAAGGGTTGACCTGGGCTTCTGGGTCGACCTCGACTTTTGGATCGCGGCCGGCTTTCGGGCTGAACCCGACGAGACGGCGGATGTCGCTTGGCGTCGCCCCCGCCGCGCGAAGCGTCGCCAGCCCGGTCGCGGCCTCGCTCTTCGACAGCTTGCGGCCGTCGGCGCCCAGCACCAGGCGGTGGTGGCGGTAAAGCGGTTCGGGCAGGCCGAGCAGCTCCTGCAGCAGGCGGTGCACGGCGGTTGCCTCGAACAGGTCGCGGCCGCGCACGACATGGCTGACGCCCTGCAGCGCGTCGTCGACCACCACCGACAGGTGATAGCTGGTCGGCGTCTCCTTGCGGCCGAGCACGACATCGCCCCAATGCGACGGTTCCGCCGCGACCACACGCGGGTTGGCGCCGGCCTCGTCGACCTCGGTCCAGGCCAGCGGCCGGCCGAGCCGGCGCATGGCCTCGGCCATCCTGAGCCTGAGCGCGAAGGGCCGGCCGGAGGCCGCCAGCGCCGCCCGCTCGGCCGGGCTCAGCCCGGCGCCGCGGCCGGCATAAAGCGGCGCGCCGTCCGGATCGGTCGGCCAGGCCCGGGCCGTCGCGGCGGCATGGCCCGCCGCCAGCGCCTTCAATTCGCCCCGGCTTTCGAAACTCGCGAAGACCAGGCCCATGGCGTCGAGCCTGTCGAGCGCCTGCCGGTAGGTGTCGAGATGCTCGGATTGCCGCCGCGGCGGCGTCTCGAAGGACACCCCCAGCCAGGCGAGGTCCTCGCGCAGCGCCGTCTCGAATTCCGGCCGGCAGCGGGTCCGGTCGATATTCTCGATGCGCAGCAGCAGGCGCCCGCCGAGCCGCTCCGCCATGGCCGCGTTCTCCAGGGCGCTCAGCGCGTGGCCGAGATGCAGCGCACCGTTCGGGCTCGGCGCAAAACGCAGCACTGCGGGATCGCTCTGAGAAATCGGGAGATGCGCCGGGACCATGCTCAAGCCTATGCTGACAGCGTCAAGAGAACGCAACCCGCAATGCCCGGGACCAGACCACCATGCGCATCGAAACCGAGGCTGATCTTGCCGGCGCGCTGACGGCGCTGACCGGCCTGTGCCCGCATATGGCGAAAGCCCATGCCGAGCTCGGCGCGCCGCCGCTGCGCCGGCGCGCGCCGGGCTTCGAGGGCCTGGTTCAGATCGTCGTGTTCCAGCAGATCTCGGTCGATGCGGCGCGCGCCATCTGGGCCCGGGCCGAAACGGTGTTCGGCGCCTGGACCCCGGAGATCCTCGGCGCGGCCAGCGACGAGGATTATCGGGCCGCCGGCCTGTCGCGGCCGAAGGTGCGCACGCTCAGGGCGATCTCGGCCGCGGTCACCGAAGGTGGTCTCGACCTCACGGCGCTCGACCGTCACGACGCCGACGCCGCCCATGCCATGCTGACCGAGGTCAAGGGCATCGGCCCCTGGACCGCCGACGTCTACCTGCTGTCCTGCCTCGGCCATATCGATGCCTGGCCGGCCGGCGACATCGCGCTGCAGGCGGCCGCCGGCGACCTCTTAGGTTTGCCCGGCCGGCCGACGGCCAAGGAAATGGGGCCGCTGGCCGAACGCTGGCGCCCCTATCGCGCGGTCGCCGCGCGGCTGCTCTGGGCCTATTATGCGGCGCGGCGCACCGGCCGCATCGCCGAACCCCTGGTGGCCTGATGCTGGACGGACCTCGCCTGCAACCGCTGTCCGGCCGGGCCCGCCAGCTGGTGGTGATCCTGCATGGCTACGGCGCCGACGGCGGCGACCTGATCGCGCTCGGCCAGGCCTGGCGCCAGGCGCTGCCGGATGCCGCCTTCGTGGCGCCGAACGCGCCGGAACCCTGCGATCACATGCCGGGCGGCCGGCAATGGTTCCCGCTCGATCTGCGCAACCCACGCGAATACTGGTCCGGATGCCTCGGCATCCGCGCCGCGGTCGACGCCTTCCTGGATGCCGAGCTGCGGCGCCTGTCGCTGGATGACGCAGCCCTTGGCCTGGTCGGTTTCAGCCAGGGTGCCATGACCGCATTGCATGTCGGCTTGCGCCGCAAGGCCGCGCCGGCCGCCCTCGTCGGTTATTCCGGCCGCCTCGCGGGGCCCGAAAATCTGGCCGAGATCACCGCCCGGCCGCCGGTGACGCTGGTTCATGGCGGCCTCGACGACGTCATCCCGCCCGGCAATATGGAGGCTGCGGCCACGGCCTTGCGCGGCGCCGGCCTGGTCGTCGCGACCCATCTCATTCCCGATATCGGCCATGAGATCGATGCCCGCGCGCTGGGCTTCGGACAGGCGGCGCTCGCCCGGGGATTCGCGACCTCTTGAGGCGTGGCCCGTTCGAGGCTTCACAAGACCGACACAGTGCTCCTATTATTAACGGGCATATCTGCATTCGCTGCTCGCGAATCAGCGAGCAGGACCGGTCGCAGGGAGTATGCTCGTGACGGTCGCCGTTTCTCCCGGGGATCTGCCGGTTTCGTCCGGCATCTCTCCCGGTTCATGGCCTGCTCTGGTCCTCAACGCGGACTACCGCCCGTTGAGCTACTACCCGCTGTCGCTCTGGTCCTGGCAGGATACGATCAAGGCGGTGTTCCTCGATCGCGTCTCGGTCGTGTCGTTTTACGAAAAGGCGATCCGCTCGCCGAGCTTCGAAATGAAGCTGCCGAGCGTCGTGTCGCTGAAGACCTATGTGAAGCCGTCACGCAATCCGGCCTTCACCCGTTTCAACGTCTTCCTGCGCGACAAATTCCGCTGCCAGTATTGCGGCGACAGCGACGATCTCACCTTCGACCATCTGATCCCCCGCTCGAAGGGCGGGCAGACCACCTGGGACAATGTGCTGGCCGCCTGCTCGCCGTGCAATCTCATGAAGGGCTCGAAAACCCTGCGTGAATCCGGCATGCACCTGATGCAGCATCCCTACACGCCGACCATCCAGGACCTGCACAGCAACGGCCGGCTGTTCCCGCCGAACTACCTGCATGACAGCTGGATGGACTATCTCTACTGGGACACCGAGCTGGAGCCCTGAGCGCCGGTTCGCGCAGGCCCTCGGGGCCGCTCGCGCCGCGCGTCATCCCCGGGCTTGGCCCGGGGACCCACGCATCCCAAACAGAACGGTTCGTCCTGGCCGGAACCGGCTCTGCAACGGCTTCCGGACGCCGAACAGCCGTCTCAGGCCTGCTCTTTCGCCTGCGTCGCGCCGATCAGCGCGACGACCGACAGGACCGCCGCGATCAGCACGTTCCAGCCGGCCAGCGACAGGCCGAACAGGCGCCAGGCCGCCACCGTGCAGTCGACCACCCGCGGCCCGGTCTGCAACTGCCGCAGCAGGTCGCCCGGCGTGCGGGCGAGTGTCGCCGGCGCCGAGCAGCTGGTCGGCCCCTGCCAGAAACCCCATTCGGCGCCGGCGTGGTAGACGCCGAGCCCGGCGCCCCAGACCATGACCAGCGCCAGCGCCAGCAAGCCGATGCGGGTGACCAGCGGCGGCAGGCGCAGGAAGGCGCTCAACGCCGTCGCGAAGGCCAAGGGAATGGCGATGTAATAGGGCACCCGCTGCTCCAGGCAGAGCGGACAGGGGGCAAGCCCGATGACATATTGGAAGAAATAGGCGCCGAGGATGGTGGCGGTCGCGCCGAGGCCGACGACCAGGGCGGCGGCGAGCCAGGGACGGCGGCGGGCGACGGCGAATGAGGCAATGGTCATGGCGCCATTTCTTGATCCGTTCACAACGATCTGTCCATCCCGTGCGCCGGCCATGTCGGCTTTCGGTTGACCCAAGACGCCCCCTCGTTCATCACAAGATCATGAGCTCGGCTGATCCGATCCCGCGCGTGCGCCGCGGCGGTGCGTTCAACATTCCCAACATGCTCACCTATGGGCGGGTCGTCGCCGTCCCATTGGTGGCGGCCTGCCTGTTCGTCCAGGTCATCTACGAAAGCGGCCTGTGGCTGCGCTGGGTGGCGCTGACCATCTTCGTCATCGCCGCCATCACCGACTATTTCGACGGCTACCTGGCCCGCGCCCTGTCGCAGCAATCGGCCATCGGCCGCATGCTCGATCCGATCGCCGACAAGCTGCTGGTCGGCGTCGTGCTGCTGATGCTGGCTGCCGACGGCACCATTCTCGGCTGGTCCCTGTGGGCCGCCGTGGTCATCCTGTCGCGCGAGATCCTGGTCTCGGGCCTGCGCGAATTCCTGGCGGAATTGCAGGTTTCCGTGCCGGTGACCCAGCTGGCCAAATGGAAGACCGCGCTGCAGCTGGTGGCGGTCGGGTTCCTCATCGCCGGTCCCGCCGGCGACCAGGTCATCCCTTTCGTCACCCAGGTCGGCATCGGCCTCCTGTGGATCGCCGCCTTGCTGACGCTTTACACCGGCTTCGACTATTTCCGCGCCGGCGTCGGCCATCTGATCGATGAGGACGAGCGGTGAAGGTTCTTTATTTCGCCTGGGTGCGCGAGCGCATCGGCAAGGCCGAGGAGACCGTCGAGCTGCCCGGCACGGTGCGGACGGTCGCCGACCTGATCGCCCATCTCAGCGCCCGCGGCGAGGAATATGCCTATGCCTTCGAGAACCCCACGGTGATCCGCGCGGCCATCGACCAGGTCCATGTGAAGCCAGCGGCCCTGCTCGAAGGCGCCGGCGAAGTCGCCTTCTTTCCGCCCATGACCGGCGGCTGAGCGCCATGCCGACCCGGCGCGGAATTCTGGCCTCGTTCGCCTCGATCCCTTTCGTCGCGGGCGCCGGAGCGCTGCTCGCCGCCGGGTCCAATCCCTATTATTCCGGGCCGGTCTCCGATCATTTCGACGGCACCCGCTTTTTCGACCCGCACGGCGCCGCACCCCGGCCGCTGTCGGACCTGCTGCGCTGGCAATTCGGCTCCGACCCGCGGGCGCGCTGGCCCGGCAGCTGGCCGCTCGACCAGTTCGACACGCCGCCGGCGCGCGTCGACGGCGACGCCATCCGCCTCGCTTATGCGGGACATGCGAGCTTCCTGCTGCAGACCCGCGGCCTGAACGTCCTGCTCGACCCGGTCTGGTCGGAACGTTTCTCGCCCCTGTCCTTCCTCGGACCCAAGCGGGTCAATCCGCCGGGGATCCGCTTCGAGGACCTGCCGAAGATCGATCTCGTGCTGGTCAGCCACGGCCATTACGACCATCTGGACCTGGCGACCCTGTCGCGGCTGGCGGCAAGCCACGCGCCGCGCGTCATCACCCCGCTCGGCCAGGACACGATCATGAAGGCGCATGATCAGGCGATCCGGGCCGAAGCCTATGACTGGGGCGACCGGATCGAGATCGGCAACGGCATGGCCGTGCACCTGGCGCCGATGCGGCACTGGACCGCGCGCGGCCTGTTCGACCGCAACAAGGCATTGTGGGCCGCCTTCATCATCGAGACGCCGGCCGGTCCGATCTACCATATTGGCGATACCGGTTACGGCGACGGCCATCATTTCCGCGCGGCCCGGACCCGTTTCGGCGACTTCCGCCTCGCCATCCTGCCGATCGGCGCCTATGAGCCGCGCTGGTTCATGCGCGACCAGCACATGAACCCGGAAGAGGCGGTGCAGGTCATGCTCGATTGCGGCGCGCGCCATGCGCTGGCCCATCACTGGGGCACGGTGCAGCTGACCAACGAGCCGATCGAGGCGCCGCGCGCAGCGTTGGCCGAGGCGCTCAAGGCCAGGGATATCGGCGCCGACCGGTTCCGCGCGATCCGGCCGGGCGAGGCCTGGGAAATCCCGGGCTAGTTTGCGACCAATTGGCGTTGCGCTGCGGTTGGCCGTGCTTCGCGGCTCGCAAGAACTCGCACCTCAGGATGAGGACCGTGGGGGCTTGCATAGAGGATGGTGCAAAATGCGCTCGTCCATTCAAGCTTCGTGCGCAACATCAATGCCATATACCCAGCCCACCTCCACGCAAAAGCTTCGCTTTTGCGTGGAGGTGGGAGCGAAGCGACCCTCGGAGGACGGCAAACCCTGGTGCCGTACGCTTTAATTCGAGCCGATCAGACTCTGGATCCGCCTACTGGATCTGCAGGCCGCGCAAGAGCCGCTCGATATAGTCCATTTCGAGCTGCGGCCGGTCCGGATCCGACAGGCGCCGGCGCAGCTCCTCGAGAACCCGCTGGGCACGCTGCGCCGCCCCCTCGCCCGCATTGGGAATGCGGACATTGGAATTCTCATTGGCTTCGCGGCCGCGCGTCGGACGTCCGAGCGGATCGTAATCCTGGCTGCCTGCCTGGCCGGAGCGATTGCCGGGCTGGCCCTGCTGGTTGCCTTGGCCCTGCTGGCCCTGGCCTTCCTGCATCTGCTGGGCAAGCCCCTGCGCGCCCTGCTGCAGGCTCCGCAGCGCCCGGCCCTGCGCATCGGTCGCACCCTGGCCGTCGCCGCGGCCGAGCGCGCCTTCGGCCTCGCGCATGGCGCGCCCGGCATTGCCCAGGCCCTGTTCGGCCTCGCGTCCGCCGGGTGAATCACCCTGGTCGCCCTGCTGGCCGAGCTGATCGCGCAGCTGATCGAGCAATTCGCGCAATTGCCGCTGGTTCTCGCCCAGTTCCGAGAAACCCGGCGTGCCGTCGCCCGGCTGCTCGCCCTGGCCCGGCTGCGGCTGGCCGTCCTGCCCTTGCTGGCCTTGCTGCCCCTGCTGGCCGCGCTGGTTCGGGCGCTGCTGCTGCTGGCCGCCACGCTGGGCGCGCCGCTGCTCCTGGCCGCGGCGGAAGGTCTGGTCGCGCAATTGCTGCTGGCGGCGGATCATGTCGGAGAGCTGGTCGAGCGCATTCTCGCCCTGCTCGGTGCCGTCGCCCTGCTGCTGTTGCTGCTGGCGGCCGGCCTGCAGGCCCTGCAGCATCTGCTGCAGCTCCTGCATCAGCCGCTGCGCCTGGTCGCGCGCACCGTTGCGGGCGAGATTCTCGATGCGGTTCAGCATGTCGCGCAGGTCCTGCGGCCGCACCGTGCGGGTGTTCGGATCGCGCTGGGCCTGCTGCTGGTTCTGGCCGTCCTGGCGGTTGCGCAGCGCCTGCTCGGTGAGCTCGCGCATCAGCCGGTCCATGGCCTGGCGCAGGTCCTGCGACAGCCTGCGGATCTCCTCGTCGGATGCGCCGCGCTCGATCGCCTGGCGCAGCCGCTCGGCCGCGGCCTGCACGGCCCGCTCGGCCTCGGAGACATCGCCGTCCTCGATCCGGACGGCGATATCCCAGAGATAATCCATCACTTCGGTGAGCTGGGCGTCGCTGGAGGCGCGCGAGAGCCGGAAATAGGCGGTGCGCAAGCCGAGATAGACCGCCGTCTCCATGCCGAAAACGTCGGGCGCGGTGGTCAGGGCCTCGAGCGCGCGGGCCACCCGGGGCCGGGCATTGGCATCGAGCGCCAGGATGCGCCGCTGTTCGACGAGCGCGCGCGGCACCGGCTTGGCGAAGGTCCGCTGCGGCAGCACCGTCACCACCGTATCCGACCGCCCCTCATTGCCGGCATCGTCCTTGGCGTGCAGCGTCACCGCCACCTGCAGTCCGGCAAAGGGATGGTTGACGAAATCGCGCGTGGTCTGGCCCGAGCCGTGACGGGTGCGCGCCTGCGGCAGGGCCAATGGGATCGGCGGCAATTCGGCCAGCGGCCGCGCGCCCGGCCGCTGCAAGGCGGTCGCCGACGGCGCCAGCTGGAAGCGCGCCTCGGCTTCGGTGACGCCGTAATCGTCCTCGAGCTTATAGGAGAGCAGCAGCTGGTTGCGCTGATCGGATTGCGGATCACGCTCGAAAGCGATCGTCGGCGCCTGATCGATCAGCGCCTCGAAACGCCAGTCGAGCGGCTCGGCACCGGTGCCGCGCAGGGTCAGCTGGCCGTCCTTGGTGATCAGCCAGCGCGTTTCGGCAAGTCCGGCCGGTGGCGTCGGCACCGCTCCCTTGCCGTCCGGCGCGGGCGCCGGGGCGACGCCGCCATCGGCGTGGATGTCGACATTGGCGAGGCCGGTGACGCGCAGCGTGACGATCGAGCCGGCCGGAACCTTGAAGATGTCGGGCGCGGCCTCGCGCGGCGGCGCCGGCTCGGCCGAGCGGCGGGTCGGCAGGATCAGCGGCGGCCGTCCGGTATAGGTCGGCGGGGTCACCCAGGCATCGACCCGATAGGTGATCGGCGCCGGCGGCGCGCGCCAGTCGAAGGCCGTCATCAGCCGCGTCATCCGCTCGTCGCCGGCCAGGAAATAGGCGGGCACGATGAGCAGCAATGCCAGCGCACGGATCGCGTAGCGGTCGAGATTGGCCATGCGCGGCATGGGAATGCCGGTCCTGAGCCGGCCGGTGGCGGCCAGCACGCGCGCCCGATGCTCGTCCCACAGGGCCTTGGCGAAGGGATCGTCACGGGTCGCCAGTTCGTCGGCGAGCGCGGAGGCCGGCCGATGGCCGCCACCGGTCGAACGATCGATGCGGCGCAAGGCCTCCTGGTCGGTCGGCCGGCGAATGGTCAAAAGCGGCCAGGCGGCGAGGAACAGCAGCCCGAGCACGAAAACAACGCCGCCGAAGCGCGCCCAATAGGGCACCACCTGCCAGAAGCCGAGCCAGGAGACGGCGAGCACGCCGCCGAAAATGCCGAGGAACAGCACCAGGCGCGGCCAGATGCGTTCCCAGAGAATGACGACCCGGGCCCGATCGATGGTGTGGCCGAGCGCCGGACCATGTCCGGGACCCGTCGCCTGCCGCTCGGTATTCGTGCCGTCGCTCAATGACCGCTCCGGTTCATGGCACCCTGCGCCGCACAAGGTAACACGAATGTCACGGAAGGCCACCTCGCCGGCCTTGCCGGCCGATCACGGATCGGTGCGACCGGTGGCCGAAGGCGCGTCAAACCAGCGCAGCAAGGCTCGCCAGGTCGACATTGGCGCCGCAGGCGAGCACCCCGACCCGTTCGCCCGGCGCCGGCCGATAGGCCCCGGCGATCAACGCGGCGAGCGCCGCCGCACCGCCCGGCTCGGCGGCCGCGCGCAGCGACAGCCAGAGCCGCCGCTGCGCCTCGCGGATCGCGTCGTCGGGCACCAGCACGACGCTGTCGACATGGCGCGCCGCCACCTCGTGAACCCGCGCCAGCACATTCTTGGCGCCGAGCGAGTCGGCCGCCACCGAATTGACCTCGACATCGACGGGATGCCCGGCGGCCAATGCCGCGTGGAGCGCCCGCGAACCTTCCGGCTCGACCCCGACCACCTTCACGCGGCCGTCGAACCAGCGGGCAATGCCGGAAATCAGACCACCACCGCCGACCGCGACCAGCACCGTGTCGAGGCCGCCGGCATCCTCTTCCCATTCGAGCCCGACGGTGCCCTGCCCCGCCATGGTCGGCCAGGCGTCATAGGCGTGGACCGAATGGGCGCCGCTCGTCGCCGCATAGGCCTCGCAGGCCGCCAGCGCGTCGGCATAGCGTGCGCCGCCGACGACCAGGTCGGCACCGGTCTCGCGGATGCGCGCGATCTTGGCCGGCGATGAGATCTCGGGGACGAAAATGCGCGCGGGGATGCCGAGCTTGGCCGCGGCATAGGCCACCGCGATGCCGTGATTGCCACCGGATGCCGCGCAGACGCCGGCCTCGGGCAGCGCCTCGCCGAGCAGCGTGTTGAACGCGCCGCGCGCCTTGAACGTGCCGGTCACCTGCAGGAATTCGAGTTTCATCGACAGGGGAATGCCGAGGCCGAACGTGTCGGCGTCGAGCGCCAGCGTCGGGGTCCGCCTGACATGGCCGGCGATGCGGGCATGGGCGGCGCGGATATCGTCAGGTGTCAGCATGGTCTCTTCCGTTTCGGCCCGCGACGGGAGCCGTTTCGCGCCGCCGGGTCAAGCCCAGATCGCCATCGTCAGGCCGAACGCATCGCTGAGCGGCGGATCCGGGAAGGGTCGCGCGAGCCCCGCATGCAACCGCCGCGCGATCAAGGCGTTGACGCAGGCATCGAGCAGATCGTCGGCGCCGGCACCGCGCGGGGCCTTGTCGAGAAAGCCTTCAGGAAAGCCATGGGACATCAGGATCTCGCGACGCAGCGCAAGCCCCGGCCGATGCGCCGCCGACTTGACCTTCTTGGGCAGGTGAACCGCCCGCTCGCCGTTGAGGCGCCAGAAGGCGAGCTCGGGATGAACCTCGAAGATGCGCCGGCCGAGCGCCGGATCGGCGCGCATCAGCTGGTCGATCTCGCGGATCTTGGGGAACAGGAAAAACGCCTGTTTCGACACTTTGCGCGGCGGATCGGAGCTGGCGAGCGCGGCCTTGCAGGCCTCCCAATAGTCCAGTTCGTAGACGGCGCTGCGCGACGGCAGCGAAAAGACCGAGGACTGGCGCGCGCCGAGATGCGGCCGGACGTGATTTTCCGGGCCACGGCCGCCGCGCCCGGCCCGTTCCGGCAAGCCGATCGGCATGTCGACGGCGATGATGCCGGCTCCGGCGATCAAATCGGCGAAATGCGGCCTGACGATCACCTCGGGCACGACCGGACCGGCGGCCGGGATCGTCACCGCGATCCAGCCGGCCTTGCATCCATCGACGCCGCGAACGACTGTGGCTGAACCATCGGGATATTCGTCCGGCATGATATCGCGCCTTCTCCGCCGCACCCGGCTCGTTATCGCGATCCTCGTCGCGGCGCCGGTGATATTCGCCCTTGTCTACACCGTCGTCACTCCGGTCTCGACCTTGATGGCCTGGCGCAAGCTCACCGGCGAGCGGGTCGATCGCGTCGCCGTGTCGCTCGCCGACGTGTCGCGCGCGGTGCCGCGCGCGCTCATAGCCTCCGAGGA
The DNA here is from genome assembly GCF_059420385.1 of Phreatobacter sp. GW821-FHT04C01. Classification (NCBI taxonomy): domain Bacteria; kingdom Pseudomonadati; phylum Pseudomonadota; class Alphaproteobacteria; order Hyphomicrobiales; family Phreatobacteraceae; genus Phreatobacter; species Phreatobacter sp. GW821-FHT04C01. The sequence continues at coordinate 369,031 of NZ_JBWKTP010000001.1, read as the reverse complement.
TTCCCGTTTCTGCGGCCATTGGGGCGTCGACTGGCGCGAGCTGCAGGCGGTCATGCAGGACGAGGACGGCCCGTCGCGCGGCGCCTCGACCATCTCCATGCAGGTCGCCCGCAATCTGTTCCTCTGGCAAGGCGACAGCGGCCCGACCGCCTATTTGCGCAAGGGCCTGGAAATCCCGCTCGCCCTGGTCATCGATCTCATCTGGTCGAAGCGGCGGATGATGGAGGTCTATCTCAACATCGCCGAATGGGGCCCGAACGGCGAATTCGGCATCGAGGCCGGCAGCCGCCGGGCGTTCAACAAGCCGGCGGCGCGGTTGTCGCCGGCGGAAGCCGCGCTGCTCGTCTCGGTCCTGCCGAACCCGATCGAACGCGATGCCCGCCAGCCGGGGCCCGGCGTGCGGCGCAAGGCCACGATCATTACCCGCCGCGCCGCCGTCGCGACAACCGACTGCCTGGGGTGATGGTGCCCCCGGCTTCACGCAACTCGAATATGTCAGCCTGGTCCGTGACTTGCGCGGAAATCACCCGTCCTTCGACGGCCAGGGGGAGAACCACCACCCTCAGCTCTCCCCGGCGGGGAGAGGTGAGGACGGTGGTTCCAGTGCGCGATCGCAAAGGACAGCGAGCCGCGGGGTGGACGGCCGCCAGCGCGGCGATCACAATCACCAGCCATGCGTCATCTGGTCTTCGCCGCCTTCATCCTGTGCCCGATCAATCCCGTCGCCGCCCAGGCGCCGGCACCGGCATTGCAGGCGTCGCCCGCCCAGATTGACCGTGTCGTCGGCCCCTGGGAGCTGTCCAACCCAGCCGGCGACCGCAAATGCGACGTCACCTTCAAACCGGAGCGGAACGGCCCCGGTTTCGGCCTCGGCTTCGGCCCGAGCTGCGCCGGCACCTTTCCGGCGGTGACCGGCGTCGCCGCCTGGACCGTGACGTCGAACGGCAATATCCAGTGGCTCGACCGCGCCGGCGCCGCTACCTTCGATTTCGGCGAGACCGAGGTCGGCATTTTCGAGGCGCTGCGGCCGGGCGACCCGAGCGTCTATTTCCTGACCAACCGGGGGCTCGCCGGCACCGCCCTGCCGACCGCCGACGAGATCACCGGTCTCTGGACGCTCGGCCAGCCGCGCGGACGGGCGCTGTGCAGCCTGACGTTCAAGCCGGAACTGGCGCCCGGCGCCGGACCGCTCGAACAGCGTTTCGCACTCGACCTGGCCGAGGGCTGCGAGCGCTCGGTCGCGGCCCTCGGCCTCACCAGCTGGCGCCTCGAGCGCGAATTGCTGGTGATCCAGGGCGGCGCGACCGTGCTGTCGTTCAAGCGCGACCCGGATGGGCGCTGGACCAAGGTGCCGGCCGACAACCGGCCGCTGGTCCTGAGCCGGGAATAGTTCGGCGCGCTGTCCGGCGCCAACGTCGTGCTTTTGCCCGGTGCGGCAGGGGACGCGCCGAACGCGCCTGTTGCGCCGGAGGTCGCCGCGTCCCCGGCCGGCCGCCCCGGCTCAGACCTTTTGCGCCAGCGCCAGCAGCTTGCGCACCGTGTTCCAGTTGCGCGCGGTCGCCGCCACGCCGAGCCGGCGCTCGATCGCGCCGGGCAGCAGTTTCGAGCTGGCCGCGCCATCGGGATAGTCGACACAGAGATCGGCGCCGACGAAGGCGAACCGCTCGGGGCCCTGATATTGGTCGAGCCGGGCCAGGCCTTCGCGGCCTGGTCGGGCGGCCAGGAAACACACGCACATTTCGCTTGGCCTGATCCGGCCGGCCTCGGGAAAGGGGTCGGCGGCAACGATGGCTTCGAGCTCTTCGGCCCTGCGGATCACCACCTGATTGGCCAGCGCGAAGCCCTGCAGCACGCGTTCGACGACGGCCTGCACGGTCGCGGCCGATCTGGTCGTGTCGATGACGAGATTGCCGGTCTGGATATAGGTCGCGACCTTGTCCAGCCCGGCCGCCTCGCAGCCGTCGCGCAGATCCTGCATCGACATCTTCGCGTGGGTCGCCGGGCCGATCGCGCGAATGAGGCCGATCAGGACCGTCATTGGCCACCGCCTGCGGGCTCGAGCGCGCGCGCCATCTTCAGCAAGGTATTGGTGGTGTTCCAGTTGCGCGCGGTCGCCGGCACTTTCAGCGTCTTGTCGAAGAAGGCCGGCGTCAGCTTCGAGGTCCCGACGCCTTCGCGATAGTCGATATAGAGGTGGGCGCCGTCGAGATGCATGCGCTCCGGCCCCTGATAGGCGGCCAGGGCCGCGGCGGTGCCATCGGCCGGGACGCCGTCGAGAAAGCTGACCAGCATGAGATTGGGACGCGCGGCGGCGGCATCGGCAAAGGGATTGGCCGCGATGACCCGGGCGAGTTCGGCAGGAGTCCGGATCAATGTATGGTTCTTGGTCAGGCCGAACTGGTCGCGCAGCACGCCGGCGACCAGGCTCTTCACCTCCGCCACCGATTTGTCGCTGTCGAAGACGATATTGCCGCTGGCGATATAGGTCGATACCCGCGTCAGCCCCGCCGCTTCGCAGGCTGCCTTCAGGTCCTTCATCGGCAATTTGCTGGTGCCGCTGACATTGATGGCACGGAGCAGGGCAACGAACGCGGCCATGACTGAGAACTCCCGAAGCGGGTTTGCCGGGGCCTCTTCCTGACCGAGCGGCCGACGGAGTTCAAGGGGCTGGTCCTAGGGGCTGGTTCTGGCATGGCACCGCGCGGCCCCGGCGACGAAGCCGGTTGTGCATCTCCGGCATCTGGCATAACGTATACCAATAACAAATGACCGGCGAGACCCGCTCGCCAGGCAAGGGAGGATCGAACCATGAAGATCCATGAGTTCCAGGCCAAACATCTCCTGACACCCTATGGCCTTGCGGCGCCCGACGGCGGTGTCGCCATCACCCCGCGCGAGGCCGGCGACATTGCCCGCCGGCTCGGCGGACAACGGGTCATGGTCAAGGCGCAGATCCACGCCGGCGGCCGGCAACGGGCCGGCGGCATCCATGAGGCCGAAGGCGCCGAGGCGGCCGAGGTGGCCGCCAGCCGGCTGCTGCGCCAGCAATTGGTGACGGCGCAGACCGGCCCGGCCGGCGAGCGGGTCCGCCGCGTGCTGGTGGAGACCGCCGTCGCCGCCGCGCGCGAACTGCATCTGGCGTTGCTGGTCGAAACCGCCTCCGGCGAGTTGATGCTGATCGGCAGCGCCAGGGGTGGCCGGGATATCGAGGAGCGGGCGGCCAGCGGCGATCTCCGGCTGAGCCAGCTCAGGCTCGGCACCGGCCGCGACGCACGGGCAGACGACGTGGCCGGCTTCGTCGCATCGCTCGGGCTCGACGGCGCGCTGCGGGACCAGGCCTGCACGCTGATCGACGGCCTGAGACGGGCTTTCATCGATTTCGACGCCAGCCTCATCGAAATCAATCCCTTGGCGGTCACCGAGGCCGGCGCGCTCGTCGCCCTCGACGCCAAGATGGTGCTCGACGACAACGCCTTGTTCCGGCACGCCGACCTGGCGGCGCTGCGCGACGAGGACGAGGCCAGCGCCGTCGAGCTGCAGGCCCAGCGACACCAGCTCAACTATGTCCAGCTCGACGGCGACATCGGCATGGTGGCGAACGGCGCCGGGCTTGGCCTCGCGACCCTCGACATGGTGGTCGCCGCCAAGGGCAGGCCGGCCAATTTCATGGATATCCGGACCACCGCGACCAGCCTGGATATCGCCCACGGCTTCCGGCTGCTGCTCGACAATCCGACCACCAAGGCGATCCTGATCAATGTCCATGGCGGCGGCATGCAGCCCTGCGACACCATTGCCGACGGGCTCGGCATCGCCATCCGGCGCACCGGCCGGTCGCTGCCGCTGGTGGTGCGGCTGGCCGGCAACAACGCCAATTTCGCCCGCTCGCGCCTGAAGAATTTCGGCTGCGCGATCGTCGATTGTCCCGACATGTGGACCGCCGCGACCAAGGCGGTCTCGCTCGCGGCGAAGGGAGCCTGAGCCATGGCCGTTTTTCTGGATCGCGACACCCGCGTCGTCTGTCAGGGCATGACCGGCTGGGCCGGCACCCATCACGTCGCCCGCATGATGGAATATGGCACCAAGGTCGTCGGCGGCGTAACGCCCGGCAAGGGCGGCCGATCGCATCTCAACCTGCCGGTCTTCGACCGGGTGGCCGATGCGCGGCGCGAGACCGGCGCCAATGCCGGCATCCTGTTCGTGCCGCCGGCCAGCGCCGCCGCCGCCATGATCGAGGCGATCGAGGCCGAAATGCCGCTGATGGTCGCCGTCACCGAGCGCGTGCCCGTGCTCGACATGGTCCGGGTCCGCGACGCGCTGAAGGGCAGCCGCACCATCCTGGTCGGCGCCAATTCGCAAGGCATCCTGGTTCCCGGCATCGGCAAGCTCGGCGTCATGGCCACCGGCAGCGAACGGCCTGGAAGCGTCGGCATCGTCTCGCGATCGGCTTCCCTGACCAGCGAGGTCGTCGCGCAGATCACCGCGGCCGGGCTCGGCCAGTCGGCGACCATCGGCGTCGGCGGCGACCCGATCCACGGCATCGGCATGCGCGAGTGCCTGGAGCTGCTGCTGGACGATCCCGCGACCGAAGGCGTCGTGCTGATCGGCGAGATCGGCGGCACCGAGGAGGAGGAGGTCGCCGACTATATTGCCGGCGCCCGGCCGGCAAAGCCGATCGTCGCGCTGATCGTCGGCCGCGAGGCTCCGCCGGCGCGCCGCATGGGCCATGCCGGCACGCTCAGCTTGCGCGGCGCCGGCGATGCGGCGGCCAAGATCAAGGCGCTGGAGGCGGCCGGCGTCCGGATCGCCGCCAGCGCCCATCTGGTCGGCGAGACCATCCGGCAGGCCCTTGCCGAGCGCTCCTAAGGCCGCTCCGGTCCTGGAAGCCGCCCGCCGATGGACAGCGTGATCTCGTCGGCGGCGCGGCGCACCAGCGGCCCGAATTCGTCCAGCTTGTGCAAGGTCACCCGCACCGCCGGCCCCGAGATGGAGACCCCCGCGATCACCTCGCCATGCTCGTTGAAGATCGGTGCCGCGACGCAGCGCATGCCGACGGTGCGCTCCTCGTCGTCGAGCGCCCAGCCGCGCCGCCGCCCCTCCTCCAGCTCGCGCAGCAATGGCCCGAGATCGGTGCGGGTCTGCTCGGTGAAACGGGTCAGCCGCCGGGCGCCGCAGATCTGGCGCACCCGATGTTCGGGAAATTCGGCGAGCAGGGCCTTGCCGACGCCGGACGAATGCATGGCGCCACGGCTGCCGGCGCGGAAAAAGGCACGCAGCGTGTCGTGGCTCTCCACCTGCGAGATGAACACCACCTCGCCATTGTCCTCGATGCCGAGATTGACCGTCTCGCCGGTGGCTTCCATCAGCGCCCGCATGGTGGTGCGTCCCATGCTGGCGATGCGCCGGTTGCGCAGGAAGGCCGAGCCGATCTTGAACGCCTCGACGCCGACCAGCCAATGGCCGCGCTCCATGTCGTGCAGCACGAAGCCGCGGCTCTCGAGCGTCAGGAGCACCCGGTGCACGGTCGACCCGGACACCCCGGAGCGCCGGCTGAGCTCGGTCAGGGTCAGGCCGTCCTCCTCGGCGAGCAGGGCGAGCAGCGTCAGGCCGCGGTCGAGCGCCTGGACCGATCCGCCCGACAGGGCCGCCTTCAGCGACCGCGGCCGGCCGCGGCCCTTGCGAGGTTCACCTGAGGTCATCGCCTTGCTCCCACCGCCATCGACGAAGGCAGCAAAGCACGGGATCACGCGACCTGCGAATTAAAACTGAAATATTTTTTCAGATATGGACCGTGAATGATTCTGAAAGAAATATAACATGCTGAAAATTCATCGATTTTGTATTTCCGTCAGGCGGCGAAAAAACTTTCTGGAATAAATTGACCGAACCCGACGCGTGGGATCTGGTATGCCAATCGTCAGCATCTCGTCGGGAGACTGCGCCATGCCGAAAATGAGGGCCATCGAGGCCGCGGTCCGGGTTCTGGAGCGGGAGGGCGTCACCCAGGCCTTCGGCGTGCCGGGAGCGGCGATCAACCCGCTTTACGCCGCGCTCAAGAGCCGCCAGTCGATCCACCACATCCTGGCGCGCCATGTCGAAGGGGCGTCCCACATGGCCGAGGGCTATACCCGCGCCAAAGCCGGCAATATCGGCGTCTGCATCGGCACGTCGGGGCCGGCCGGCACCGACATGATCACCGGGCTCTATTCGGCCATCGCCGATTCCATCCCGATCCTGTGCATCACCGGCCAGGCGCCGCGGGCCAGGCTCTACAAGGAAGACTTCCAGGCGGTCGATATCGAGGCCATCGCCAAGCCGGTGACCAAATGGGCGGTCACCGTGCGCGAGCCGGCCCTGGTGCCCCGGGTGTTCCAGCAGGCCTTCCACGTGATGCGCTCGGGCCGGCCGGGCCCGGTGCTGATCGACCTGCCGCTCGACGTCCAGCTCGCCGAGATCGAATTCGACGACGACACCTATGAATCTCTGCCCGTCTACAAGCCCGCCGCGTCGCGCCGCCAGATCGAAAAGGCCATGGCCATGCTGGACGCGGCCGAACGGCCGCTGATCGTCGCCGGCGGCGGCATCATCAATGCCGATGCCTCCGATCTCCTGGTCGAATTCGCCGAGCTGACCGGCGTTCCCGTCGTCCCGACCCTGATGGGCTGGGGCAGCATCCCCGACGATCACCCGCTGATGGCCGGCATGGTCGGCCTTCAGACCAGCCACCGCTACGGCAATGCCACCATGCTGGCGGCCGACTTCGTGCTCGGCATCGGCAATCGCTGGGCCAATCGTCATACCGGTTCGATCGAGACCTACACCAAGGGCCGCACCTTCGTGCATGTCGATATCGAGCCGACCCAGATCGGCCGCGTCTTCAATCCCGATTTCGGCATCGTCTCGGATGCCGGCGCAGCGCTTGAACTGTTCGTCGCGGTGGCACGCGAACGGGGCGGCAGGGGACAGCTGAAGAACCGCAACGCCTGGTCGCGCGACTGCATGGACCGGCGCCGGTCCATGCTGCGCAAGAGCCATTTCGACAATGTGCCGCTCAAGCCCCAGCGGGTCTACGAGGAGATGAACGAGGCCTTCGGCCGCGACGTCTGCTACGTCTCGACCATTGGCCTGTCGCAGATCGCCGGCGCCCAGTTCCTGCGCGTTCACAACCCGCGCCACTGGATCAATTGCGGCCAGGCCGGACCGCTCGGCTGGACGCTGCCGGCGGCGCTCGGCGTGCGCGCCGCCGATCCCGGGCGCGAGATCGTCGCGCTGTCGGGCGACTACGACTTCCAGTTCCTGATCGAGGAACTGGCGGTCGGCGCCCAGTTCAAGCTGCCCTACATCCATATCGTCGTGAACAACTCCTATCTCGGCCTGATCCGCCAGGCCCAGCGCGGCTTCGACATGGATTTCCAGGTCCAGCTCGCCTTCGACAATATCAACGCGCCGGATCTCGCCGGTTACGGCGTCGACCATGTGGCGGTGGCCGAAGGGCTCGGCTGCAAGGCGATCCGGGTGCGCAGCCCGAACGAATTCAAGGCGGCCTTCGCCCAGGCCAAGGCCTGGCTGAGCGAATACCAGGTGCCCGTGGTGATGGAATTCATCCTGGAACGGGTGACCAATATCGCCATGGGCACCGAGATCGACAATGTCGTCGAGTTCGAGGAGGTGCTCGACCTGCCCTTGCCCGAACCCGAGCTCCAGCCGGCGGAATGACATCGACCGAGGGCGCGGTCTCTGCCGCCGCGCCCGCTCCAGCCTTCCAGAACAACGGGACAAGGCCATGCCGCGTTTTGCCGCCAATCTGACCATGCTGTTCAACGAACGGGGATTTCTCGACCGGTTCGAGGCCGCGGCGCAAGCCGGCTTCACCGGCGTCGAATATCTGTTTCCTTATGATTTCGACAAAAGCGAGCTCGCCGCCCGGCTGAAACGCTGGAACCTGACGCAGGTGCTGCACAACCTGCCGGCCGGGCATTGGGACGCCGGCGAACGCGGCATCGCCATCCTGCCCGATCGGATCGGCGAATTTCGCAGCGGCGTCTACCGGGCGGTCGACTACGCCACCACGCTCGGCTGCAGCCGCGTGAACTGCCTGGTCGGCGTCACGCCCGAGGATGCCGACCCCGCGAGGCTATACGAAACCCTGGTCGGCAACCTGCGTTTCGCCGCCGACGAACTCGAACAGGCCGGCGTCACCTTGCTGGTCGAGCCCATCAACACCCGCGACATCCCCGGATTCTTCCTGAACCGGACCGAACAGGCGCTGCGCCTGATCGGTGATGTCGGTTCGCCCAATCTCGCGATCCAATACGACATTTATCACATGCAGATCATGGAGGGGGACCTGGCGCGGACCATCGAGACCCATCTCGACCGGATCGGCCATATCCAGCTCGCCGACAATCCCGGCCGCCACGAGCCCGGCACCGGCGAGATCAACTTCCCCTTCCTGTACCGCCATCTCGACGCCATCGGTTACGGCGGCTGGATCGGCTGCGAATACAAGCCCGCCCGCGACACCGAGGCCGGCCTGTCCTGGCTGCCCCGCGCGGCGCTCGCGGCGGAGCCGGTTTGAGCATGGCGTGCGAGAGCCCGGCATTGGCGGACATCTCAGGATGGCCTGCAACGACGGACTGGCCTTGCCGCGTTCGAGGCGCGCACCGGAGCCGTCTTCACCGCTCCCGAGCAGCGGCTGACGGACTCACACAGCCGGCTGCACAAGCTCATTACGTCACCCCCGGCGAGCGAAGCGAGGGAAGGGGGTCCAGGAGTTGCGGGGCTCTGGCCCCAACACAGCGAAATCACCCAAACGCATGCACTGCGGGCGCCGATGAAGCGGCCCCTGGACCCCCTTCCCTCGCTTCGCTCGCCGGGGGTGACGTACTGCGCTCGTCCAGCGGGCCGCGTGGATCCATTCGCCGCTGCCGGGGAGAGGAGAAGGTGGTGGTTCTCGTGCGAAGCCGCGTAGGGCCACGGGCTTTTTCGCAAGCTACTGACAAAGATGACATTTTCGAGATCCATGCAAACGACGCAGGAAAGGCCACGCCATGACGGATATCGGTTTCATCGGACTTGGCATCATGGGCCGCCCCATGGCGGAGCACCTGATCGCCGGCGGCCATCGCCTGCATGCCTCGCGCCATCATAAGCCGGTGGCCGCGGACCTCGTTGACAAGGGCGTGATCGTTCATGCCACGCCCAGGCAGGTCGCGACCTCGAGCGACGTCGTCTTCCTGATGCTGCCCGACACCCCTGAGGTCGAAGACGTGCTGTTTTCGGCCGACGGCATCGCGGCCGGTCTGGCACCGGGCAAGATCGTCGTCGACATGAGTTCGATCTCGCCCATCGCCACCAAGGATTTCGCGCGCCGGATCGAGGCGGCCGGCGGGCTCTATCTCGACGCGCCGGTGTCTGGCGGCGAGGTCGGCGCCAAGGCCGCGAGCCTGACCATCATGGTCGGCGGTCCGGAGGCGGCCTTCGCCCGCGTGAAGGGCCTGTTCGAACTGATGGGCAAGAACATCACGCTCGTCGGCGGCAATGGCGACGGCCAGACCACCAAGGTCGCCAACCAGATCATCGTCGCCCTGACCATCGAGGCGGTCGGCGAGGCCTTGCTGTTCGCTTCCAGAGCGGGCGCCGATCCCGCCAAGGTGCGCCAGGCCCTGATGGGTGGTTTCGCCGCCTCGCGCATTCTGGAGGTTCACGGCGAGCGCATGGTCAAGCGCACATTCGATCCCGGTTTCCGGATCGGCCTGCACCAGAAGGACCTGAACCTTGCCTTGCAAGGCGCCCGCGCGCTCGGCCTGTGCTTGCCGAACACGGCAACCGCCCAGGAGCTGTTCAACGCCTGCGTCGCCCATGGCGGCCGGGACTGGGACCACTCGGCCATGGTGCGGGCGCTGGAGCTGATGGCGAACCACGCAATCACCACGACCACGGCAGCCAAGGGGGACTGAGCCATGAAGATCTGCATCTACGGCGCCGGCGCGATCGGCGGATATATGGGCGTGATGCTGAAGCGCGGCGGGGCCGACGTCTCCTTGGTCGCCCGCGGTGCCCATCTGGAGGCGATCAAGGCCCATGGGCTGAAGCTCGTCATGAAAGACCAGAAGCTCATTGAACGCATGCCGGCGACCAATGCGCCGCGTGATCTCGGCCCCCAGGACGTGGTGATCGTCGCGCTGAAGGCTCATCAGGCCTGGGAAGCCGCCGACGAGCTGAAACCCCTGCTCGGACCCGAGACCATCGTGGTCACCGCCCAGAACGGCGTGCCCTGGTGGTATTTCCATGGCCTCGACGGCCCCTATGCCGATCTCCGCCTGGCCAGCGTCGATCCCGGCGACCGGCAGTGGAAGGCCATCGGGCCGGAGCGCGCCATCGGCTGCACGGTCTATCCGGCGACCGAGATCGTCGAGCCGGGCGTCATCAAGCACATCTATGGCGACCAGTTCGGCCTCGGCGAACCCAACCGGCGCGCCAGCGACCGGCTTGCCCGTTTCGCCGATGCGCTGGCCGCAGGCGGCCTGAAGCCGCGGCTTTATCCCGATATCCGCGACGATATCTGGATCAAGCTCTGGGGCAATCTCTGCTTCAACCCGATCTCGGCGCTGACGCAGGCGACCCTCGACATCGTCGCCACCGATCCCGGCACGCGGGCCTTGTCGCGCAACATGATGCTGGAGGCGCAGGAGATCGGCGAAACGCTCGGCGTCACCTTCCGGGTCGACGTCGATCGGCGGATCAACGGCGCGGCCGGCGTCGGCGCCCACCGCACCTCCATGCTGCAGGACCTGGACAAGGGCCGGCCGCTGGAGATCGACGCGCTTCTCACCGCAGTCCAGGAAATGGGCCGGCTGCTCAAGGTTCACACGCCCTATATCGATGCGGTGCTAGGGCTGGTGCAGCAGCTCGGACGGGTGAAGGGTCTCTACCCGACCTTCCCGGCCGAGACCGCCATGGTGGACGATCGTCGGCTGGCCGCCTCATGATGCGCGCGAATCGGCGGTACTCCTGCCAGGACCGCCGACCGGCCTGATGATTGTGAGGACATCGTGAAAAGACATCGACGCGCGAAAATCGTTGCGACCCTTGGACCCGCGAGCTCGGATGCCGACACCATCCGCCGCCTGTTCGAGGCTGGCGTCGACGTCTTCCGGCTGAACTTCAGCCATGGCAGCAAGGACGACCATCGCGCCCGGCGCGACATCATCCGCTCGCTCGAACGCGAGGCCAATTATCCGATCGCCATCCTGCAGGACCTGCAGGGACCGAAGATCCGCCTCGGCCAGGTCAAGGACGGCCGGGTGTCGCTCGTCACCGGCTCGACCGTCCGCCTCGTGCTCGACAAGGCGGCGAGCGATGCCGGCCATCTGCCCTTGCCGCATCCGGAAATCTTCGAAGCGGTGATGCCCGGGCACAACCTTCTGGTCGACGACGGCAAGGTCCGCCTGGTGGTCACCGGCCTGACCAATGACGTGATCGAAGCCCGCGTCGCCATCGGCGGCGTGGTCAGCGACCGCAAGGGCGTCAACCTGCCGGATACCGTGCTGCAGCTCTCGCCGATCACCGAAAAGGACCGCGAGGATCTCGCCTTCGGCCTGGATCTCGGCGTCGACTGGGTCGCCTTCTCCTTCGTCCAGCGTCCCTCCGACCTGATCGAGGCGCATCAGCTGGTCGGCGGCCGCGCCGGCGTCATGGCCAAGATCGAGAAGCCTTCGGCGCTGACGGCCATTGACGACATCATCACGCTCGCCGACGCGGTCATGGTGGCGCGCGGCGATCTCGGCGTCGAGATTCCCGCCGAGGACGTGCCCGGCGCGCAGAAGGACCTGGTGCGCCTGTGCCGCCTGGCGGCGAAACCCGTGATCATCGCCACCCAGATGCTGGAATCGATGATCCAGACGCCGACCCCGACCCGGGCGGAAGCCTCCGACGTCGCCACCGCCATCTATGACGGCGCCGACGCGGTCATGCTCTCGGCGGAAAGCGCCTCCGGCCAGTTCCCCGTCCACGCGGTCGAGACCATGGACCGCATTATCCGGCGGACCGAACAGCATCGCTCCTACCGGCCGATCATCGAGGCCTTGAAGCCGCCCATCGAGGCGCTGCCGCAACATGCGGTCGCCGCGGCGGCCGCGGAAGTGGCCAATGCGATCGGCGCCGCCGCGGTCGTCGCCTTCACCCAGAACGGCACCACCGCTTATCGCATCGCGCGCCAGCGCTCGCCGGCGCCGATCCTCGGCCTCACCCCGCATGAGCAGACGGCGCGCAAGCTGGCCTTGCTCTGGGGCACCTACAGCGTCCGTTCGGACGAGGTTTCGGACTATTCGCAAATGGTCGACCAGGCCGTCGCCCAGGCCCGTGCCGCCGACTACGTGCAGCCGGGGGAAACCCTGGTCGTCGTTGCCGGCGTGCCGTTCGGCCAGACCGGAAGCACCAACAATCTGAGGGTGGTGACGGTCTGAGATCGTCGATCTCGGCCGCCGCCGGACAAGGGAAGAGACAATGTCCAGCACATCCATCCGGCCGGCGGCCGGTGACGACCACGCCACGACCACCCGCTGGATCCGTTTCGCGCGGAACGGGGCGGACGGTTTCGGCACGATCGACGGCGAGACCATCGCGGTTCACCAGGGCTGCATGTTCTCCGGCGCGACAGCCACCGGCGAGACCCTGGCGGTCGCCGAGGTCGCGCTGCTCGCGCCGGCGCGCCCCTCCAAGATCATCGCCTTGTGGAACAATTTCCACGCGCTCGCGGCCAAGCTCGCCGTGCCGGTGCCGCCCGAACCGCTCTACCTGATGAAGGCGCCGTCCTCGATCGCCGCCCCTGGCGCGACCATTCCCCGGCCCTCGTCCTATGACGGGCGGATCGTCTACGAGGGCGAGCTCGGCATCGTCATCGGCAAGACCTGCCGGGAGGTCGGGCCGGACGAGGCCGGCGACTTCATCTTCGGTTATACCTGCGTCAACGACATCACGGCGCTCGACCTGATCGCCGCCGATCCGACCTTTTCGCAATGGGTCCGCGCCAAGAGCTTCGATGGTTTCGCGCCGTTCGGGCCGGTGGTGGCGACCGGCATCGAGCCGCGCGGGCTGACCGTGCGCACCCTGTTCAACGGCCAGGAACGCCAGAACTATCCGGTCGCCGACATGATCTTCCAGCCGCATGAGCTGGTCAGCCGGATCTCGCACGACATGACGCTGATGCCCGGCGACCTGATCTGCTGCGGCACCTCGCTCGGGGTCGGCACCATGAAGGAGCCGGCCAATACCATCGAGGTGACCATCGACGGCATCGGCACGCTCAGCAACGGTTTTGTGCAGTAGATTGGCGGCGCCTGAGCGGGCAACGGTCGCCTGGCTCGGGGCAATGGCTTTCTGCGGAAAGCTCGCTGCGCCCTGCCCGCCGGTTGGCCGTCCTTCGAGGCTCGCGCAAGGGCGCGAGCACCTCAGGATGAGGAACGTGAGGTATGGCATCAGTGGATGTGCAAGATATGCTCAACCGTTGAACTTCATGAGCGATATCAATGCAATACACAACACTCTTCATCCTGAGGCGGGAGCGAAGCGACCCTCGAAGGACGGCTGCCCCAGATGCAGGATCGCTTGACCAGCTTCAGCTGAAGCTGCCTCGCCTCAGTCGAAAATATCGGCGTGCTCATCCACGTAAGCCGCCAAGCCGAGCGTATGGTCGCGCGACAATTGTTCGGCCAGCGCCATGTCGCGGCGCTCCAGCGCCTCGATGATCTTGAGATGATCGACGATCGAGCGGCTGGCGCGGTCGTCCCGGCCAATGGTCATCTGGCGGATGCCGCGCACATGCAGCAGCAGGTTGTTGGTCATGTCGATCAGCAATTGCGAACCGCTCAGGCCGATCAGCGTCTGGTGGAAGACGATATTGGCCGAGGAATATTCGCTGACATGTTCGGCCGGCTTGTGCGCCTCGTCGAAATTCTTGAACAGCGTGCGCAGCGTGGCGATCTCGGCATCTGTCGCGCGCTGCACAACCAGGCGGGCGGCCATGCTTTCCAGCGCCGCCCAGGCCTGGATCATCTCGACCACTTCGCTCTTGGTCTTCTTCAGCACCACGATGCCGCGCCGCGGCAATGATTTCACGAAGCCTTCCTGCTCGAGCATGGCGACCGCTTCGCGCACCGGCGTGCGGCTGACGCCGAGCCGTTCCGACAGCTGGCGCTCATCGATCCAGGTCGGCTCGCTGGAGCCATAGATATCCATGTTGATGATCGCGCTCTTCAGCGCGCCATAGACCTTGGTCTTGAAGGTTTCCTCGGGCGCGAAACGCTCGAGCACGAGGTTCGGCGCGGATGGGTCCGCAGGGGGCGTACGCAACGGGGCTTTCAACAGTCACACTCCTGCATCCCTCGGGCCGCAAGGCGCCGAGCGGGCGGTTCCTCATTGCCCATGGTGTACCAGATGCCTGGGGCTGGTTGAAATCCCCGTTTCGTCCAGGTCCGCCCCAAATCACGGTTTTTGCTGGAATCCGGCCGGATCGCGACACCGGAACGATCCCCCTGGCGCGAAATCGCCCCCGAATCCGGCAGGATCGGGGGCGGGATCGGGGTACCGGCGGGCCCTGTGGCCGGCGGCCTGCGTCAATAAGACCACTCGATCTCGGCGTTGCGTGTCTCGCGCGCCGGCGCGTCGCCCCTCAGGAGCTCGACCAGCGTCTTGCCGAGTCTCGCCGGCGACGGCGACACGCGGATGCCGGCGGCCTCCATCGCGGCGATCTTGTCGTCGGCGCCGCCCTTGCCGCCCGAGATGATCGCGCCAGCATGGCCCATGCGGCGGCCCGGAGGCGCGGTGCGTCCGGCAATGAAGCCGACCATCGGCTTCTTGCGGCCGCGCTTGGCCTCGTCGCGGATGAACTGGGCCGCGTCTTCCTCGGCCGAGCCGCCGATCTCGCCGATCATGACGATCGACTCGGTCTTGGCATCGGCCAGGAACATTTCCAGCATGGCGATGAATTCGGTGCCCTTGACCGGATCGCCGCCGATGCCGACGGCCGTGGTCTGGCCGAGCCCTTCGCGCGTGGTCTGGAACACCGCCTCATAGGTCAGCGTGCCCGAACGCGACACGATGCCGACCGAGCCGCTCTTGAAGATATTCGCCGGCATGATGCCGATCTTGGATTGGCCCGCCGTCACGATGCCGGGACAATTCGGCCCGATCAGCCGCGACCGGGAGCCTTCCAGCGAGCGCTTGACCTTGATCATGTCCTGCACCGGGATGCCCTCGGTGATGCAGACGATCAGCGGAACCTCCGCCTGGATGGCCTCGCAAATGGCATCCGCCGCGCCGGCCGGCGGCACATAGACGACGCTCGCCTGCGCGCCGGTGCGCTCGCGCGCTTCCGCGACCGTGTTGAAGACCGGCAGGTCGAGATGGGTCTGGCCGCCTTTGCCCGGGGCAACCCCGCCGACCATCCGGGTGCCGTAGGCGATCGCCTGCTCGGAATGGAAGGTGCCGTTCTTGCCGGTGAAACCCTGGCAGATGACCTTGGTGTTCTTGTCGATGAGAATGGCCATGATCTGTCTCCTCAACCCTTGCGCACGGCGGCGACGATCTTCTGGGCGGCGTCGTCGAGGTCGTCGGCCGGGATGACGTTCAGCCCGGAGCCGCGGATGATCGCCTTGCCCTCTTCGACATTGGTGCCTTCGAGACGCACCACCAGCGGCACGTCCAGGCCGACCGTCTTGACCGCGGCGATCACGCCGCGGGCGATGACGTCGCATTTCATGATGCCGCCGAAGATGTTGACCAGGATGCCCTTCACCTGCGGGTCGGCGGTGATGATCTTGAAGGCCGCGGTGACCTTCTCCTCGCTGGCGCCGCCGCCGACATCCAGGAAGTTCGCCGGCTCCTCGCCATAGAGCTTGATGATGTCGAGGGTGGCCATGGCGAGGCCGGCGCCGTTGACCATGCAGCCGATCGTGCCGTCCAGCGCGATATAGGCGAGGTCGTATTTCGACGCCTCGATCTCCTTGGCGTCCTCTTCGGTCTCGTCGCGCAGCTTGAACAGTTCGGGATGACGGAACAGGGCATTGTCGTCGAACGACACCTTGGCATCGAGACAGCGCAGCTTGCCGTCTTTGGTGACGATCAGCGGATTGATCTCCAGCATCGCCATGTCCTTCTCGACAAAGGCCCGATAGAGCCTCGCCGTCAGGTCCTCGGCCTGTTTGGCGAGATCGCCGGTCAGGCCGAGCGTTTCCGCCACTGCCCGGCCGTGCAGCGGCATGATGCCGGTGGCCGGATCGACCGAGAAGGTCCGGATCTTCTCCGGGCTGTCATGGGCCACCTCCTCGATATTCATACCGCCTTCGGTCGAGACGACGAAGGCGACCCGAGAGGTCTCGCGGTCGACCAGCATGGACAGGTAGAACTCGCGATCAATGGCCGAGCCGTCCTCGATGTAGAGGCGGTTGACCTGCTTGCCGGCCGGCCCGGTCTGCACGGTGACGAGCGTGTGGCCCAGCATGTCGCGGACGAAGCCGGTGGCCTCGTCGATCGACCTGGCCAGCCTGACGCCGCCCTTGTCGCCGGCGGCCGGTTCCTTGAACGTGCCCTTGCCGCGGCCGCCGGCATGGATCTGCGATTTCACCACCCAGACCGGACCGCGCAGCTGCCGGGCGGCAGCCTCCGCATCCTCGGCCTTCAGCACGGCATGGCCGTCGGGCACCGGTACTCCGAATTCACGGAGCAGGCCCTTCGCCTGATATTCATGGATGTTCATGACGATCTCTCAGGGTTGAGGAGAGCGGCCCGGCCGGTCGCGGCCGGAGCCATGAATCGTTGAATGGTCCAGTCGTCGAATGGTCCGGTCGTCGGGCGAGGCGGCACCATCCTCCCTCTCCGGCGGGACTGGCCCTCGCACCCATCCTTCAGATGAGCCTGAACGCGCAGCCCTTCGAAATCTCGCGCCGGAACCACCATCCCCCACCTCTCCCCGGCGGGGAGAGGTCGGCCGAAGGCCGGGAGAGGGGGAATTGCAGGTCCAGAACAACGCCTTGCGCGCTTCGCATGGAGCTTCGTCGCCGAGCGCCTCGCCCCCTCTCCCGACCGCTCGCTGCGCTCGCGGTCGACCTCTCCCCGCCGGGGAGAGGTGAGGAGTGGTGTCTCCAGCGCGAGCTTCCTAGCTTCGAAGGACGTCACGTAACGCGCTGGAAAGACGCAGATTTGCGAACGCGGTGGACCGCCCGGCCTCAGCCTTTGACCAGGCCTGCGGCGCGCGCCCATTTGTATTTGGCGCCGAGCACCTCGACCGGCGTTTCCGTGGTGTAGGGATAGGCCACGATGCCGTGGTCGTAGAGCTTCTCGCAGGCCTGCTCGACCTCGGTGTCGCCGACCAGCGAGGCGACGATCGGCTTGTCGATGCCCTTGGCGCGCGCCTCGGTGACGACCTCGATCATCTTGTCGGCAAAGACCAGCGGCGGCGTGACGATGGTGTGCCAGTAGCCGAGGATCAGCGCGTGGATGCGCTCGTCGTTCAGGCCGAGCCGCACGGTGTTCTGATAGGTCAGCGGCGGCTCGCCGCCGGTGATGTCGACCGGATTGCCGGCGGCGCCGAAGGGCGGGATGAACTTGCGGAACGCCGCGTCCAGGTCGTCAGGCATTTTCATCAAGGTCAGGCCGTTGTCGAAACAGGCATCCGACAGCAGCACGCCGGAACCGCCGGCGCCGGTGATGATCAGGACGTTTTCGCCTTTCGGCGCCGGCAGGACCTGCACGCCGCGGGCATATTCCAGCATGCCGCGCAGCGACGGCGCCCGGATCACGCCGGAAGCCTTCAGGATGTCGTCATAGATCTTGTCGTTGCCGGCGAGCGCGCCGGTATGGGACGCCGCGGCCTTGGCGCCGTAGGCGGTGCGGCCGGCCTTCAGCATGATCACCGGCTTTTTCTTCGAGACGCGCGAGGCGACCTCGGAGAAGGCGCGGCCGTCCTTCAGATCCTCGCAATGCATGGCGATGACCTGGGTGTTGGGATCCTGCTCGAAGAAGGTCAGCAGATCGTCCTCGTCGATGTCGGACTTGTTGCCGAGGCCGACGATCGAGGAGACGCCCATCTTGGTCGACCGGGCGAAGCCGATGATCGACATGCCGACGCCGCCGGATTGCGACGACAGCGCCGCCTTGCCCTTGACGTCGAAGGCCGTGCAGAAGGTCGCGCAGAGGTTTTCCGGCGTATAATAGAAGCCGTAGATATTGGGGCCCATGATGCGCACGTTGTTCTTGTGCGCGGTGGCCAGCAATTCGTCCTGCAGCACCTGATTGTTGGTCTCGGCGAAGCCCGACGGGATCATCACCGCGCCCGGTACCTGCTTGCGGCCGACCTCGTCCATGGCGGCGACGCAGAGATGGGCCGGCACGGCGAAGACCGCCACGTCGACCACGCCCGGATAGTCGAGCACCGACTTATAGGCCTTCACGCCCTCGATCGTGTCGGCCTTGGGATGCACCGGCACGATGGTGCCCTTGTAGCCGCCGTTGATGAGGTTCTTCATCACCGAATTGCCGATCTTGCCGGCTTCGTTGGACGCGCCGATCACCGCCACCGCCTTCGGGTGGAAGATCCGGTTCATCGAGGCGACGATCGAGGCCTGATCGGGACGGAAGCGCTGCACCCGCGCCTCGAAATTGCAGACGATGCGGGCATCCACCGCCGTCGCCCCGGATTTGGTGGCGAAGACCGGGTTGAGGTCGAGCTCCTCGATCTCCGGGAAATCATCCAACAGCGCCGAGACCTGCACCAGGATGGCGGCCAGCGCCTCGCGGCTGACCGGGTCGCCGCCGCGCACGCCGTCGAGCACCTCCTTCGCCTTGATCGAGCCGATCATGTCGAGCGCCTCGGCGGTGTTCACCGGCGCGAGGCGGAAGGTCAGGTCTTTCAGCACTTCGACCAGGATGCCGCCGAGGCCGAAGGCCACCAGCTTGCCAAAGGACGGATCGGTAATGGCGCCGACCAGGGTCTCGGTCGCGCCCGAGGGCAGCATCTGCTGCACCTGGATGCCCTCGATCTTGGCGTCGGCCTTGTATTTCCGGGCATTGGCCAGGATCGTGTCATGGGCGGCCCGCGCCTCGGCATCGCTGCGGACGCCGACGATCACGCCGCCGGCATCGGTCTTGTGCAGGATGTCGGCCGAGACCACCTTCATGACCACCGGATAGCCCATGCCGCCGGCGAGCTTCGCCGCCTCGTCGGCCGATTTGGCCAGGCCTTCCCTCGGCAGCGGAATGTCGTAGGCATCGCAGACGATCTTGGCTTCGGGCGCGGTCAGGCCGGTACGGCCGTCGGCCTTGACGCCATCCAGGACCTTGCGGACGATTGCTTTGTCGACCGCGGCGTCGCGCTGATCGATCCGTACGGCGGCTTGGTTCACCATGATGGACTTCCTCCCGTGGATATTCTTTTTCCCAGCCGATCTGCGCGCGCGTCGTGCCGTTGTCCTCGCACGTCCCGACGGATCTGCTTGGCGTTTGGTATTTGGCATGCCAATCGCCGTTGCTGTCAAGAGGGGGACAACGACGACCGCGAATTTTCGCGGACGGCCCCGGACGCCCGCGCCGGACGCACCGGCGGCACCCGCTTCGGGCGGTGGTTCCGCGGCGACGGACATGGCCCGGCATGGCCGGCCACGAACTTCTGGTATTATGGATACCAATAGTTGGCAGGCCGGATTCTTTGAGATAGCGTCGCACTGGTCACAAGCGCCGGCATAACGGCGCAGGGCACGCGGAGCCTTCGGGTTCCGGTCAGGGAGGATGGTCCGGCGCATGAGCGAACATCGCGACCACACGGTTCAGCCCTTCGAGCATCCGGGCCTCGGCCGGAAGCGCGCGAAGGCGACGCCGAAGGGCCGGCAGGTCGAGCCGCGTGCCCTCGAGGAGATCGAGGCGCTGATCGGCGACCGCCCGCGCCGGCGCGACCTGCTGATCGAACACCTGCACCTGATCCAGGATCATTATCATCAGATCTCGGCCGCCCACCTGGCCGCCCTTGCCGACCTGATGAAGCTCGCCTTTGCCGAGGTCTTCGAGACCGCGACCTTCTACGCCCATTTCGACATCGTGAAGGAAGGCGAGCCGTCGATCCCGCCGCTGACGGTGCGTGTCTGCGACAGCCTGACCTGCGCGATGCACCAGGCTGAGGAGCTGCACGACGCTCTCCAGACGACGGTCGGGGCCGGCGTGCGCGTGGTCCGGGCGCCCTGCCTCGGCCTGTGCGATCATGCACCCGCGGCTGAGGTCGGCCACCATTTCGTGCCGCGCGCGACGCCGGAGATGGTGCTCGCCACGATCGCCGGCGGCGACAGCCGGAGCCAGCTGCCCGAGTATGTCGGCTATGACGCCTATGTCGCCGGTGGCGGTTATGGGCTGCTGACCGCCGTGCGATCGGGCGAGCGCGGCATCGAGGCGATCCTGGCCGGGCTCGACGATTCCGGCCTGCGCGGCCTCGGCGGCGCCGGCTTTCCCACGGGACGGAAATGGCGCGCGGTGCGCGGCGAACCCGGCCCGCGCCTGATGGCGGTCAATGCCGACGAGGGCGAGCCCGGCACGTTCAAGGACCGGTTCTACCTCAGCACCGACCCGCACCGTTTCCTCGAAGGCATGCTGATCGGCGCCCACGTGGTGGAGGCCGCCGAGATCTATATCTACCTGCGCGACGAATATCCCGAGGCGCGCGCGATCCTGACGCGCGAGATCGCCCGGTTGCCGCCGGGCGGACCGGCCATCCACCTGCGCCGGGGTGCGGGCGCCTATATTTGCGGCGAGGAATCCGCGCTGCTCGAAAGCCTGGAGGGCAAGCGCGGGCTGCCGCGCCACAAGCCGCCTTATCCGTTCCAGGTCGGGCTGTTCGGCCTGCCGACGCTCATCAACAATGTCGAGACGCTCTACTGGATCCGCGACATCGTCGAGAAGGGCAAGGACTGGTGGAATTCGCACGGCCGCAACGGCCGGGTCGGCCTGCGCAGCTATTCGGTCTCCGGCCGGGTGAGAGAGCCGGGCGTCAAGCTCGCGCCGGCCGGCGTCACCATTCGCGAGCTGATCGCGGAATTCTGCGGCGGCATGCAGGACGGCCACCGCTTCCACGCCTATTTGCCCGGCGGCGCCTCGGGCGGCATCCTGCCCGCGAGCATGGACGATATTCCGCTCGATTTCGGCACGCTCGAGAAGCACGGCTGCTTCATCGGCTCGGCGGCGGTGGTCGTGCTCTCCGACCAGGACGACATGCGCGGCGCGGCACTCAACCTGATGCGCTTCTTCGAGGACGAGAGCTGCGGCCAGTGCACACCCTGCAGGCTCGGCACCCAGAAGGCGGTCATGCTGATGCAGCGCCCGGTCTGGGACCAGGATCTGCTCGGCGAACTCTCCCAGGCGATGCGCGACGCCTCGATCTGCGGCCTCGGCCAGGCGGCCGCCAATCCGCTGAGCTCGGTGATGCGCTACTTCCCCGAGAACTTCATGACCAGGGACGCCGCGGAATGAGCCAGCCGATCACCTTCGAACTGAATGGCGAACGCGTCGAGGCTCGATCAGGCGAGACCATCTGGCAGGTCGCGCAGCGGCTCGGCACCGCCATTCCGCATCTCTGCTACCAGCCGGAGCCGGACTATCGCGCCGACGGCAATTGCCGCGCCTGCATGGTGGAGATCGAGGGCGAGCGGGTGCTCGCCGCCTCCTGCATGCGCCAGCCGACCATCGGCATGAAGGTGCACACCGCAAGCGAACGGGCCGAAAAGGCCCGCAAGATGGTCATGGAACTCCTGGTCGCCGACCAGCCGGCGCGTGCGACCTCGCACGACCCGACCTCGAAATTCTGGGCCTGGGCCGATCGGACCGGCGTCACCGAAAGCCGCTTCCCGGCGGCCGAACGCTGGCCGTCAGACCTCAGCCACACCGCCATGAGCGTCAATCTCGACGCCTGCATCCAGTGTGGCCTGTGCGTCCGGGCCTGCCGCGAGGTGCAGGTCAACGACGTCATCGGCATGGCCTATCGGGGCGCCGGCGCCAAGATCGTCTTCGATTTCGACGATCCCATGGGCCAGTCGAGCTGTGTCGCCTGCGGCGAATGCGTCCAGGCCTGCCCGACCGGCGCGCTGATGCCGGCCGCCTTCCTCGACGCGCAGCAGACCCGCACCGTCTGGGCCGACAGGAAAGTCGATTCGCTCTGCCCCTATTGCGGCGTCGGCTGCCAGGTCACCTACAACGTCAAGGACGAGGCGATCGTCTATGCGGAGGGCCGCGACGGGCCGGCCAATCACAACCGGCTCTGCGTCAAGGGCCGCTTCGGTTTCGACTATATCCATCACCCGCACCGGCTGACCAAGCCGCTGGTGCGGCTGGCCAACATGCCCAAGGACGCGCGCGACCAGGTCGACCCGGCCAATCCCTGGACGCATTTCCGCGAAGCCTCCTGGGACGAGGCGCTCGATATCGCCGCGCGCGGCCTGACCCGCATTCGCGACCAGAAAGGTCGCAAGGCGCTGGCCGGCTTCGGCTCGGCCAAGGGCTCGAACGAGGAGGCCTATCTGTTCCAGAAGCTGGTGCGCACCGGCTTCGGTTCGAACAATGTCGACCATTGCACGAGACTCTGCCACGCCTCCTCGGTGGCCGCCCTGATGGAGGGCGTCAATTCCGGCGCCGTCACCGCGCCCTTCGCCGCCGCCCTCGACGCCGAGCTGATCATCGTCATCGGCGCCAATCCGACGGTGAACCACCCGGTCGCCGCCACCTTCATGAAAAACGCGGTCAAGAAGGGCGCCAGGCTCGTCATCATGGACCCGCGCCGCCAGGCCCTGTCGCGCCACGCGTGGAAGCACCTCGCCTTCAAGCCGGGCAGCGATGTCGCCATGCTCAACGCATTGCTGCACACCATCATCACCGAGGGCCTGACCGACGAGCAATATATTGCTGGCTATACCGAGGGTTATGACCGGCTGAAGCAGAGCATCCAGGCTTTCCCGCCGGAGAAGATGGCCGCCGTCTGCGGCATTCCCGCCGAGACGCTGAAAGAGGTCGCCCGCGCCTATGCCCGCGCGCGCGCCTCGATCATCTTCTGGGGCATGGGCATCAGCCAGCATGTCCACGGCACCGACAATGCACGCTGCCTGATCGCGCTTGCCATGGTCACCGGCCAGATCGGCCGGCCCGGCACCGGCCTGCACCCCCTGCGCGGCCAGAACAATGTCCAGGGCGCCTCCGATGCCGGCCTGATCCCGATGGTCTATCCGGATTATCAATCGGTCGAGAAAGACCAGGTCCGCGCCATCTTCGAGACGCTGTGGGGCCAATCGCTGGATCCGAAAAAGGGCCTCACCGTCGTCGAGATCATGAATGCGATCCATGCCGGCGAGATCAACGGCATGTTCATCGAGGGTGAGAACCCGGCCATGTCGGACCCCGACCTCAACCACGCCCGCGGCGCGCTCGCCAAACTCGACCACCTGGTGGTGCAGGACCTGTTCCTGACCGAGACCGCCTTCCATGCCGATGTCGTGCTGCCGGCTTCCGCCTTCGCCGAGAAGGTCGGCACCTTCACCAATACCGACCGCCGGGTGCAGATGGCTCGCCAGGTCGTGCGGCCGCCGGGCGAGGCGAAACAGGACTGGTGGATCATCCAGGAAATCGCCCGGCGCATGGGCTGCGCCTGGACCTATGGTGGCCCGGCCGACGTCTTCGCCGAAATGGCGCTGGTCATGCCGTCGTTCCGCAACATCACCTGGGAGCGGCTGGAGCGCGAAGGCGCGGTGACCTATCCGGTCGACGGGCCGGACCAGCCCGGCAACGAGATCATTTTCGCCCGTGGCTTCCCGACCGACAGCGGCCGCGCCAAGATCGTGCCGGCCCAGATCGTGCCGCCGGATGAATTGCCCGACGCCGACTATCCCATGGTGCTGTCCACCGGCCGCGTGCTGGAACATTGGCATACCGGCTCGATGACCCGGCGCGCCGGCGTGCTCGACGACCTCGAACCCGAGGCGGTCGCCCTGATGTCGCCCAGGGACCTCGGCCGCCTCGGCATCCTGCCGGGCGGCCTCGTCCGGCTGGAAACCCGCCGCGGCGCCATCGCCGTCAAGGTCCGCTCCGACCGCGACGTGCCCGAAAACATGGTGTTCATGCCGTTCTGCTACGCGGAAGCCGCCGCCAATCTCCTGACCAATCCGGCGCTCGACCCGATGGGCAAGATCCCCGAATTCAAGTTCTGCGCGGTGCGGGCGCGGGCCGGAGACCACCATCTGAGCACGGCGGCGGAATAAATCGGCCTAAGTTGCTGCGGGCCGCCGCCGGATCGACGGTTGTCGGCTATTCCCGACGTCACCCCCGGCCGAGGCGAAGCCGAGGGGAAGGGGGTCCAGGAGTTGCAGCGCACCGACATTTGCGCTGCATAGCGCCCTGAATATGCTGCGGAAAACGCGGAAGCAGCGGCCCCTGGACCCCCTTCCCCTCGCTCCGCTCGGCCGGGGGTGACGTCCGGAGACTGACGAATTCCGTCGCTCCAGACATCCCAACCGGTCGCGAAGCACTCCCGTTTCCATCCCTACGAAAAAAAGCGGGCGGAACCCCCGTAAGGAGATTCCGCCCCAGGTCGCTCTCGAGGAGACGAGGAGGGTCTGCGACTATTCGGCGGCGACCAGCGGCTTGGCGCCGGTGGCGCCGGAGGCCGTGATCGCGGCGATACGATTCGCGTCGAACTTCAGGACGTCGCGCAGCACCTCCTCGGTGTGCTCGCCCAGGAGCGGCGAGCGCTTCACCTCGGTCGGGCTGTTGGACAGCTTGATCGGATTGCCGACCGACAGATATTTGCCGCGCTTGGGATGATCGACCTCGACCACGGTACCGGTCTCGCGCAGCGACCTCTCCTCGGCGATCTCCTTCATCGACAGGATCGGTCCGCAAGGAATGTCATACTGGTTGAGCAGGTCCATGGCCTCGAACTTGGTCATCGACATGGTCCATTGCTCGATCCGCCCGAAGATCTCGTTGAGCCTCGGCAGGCGGGCCGGCGGCGTGGCGTAGCTGGGATCGGTCTTCCAGCCCTGCTCGCCGATGACGTCGCAGATCGCCTCCCAGACCGGCGCCTGGGTGATGAAATAGATATAGGCGTTGGGGTCGGTCTCCCAGCCCTTGCACTTGAGGATGCGGCCCGGCTGGCCACCGCCGGAATCGTTGCCGGCGCGCGGCACCGCCTCGCCGAACGGCACGCCCTCGCCGAACTGGCTGAATTCCTTCAGCGGCCCATGGGCCAGGCGCTGCTGGTCGCGCAGCTTGACCCGGCAGAGGTTGAGGACCCCGTCCTGCATGGCGCAATCGACCTTCTGGCCGAGGCCCGAATGGGTGCGGTGGTAGAGCGCGGTGACGATGCCGAGCGCCAGATGCAGGCCGGTGCCGCTATCGCCGATCTGCGCGCCGGTGACCAGCGGCGGGCCTTCGCGGAAGCCGGTGGTCGACGCGGCGCCGCCGGCGCATTGCGCGACGTTTTCATAAACCTTGCAGTCTTCGTAGGGACCCGGGCCGAACCCCTTGACCGAGGCGACGATCAGGCGCGGATTGACCTCGTGCAGCTTCTTCCAGGTCAGCCCCATGCGGTCGAGCACGCCGGGCGCGAAATTCTCCACCAGCACGTCGCAGATCTTCACCATTTCCCACAGCACTTCCATGCCCGCCGGGTTCTTGGTGTCGAGCGTGATCGAGCGCTTGTTGTGGTTCAGCATGGTGAAATAGAGGCTGTCGGCATCGGGCACGTCGCGCAGCTGGCCGCGCGTGATGTCGCCGGCGCCGGGCCGCTCGACCTTGATCACGTCGGCGCCGAACCATGCGAGCAGCTGCGTGCAGGTCGGGCCGGACTGGACATGGGTGAAGTCGAGAATCTTGACGCCTTCGAGGGCTTTGCTCATGGAATCCTCCCGTTCAGGATTGATGGGTGCCGTGGGCGTCTTCGGCCCGCTGCGGCTGAAAAAGGCGGCGCCGGAGCGCCGTCCCGTCGTCGAGGCAATGGCTGCGATGGCGCCTGCTATTTCTTGCGGACCACGCTTTGCGGGTTGAGATTGCCGATGCGGCCGCTCTCGGTGCCGGCGCCCGGGTCGATCGCGGCGTTGATCAGCGTCGGCCGGCCGGAATCCATGGCGGCATTGACGGCACGGCTCAGCTCGTCCGGCGTCGTCGCATGCACGCCGACGCCGCCAAAGGCTTCCATCATCCGGTCGTAGCGTGCGTCCTTGACGAACACGGTCGTGGCGACGTCGCCGCCGCGCGGATTGACGTCGGTGCCGCGATAAATGCCGCTATTGTTGAAGATGACGATGCAGACCGGCAGGTTGTACCGGCAGATCGTCTCGACCTCCATGCCGGAGAAGCCGAAGGCGCTGTCGCCCTCGACCGCCAGCACCGGCTTGCCGGTCTCGATCGCCGCGGCGATCGCATAACCCATGCCGATGCCCATGACGCCCCAGGTGCCGACATCGAGCCGCTTGCGCGGCTGGTACATGTCGATGATGCCGCGGGCGAGATCGAGAGTATTGGCACCTTCATTGACCAGGATGGCGTCGGGCCGCTGCCTGATGATGGTCCTGAGCGCGCCGAGCGCGCCGTGGAAATCCATCGGCGCGGCATTGTTCATCAGCCGCGGCGCCATCTTGGCGATGTTCTCGTCGCGCTTCGTGGTGATGGCGCCGGTCCAGTCGGCCGGCGGCGCCGGCCATTGACCGCCGATGCCCTCGAGCAGGGCCGCGACGCAGGAGCCGATATCGCCGACCACGGGGGCGACGATTTCGACATTGCTGTCCATTTCCTTCGGCTCGATGTCGATCTGGATGAAGCGTTTCGAGCCGGGCTCGCCCCAGGTCTTGCCCTTGCCGTGCGACAGGAGCCAGTTCAGCCGGGCGCCGATCATCACGACGACATCGGCGTCCTTCAGCACGGTCGAGCGCGCCGCGCCGGCGCATTGCGGATGGGTATCGGGCAGCAGGCCCTTGGCCATGCTCATCGGCAGGAAGGGAATGCCGGTCTTTTCGACGAAGGCGCGGATGGCATCGTCGGCCTGGGCATAGGCCGCGCCCTTGCCGAGAATGATCAGCGGCCGCTTGGCGCTCTTCAGCACGTCGAGGGCGCGCTTGATGGCTGCTGGAGCCGGGATCTGGGCCGGCGCCGCGTCGATGACCTTGACCAGCGACTTGGCGCCCGCCTCGGCGTTCAGCACCTGGGAGAACAGCTTGGCCGGCAGGTCGAGATAGACGCCGCCCGGCCGGCCGGATACGGCCGCGCGAATGGCGCGGGCCACGCCAATGCCGATATCGGCGGCGTGCAGCACGCGGAACGCCGCCTTGCACAGCGGCTTGGCGATGGCGAGCTGATCCATTTCCTCGTAGTCGCCCTGCTGCAGGTCGACGATCTCGCGCTCGGACGAGCCGCTGATGAGGATCATCGGGAAGCAGTTGGTCGTGGCATTGGCCAGCGCCGTCAGGCCGTTGAGGAAACCGGGCGCCGAGACGGTGAGGCAGATGCCGGGCTTCTTGGTCAGATAGCCGGCGATCGCCGCCGCGTTGCCGGCATTCTGCTCGTGGCGGAACGAGATGACGCGCAGGCCCGCGGCCTGCGCCATGCGGCCGAGATCGGTAATCGGGATGCCGGGCACACCGTAGATCGTCTCGATGCCATTGAGCTTGAGCGCGTCGATGACCAGGTGAAAGCCGTCGGTCAGCTCCTGCGCTGCGTCGACCTGATCCGGGGCGTCGCTCGCCACCTTCAATATTGCCGTGCTCATCTGCGGTTTCCTCCGATTTTTGTCTTCGCCGCCCGTCTTTGACGTGACGACGCCGTTGCCTTGCCCGTGCCGAGATCAGGCGAAGAACTCCCCGCCGTGTTTTTCGACATAGGCGGCCAGTCCCAGGGTATGCTCGCGCGACAGCCGCTCGGCCCGGTCGGCGTCGCGGCTCTGGATCGCATCGATGATCGCCAGGTGGTCCTGGATCGACGCGCTGATGCGCTCGGCCCGGCCGATGGTGATCCGGCGGATGCCGCGCACATGCAGCAGCAGATTGGCGGTGAGGTCCTCGAGCAGCTGCGAGCCGCCGAGCTGAATGATCGCCTGATGGAAGCTCAGATTGGCCGCCGAATATTCGTCGAGATGGTCGGCCGGCTGATGCCCGGCGCCGAAATCCCTGAAGATGAGCCTGAGGTTGGCGACCTCCTCAGCCGGCGCCCGGACCGCGGCCCGTCTCGCCGCCATGCCCTCGAGCGCCGCCCAGGCCTGGATCATCTCGACCACTTCGCGCAGCGTCTTCTTGACCACGATGATGCCGCGACGGGGGATCGGCCGGACGAAACCCTCGTTTTCCAGCATGGTCAGCGCCTCGCGCACCGGCGTGCGGCTGACGCCGAGCTGCTCGGACAATTGGCGTTCGTCGAGCCAGATCGTTTCCGGCCGGCTGTAGAGATCCATCTCGGTGATGGCGCGCTTGAGATCCGCATAAACGCGTTGCTTGAAAGTGCGTTCCGGCTTGACCATCTCGATCGACAGAACCACGCCGCTGCGGCTCGCCAGCGAGGAGCGAATGAATTCGGTCGAACTCCGGCTCGATTGAACCTTCACAGCGCCTCGCAGAGGTCTGGATATCGTTTGGCACGACGTATGCCAGATACGTGGCATGCCAGACATCGGGCTGTCAATGGCGTTCCGGCAGGCAACAGCCTGACGCGGGTTCGCATGCATGCCCTTGCGTCATCTCTTGTGCGATGCAATATTTGCTGAGCTGCGATGCAATATGAAATCTGGCTCATTGGCATGTGGCATGCCAGATAGCGGCATCACGCTGGACTGGAGACAGACATGACGACTCACCTTCTCACGCAGTATCGCCGCCGCCAGAGCCTCATCGAACGCTTCTGGGCTCCGATCGGCGCCTTCCTCGATCGCGTCGCGGTGATCAACGCCCGTAACGGCGCCACCGGCCCGTTCGGCCTCTGAACCAGCCTTCGGCTGACCATCCGGACTGATCCAGGGAGGGCGTGAGCTCTCCCTTTTTATTGGGCGGCACACAGCCCGACGCGGCTTTTTCCGCTCTCTTTTTTGTCTTGCGGACTGGCATAACATATACCACACTGCCCCCAATGAGCGACAGCAAGTCGCCATGAGAACACAATCAGGGGTAGGAAATGAACGATATTGCACAAGGAGGAGCGGCAGCTCCACGCGTCAGTGACAGCTACCGTTGGACGCAGCTGGCGATCGGCGTCGTCTGCATGGTGATGATCGCCAACCTGCAATATGGCTGGACTTTCTTCGTTCCGGACATCCAGAAGAAATTCGGTTGGGATCGCGCCGCGATCCAATGGGCCTTCACCCTTTTCGTTCTGTTCGAAACCTGGCTGGTCCCGATCGAGGGCTGGTTCGTCGACAAATACGGCCCGCGCATCGTCATCATCTTCGGCGGCGTCCTCTGCGGCATCGGCTGGGTCATCAACGGCTACGCGGAGACGCTGAGCGGCTTCTATCTCGGCCAGGTCATCGCCGGCATCGGCGCCGGCGCCGTCTACGGCACCTGCGTCGGCAACGCCCTGAAATGGTTCCCGGACAAGCGCGGCCTCGCCGCCGGCATCACCGCGGCCGGTTTCGGCGCCGGCTCGGCGCTGACCGTCGCGCCCATTCAGGCGATGATCCAGGGGTCGGGTTTCCAGGCCGCCTTCATCAATTTCGGCATCGGCCAGGGCGTGATCGTCGTCATCATGGCCTTCTTCCTGTACGCCCCGCTCGCCGGCCAGGTGCCGACCGTGGTCGCCAATGCCAACATCATCCAGACGCGGCGCAACTACAAACCGACCGAAGTGCTGCGCCAGCCGATCTTCTGGCTGATGTATTTCATGTTCGTCATCGTCGGCGCCGGCGGCCTGATGATCACCGCCAACCTCAAGCCGATCGCCGCCGACTTCAAGATCGACAACATCCCGGTGACGCTGATGGGCGTCACCATGACCGCGATCACCTTCGCGGCCACCATCGATCGGGTGCTGAACGGCCTGACACGTCCGTTCTTCGGCTGGGTCTCCGACAATATCGGCCGCGAGAACACCATGTTCATCGCCTTCGCGATGGAAGGCGTCGGCATCTACATGCTCTATCTCTGGGGTCACGATCCCGTCTGGTTCGTGCTGCTGTCGGGCTTCGTGTTCTTCGCCTGGGGTGAAATCTACTCGCTGTTCCCCTCGACCTGCACTGACACGTTTGGCGCGAAATTCGCCGCGACCAATGCCGGCCTGCTCTATACCGCCAAGGGCACGGCGGCACTGCTGGTGCCGCTCGCCAACTACCTGCAGCAGTCGAGCAACAGCTGGGACGGCGTCTTCCTGATCGCTGCGGGCGCCAACATCCTCGCCTCGGTCCTCGCCATCGCCGTGCTGAAGCCCTGGCGCCGCGGTGTCGTCGCCAGATCGCAGGCGGCCGCCGAAACCGCGGCCATGCGCGCCGCCTGACCTTCAGGCACTGCAACAAGGCGGGCCGCGACCCCAGAGGTCGCGGCCTTTTCTTTTGGCGGCCGTTCGGCGCCGGCTGCCCGCCAGCATCAGGCAGACTACGCATGTCATTTGTACACGGCGCCTGTCGATCCGCCGGCGGCTGGTTCGTCGGCATGATGGGCGGGACAGTGCGACGGCGATGGCGCCCGCTGCCCGGCCCCGAAGGAGTTGTCCGATGCGCTTCATGTTCATGGTCAGATCCGCCCATGCCGGGGCTCCGACACCGGCCCTCATGGAGGCGATGCACAAACTCGCCGACCGCGAGATCAAGGCCGGCCGCATGCTCGACGATGGCGGCCTGATGCCGCTCGCCATGGGCGCGCAGGTCAATGTCGTCGACGGCCAGGTCAAGGTCATCGACGGGCCGTTCGCCGAGGCCAAGGAAGTCGTCGGCGGCTATGCGATCTTCGAGCTGCCCAGCAAGGAGGCGGCCATCGCGTCCGCCGTCGAGTTCATGCAGCTTCACACCGAATTCATGCCGGGCTGGGAAGGAACCTGTGAGGTTCGCGGGCTCGCCGGCTCCGAGAGCCGCTGAGGGTTGCGTGGTGCGGGGGACGTCCGTCCATGGCTCTCGATCCGGCCGGGCCGTGGTGGTGCCCGTCTTGCGGATGAAGAGGGCGCGAGACTGTCCGGTAGCGCGATATCATCCCCTGCCGCGGTGCCATTCCGCCGGCTTCGGATTGGCGATCGGCCGGTTCACGTCGGTCGCCGGCCTGAAACATCATTTGCTTTTGAAATGCACGGGCACGGGCAAGGCGCCACCAGCCTTGTGGCTGCGCATGGCAAAGCTCGAGCGAATATCCCGGACCGCCGGTAGCGAGAGCAATCGCTGGAGAACGACCGACTCGTAGGTGGCCATGTCGGGCACGACGACCTCGATCAGGAAATCAACGTCACCCGAGACCAGGTGGCAGGCGACAACTTCCGACATCGCGAGAACCGCGTCGACGAAGGTATCAGCATTCTCATGTGAATGGCGCTCGACGCGAATGCCGGCGAAGACCGTCAGCCCCAGGCCGATCGCGGCCCGACCGAGCACGGTTCTGTAGCCTTCGATGATGCCGGCTGCCTCCATCAGTTTGACCCGCCGCAAGCATGGCGAGGGCGACAGCCCGACGCGATCGGCCAAGGTGACATTTGGCAGCCGGGCATCGGCTTGCAGCTCACGCAGAATTTTCAAGTCGATCGCATCGAGCGACATATTGGCACAACTCATCATGACGAGGCCCATATTGGGCCGATCATATCAATAATAGGCTGCTGAAATAGTGACTTTGGCACAATCGAGGGGGCGTTTTGGCATAGATTCTCCGCGAGGAGGCACCGATGCCAGACACAATGTTCGATCAGGGCTTTGCGACCCGCGCCATTCACCATGGGTACGATCCGCTGGAATATCAGGGGGCGCTCAACCCGCCGGTCTTTCTGACCTCGACCTACGCCTTCGATCGGTCCGACACCGGCAGCGAGCGTTTCGCGGGCACGGCGGAGGGCTATATCTATGGCCGCGTCGGCAATCCGACGACGAGCATCCTGGAGAGCCGGCTCGCGGCCCTCGAAGAGGGAGAGGCAGCGCTGGCGACCTCGTCCGGAATGGGCGCGTTGACCGCGGTCATCTGGACGCTTCTGAACGCTGGCGACGAGATCATTGCCGATATGACGCTCTACGGCTGCACCTTCGCCCTGCTGCATCATCAGATCGCGCGGTTCGGCATCGTCACGCGCTTCGTCGATCTGACCCAGCCGGCTGAATTGGCCGCCGCGCTGACGTCAAAGACCCGCCTCGTGATCACCGAGACGCCCTCGAATCCCAATATGCGCGTGGTGGATATCGCCGCGATCGCCGCGCTTTGTCACCGGACCGGAGCGCTGCTGCTGGTCGACAACACCTATTGCACGCCTTACCTGCAAAGGCCGATCCCGCTCGGCGCCGATATCGTCGTGCATTCGGCCACCAAATATCTCAGCGGCCATGGCGATCTCCTGGCCGGCGCGATCATCGCGCGCAAGGAGCATGTCGAGCAGTTCCGTCTCGTCGGAATCAAGGAAATGAACGGCGCCTGCATATCGGCGTTCGACGCCTTCCTGGTCCTTCGCGGACTGAAGACCCTGACGCTACGGATGGACCGGCATTGCCAGACCGCCGTGAAGCTCGCCCATGATCTGGAAGCCCACCCGGCCGTCGAGCACGTCTACTATCCGGGCCTCGACCGCCATCCACAGAACCGCCTGGCGGGCCGGCAGATGCGCGCGTTTGGCGGCATGATCGCCATGGAGCTGACCGGCGGCCTCGCTGCCGGACGCCTGTTCATGGATGCCGTTCAACTCGCGACACGCGCCGTGAGCCTGGGCGATGCCGAGACCCTGATCCAGCACCCCGCCAGCATGACGCACGCGGCCTACGCGGCCGAGGAGCGGATCCGCCACGGTTTCACCGACGGGCTGGTCCGGCTGTCGGTCGGGCTGGAAGATTACGAGGATCTGCGGAACGACCTCATGGGCGCCCTCGACCAGCTCCGGCGCTAGCAAATGCAGGCATCTATCGGATCCGGCGTCCGATAGCGGCGATCGCCAGCCGGACGCCCCCGTCAGAACAGCTGCAGCCCCTTGAAGCTGACATGGCCGTCGCGGCCGACGATGATGTGGTCGTGCACCGCGACGCCCAGGGGCTTGGCGATGTCGACGATCTGCTGGGTCATCAGGATGTCGGCGCGCGACGGTGTCGGGTCGCCGGAGGGGTGGTTGTGGACCAGGATCAAGGCGGTCGCCGACAGTTCGAGGGCGCGCTTGACCACCTCGCGTGGATAGACCGGGGTGTGGTCGACCGTGCCTTCGCCCTGCACCTCGTCGGCGATCAGCGCGTTCTTCTTGTCGAGATAGAGCACGCGGAACTGCTCGCGTTCGGCGAAAGCCATGGCGGAGCGGCAATAGTCGATGACGGCGGACCAGGACGACAGGACCGCCCGGCGCTCGATCCGGCTCTGGCCGAAACGGATCGCGGCGGCCTGAACCACCTTCAGCTCGGTGATCGCCGCGGCGCTCATGCCGTCGATCTCGGCGAGCCGCAACGCGGGCGCGGCGACCACGTCGGCGAAGGATCCGAACCGTTTCAGCAAGGCCTTGGCCAGCGGCTTGACGTCGCGCCGCGGGATGGCCCTGAACAGCACCAGTTCGATCAGCTCGTAATCGGCCAGCGCCCCGGCGCCGGCCTCGCGGAAGCGCTTGCGCAACCGCTCGCGATGGCCGTGGAAATGCGGCATCCCGGCCGCATCGGACGAAATGCTATCGGTCTTGTCGGTCATCGGCGCCCAGCCCTGCTGACCGAACGCTAATCGACACCGGGCCGTCGCTGCGTTTCCGGTCGAATACGGATGGTCGCGCCGTCACCGGCCGACGACGAAACAGGCGGCGACGATCGACAAGGCAAGGAGCGGCGCCGCGCCGAGCATCCAGGCCTTGCGGTAGACGACACGCTCGAGCTCCCGGTGTCCGACCAATGCGCATCCCATCGCGACCCGCGCCGGCGAAAGCATCGTCAGCGCGGCCGCGGCCGTGTTCTGGATCGCGGCGATCCAGCCAAGCGGAATCCTGCCATCCGCGGCGATATTTGCCTGCGAGGTCATCAACAGACCGTTGGATGCGTTGCTGCTGCCGGTCAGAAAGCCGAATGCGCCGGCGAGCCAGGGCGTCGCCACGGCGGCAAAGGGACCGAGCACCTGTCGCAGACCCTGGGCAAGCGTGGCGGCGATGCCTGAATCGGCCATGATCCGGGCGACGACCAGATAGACGGCTATGGTCAGCACCGAGTTCCGGCCATGCAGCCATAGCGTCCCGGCGGCCCGGCCGATCGCCCGCGGACGGCCCGTTGCGAGCGCCGTGGCCACGCCGACGGCAAGCAGCCAGGATCCCGGATGAAGCAGCGGCAGCCAGGCCGGGCTGTCGGCGAAAGGCCGCAGCGCGACCGTGTGGCCGAGCCAGTCCGTCAAGGCCGGAATGCCCCGGCTCGCCGCCAGGCCGGCGATCAGCGCGACATAGGGCAGGCCGACCCGCAGCGTCGACAGCCATCTCGCGCGATCCGGGCGCTCGTCACGCCAGAACTGCAGAACGATCAGCGGCCCCAGCGCCGCCAGCGCCGCGATCTCCGGCCCGAGCCGTTGATTGGCCAGGATCAGCAGCAGCGCCGCGGCGAGCACCCATGCAAATTCAATCGCCAGATCCCGGCCCGAACCTTCAAGGCCAGCCGCCGCGGCCAGCCGCCAGAACAGGGCGAGCCAGATCGCCAGGAGCGGCATGCTCAGGATGGCGCTGGACGTGCCGAGGTCGCGCGGCGCCAGGCCGGCGAATTCGGCGCCGACGAGCGTGCCGTTGGCCATGGCTCCCCACGGCACCAGGATCTGGCTGAACAGCGCCAGCACCACGACATGGACCGGCGCCAGGCCGAGGCCGCGCAACATGGCGATGGTGGCGACCTGGCCGACGCCGAAGCCGGTGGCCGCCTCGGCGAAAGGTCCCACCAGAAAGCAGGCGGCGAAGGCCCGGCGCCGCCGGTCCGGCACGCCTGTCGCCTGCGACCGGGTCTGCTCGTCGTCGCCGCCGGAGACGATTTCACGAAAGAACAAGCCGGCGAGAATCACCGCCGCGACCAGCCAGGACAGCCACAGGCCCTTCGCGGCCGCCGTCGCGACATCGAAAAGCGTCATCGGTATCGGCGCCGCCGCGAGCGCGACCAGGCTCGCGAGCACGGCGCCGCAGAGGCCGGCGCCGACCGAGCTGACGCGGCCCGAGGCCATGAGAACGCCAATGGCGACCAGCGGCAGCGACCAGAACAGATAGATCATTGGCGAATCCAGGCACGGCCGCAGAGACCATGCCGCGGCGGCGGTGAAATCCCTGGTGTCGCGGGACGTTATCGCCGAGCCGGCGCGCCCGGCAGGGCCGCCGGCGACGGACAGGCGCGGCGTTTTCGCGGGCCGACGGCAAGGCCGGCCGCGCTCCCGTTGCCCGGACGAGCCCGGCGGTCAGCGCGGCATCGGTACCGCCGGCTCCCACAATTCGATCGGATTGCCCTCGGGATCATGGATGCGACAGAACCGGCCGACCTCTGAATCCCATTCCGCGCGGGTCTCCACCGCGATATCGGCCGCCTTCAGGTCGGCCATCATGCGATCGAGGTCGTCGACCCGGAAATTGACCATCCATTGCTGGGTCGGTCGGCCGAAATAGGCCGTATCCGCGGCAAATGGCGCGAAAACCGTCGGACCGGCCTGCTGCTGCCAGGCGAGCCTGGCGATATCGTCGATGCCGAGATGCGTCTCGTACCAGGCCGCCAGTGCTTTCGGATCGCGGGCCCGGAAGAACAGGCCGCCTATGCCGGTCACCTTGGTCATGTTCGGTCCCTCCGCCAGAGGCCGCGACATCGACGCATGGCGGTCCGCCGCCCCACCGAAACGCGCGACGACGCCACCACCCGGCGTCGCATCCAAGCGTCCGAGCGCCGGGGTGTAAAGGTCAGGCAACGTCGCACCCCCGCCGTTTCGGCGCGCCGGCGCCCGTGGCGGCTGCTCAGCCCATTGGCCGGGGCCGAAGCCCCTTGCCCTGGCCGCGCCGGCGGACGACCTTGGCGCCGACACGATCAGGAGACGACGCGATGGCGACCTTCAAGGCGGTGGTGGTGACCAAGGGCGAGACCGGCACAACGGCCGCATTGTCGCGCTTCGACGAAAACGACCTGATGGATGGCGACGTCACCGTCCGCGTCTCGCATTCGACGCTCAACTACAAGGACGGGCTGGCGCTGACCGGCAAGGCGCCGGTGGTCCGCCGCTTCCCGATGATCCCTGGAATCGACTTCGCCGGCGTGGTCGAGAGCTCCGGACATGCCGACTTCAAGCCGGGCGATGCGGTCATTCTTAATGGCTGGGGCACCGGCGAGACCCATCTCGGCGCCTTCGCCGAAAAAACCCGCGTCAAGGGCGACTGGCTGGTACCGCTGCCCGCCGGCCTATCGGCCGCCGAAGCCATGGCCATCGGCACCGCCGGCTATACCGCCATGCTCTGCGTCATGGCGCTGGAGCGGCACGGCATCCGGCCGGAGCGCGGACCCGTGGTGGTGACCGGTGCCGCCGGCGGCGTCGGTTCGGTGGCGACCGCGCTGCTCGCCAGGCTCGGCTATCATGTCGTCGCCTCCACGGGCCGGCCGCAGGAGGCGGCCTATCTCACCGCGCTGGGCGCCGCCGAGATCATCGACCGTGCCGAATTGTCCAGCCCGGCCAAGCCGCTCGCCCGCGAGCGCTGGGCCGGCGGCATCGATTCGGTCGGTTCCCATACGCTCGCCAATGTCCTCGCCATGACCCGCTACGGCGGCGCGGTCGCCGCCTGCGGCCTGGCCCAGGGCATGGACCTGCCGACCACGGTGGCGCCGTTCATCCTGCGCGGCGTGTCTCTGCTCGGCGTCGATTCGGTGATGGCGCCGAAGCCGCTCAGGCTGGAGGCCTGGTCGCGGCTGGCCCAAGATCTCGATCGGAAGAAGCTCGCGACCATCACCTCGACCATCCCGCTGGAAGGCGTCATCGAGGCCGGCCGGGCGATCATCGAGGGCCGGATTCGCGGCCGGGTGGTCATCACCATCGATTGAACCGGCCCGGGTGGATCCAAGTCCTATATTAGGCGTTGCTGATGCGAGCCGGCCCGGCTCGCAGCGCTTGCCTGGGTGAGGACAGTACCATGACGCAGATTCACCGGCCCTTGATGTCCCTGCTGCTGCTCGCGGGCCTTGTCGCCGGCCTGGGCTCGCTGTCGTCCTCGCCGGCCGCGGCGCAGATCCGCATCCCCGGCGATCCCGCGACCTCGGGCGGCCCTCTCGGCCTGCCGCTCGGCGATCCCCAGCAGCAGATCTACCAGCAGCAGCAACAGCAACAGCTGCAACAGCAGCAGCGCGATTCCCAACAGTTGCAGCAGCAGCAGATCCAGCAGCGGCAGATCCAGGATCAGCAGCGATGGCAGAACGATCTGCGACGGCAGGAGCCGGACCGCCGGGTGCAGCGCTGGTTCGTGCCGGAGCCGGTCCAGGGGCGGCGGCCGTCCCCGCCGGTCACCGCGCCCCAGCGGGTACCGCCCGCCGACGCCGCCAGTTGCCGGGTCGTCGAGCGCCGCCTGCGCGGCGGCCGGGTGGTGCAGCGGCAGGAATGCCGGATCTGCAATTCCGCCATTGAGGATTACGGCGTCCTCGTCGAGGCGCGTGGTCCACGCTGCCGGGTGGTGTCTCGCCCGATGCGCTGATGCCGACACGGTGCTTCGAGGCCATGACATGCGCGTCGAAGCGCTCGACCGGCCCCGCCGGGCGGTGCCCCGTCGGCTGCGCTGACGCCGGCGCGGCGGCCGATTGTCGCGCCCGCGCGGCCCCGCCCGGGTCCGCAAAGCGCGCTATGGCCGTTGCGGCGCAAAACGGCCATCATGGACACCCGATGTGAGCCCCGTATGACCCGAACGCGCCTTGTCATTTTTGGTGTTCTGAGCGCCCTGATCGGCTGCTCGGCACTTGCCACCTATTGGGTCAACCGGCCGACGACGCTGACTTTTGCGATTGGCCCGGCCGGATCCGAGGCAGCCAAGCTGGTCGACGCCCTCAGGCTGTCGCTGGTGCGCGAGCGCTCGAGCGTCCGCCTGAGGCTGGTATCCTCCGATTCGCCCAGCGACAGCGCCGCCAAGATCGACCGCGGCGACGCCGACCTGGCGATCGTGCGGGCGGATATCGCCTTCCCACCCTCGGCCCTGGCGGTGGCGATCTGGCAGCGCAATCCGGTGGTGCTCGGCGCGCCGGCTACATCAGGCATCGAGCGCTGGACCGACCTGCCCGGCAAGACCGTCGGCGTCATGGGACGCGGCACCGGCTTCAATGTCCGGCTGGTCGAGACCATCCTGCGGGAACACGGCATTCAGCCGTCGAGCGTGCGGCTCGTCGACATCCTGCCCTGGGAAACCGGCGACGCCTTCAAGAAGGGCAAAATCCAGGCGCTCGTGACGATCGGCCCGGCGTCCGCCAAGCCGGTCGCCGACGCCATGGCCGGCCTGATCCGCGAGGCCCCCGAGGGTAAGATCACCCTGGTGCCGATCCGCGAGGCCGAGGCCATGGCCGAACGGGTGTTCTTCCTCGAATCGATCGACGTGGTCGCCGGCTCCTTCGGCTCCAACCCGCCGCGGCCGCCGGAGGGATTTCCGACCCTCGGCGTCGTGCACTACCTCGTCGCCAGCCGTAACCTGCCCGACGCCGCGGTCTCCGAGTTCACCCAGCAGCTGTTCACGCTCCGGCCCTCGCTCGCGACCCAGCACCCGGTCGCCTTCCGCATCGAAGTGCCGGAGACCGAAAAGGGCTCGTCGGTGCAGGTTCATCCGGGCGCGCGCGGCTATCTCACCGGCGAGCAGAAGACCTTTCTCGAGCAATATAGCGACTATCTCTATCTGCTGATCTTCGGCCTCTCGCTCGGCGGCTCGGCCATTGCCGGCGTGATCGGCTATTTCGGCGTCGGCCGGCGCGAGCCCGATCCCGGCCGGCTGCCGGATGTGCTGCAGCTGCTGCGCGAGGTCCGCGCCACCGACGATCCCGACACGCTCGACCGGATCGCCCAGGTCGCCGACGACATCTTTGTCGAATCGATCGAGAAATCGAAGGAGCCGGGTTTCGACGAGGGACGTTTCGCCACCTTGACCCTGGCGCTCGACCGGCTCAACGCTGCGCTTGCCGACCGCCGCCGGGCGCTCGCCATGCAAAGCGACGAGGACGGCGAGGACGATCACCGCGCCGGCGACAGCCCGGTGATCGACCGGCCGGTCGCGTCACGGGGGTGACGGACCAGACCGGTGGCGCTATAGGTTCGGGCCATCGTGGAAGGAGCGCCTCCGTGGCATCGGCGAAGACAGACACATCGCTCAATTCGATCGAGGAAGCCTGCATCGCCAAGGGCATGCGGATGACCGATCAGCGGCGGGTCATCGCGCGGGTCATCGCCTCGGCCGCAGATCACCCCGACGTCGAGGAGCTGCACCGGCGCGCCAATGCGATCGACACCAATATCTCGCTGTCGACGGTCTATCGGACGGTCAAGCTGTTCGAGGATTCCGGCATCATCACCCGCCACGCCTTCGGTGACGGCCGCGCCCGCTACGAGACCATCCCGGAAGAGCACCACGATCACCTGATCGACCTGCGGACCGGCCGGGTGGTCGAGTTCCAGTCGGAGGAGATCGAGCGCCTGCAAGCCGAGGTGGCGCGCAAGCTGGGTTACAAGCTGGTCGATCATCGCCTCGAACTCTATTGCGTGCCCCTCGATGACGAGCACTGAACTGCCGGCCGCCGAGGAGCCACCGGTCGAGGAGTTCGGCCGCGAGGGCTCGAGCCCGTTCGACACGGTGCGCGCGATCTTCTGGCTCGCCGTCCTGATCGTCGCGGCCCTCGTCCTGCTGCCGGTCCAGATGATCGCCCACGCGCTGAAGCTGCCGGTGCGGCACACCGTGCCCATGCTGTTCCACCGGGTGGCGCTCGCCGCGCTCGGCACCAAGGTGACGGTGCGCGGCGAACCGACCACCCACCGCCCGGTGCTTTATGTGCCGAACCATGTCAGCTGGATGGACATCGTGGTGCTCGGCTCGCTGGCGCCGGTGTCCTTCGTCGCCAAGTCGGAAGTCGCGACCTGGCCGGTCTTCGGTTATCTCGCCAAGCTGCAGCGTTCGATCTTCGTCGATCGCGAAAGGCGCCATGCGACGCCCAAGACCGCCGATGAGATGATCGAGCGGATGCGCGAGGGCGAGCCGGTCGTGCTGTTCGCCGAAGGCACCTCGTCCGACGGCAATCGCGTCCTGAAATTCCGCGGCGCGCTGATCGGCGCCGCCGAAAGCCTGGCCAGGGCCACCGGCGAAAGCGTCTGGATCCAGCCGATCGCGCTCGCCTACCGACGCATCAACGGCCTGCCGGCCGGCCGCCAGCATCGGCCGCGCATGTCCTGGGCCGGCGACATCGCCATGATCCCGCATGCCTGGGCCATGCTCAAGGACGGCGCCGTCGACGTCGACGTGATCTTCGGCAATCCCGTGCCCTTCGATCCGAGCGCCGACCGCAAGGCCATCGCCCATTACCTCGAGGCGCGCGTGCGCAGCCTGCATTCGGCGGCGCTGACCGGCAAGGAAGACAGCCTGCCGCCGCTCTCCTCGCTCTGATCAGGGGCCGAAGCCCTCCGCCGCCAGCGCCGCCGCGAGCGCGCCTTCGGGGACGGCCATGATGTCGGGCACGGCGGTCCAAACCAGCCAGGCCTCGATCGGGCGGTCGGCGTGGATACGCGCCAGGAGCGCGCGGTAAAGCGCCAGCTGCGTCACATAGGCTTCGGGCACCTCGGCCGGATGGCGCGGCGCCGGGTCGTTGGTCTTGAAATCGGCAATGATGATCCGGCCCGGCTCGATGATCAGCCGGTCGATCTGCCCGGACACCGGCCGGCCGTTCAGGCTGCCGGCGATCGGCACCTCGGCGCGGCTCGCGGCGGCGAACAGGGGGGCGAAACGCGGGTCGGCCAGGATGGCCGCGACACTTGCCGCGATCGTCTCGCGCGTCTCGTCGTCGAGAACCGCCTGGCGGGCCAGGAAGCGCCACGTCGCCTCCTCGCGCTTGTCGAGGGCAACATCGGGCAGGGACTGCAGCAGCCGGTGCGTCAAGGTGCCGCGCTGCAGCGCCGCCTCGCGCGCAGCCGTCGCCTCCGGCGAGAACGGCAGGCGCCGGCCCTTGCCCAATCCGGACGGCGTCACCGGGCGCGGCGGGATCGCGACATCGGGGGCCGGTCGCCGAAGCCAGCCGGGTTCCGCCACCACCGCCGGACCATCGGCCTCGGCCGGCGCGCTGCCGACCCCTTCCGATTGGCCCTCGCGCCAGCGCCGGACGGTGCCGTCACCGTCATCGGCGGGCTCTTCCACGGCTTTCCCGTCGAACGCCTGGGCGATCATGTCGTACCAGGCGTCGCTCGCGCCCCTGCCCGGCCTGGCGCCGCAAATGATCAGCTTGTCGGCGGCGCGCGTCATCGCGACATAAAGCAGCCGGCGATATTCCTGGGCCTGGCGGTCGCGGTGGTGCTCGCGCGCGTCGGCGACCATGTCGACATCGGCCTTTTTCGACGGCGACCAGACCAGATGCGGCAAGGTGCCGTCAGGCACGTCGCCGGCGGCGATCTTGAACAGTTTCGGGTCGAACTGGCCGCCCGGCTTGCTCATCGTATCGGCCAGGAAGACGATATCCGCCTCCAGCCCCTTGGCGCCATGGACGGTCATGACACGCACCTCGTCGCGGCCGAGGTCCATGTCGCGTTTCACTTCCGTGGCGCTTGCCCGCATCATGCTCAGGAAGCCGCGCAGCGTCGGAATCTCGCTTGCCTCGAAAGCCAGCGCCAGCGACAGGAATTCGTCGATCGCGTCGGCCGCCTCGAAACCCAGCCGGGCCAGGATCTGCGCCCGGCCGCCGTCGCGCGACAGCACCTGGGCGAAGAAGCTCGCCGGCGTCAGCGCCAGCGCTTCGTCGCGCCAGCGCCGGAGCCTCTGGGCATGGGCTTTGCCGGTGGCCTGGACCGCATCCCAGAGCGAGCCGGGCCGGCGCGCCGCGAGCGCCAGGAGTTCGTCCTCGCCAAGACCGACCAGCGGGCTCGTCAGCACGGCGGCCAGCGACAGGTCGTCATCCGGCGTCAGCATGCAGTCGGCGAGCGCCATCAGGTCCATGACCGCGATGTGCTCGCCGAGAACCAGGCGATCGGCGCCCGCCACCGGCACGTTGCGGTTCTTCAGGGCCCGGATCACCTGTTCGAACAGGGCGCCGCGCCGGCGCACCAGGATCAGGATGTCGCCCGGCGCGATGGCGCGGTCCTTGTCCGGCAGGTGCTCGCGGCGATCGAGCCAGATGCGGATATGACCGGCGATGCGGCCGGCAAGCCGTGCCACCGGATCGGAGATCTCCACCGCGTCGAGCGGCGCGGTCCAGGGGGACCGCTCCTCGGCCTCCTGTTTCTCGATCGGCGGCCAGAGCTCGACGATGCCGGGCGCGGTGCGGCGCGCCGCCTCGTGCGGTGCGAGCGGCCCCTGATCGGCCGACAGGCCGCGGCGCGTCGCCGGATCGTCGAAAACCCGGTCGACCGCGCCCAGCACCGCGGATGTCGAGCGGAACGAGAAATTCAGCCTGACCTGTTCGAACGGCTTGCCGGCCTGACCGAAGGCCCTGGCGAATTTCAGCCGCATGTCGGTGAACCAGGCGGGATCGGCGCCCTGGAACGAATAGATCGACTGCTTCTCGTCGCCGACGACAAACAGGGTGCGCGCCGTCTCGCGCGCGCCCTCGCCATCGGTGAACTCGGCGACCAGCGCGCTGACCAGCTCCCATTGGCCGGGACTGGTGTCCTGGGCTTCGTCGACCAGGATATGGTCGATGCCCTGGTCGAGTTTGTAGAGGATCCAGCGCGCGTCGACCCGCGCGAACAGGGCCCGTGTCTTGCCGACCAGGTCGTCGAAGTCGAGCGCGCCGCGCGCCGCCTTTTCCGCCTCCACCCGGGTCAGCACCGCCTCGGCCAGCGTCAGCAGGGCGGCGGTGCGGTCGCGCAGCGCCGCGGCCTTCTGGCGGCGCAGCAGGGCCCCGAGCCGCTCCTGTTCCCGGTCGAAACGGGCGGCGAGCGCCGGCTCGGCGTCGCGGACCGCCTTGGTCAGGATGGTCTTGCGGAGATCGCCTTCCCGCGTGAAGAAGATCGCCCGGTACTGCTCGATGAACAGCGCCGGGTCGCGCGCCGCCAGCCGCAGGCGCGCCGCGATATCGCGTTCGGTCGCCTTGGTCGACAGATGTTCGAGGGTCGCGGCGACCGACAGCCATTCCGACGGCGGCACGATCGCCGCACCGAGCGCCTCGGCGGCCAGGCTTTCTTCGTTGTCTTCGGGCGCCACGCCGAGCGCCACCCCGAGCGCGGCCATGGCCCGGTCGAGATCGGCCTCGGTGCGCACCTGGCCGAGCAGCACGTCGCGCGCATTGACCGCTTCCGACAGGAGGTCGGCCACCGTCTGGTCGGCGGCGGCGACCGAGAGCGACGCCAGCGCCCGGCCGAGCCGGCCTTGCGGATCGGCCGCCGCCTTCAGCAGCACGGCGAGCTTGGCGCGCTCGACCGTCTCGGCCTTGCCGCGATCGTCCATGACGGTGAATTGCGAGGCGACATTGGCCTCGAAGGGAAACTGGTGCAGCACCCTTTCGCAAAAGGCGTGAATGGTCTGGACCTTCAGGCCGCCGGGGGTTTCCAGCGCCTCGGCGAACAATCGCCGGGCGCGGATGATCCGCCGGCTGTCCGGCCTGACACCGTCGAGATCGCGCAGCACGGCGCCGAGCCGCTCGTCGTCGAAGCCGGTCCATTCGCCGAGCATGGCGAAGACCCGGTTGGCCATGGTGGCGGCGGCGGCCTTGGTGAAGGTCAGGCAGAGGATGGCGCCGGGCGGCGTCCCCTCCAGCATCAGCCGCACCACCCGGCGCGCCAGCACATAGGTCTTGCCGGAGCCGGCATTGGCGGCGACCCAGGCCGAGATCTGCGGATCCGAGGCCTTGCGCTGGGCGAGCGCCGCCTCGGGCGGAGCAACGAGCGGGCGGCTCATTCGCCACCTCCGCCACCGCCGGCCGCCGACCATTCCTTGACC
This sequence comes from Phreatobacter sp. GW821-FHT04C01, assembly GCF_059420385.1. Classification (NCBI taxonomy): domain Bacteria; kingdom Pseudomonadati; phylum Pseudomonadota; class Alphaproteobacteria; order Hyphomicrobiales; family Phreatobacteraceae; genus Phreatobacter; species Phreatobacter sp. GW821-FHT04C01. The sequence continues at coordinate 324,817 of NZ_JBWKTP010000001.1, read as the reverse complement.
CGCGCCAGATGGGCATAGTCGTTGGAACGGCCGCCGACGAATTGCGGGATGGCCCAGGACAGATAGCCCTGCGCCGGGTTCTCGAAGGCCGCGACCAGTTCGCGCAGCTTGGCGAAAGTCTCCGCCACCAGTTCGTCGGCACTGCCGTCGGTCATCCGCACGGGCAGGAATTCGCCGGCCGGATCGCGGCCGCCGAGCTTGGCATAGACCAGTGCGCCGATCGGCGTCTCGGCCGGCACCTCGTGGAAACCGCCGCCCTTCAGCACCGCCGCCTCCAATGCCAGCTGCGGCGAAAGCCCGGATTGGACCTGGGCGGCACTGGGCGGCTGGCCGGTCTTGTAGTCGACGATTTCAGCCATGCCGTCCTTGCGGATGTCGATGCGGTCGGCCGAGGTGGTCAGCACGAAGCGGCGACCGGCCGGCGTCTCCCATTCCAGCCGGCCCTTGATCTCGGCGTGAACGTCGAGCAGGTCGGCGCGGCGCGACCGGTCTTCCACCGCGAACCATTGGGCGATGCGGACGAAGCGCGGCCACCAGATCGCCCGGACCGAAGGATCGTCCCAATAGGGCAGGAAATGCGTGCGTCCGAGCGCCAGCAGCCGCTCGACCGGATCGGCGGGGAAACCATCGGTCCGCACCTCCTGGGTAAAGGCCGCCAGCACACCGTGGATCACCGTGCCGCGCTCGGCGGCGCCGGGAACCTCGTCGAGGCCGTCGAGCGCGCTGAGCCTCAGGACATGTTGCGCATAGATGGCATAGGGATCGCGCAGCCAGGTCTCGATCGCGGTGACCGGCAGGCGCGCCGGCCGCAATTCCAGAGGTGGCGCGGGCGAGGGCCGGAGCACAGGCCGGATCGCGGCCGGCCGGTCGAGACCATGGGTCAGGCCGAGCATGCGGTCGCCCTTGGCGACCAACCCGCGCCAGATGTCGGGCCCGAGCACCGCGGCGAGCCGCTGCAGCCAGCGCGACCGCACCGTCGGCACGCCGCCGCTTTTGGCCGCGCGCGACAGCACGACCCGGCGATTGCCCATGAGCTGGCAGAAGTCGTGGGCGGCGAGCCCGATGCGCCGCTCCGGCGGATCGATGCCGAAAGCCGTGCGCATGGCCCGGTTCAGCCAGGGGTCGAGCTTGGCCTCGCCCGGCCAGGAGCCCTCGACCAGTCCGGCCAGGATGACCGTGTCGGCATCGAGCAGGCGGGCCTCCGGCAAGCCGAGCACCCGAATGCGGGCGCCGGGGCGCGCCGGAACCCGTACCGTCTCGGTGGCGATCAAGGCATCGAAGACGCTGCAATAGTCGCGTGGCGGCAGGGCGAAGGCCGCAGCCGTCGGCCCGCCCGCCTTGGCGAGCACCGAAGCGATCTCGTCGCCACCTTCGGCCTCGGCGTCGAGGCCGAGCGCATCGAGCGCCGCGCCATGAGCCGCGGCGAAGGCTGCAAGCGGCGCCGCCTCGGCCTCGCTCAGCGCCATCAGCGGCGCCAGCGCCGTGGTGATACGGCCGAGCAGCCCGTGGCCGTCGGCGAGCGCTTCGGCGCCGACCCGGCTCGCCGGATCGCTCGGCCTCGGTGACGCCGAAGGCATGACCTTGCCGAGCTTGGCGAGATAGCCGGCAAGCCCGCCCGAGGGCCGCAGCCCGCGCAGCGTGGTCAATTCGATCGCCGCGATCGCCCGCTCGCGGCGCAGCGGATCGAGCCCTTGGTCGAGCGCCGGGTGACCGATCAGCGCCAGCAGGGTTGCCGGCGCGGGATCGTCGAAGACCAGCGCCGCGACCAGCCGGGCGACCGCCGCGACCGGCGTTCCCGCGAGCGGCCGGCCGCCGGAATCATCGACCACGACGTTCCAGCGCGACAGCTCGGCGAGCACACGCCGCGCCAGGGCCCGGTCCGGCGTCACCAGGGCGGCGGTCGAGTCCGGGTTTTCGGCGATCTCGCGCAGCACCAGCGCCACGCCGAGGGCCTCGTCGCGTTCATTGGCCGCTTCCATCACGCTCAGGCCCTCGAGCATGGCCGCGTTCGGCGCGTGAATGCCCGCCCCCCACAATTCGGTGGTCGCGGCCGGCCGCATCGCTTCCGAGAGCAGCGTCTCGCGGCCATGCGCACCTGGCGCCGCGAGGTCCCGCACCTCGTCCCGCGTCACGCCGACATGCTCGATCAGCCGCTTCAGGCCGAATTGCGGATGGCCGTGCGAGGCCGGGCCCCTGCTCCCGCCAATGGCGTCCCAGGAGGCGGCATCCAGCCCGCGGTCGAGGCCCGGCAGGATCAGCGCGCCGTTGCGATGATGGGCGATCGCCTTCAGGAGATCGCGGGTCGCCAGGATCGAGCCGGTCGAGCCGGCGGCGATGATCGGTCCGGGCAGGGCGGCCAGCCGGACGGTTTCGGCGGCGATCAGCCGGTCGCGCCTGACCGCCGGCTCCTCCAGCCCGTTGGCGGCGAGATGCGCCGGCCAGGCTTCCGTGGCAATGGCGAGGAAACTGCGCGTCATGGTCCAGAACGTGTCGAGGCCGGTCTCGACGATCCGGTCGAGATTGGACCAGGGCACCCGCTCCGTTTCGACCTGGTCCATCAGCCGCATCAGGTCGGCGGCCAGCGCCAGGGCATCGCCGGTCGAGGCCGAGACGATCAGCGGATCGGCCGGCGACAATTTCATCACCGCCCGGTCGACGCTGGCCGCCCAGGCGCGCACCAGGCCGGCCAGCGTCAGGCGCCGGTCGAGCGACGCCATGGCCGGCCCGATCGCCGCCAGGCCCAGGGTTTCGAGCGGGTCGGGATCGGCGAAATCCCATTCGTCCTCGTCGATGTCGCCGATCGGCGCGATGCGCGGCAGCAGCAGGGCGTGGTCGGTTGCGACGTCGAGAAAGGCGTCACGCATGGCCCGGCAGGCACGCCGGTTCGGCAGCAGGATGGTGCCGGCGGCAAGCGACAGGGGATCGCCCCGGTCCGGCCAGCCGGTGATGACGGCACCCTCGATGATCGCCCGCGCCAGGGTCGCCAGATGCGGCCTGGAGGCGGGAATCGTCAGGACGTGAGGTTTCGACGGCATGGTTCAGTGGTGCCGCTTCGAAGCGTCCAGGGCAAGCCTTCACGACGTCGACGGCGTCGATCGGGAAAAGCGAATGGGGATGAAGCGAAACGCGCGGTGCGCGCAAAGCCTCTCCCGCGAACGCGCGGGAGAGGGTTGATGCCGCGGGTTGATGTCCGTCCGCGGGAGAAACCGAACAGCGAATTCGGAAGCACCGACACTTTCCCCATTCGCCACTCGCTCGTCACGATTCGCCCGTTTTCACGCCGGCGGCGTATAGCCTTTCGGCAGCCGCGCCCGTTCGATCTGGGCCATGTCGCAGAGCACGTCGACCATCGCCGAGAAATCGTTCTGGCCGTAGCCGCGGGCGCGGGCCGTCGAGAAGGCTTCGCGCGCGGCGGCCGCCACCGGCAGCGGCACCCGCGCGCTATTGGCGGCCTGGACGATCAGCGACAGGTCCTTGTGCGCGAGATCGATGGTGAAGCCCGGATCGGTATCACCCGCCAGCACCTTGTTCGGCCAGTTGACCTTGAGCTGGCCATTGGTCGCGGTGGTGCCGTAGAGCACGTCGAGCGTCTTGGCGAGATCCAGCCCGAAGCGCTGCGACAGCGACAGCGCCTCGGCATTGAGTTGGCACAGGATGATCGCCAGGTAGTTGTTGACGAGCTTCATGCGCGTGCCGGCGCCGGGTCCGCCGCTGTGATGAATGGTCGTGCCCATGGCCTGCAGCAAAGGCAGCGCGCGAGCATAGTCGGCGTCGTCGGCGCCGACCATGAACAGGCTCTGGCCGCGATCGGCGTGCCAGGCGAGCCGGCCGACCGGCGCATCGACCGCGGTCATGCCGCGCGCGCGCGTTTCGGCATGCAGCTTGTCGGTGGTCTCCGGGTCGATCGTCGACATGTCGAGGATCATGGTGCCGGGCTTGGCATGGTCGAGCACGCCGCCGGGCGCCAGCACGACCTCGCCGACCTCCTTGCCGGTCGGCAGCATGGTGACGACGATGTCGGACACGGCCGCGATCTCGGCCGGTGTGCCGTGCCGGGCGCCCAGCGTTTCGAGCGCCGTCACCGGCGCCTCGGCGACGTCGTGCACCATGAGCGAAAAGCCCTTGGTCTGCAGGTTGGAGGCCATGCCCCGCCCCATCCGTCCGAGCCCGATGAATCCGATCGTCATGCCTGTCCTCCCAAGGGAACTCTTGTTTCCGATCGCGGCGGACGCCATCGTGAGCCGCCTCGACGTCGAGCGGAGCCTATCCAGCGCATGAACGCCTTGCACCCCCAACCGACGCATGTCTCGCCCGCCGGCTGGCCGGGCGACATCTTCGCCGCGCTGAAGGCCGCGGGCGTGCGCCAGGTCGCCTATGTGCCCGATGGCGGCCATGCCGAACTGATCCGCGCGGTCCATGCCGATACCGCGATGATCGGCATTCCCCTGACCACGGAGGAAGAGGGCGTCGCGCTGATGTCCGGCGCCTGGCTCGGCGGCGACCGCGCCTGCCTGCTCATGCAGTCCTCCGGCGTCGGCAATTGCGTCAACATGTTCTCGCTGATCCGCAACATGGGCGGCCCGTTCCTGACCTTCGTGACCATGCGCGGCGAATGGGGCGAGTTCAATCCGTGGCAGGTGCCGATGGGCACGGCGACGCCGGAGGCCTTCCGGCTGATGGGCATTCACGTGCTGCGCGCCTCTGAGCCGCACGAGGTCGGACCGACGGCCGCCGCCGCCATCCGCATGGCCTATGAGGGCGGCAGCGCGGTCGCCGTCCTGCTGTCCCAGCAACTGATCGGCGCCAAGGTGTTCGTGAAATGAGCGACAACCGCAGTCCCGGCCGGCTCGACCGCCGCGCGGTGGTGGCCCGCCTGATGGCCGATCGCGGCGACCTGGTCGTCGTCACCGGCCTGGGTTCGCCGACCTATGACGTCGCCGCCGCCGGCGACCATCACCGCAATGTCTATCTCTGGGGCGCCATGGGCGGCGCCGCCGTCTGTGCTCTCGGCCTGGCGCTGGCGAGGCCCGAGACGCCGGTCGTCGCGGTCACCGGCGACGGTGAAATGCTGATGGGCATGGGCTCCTTCGCCACCATCGCCATGCAGCAGCCGAAAAACCTGACCGTCGTCATCCTCGACAACGGCCTTTATGGCGAGACCGGCGGCCAGGCGAGCCATACGGCGATCGCCGATCTCGCCGCGATCGCCCGGGCCTCGGGCATCGCCGATATCAGGGTGGTCACGACCATGGATGCGGTCGAGAACCTCGCCGCCCGGGTCCGGACATCGGGCCAAGGCCCCTGTGTCGCCGTGGTCAAGATCGACAGCGCGGAGACCGAACGCGTCTTGCCGACCCGTGACGGCCACGCGGTACGGATCAGGGTGCGGCAGGCCCTCGGCCTGTCGGTCGACTGATGCTGTCAGCGGATGAACTCGAGCGCTATGCGCGCCACATCGTGCTGCGCGAGGTCGGCGGCCCCGGGCAGCAGAAGCTCGGCCGCGCCAAGGTCCTGGTCATCGGCGCCGGTGGGCTCGGCGCGCCGCTGCTGCTTTATCTCGCCGCTTCCGGCCTCGGCACCCTCGGCATCGTCGACGACGACGCGGTGTCGCTGTCCAATCTGCAGCGCCAGGTCATCCATGGGACGCCCGATCTCGGCGTGCTGAAAACCGAAAGCGCGGCCGGTGCCATCCGCCGGCTCAACCCCCATGTCGAGGTCGTCGCCCATATCACCCGGCTGACGCCGACGAACGCCCGCGAACTGGTGCGCGGTTATGACCTGGTCGCCGACGGCTCGGACAATTTCGCCACCCGCTACGCCGTCTCGGACGCCTGTTTCCACGAGGGCAAGCCGCTGATCACGGCCGCCGTCGGCACGTTCGACGCGACGCTCACCACCATCCGGGGCCACGAGAAAGCCCCTGACGGCGCACCCAATCCGACCTATCGCTGCCTGTTTCCGGATGCGCCACCGCCCGGCACCGTGCCGACCTGTTCCGAAGTCGGGGTGCTCGGCGCGCTCACCGGCATTGTCGGTTCGATGATGGCGCTCGAGGTGATCCGGGAAATCGTCGGTTTCGGCGAAGGCCTGGTCGGCCGCCTGATGATGCTCGACCTGCGCGACATGCGTTTCGAGACGATCCGCTACCGCTGGGACCCCGACAATCCGCTGAGCGGGACCGGCGGGCTGACACCCGGCGATCGCGGGGAGCACTCGCGCTCGCCGCTGGGAGGGACCTGAGCCCGCCGTCGAAATCTCGCACGGGAACGTCCTCTTCACCTCTCCCCGCCGGGCAGAGATGGGCATCGCGGTTCCGGCGCGAGATCTGCAAGGGGAGCAAGCCGGGCGTCGGCTCACTTTGGCCTTTCGGCCAGCGGACCCGTCACCTGATCCAGGTCAATTTGGAATGTGAAGGCCGCAAGGGCAGCGCGAGCGGCGACCTTGCTGTCGGCAGCCGCCACGATGTGAACGACCGTGCCGCGCCGCGGGTCGTCATGGGCGGTCGCATCGACGAATCTTATTCCCGCGCGATCGAGGGTGTCACGCACCACCCGGGTGACTTCGATCAGCCTCAAGCTCGGCTTGTGTATCTTTCCGACGGTGGTCAGTGGCATCGACTGAAGCACGACCACCTCTTTGGGGACCGCCGCGCGCTCGCCGATCAGCGCGGCGGCATGCGCCAGGAGCGCCGGCCCGTCCGCCCCGGCGCCGGCACGAAGCTGGACGAAGGCCATTGGCACCTCGCCCGCGTGGATGTCGGGCCGGCCTACGGCCGCGGCGAGAGCGACATCGGGATGGGCGTAGAGCGCTTCCTCGATCACCGAGGGATCGATATTGTGCCCGCCACGGATGATGAGATCCTTGGCGCGACCGGTCAGCCACAGATAACCGTCGCCGTCGAGGCGTCCGAGATCGCCGGTGTTGAGCCATTTGCGGCCATCGGCCCGGTCGATCCAAAGGCCGATATTGTGGCGATCGGTCAGGTAGCCGGAAAACACATTTGGCCCTGCGATCGCCACGACACCGATCTCATCGACATCAGCGTCACGCAGGAAAGCGCCGTTCGCGTCGAGAACGAGCGTGCGGATCTCCTGGCACGGCAGTGGGAGACCGACCGATCCGGGCCGGCGGTCGCCATCGATCGGATTGAGCGAGGCGCCGCAGGCGCTCTCGGTCAGGCCGTATCCTTCTGAAATCGCGACGCCGCAGGTTTCCTCGAAGCGCTGCAGCAATTCAGCCGACAAGGGCGCCGCCCCGCAGATCGCGAAGCGGAACGACGACAGGTCGAAACCGTCGCTCGGATGTTCCAGAAGTGCCGCGAGCAGCGTCGGGACGCCGCTGAACGCGGTGATGCGATGGTCTTGGACAATCTCCCAGAAGCGCGGAATGAGCCCTGGGGTGCGGAAGCCAGCCGGAGTGCCGAGAACAACCGACGCGCCCTGGAGGAAGGGCATCAACCCCGTCACCACCGCCGCGTTGACATGGAACAACGGCAGTCCGCAGAACAGGATCGACTCATGGGTCAGCGCCGGGCCGATCATCCGAGCCGCCATCCAGGCATTGGCGATGACCTGCGCGTGGGTCCGAACCGCGATTTTCGGGAGTCCGGTCGTGCCGCCGGTACAGAAATAGGAAGCGGTATCATCGGGAACGATGCGGCGGCCGCTGACCAGATGGTCGGCCGGCATCGACTGCAGCGCGCCGGCAAAATCGTGGATTTCCACGCCTGCACGCAGCGAGGCCGGAGTGCCCGTCGTCCCGGCCTCCGTAGTCTCCCCGATCACGATCATATGCTCGATCGCGACGGCTTCAGACACCGCCGAGACCGCCTTGACGAAGAGCTCGGAGCCACTCCCGAGCGTGACCAGGACCTTGGCACCGGCAGCGTTCAGCAGCGAGACAAGCGGACCTGGTTCGAGCATGGGGTTCAGCGGCATCACGACGCCCGCCGCTTCGGCGCCCCACAGGACAAGGTGTGTTTCGGGCAGATTGGGCAGCAGCATCGCCACCACGTCCCGCGAGCCGACGCCCAGGCTCGCGAAAAGATTGGCCGTCCGTGTCACATCCGCGAAGAGCTCGCGGTATGACATGCGGCGCACGTCCCGATGGGTGGCCACGTCGCGGAAACTGGCAAGTGCCGTCTTGCCGCCGTGGCGCTCGGCCGACCGCCGCAGCAGATCATAACTGCTCGAGGGCAGGTCGGCGGGAAGGCCTTCGCGTCCGGCTTCGATCACGTCATTCAGCGTGAGGATGGTCGGCGGGCGCGTGAATCCCGCCTCGGCATTGCCGATCCCGACAATCGCACCTTCAATCGCGGACGGCTTTTCCACCATTCCTCTCCCGTAACTCTCAGTGTTGGTGGGCGGCAGAACGGGATCGGCTTGAACGGGGCGCGGGCCGCGATCGCCGCATCCACGGCGGATTCCTGTTGATCGTTGGCGCGCGATCGCCTTCTTCGCCGCCCCTCCCGCGGACACGGTGGCGGGGGGTGCAAGCCAGTTTCAACCGTAAACCTCCGTCCGCTCCGGAACGCAACGCTCCGAAGCGGACCGGCGGCTATTTGCCGAGCGCTGGCGGCAGCCAGCCCATGATCGCAGCCATGACTTCGGGGAATTTGCTCGTGCCGCAATGCCCGGTGCCGGGGATCAGGCGGACCACCGTATCGCGGCGTCCCTCGAACACGAGCGTATCGTGCTGAGGGACGTGAACGTCGTCGGCGCCGTTCACGATCAGCATGGGCGCGTTCAGATCCTGATCCAGCAATGGCCGCAGCGAATAGGCTTGGTTGTCGTCGGAAAGCGCCTCGGCCGTGGGGCGGCTGTCGAAACCGCGCGCATTGGACACGATGTCGAACATGCCGAATTGGAACGTTCGTCCCGGAGCGAAAGCCGCCTCGACCGGGCCGCCGAGCACGACGGCGGCATCGACCTTTCCAGCCAGGCCAGATTTCGCCGAATAATAGCCGCCCATCGAAATGCCGACATGCGCCACCTTGCTAGCGCCCGTGCGGCGGGCTTCCGCAATCAGTCCGTCGACGATCTCGGCGCCCCCGTCATGGGTCATGGGAACGCGCGACTCGCCGGTTCCCGCGATGTCGAAAGCCATGATGCGGCCGATCCGCATCTGGGCCAGCCCAACCAGCACGCCATGGATATCCATCTTCCAGCTATCGACGCCACCGCTCACCAGAATCGTCGGCGCGTCGGCGGGTAGCCCCTCGGCGGCGAAGATATGAACCGGCAGCGGCGTGCCGCCGCCGCGATAGGGCAGATCGAGAACCCGCCGTTCGAAGCCGACCGGGAAATCGGGCGCCGCCAGCAGATACTGATCGCGCTGGTTGGCGAGCGCTTTGCGCATCGCATCATTGGCAAGGGTCGGAAACTTGGCCCAGCCATAGGCCATGGCCGCCATGCGAGGCTGGCCGCCATCGGCATAGCGCTTCGCCAGCGTTGACCATTCATGCGACCATCCGCCCCTGGCGTCGGCCCACATCTCCGTGACGACCGACTGCACGGCGTCGACATCGGCGGCCGGCAAACCCGCGCTCAGCATTTGCGGGCGCCGCTCGAAGAACAGGTCCGCTGGGTCGATAGGCCATTCATAAGACATGTCTGCGGTCCTTTCGTGTGTCAGAGGAGATCGTCCGCAAAGCGGCCGTCGATCAAAATGAACGCCATGCGGCATGGCCTGTCCGAGCGATTGACCCAGGCGTGATTGGTGCCGCGCTGAACAACGATGTCGCCGGCCCGCGCGACGACCTCTCCCTCGTCCAGCAACATCACGATCTCGCCGTCCAGAACGATGCCGTAATCGACGGTTTCGGTGCGGTGCATGAGGGGGTGACGCTTGCCGGCGCCTTCCGATTCGAGCGAATGGCTGCCGCCGAAAGCAGCGAATGCCTTTCGTGCTTCTTCCGCCGTCATGTCGCGATGGCCCGGCCGGAATTCGATGACGCGAAGCCTGGTCCCGTTCGGCGGCGGATTGAGCGTGATTGCCGTCCCGACGGGTTCTTCCGCGCCGCGCCGGATCGGCGCCGGCGAAGCCGCGGTGTTCCACACCTCGTGGAAGACGGCCCCGAGTTCGCCGCCGACGTCGAGAACGGACGGCGCCGGCCCCGCCGTCACGACGATGGAGCGTCCCTGGTCGTCATGCCCGGTGACGATGCGCCGAAACGCCCCTGCGCCCGGCGATTTCTCATCGGCTTTCTTCTGGTTCTTCATCGCATTCATGGCGACACCTCTCTCGGACGTTGAAGTTGAGCGAGACCACGACGCGTCGCCGCATCGCCACGCGCCGGGATTGCGCACCAAAGCTCTGACCGGCCGATCAGGCGTCGCGATCTTGTTCAGGGGAATGCCGCGTCCGCGCCGGCCCTTGGGCGGGCAAGCCGGGAGCGCGGATGAGACGGCGGCGTCGCGAGGACGGCGTCCGCGCCGTCGGCGCCATTGTTTTCGTCATCGCCGCCTCCTTGGTATATATACTCCTGACCCACAATTGGACTGTACGTACGTCCAGTTCTTTTGTAAAGAGCATAAGCGGAAGATTGTCATGGCCAGATCATCGGAAAAGGCGTCCGGCGGAGCACGGGCCGCGGTGCTGGACGCGGCGGAGGAGCTCTTCGCAAAGTCCGGCTTCGATGGCGTCCCTGTACGGGAAATCGCCAAACGCGCCGATGTGGGCCTCAGTCTGGTGACCTATCACTTCGCATCGAAGGAGCAGCTTTTCGAAGAGGTATTCGCGCGGCGCTCGGATGATCTCGGCGCCATGCGGCGACAGCTCCTGGGTGAGTTCTCCCGTTCCGGCAGCAAGGATCTGCGCGCGTTCGTCGAAGCCTTCACCAGGCCCTTTCTCCACTATATGACGTCGGGCGACGCCGGCTGGAAGAACTACGGTGAATTGGTCGCGCAAGCCGCGCAATCTCCGAAGCAAGCCGCGATGGTGACCAAATATTATGACGATACGGCAAGGCAGTTCGTCGAAGAGCTGGATCGGCTTTTCGGCATGGGGAAATCCGAGCAGGCGGTCAGGGCGCTCGTCTTCGGCATATCGGTGATGCTGAGCGTCTTCTCACCCATCCGGCGCGTGGAATCGCTGTCGTGCGATCGGTTCTCCAGCACCGATTTCAACGCCGCCTATCCCTTCATGCTGGATTTCATTTGCGGCGGAATCGAGCGGGTCATGGCGAGAGCCGAAGGTTAGCGGCCCGGTGCGCCGCCAACCCGCTCCCACTGAGGCGAGCCCCGTGACCGGCGGCGCCATTGCGGAAAGGTCACGACGCGGGAGCACCGCCTTGACCGGGAGGCACGAACTCCGGCGCTTCCATCATGCCTATGCGCCGGAGCTCCGCCTCAGAGCATGCTGGGCAGCACCCGGTCCGGCGGCTTGTGGCCGTCCATGAAGGCCTTGATGTTGACGATCACCTTCTCGCCCATGTCGACGCGGCCTTCGATGGTGGCCGAGCCCATATGCGGCAGCAGCACCACCTTGCCGGCCTTGGCGAGCTTCAAAAGGCGCGGATTGACCGCCGGCTCATGCTCGAACACGTCGAGACCGGCGCCGGCCAGGTCGCCCGCCTCGATCATGCGGGTCAGCGCGACCTCGTCGATGATCTCGCCGCGCGCGGTGTTGACGATGAAGGCTTCCTTCTTGAGCAGCTTCAGCCGGCGCGCCGACAGCAGGTGATAGGTCGCCGGCGTGTGCGGACAGTTCACCGACACGATGTCCATGCGGGCGAGCATCTGGTCGAGGCTCTCCCAATAGGTGGCCTCCAGCTCGCGCTCGACCTTTTCGGTCAGCCGGCGGCGGTTGTGATAGTGGATCTGCATGCCGAAGGCGGCGGCGCGGCGGGCCAGCGCCTGGCCGATCCGGCCCATGCCGATAATGCCGAGCCGTTTGCCGTGAATGCGCTTGCCGAGCATCCAGGTCGGCGACCAGCCGCCCCAGTCGCCATGTTCCAGCACCTCGAACCCTTCGGCCAGCCGGCGCGGCACGGCCAGGATCAGCGCCATGGTCATGTCGGCGGTGTCCTCGGTCAGGACCCCCGGCGTATTGGTGACGGTGATGCCGCGCTGCACGGCGGTGGCGACGTCGATATTGTCGACGCCATTGCCGAACTGGGCGATCAGCCGCAATTGCGGCCCGGCCTGCGACAGCAGGGCGGCGTCGATCCGGTCGGTGACGGTCGGCACGATCACGTCGGCGACCTTGACCGCGGCGGCCAGTTCCTCCTGGCTCATCGGCTTGTCGTCGACGTTCAGCCGGGTCTCGAACAGCTCGCGCATGCGCGTCTCGACCATATCCGGCAGCTTGCGCGTCACGACGACGAGCGGCTTCTTGCGGTTCGCCATCCTTGAACCCTCGATTCGACCTGTCGGAACCGCATCGTCAAACCAGTCTTAACCCTGTTGGGCCAGACTGCGGTCCGTCGGGCCCTCTCTATCAGAAGGCCCGCGCCAGACAAAGCGGTCGGATCCTCGTATCGCCCTGTCTTTCGGACGGGTCCGGCGGCATTAGCCCTGTGTGAGTTGCGTATGCGTCATCGTATCGTTGCCGCGGCCCTGGCCGCACTCGTTTCGATCGTTCTCGCCGGTCCGTCTCGCGTCGAGGCCGCCGAGATCACGGGATCGCTGGGCTCGCAGACCCGCTTGCCGGTGCCGCGTTTCGTCAGCCTGAAGTCGGAACGGGTCAATGCCCGCATGGGCCCGACCCGCGATCACGAGGTCGTCTGGATCTATCAGCGCTCCGGCCTGCCGGTGGAGGTCACCGCCGAATTCGAGAACTGGCGGCGCATCCGCGACCGCGACGGCACGGAGACATGGGTGTTCCACTCCATGTTGTCGGGCCGGCGCACCGGCATGGTGCAGCCGCAGCGCGGCCATGAAAACGAGCTGGTATCGCTGATGGACAAGGCCGCCGGTAGCCGGATCGTCGCCCGCCTGGAGCCCCGCGTGCAGGGCCTGGTCCGCTCCTGCAACCGCACCTGGTGCCGTTTCACCGGCGAAGGGTTCGACGGCTGGATCGAGCAGAACCGCCTGTGGGGCGTCTATCCGAACGAACAGATCGACTGACCGGCCTGACGACGGCCGTCAGGCGCCGATCACCCGCTCCAGCACCTTGCGTGCCCTCGCCTCGATCGCCGGCCGTTTGACGTGCCGGCCGCCATCGACCACCCGCCGGCCCGAGACATAGACCTCGCGGACCGCATCGCGGCTCGGCCCGAACACCCAGCTGTCGAGGATGGCATCGTCCTTGCGCGCCGCAAACGCGATGCCGTCGGTGTCGAGCACCACCAGGTCGGCCGGCGCACCGACCGCGATGCCCTGCGCGCCCAGCCCCAGGGCCTGGCCGCCGCCGGCGAGACAGACATCGAACAGGGTCCGCCCGGTGGAGGCGCCGCGCGGCGCCAGGGCATTGCGCCGGCGCGAGCCGAAGCGCTGGGCATATTCCAGCATGGCGATCTCGGCCGAAACCGAAATCGCCACGTTCGAATCGGTACCGATGCCGATCCGGCCGGCCTGGGCGCAAAAATCGACGCCATCGAACAGCCCGTCGCCGAGATTGGCCTCGGTGACCGGACAAAGCCCGACCACCGCGCCCGCCTTCGCTATGGCTGCCCGTTCGCCGGCATCGGCGTGGGTCGCGTGGATCAGGCACCAGCGCGCATCGAGCGCAACGGTATCGCCGAGCAGCTCGATCGGCCGCCGGCCATGGGCGGCGAGACAGTCCTCGACCTCTTTCACCTGTTCGGAGACGTGAATATGGATCGGGCCTTCGGGGAACAGGCCGACCAGCCGGGTCAGTTCGTCCCGGGTCACCGCGCGCATCGAGTGCGGCGCGATGCCGAAGCCACCCCGGGCATAGGCCCGCGCCGCGGCGGCAGCGCCTTCGGTCAACCGGGCGAAACCATCGAGATCGCTGATGAAACGGCGCTGGCCGTGATTCGGGGCCGCGCCGCCGAAACCCGAATGGGCGTAGAACACCGGCAGCAGAGTGATGCCGATGCCGGTCTCGCTCGCCGCGGCGACATGGCGGCGGCTGAGCTCGGCCGGGTCGGCATAGGGGCGTCCGTCGCGGTCATTGTGCAGGTAATGAAACTCGCCGACGGTGCTATAGCCCGCCTCCGCCATTTCGACATAAGCGAGCGCCGCGATCGCCTCGACATCGTCGGGATCGAGCGCGCCGACGAACCGGTACATCCAGTCGCGCCAAGTCCAGAACGAATCATCGCTATTGCCGGCCACTTCGGTCAGCCCGGCCATGCCGCGCTGGAACGCGTGGGAATGCAGGTTGGGCAGGCCCGGCAAGGTCGTCCCCTTGAGCCGCGCCGCGCCGGCGGGCGCCGGTCCTTGCGCGATCTGCGCGATCCGCCCGTCACCGGCGATCGTCAGTGTCAGGTCGTCGCGCCAGCCCGACGGGGTCAGAGCCTTGTCCAGATGGAGCTTGTCCATTGCCGCCTCCATGCTTAGGGTTTTTCACCTAGCACCCCTGTTCGAGGAATACGACGTGCCGCGAGGCTTTCATGCGCGTTGATCATCTGTTTCGGAACGCGCGGCTTGCCACCATGGCCGGTCCCGGGCTCGGCCTGGTGGAGGATGGCGTACTCGCCACCCGGGACGGCCACATCGTCTTCGCCGGGCGCCGCACCGACATGCCCGCCGTCGAAGCGGCCGACGAGACCGATTGCGACGGGCGCTGGATGACCCCGGGCCTGATCGATTGCCATACCCATCTGGTCTATGGCGGCGACCGGGCCCGCGAATTCGAATTGCGCCTGGAAGGCGCGAGTTATGAGGAAATCGCGCGCGCCGGCGGCGGCATCGTCTCGACCGTCAAGGCGACCCGCGCGGCCGGCATTGAGGACCTGACGCGCCAGAGCCTGCCGCGTCTCGACGCGCTGATCGCCGAGGGCGTGACCACGGTCGAGATCAAATCCGGCTATGGCCTGGACACCGCGACCGAGACCCGCCAGCTGGTCGCCGCCCGCGGCCTCGGCAAATTGCGCGACGTCGGCGTGGTCACCACCTTTCTCGGCGCCCATGCCCTGCCGGCCGAGGCCGAAGGCGACAAGGACCGCTATATCGACCTGGTTTGCCGCGAGATGATGCCGGCGGTGGCGGCGAGCGGCCTCGCCGACGCGGTCGACGCCTTCTGCGAAGGCATCGCTTTCTCGCCCGAGCAGATCGCCAGGGTTTTCGCCGCGGCCAAACAGCATGGACTGCCGGTGAAGCTGCATGCCGACCAGCTGTCCAACCTGCATGGCGCGCGATTGGCGGCCGACCATGGCGCGCTTTCGGCCGACCATCTGGAATATACCGACGAGGACGGCGCCGCGGCCATGACCGCGGCCGGCACGGTCGCGGTGCTGCTGCCGGGCGCCTTCTATTTCATCCGCGAGACCAAGGTTCCCCCCGTGGATCTCCTGCGCAAATGCGGCACGACGATCGCACTCGCCACCGATTCGAACCCGGGCACCTCGCCGCTGACCTCGCCGCTGATCACCATGAACATGGGCGCGACGCTGTTCCGCCTGACCGTCGAGGAATGCCTGGCCGGCTTCACCCGCAATGCCGCCAAGGCGCTCGGGCGAACCGACATCGGCACGCTCGAGGCGGGAAAACGCGCCGATCTCGCCATCTGGTCGATCGAAAGACCGGCCGAACTCGTCTATCGGATCGGCTTCAATCCGTTGCACGCCCGCCATCGAGGAGCCTGATGACCGACCATATCCGCGCAGGCGGCAACCCGCTTTCACTGTGGCGCGCGGTCGCGGCCGGCCCCACGCCGGCACTCGATCCGGCGACCGGCCCGGCCATTTTGGAAGGTCACCGGCTGCTGAGCGCGGCAGCGCGCGGCAATGACGCGGTCTATGGCGTCAATACCGGCTTCGGCAAGCTCGCCAGCGTCCGCATTCCCGCCGACAAGCTGGCCGAATTGCAGGTCAATATCGTCCGCTCGCACCAGGCCGGTATCGGCGAGCCGCTGACCGACCCGGTGGTGCGCCTGACCATCGCGCTGAAGGTCGCAAGCCTCGCCCATGGTGCCTCCGGCGTGCAGCCGGCCACCATCGACCTGCTCGCCGCCATGCTGGCCAAGGGCGTCCTGCCGGTCATCCCGGCGCAGGGCTCGGTCGGCGCCTCGGGCGATCTCGCCCCGCTCGCCCATCTCGCCGCGGTCCTGATCGGCGAAGGCGAAGCGACGCTCGGCGGCATCCGCATGACCGGCGGCGAGGCGCTCGCCAAAGCCGGGCTCGCGCCCGTGACGCTCGGCCCCAAGGAGGGCCTGGCGCTGCTCAACGGCACCCAGGTCTCGACCGCGCTGGCGCTGCACGGCCTGTTCGCGATCGAACGCTGCTTTGCCGCGGCGCTGGTCACCGGCGCGCTTTCGACCGACGCCATCGCCGGCTCCGACACGCCTTTCGACGCACGCATCCATACGCTGCGCGGCCAGCCTGGCCAGATCGC
This sequence comes from Phreatobacter sp. GW821-FHT04C01, assembly GCF_059420385.1. Taxonomy (NCBI): domain Bacteria; kingdom Pseudomonadati; phylum Pseudomonadota; class Alphaproteobacteria; order Hyphomicrobiales; family Phreatobacteraceae; genus Phreatobacter; species Phreatobacter sp. GW821-FHT04C01. The sequence continues at coordinate 308,357 of NZ_JBWKTP010000001.1, read as the reverse complement.
GGTCGCCGGCGTGCTGCGGGAGCTGATGGCCGACAGCGCCATTCGCCGCTCGCATCTGGCCGATGATCCGCGCGTCCAGGACCCCTATTCGATCCGCTGCCAGCCCCAGGTGATGGGCGCAGCCCTCGACGTCATCCGCTCGGCCGCCACCATGCTGCGCCACGAGGCGAGCGGCGTCACCGACAATCCCCTGGTCATGCGCGATACCGGAGAAGTGCTCTCCGGCGGCAATTTCCACGCCGAGCCCGTGGCCTTCGCCGCCGACATGCTGGCGCTCGCCGCCTGCGAGATCGGCAACCTGGCGCAGCGGCGCTGCGCCATGCTGGTCGACCCGGTGCTGTCCGGGCTGCCGGCCTTCCTGGTCGCAGCACCCGGGCTCAATTCCGGCTTCATGATATCAGAGGTGGCGAGCGCCGCGCTCGCGTCCGAAAACCGCCAGCGCGCGGCGCCGGCGGTAACCGACACCATCCCGACCTCGGCCAACCAGGAAGACCATGTCTCAATGGCGACCCATGGCGCGCGCCGGCTGACGCCCATGGCCGAGAATCTGAGCCATATCATCGGCATCGAAGCGCTGATGGCGGCCCAGGGCGTCGACATGCGCCAGCCCCTGAAGACCAGTCCCAGGCTCGCCGAGGCCCATGCCGCGATCCGCACGGTCGCGCCGGTGCTCGACCGCGACCGGCCGCTCTCGGCCGAAATGACCGCCGCCGCCCGGCTGGTCGCCTCCGGCCGGCTCGCCTCACCTTTCGACCAGCTCGTCGCCCCCCTGTTCGGAGATGCGCCATGATCCCGGTCACCGTCATCCCGGGCGATGGCCCGCTGGTGCTCGGCCAGCCGCATGTCGGCACGATGATTCCGCCCGAAGTCTCGGTCACGCTGAACGATCTCGGCCGCGCCGTGCCCGATACCGACTGGTGGATCGGCGAACTCTACCAGCAGATCGCCAAACGCACCGGCGCCACCGTCGTGCGTCAGGAATTGTCGCGTTTCGTCATCGACGTGAACCGTGATCCCTCCGGGGCTTCGCTCTATCCCGGCCAGAACACCACGACGCTCTGCCCGACCACGACTTTCGACGCCGAGCCGATCTACCGCGACGGATCCGAGCCCGGCCCCGCCGAGATCGATCGCCGGCGGCGGCTCTATTTCGAGCCGTTTCACGCCGCCATGGCCGCCGCCATCGAAGCCAAGCGCATCCGCCACGGCTATTGCGTGGTCTATGACTGCCACTCGATCCGCTCGGTGGTGCCCAACCTCTTCCCCGGCACCTTGCCGGTGTTCAATATCGGCAGCAATGACGACCGCTCCTGCCATCCCGCGATCACCGCGGCGGCGGTGCGCGAGGCCGAGGCCTCGGGCCTGAGCTTCGTCGCCAACGGCCGGTTCAAGGGCGGCTGGATCACCCGCCATTACGGCGCGCCCGAGCGCCGGGTCCAGGCGATCCAGATGGAACTGGCGCAATCGGCCTATATGCTGGAAGGGCCGCCCTGGACCTTCGACGACAAGGTCGCGGCACCGACCGAACGCATTCTCGACCGCATCGTCTCGGCAATTCTCGAAGCCGCCGCCAAGCTGGAAGCCTGATCATGGCCACTCGTCTCGACAACGCCCGCGTCATCCGCAGCCCGCACGGCCTCGATATCAGCTGCAAGACCTGGGGCGCGGAAGCCGCCCTGCGCATGCTGATGAACAATCTCGACCCCGACGTCGCCGAGCGGCCGAACGAGCTGGTCGTCTATGGCGGCATCGGCCGCGCCGCGCGCGACTGGGAGAGCTTCGACCGGATCGTCGCCTCGCTGCGTTCGCTTGAGCCGGACGAGACGCTGCTGGTCCAGTCGGGCAAGCCGGTCGCCGTCTTCCGCACCCATGCCGACGCGCCGCGCGTGCTGATCGCCAATTCCAATCTGGTGCCCCACTGGGCCACCTGGGATCATTTCCACCACCTCGATCGCCTCGGCCTGATGATGTACGGCCAGATGACCGCCGGTTCCTGGATCTATATCGGCACCCAGGGCATCGTTCAGGGCACCTACGAGACCTTCGTCGAGGTGGCGCGCCAGCATTTCGGCGGCTCGTTCAAGGGCAAATGGATCCTGACCGGCGGCCTCGGCGGCATGGGCGGCGCCCAGCCGCTGGCCGCCACCATGGCCGGCGCCTCGATGATCGCGGTGGAATGCCAGCCGAGCCGCATCGAAATGCGGCTGCGCACCCGTTATCTCGACACCCAGGCCGGCAGTGTCGACGAGGCGCTCGAGATCATCGAGCGCTCGCACCGGGACGGCAAGCCGATCTCGGTCGGCGTTCACGGCAATGCCGCCGAGGTCTTCCCGGACATGGTCCGGCGCGGCATCCGGCCGGACGTGGTCACCGACCAGACCTCGGCGCATGACCCCATCAACGGCTATCTGCCGGCCGGCTGGACGCTCGGCGAATGGGAGGACCGCCGGGTGCGCGACCCCAAGGCGGTCGAAAAGGCGGCCAAGGAGAGCATGGCCGTGCATGTCCGCGCCATGCTGGATTTCCACCGCCAGGGCGTGCCGACCCTCGACTACGGCAACAATATCCGCCAGGTGGCCAAGGACATGGGGGTTGCCGACGCCTTCGACTTCCCCGGCTTCGTGCCGGCCTATATCCGGCCGCTGTTCTGCCGCGGCATCGGGCCGTTCCGCTGGGCGGCGCTATCAGGCAACCCCGAGGACATCGCCCGCACCGACGCCAAGGTGAAGGAGCTGATCCCGGACGACGCGCATCTGCACAACTGGCTCGACATGGCCCGGGAGCGCATCCAGTTCCAGGGCCTGCCGGCGCGCATCTGCTGGGTCGGCCTCGGCGACCGGCACCGCCTGGGCCTCGCCTTCAACGAAATGGTCGCCAAGGGTGAGATCGGACCGATCGTCATCGGCCGCGACCATCTCGATTCCGGCTCGGTCGCCTCGCCCAATCGCGAGACCGAGGCGATGAAGGACGGCTCGGACGCGGTCTCCGACTGGCCGCTGCTCAACGCCCTGCTCAACACCGCGTCCGGCGCCACCTGGGTGTCGCTGCATCACGGCGGCGGCGTCGGCATGGGCTATTCGCAGCATTCCGGCATGGTCATCCTGGCCGACGGCACGCCCGAAGCCGCCGCCCGCCTCGGCCGCGTCCTGTGGAACGATCCGGCCACCGGCGTCATGCGCCATGCCGACGCCGGCTACGACATCGCCATCGACTGCGCCAAGGAAAAGGGCCTGAAATTGCCCTCCCTCGGCATCGGCGTCTGACATCCACGGGCCGGCCCGCCAAATCGCGGCGGCTCCGATGCGGCCGGCGGGCTTGCGGAGCCGGCCGACGGATGCTCGACTGAGCCTCCGGAGGCGGCGCCCATGGACTGGTCGGCCAAGCAATATGTGAAGTTCGAGGACGAGCGCACGCGGCCCGCGCGCGACCTGCTCGGCGCGGTGCCGACCCATGACCCGCGCCGGGTGGTCGATCTCGGCTGCGGCCCGGGCAATACCACGGAGCTCTTGCTCGCGCGCTTTCCCAAGGCCGAGATCGTCGGCATCGATTCCTCGCCCGACATGGTCACCAATGCCCGGGCGCGGCTGCGCAATATCGCCTTCGAGGTGGCCGACCTGACCACCTGGCGGCCCAATCCCGCGGCGCCCGTCGACATCATCTATTCCAATGCGGTGTTCCAGTGGATCGCCGGCCATGACACGATCCTGCCACGCCTCGCCGGCCTGCTGCCGGCGGGCGGCAGCCTGGCCATCCAGATGCCCGACACGCTCGAACAGCCGAGCCATGTCGCCATGCGCGAGGTCGCACGCTCCGGGCCCTGGGCAGCCAAGCTCGCCGCCGCCGAGGGCACCCGCACGGGCATCGGCTCGCCCGCCTTCTATTACGGCCTTCTGAAGCCCCATGCGGCGCGCGTCGACATCTGGCGCACCGTCTACCATCACCCGCTCGACGGCATCGGCGCGATCGTCGAATGGTTCAAGGGCTCGGGCCTGAGACCCTTCCTGTCCGCCCTCGATCCGGCCGAGCGCACGGCCTATCTGACCGCCTATGAGGCGGCGATCACGCCGCACTATCCACTGACCGCCGACGGCAAGGTGCTGCTGCCCTTCCCGCGCCTGTTCATCGTCGCGACCCGCTGAAATCCATACCGGCCGGGCCCGCGCAGACGGGACGGCGCAGCACCCGAGGAAACGTCTTATGAATCGCATCGATCTGGCCGGACGCACCGCTGTCGTCACCGGCGGCGCGCGCGGCATCGGTTATGCCGCGGCCGACCGCATGCTGGCCTCCGGCGCGGCCGTCGCGCTCTGGGATATCGATGAGGCCAAGCTGGCCGACGCCGCCAGGACCCTGTCGGCGAAGGAAGGCGTCTCGCCCGCGCGGGTCTCCACCCATGTCGTCGAACTGACCGACGAAGCTTCGATCGAGGCGGCGACGCAGGCGACCCTCGCAAGCCATGGCGGCATCGATATCCTCGTCAACAATGCCGGCATTACCGGCGGCAATGGCAAGCTGTGGGAGCTGGCGCCGGACGTCTGGCGCCGGGTCGTCGACGTCAATCTGGTCGGCCCCTTCCTGACCTGCCGGTCGATCGTGCCGGTCATGCTGAAAAAGGGTTATGGCCGCATCGTCAACATCGCCTCGATCGCCGGCAAGGAAGGCAATCCCAACGCCTCGCATTATTCGGCGTCCAAGGCCGGCCTGATCGGTCTGACCAAATCGCTGGGCAAGGAACTGGCGACCAGCAATATCCTGGTCAATTGCATCACGCCGGCCGCCGCAAAGACCGAGATCTTCGACCAGATGAAGCAGGAACATATCGACTTCATGCTGTCGAAGATCCCGATGAGCCGCTTCCTGCAGGTCGACGAGGCCGCCGCCATGATCGCCTGGCTGGCATCGGAGGACTGCGCCTTTTCCACGGGCGCCGTGTTCGACATTTCCGGCGGCCGCGCGGTCTATTAGGCCGGCCGCCTGGCGGGGGCCTGGGGCCGAAGCGGCACGGCGAGGTTTTTCGCGGGCGACCACCCGGTCGATCCAGGCCAGGTGGGCGTGCCGCGCAAGCCGAATGACCGTCCTTTGAGAACAATCGGACTGAATTCGTGGACGCCCGGGACAAGCCCGGGCAAGACGATGTGTGAGCCTTGCGGTGCGCTGGGCCACGGCGACGCGTCGCGGGACGGTCGATGCAGCGCGCCGGCTCGAAGGCACTTCTCGTCTTGCCCGGGCTTGTCCCGGGCATCCACGACTTGTTCGCGACGAAATCAACCAGTCACGGCCGCCGTTCAGCAGTACAGGCCGCATGAGACGTCGCGGCGCACGCTGGCCCGAAACCTGCTTGTCCCGGCTGGACCGGCGGTGAGGCAATCGCCCCGGTGAGGTCCCGAACCGCGCCGGCGTGTTCGGGCCGCGATCTCGGAGACGACCCTGACCGATCTCAGCCTGACCATCGCGATTGTCGACGAGAGCCGCTCGCGGGCGGCGATCATCGAGGATGGTCTGCGCGAGGCGGGCTATTCCCGCATCGTCCATATCGAGGAAATGACCAACCTCCTGGCCGGGCTCTACCGGATTGATCCCGACGTGGTGGTGATCGACCTGGAAAACCCGTCGCGCGACGTGCTCGAGCAGCTCTTCCAGGTGTCGAAACTGGTCAAGCGGCCGGTCGCCATGTTCGTCGACCAGTCCGACACCGGCATGATCGTCAAGGCGATCGAGGCCGGCGTCTCGGCCTATGTCGTCGACGGCATGAAGAAGGAACGGGTCAAGGCCATTCTCGACATGTGCATCGCCCGGTTCCACGCCTATGCCCGGCTGCAGAACGAACTCGACCAGGCCAAATCGGCGCTGGAGGAACGCAAGGTCGTCGAGCGCGCCAAGGGCCTCTTGATGAAGCATAAGGCCATCTCCGAGGAGGAGGCTTATGCCCAGCTGCGCAAGCGCGCCATGAACGAGAAGAAGAAGATCGCCGAGATCGCCGCCGCGGTCGTCACCGGCCTGGAGATGCTCGGATGAAACAGGTCACAGTCGGCTTCATTCCGCTCACCGACGCCGCCCCGCTGATCGCCGCTCACGAATGCGGTTTCGCCGCCGCGGCAGGCCTCGAGCTCAACCTCGTGCGCGAGGTGTCCTGGGCCAATATCCGCGACAAGCTGTCGGTCGGCCTGTTCGACGCGGCCCATATGCTGGCGCCCATGGCGCTGGCGAGCGCGCTCGGCATCGGCCATGTCCGCGTGCCGCTGAGCGCGCCGCTGGCGCTCGGCCTGAATGGCGCGGCGATCACCGTGTCCAGCCGCTTCGCCCAAGAAATGGGCAATGGGCCGGGTCCGGCGACCGACGACCCCTTGGCTGCGCTCGGCCCGATCGCGGCGGCCCTCAAGCGGCGTGCCGGCGCTGGTCTGGCACCGCCGGCCTTCGGCGTGGTTTTCCCCTTCTCCACCCACAACTACCTCCTGCGCACCTATCTCGCGGCCGGCGGCATCGATCCGGACCGGGATGTCCAGCTGGTGGTCATCCCGCCATCCCTGATGGTCGGGTCGCTGGAAAAGGGCCTGATCGACGGCTTCTGCGTCGGCTCACCCTGGAACTCGGTCGCCGTCGAAACGACGGTCGGCCGGATCGTCGCGGCCGGAGCTTCGTTGTTTTCGTCCCTGCCGGACAAGGTCCTGGCGATCGGCGACGCCTTTTCCGGCCAGCATGGCGCCGCGGCCACGGCCCTGGTCGCCGCGACCGTCCGCGGCGCCGCCTGGTGCGCCGACCCGGCCAATATCACGGCGCTCGCCCGCATGCTGTCGGCGCCGCCCTATCTCGACATTCCCGCCGACCTGGTGCGCCGCAGCTTCGACGGCGGCCTGGTCTTCGCGCCCGGCGGCCGGCCCGTCGCGATCGCCGACTACCTGCGGTTCGACGCGCCTGAGGCCGTGCGCCCAAGCGTCGGGCGCTTCACCTGGCTTTATGCCCAGATGGTGCGCTGGGGCCAGACAAGCTTCGACCGGGCGACGCTGGCACGGATCGGCGCCTTTGCCGATGCCGGGCCCTACGAGGCGAGCGGCGCGGCCCGGGGCGCCGAACCGACGGGCGATCCCGTCGGCAGCCGCATCGAAGGGGCCTTCGATCCGGCTGGCATCGAGGCCTATCTCCGCCGCTTCGACCGGCATGGACTGGCCGCCACCACGGCCTGACCGGAAATGTGCACTGCACAATGAAGTGGCACGGTGCGAAGCCGTGCGGCAGCTGTCGCGTGCCGGCGCCACCCGAGCAACCCCCTGTCCAGATCACCCAAGGCATTGAAAAATATCCGCTAATCCGGACGCCCGCGGAATGGCACGATCTTTGTATTCATTAAAATGTCCGGACGCGGCCTTGGTCGCGGCCGGACCGGCCCAGCGCAGGGCCATCAGCAACGCCGCTGGCAGACGTTCGATCCTTCGGCCCGCACGCGAGAGCGTCGCCGGCGAGGTGTCGGGCCGAGTCAGCGGTTTTTTTATGCCCGGAGCCAACCGGGCGGCGCGCAAGGGATGGAATTCGAGACTGCATCATCTGGCGAACGGCCGCAGGACCAGGAACGAAAGAATGACCGAGACCTCGACGAAATCCCGCTTCGGTTCCTCCCGGCTCGACCGTCGCGCACTGCTGAAGTCGGCGGCGGCGACCGCGGCCCTGTTCGCCGCCGCCAGGGCCGCCCTTCCCGCCGGCGCCTTCGCTCAAGGGTCCGGGCCCGAGGTCAAAGGCACCAAGCTCGGCTATATCGCGCTGACCGACGCCGCCGCCCTGATCATCGCCAAGGAAAAGGGCCTCTACGCCAAGCATGGCGTGCCCGACATGGATATCGCCAAACAGGCCTCTTGGGGCGCCACCCGCGACAACATGGCGCTCGGCACCAAGGCCAACGGCATCGATGGCGGCCACATCCTCCGGCCGAAGACGCATCTCTACACGACCGGCAAGGTCATGCAGAACAATCAGCCCTTGCCGATGTACACGCTGCTCAACCTCAATGAGGACGGCCAGGCGATCTCAGTCTCCAACGAATACAAGGACCTGAACGTCCAGAAGGATGCCTCGCCGTTGAAGGCCGCCTTCGAGCGCAAGAAGGCGCAAGGCAAGGAACTGACCGCCGCCATGACCTTTCCGGGCGGCACCCACGACCTGTGGATCCGCTACTGGCTCGCCGCCGGCGGCATCGATCCCGACACCGACATCAAGGTGATCACCGTGCCGCCGCCGCAGATGGTGGCGAACATGAAGGTCGGCAACATGGACTGCTTCTGTGTCGGCGAGCCCTGGAACGAACAGCTGGTCAACCAGAATATCGGCTACAGCGCGCTGACCACCGGCGAACTCTGGTTCAGGCACCCGGAAAAGATCCTCGGCATGCGCGCCGACTGGGTCGACGCCAATCCCAAGGCGACCCAGGCCATCATGATGGCGGTCATGGAAGCGCAGATGTGGTGCGACCAGCTCGCCAACAAGCAGGAACTGGCCGAGATCGTCGGCCGCCGCCAGTGGTTCAACGTGCCGGTCGGCGACATCAACGGCCGGCTGCGCGGCGACATCAATTACGGCAATGGCCGCACCGTCGCGGGCTCCAATCTGCGCATGAAGTTCTGGGGCGACGGCGGCGCCGTGTCCTATCCGTGGAAGAGCCTGGACACCTGGTTCGTCACCGAGAACATCCGCTGGGGCAAATTCGAGCCGACCACCGACATCAAGGCGCTGGTCGACCGTACCAATCGCTCCGATCTCTGGCTGCAGGCGGCCAGGACGCTCGGCGTCGCCGGCGTGCCGACCTCCGATTCGCGCGGCGTCGAGACCTTTTTCGACGGCGTGAAATTCGATCCGGCCGACCCCTCGGCCTATCTCAGATCGCTGAAGATCAAGCGCGCCCTGGTCTGAGCCCGTTCTTTGGCGCGGGCCCGCCGCGCCGGCCTGATGCATCGCCGGCCCGGACGGATCCGGCCGGCTTGTTCTCCCGGAGATCGCTTCTCATGCCGCGTCCCGCATTGAAAGCCGTCGAGACGATGCCGCCAGCCGATGCCGGCCCCAAGAGCGGCACCGATGGCAGCGCCGAGGTGATCACGCTGAGCCTTCCCAAGCGGCCAGGCCTTGCCGCCTGGCTGAAACCCAAGGCCGTCGGCTTCGCCAGCGCCGTCCTGCCGCCGCTGATCATGCTGGCGCTGATCATGCTCATCTGGGAGATCCTCTGCTCCGGGCGCGGCGCGACCTTGCCACCGCCGTCCCAGGTCTGGCGGGAGGCGAGCGATCTCATTCTCGACCCGTTCTTCGTCAATGGCAGCCAGGATATCGGGCTCGGCTGGCGCGTCCTGACCTCGCTGCAGCGGGTCGCGATCGGTTTCGGCCTGTCGGCGGTGGTCGGCATCGTCGTCGGCGCCATCGTCGGACAGTCGACCTGGGCCATGCGCGGGCTCGACCCGATCTTCCAGGTGCTGCGCACCGTGCCGCCGCTCGCCTGGCTGCCGATCTCGCTCGCCGCCTTCCGCGACGCCAATCCGAGCGCCATTTTCGTCATCTTCATCACCGCGATCTGGCCGATCCTGATCAACACCTCGGTCGGCATCCGCAACATCCCCCAGGACTACCGCAACGTCGCGGCCGTGCTGCGGCTGAACCATTTCGAATATTTCTGGAAGATCATGCTGCCCTCGGCGGCGCCCTACATCTTCACCGGCCTGCGCATCGGCGTCGGGCTTGCCTGGCTTGCCATCGTCGCCGCCGAAATGCTCACCGGCGGCGTCGGCATCGGCTTCTTCATCTGGGACGCCTGGAACTCGTCCAAGCTGCCCGACATCATCGTGGCGCTCGTCTATATCGGCCTGATCGGCTTCGTCCTCGATCGCCTGATTTCCGGCCTCGCCACCATCGTCACCCACGGCACGGCCGCGAACTGAGGAGAAGCCCCATGGCCAGACAGGTCCCCTATCTCCTCATCGAAGGCGTCGAGAAAACCTATAGCCGCGGCGGCAGTGCCAACAATGTGCTGAACAATGTGTCGCTCGCCATCGACAAGGGCGAATATGTCTCGATTATCGGCCATTCCGGCTGCGGCAAGTCGACCCTGCTCAACATCATCGCCGGCCTGACACCGGCGACCTCGGGCGGCGTGTTGCTGGAGAACCGCGAAGTCAACGCGCCCGGGCCGGACCGCGCCGTGGTGTTCCAGAACCATTCGCTGCTGCCCTGGCTCACCGTCTACGACAATGTCCGCATGGCCGTGGACAAGGTCTTTTCCGGCCGGAAATCCAAGGCCGAGCGGCATGACTGGACCATGCATACGCTCGACCTCGTGCATATGGGCCACGCCCGCGATCGCCGTCCGGGCGAGATTTCCGGCGGCATGAAGCAGCGCGTCGGCATTGCCCGCGCGCTCGCCATGGAGCCGAAGATCCTGCTGCTCGACGAGCCCTTCGGCGCGCTCGACGCGCTGACCCGCGCCCACTTGCAGGACTCGGTCATGCAGATCCACGCGACGCTCAAGAACACCATGATCATGATCACCCATGACGTCGACGAGGCGGTCCTGCTGTCCGACCGGATCATCATGATGACCAACGGACCCTCGGCGACCATTGGCGAGATCCTCGAGGTCACCCTGGCGCGGCCGAGGAAACGCCTCGAGCTGGTCGCCAACCCGACCTATATCAAGGCGCGCGAGGCGGTCCTCAAATTCCTCTACGAGCGCCACAAATTCGTCGAGGCGGCCTGAGGCTCAGGGATGTCCGAACCTCTCGTCGTCATCGGCAACGGCATGGCCTCGGCCCGCTTCGTCGAGGAGTTGGGCAAGCAGGGGCTCGGGCGTTATTCCGTCATGGTGATCGGCGCCGAGCCGACGCTCGCCTATAACCGCGTCCTGCTGTCCTCCCTGCTCGCCGGCGAGGTCGAGGCCGGCGATATCCAGCTGAAATCCAGGGCCTGGTGGCAGGACCAGGGCGTCACCCTGGTCTATGGCCGGCGCGCCCAGGCGATCGATCCGGCCGCCAAGACCGTCACGCTGGAAAACGGCGCGCAGATTCCCTTCGCCAAGCTGGTGCTGGCCACCGGGTCCCTGCCGGTCCGCCTGCCGAAACCCGGCATGGACCTGCCCGGCGTCCTGACCTTTCGCGACCATGACGATGTCGCCGCCATGCTGGCGGCGACCGGACCGGCGGCCCGGGCGGTGGTCATCGGCGGCGGCCTGCTCGGCATCGAGGCCGCCTATGGCCTTGCCCGCACCGGCGCCCATGTCACCTTGATCCACCTGATGGACCGGCTGATGGAGCGCCAGCTCGATGCCGAGGCCGCGGGGCTCCTGAAGCAGGCCCTGGAACAGCGCGGCATCACCGTCCTGCTCGGCGCCGATACAGCCGCGATCGAAGGCGAGGGCCGCGTCGAGGCGGTCCGGCTGGCCGATGGCCGCGTGCTCGCCGCCGACATGGTGGTCTCCGCCGTCGGCATTCGTCCCAATGCCGATCTCGCCCGCGCGGCCGGGCTGGCGCTTGGCCGCGGCGTCGTCGTCGACGACCGGATGGCCACCTCGCACCCGGATATTCACGCCATCGGCGAATGCGCCGAACATCGCGGCACCTGTTACGGCCTGGTCGAACCGGCCTATGAACAGGGTCACGTGCTGGCCCGCCATCTCGCCGGCCGCGCCGCGACCTATGCCGGCACGGTGCTGGCGACCAATCTCAAGGTCTCGGGCGTGCCGGTCTTCTCCGCCGGTGACTTCATCGGCGCCGCCGGCACCGAAAACGTGGTCTGGCGCGATCCGGGCCTCGGCAGCTATCGCAAGCTGGTGCTCAAGGACGATGTCCTGGTCGGCGCCGTGCTGTTCGGCGAGGCCGGTGACGGGCTCTGGTATCTCGACCTGATCCGCCGTGGCGAAAGGCTCGGCCGGCTGCGCGAGGCCGTGGTCTTCGGCCGCGCGCTGGCGGAAGCGGCCTGACATGACCGCCCATGTCGAGGATCCGCCGCCGGTCGCCAGCGCCTGCCCCTATTGCGGCGTCGGCTGCGGCGTCCTCGCCCGGACGGCAAGCGACCGCGTGACCGTCTCGGGGGATCCCGACCATCCCGCCAATCGCGGCCGGCTCTGCGTCAAGGGCTCGACGCTCGGTGAAACGCTCGCCCTGGACGGCCGGCTGCTGCACCCGATGATTCGCGCCCGTTCCGGCGCTCTGGAACGCGTCTCCTGGGCCACCGCGCTCGACGCGGTCGCTGAAGGTTTCGCCCGTATCAGCCAGCGCCACGGTCCCGATGCGACCGCCTTTTATATCTCCGGCCAATTGCTGACCGAGGACTATTACGTCGCCAACAAGCTGATGAAGGGTTTTGTCGGCACCGCCAATGTCGACACCAATTCCCGCCTCTGCATGGCCTCCTCGGTCGCCGGCCACCGGCGCGGTTTCGGTTCGGACACGGTGCCGGGCAGCTATGAAGACCTCGACCAGGCCGATCTCCTGGTGCTGGTCGGCTCCAATGCCGCCTGGTGCCACCCGATCCTCTGGCAGCGCATGGTCGCCGGCAAACAGGAGCGGGGCGCCCGCATCGTCGTGATCGACCCGCGGCGCACCGCGACCTCGGCGGAAGCCGACCTGATGCTGGCGATCCGGCCAGGCACCGACGGAACCCTGTTCTCCGGCCTGCTGGTGCACCTCGCCGACACCGGCGCGCTCGACCGGGCCTATATGGCCGCCCACACGACCGGTTTCGATGCCGCGCTGGAGCGGGCGCGTGAACTTGCCCCGACCATCGCAGCCACCGCCAGAGCCTGCGGTCTCGCCGATGACGATGTCCGCCGGCTGTTCGATTGGTTCCGCACCACCGAACGCACGGTCACGCTCTACAGCCAGGGCGTCAACCAGTCGGCCCAGGGCACCGACAAGGTCAGCGCCATCCTCAATTGCCATCTCGCCACCGGCCGGATCGGCCGTGCCGGCATGGGGCCGTTCTCGCTGACCGGCCAGCCCAATGCCATGGGCGGCCGGGAGGTCGGCGGCCTCGCCAATATGCTCGCCGCCCATATGGGCTTTTCCGGCGTCGAGATCGATCGCGTCCGTCGCTTCTGGGGCGCCCCGCGCATGGCCGAGCGCGAAGGCCTGAAGGCGGTCGCCCTGTTCGATGCCATCGAAAGGGGCTCGGTCAAGGCGCTCTGGGTCATGGCGACCAATCCGGCGGCCAGCCTGCCGCGCGCCGATGCCATGCGCCGGGCCATGGCCGGCCTCGACCATTTCGTCGTTTCCGAGAATGTGCTGTCCAACGACACGGTCAATTCCGGCGCGCAGATCCTGCTGCCGGCAGCGGCCTGGGGCGAAAAGGACGGCACCGTCACCAATTCGGAGCGCCGGATCAGCCGGCAGCGGCCGTTCCTGCCCTTGCCCGGCGAAGCCAGGCCCGACTGGTGGATCGTCGCCGAGGTTGCCCGGCGCCTCGGTTTCGGCGAGGCCTTCGCCTGGCCCGACGTCGCCAGCATCTTTCGCGAACATGCCGCGCTGTCCGGCTTCGAGAATCATGGCAGCCGCGATTTCGACATTGGCGGCCTCGCCCGCATCTCGGACGCGGAATTCGAAACGCTCCAGCCGGTGCAATGGCCGGTACGCCGCCCCGAGGATACCGCCGATAAACGCTTCTTCGCCAATGGCGGCTTCTTCACGCCCGACGGCAAGGCCCGCTTCGTCGCCATCGCGGCGCCCGGCCTGACGGCCGAACCGGATGCCGCCCGGCCCTATCTCCTCAATACCGGCCGGATGCGCGACCATTGGCACACGATGACGCGCACCGGCAAGGCGCCGACGCTTAGCCGTCATGCCGTCGAGCCCTGTGTCGAGATCCACCCCGCGGACGCCGCGGCGGCCGGTCTGGCGGCAAGTGATTTCGCCGAGATTTCGACAGCCCACGGCACGGTGACCCTGCGCGTCGCGATCGACCCGGGCCAGGCGCGAGGGTCGCTCTTCGCGCCGATCCACTGGACCGCCGAGACCGCCAGTCATGGCCGGATCGGCGCCCTGGTCCAGCCCGCCGTCGACCCGTTCTCCGGCCAGCCGGAAATGAAGGCGACGCCGGCCGCCGTCAGGCGCGTGGCCTCGGGTCTCGAAGGTTTTATCCTGTCGCGCCGCGCCGTCACCCTGCCCGAGGGCACGCGCTGGGCGCGCGCGGCCGTCGCCGGCGGGTTTGGAACCGTGTTCTCGGCGCCGGAAGGCCTGGACGGGGCGGTGGTCGCCGCCCGCTTGAAACCTTCCGGCGGCATCGTCAGCGAAATGCATGACCTGGCCCGCGGGATCTATCGCGCGGCGATCTTCGACGAAGCCCGGTTGGAGGCCGTCATCTTCGTCGCCGCCGGCGGCCGGCCGGCCTGGTCCTGGATCTCAGCGCAGTTCGGCGCAACCGAACTGTCGCCCCTGGCGCGCAAGGCGCTGCTGTCGGGACGCTCGCCCGACGGTCTGGCCGATAGCGGCCCGACCGTCTGCGCCTGTTTTGCCGTCGGCCTGACCGCCATCAAGGCGGCGATCGCGGGCGGTGCCTGCGACGTCGATGCGGTCGGCCGGGCGCTGAAGGCCGGCACCAATTGCGGCTCGTGCCGACCGGAGATCAAGAAACTCATCGAGATCAGTGCTTTGACACCAATAATGCCGAGCTGATCCGCGCCCGCCGGCGAGACATTTCGCCAAGCCCGCTTTATGACTTGCAGCCATGGATCTTGGATTGCAGGGCAAATCGGCGATCGTCTGCGGCGGCAGCCGCGGCATGGGTCGCGCCGCCGCGGAATTTCTGGCCGCCGAAGGGGTGGCGCTGACCATCCTGGCGCGCAATCCGCAAAGACTTGAAACCGCCGCCGCCGCGATCCGCGCCCGATTCGGCGTGCCGGTGACCGCCGTCTCGGGCGACGTGACCAGCGAGGCCGGCCGCGCCGCATTGCTCGCCGCCTGCCCGGCCCCGGACATTCTGATCAACAATGCCGACGGCATGGCGCCCGGCGATTTCCGCGACTGGACCCGCGCCGACTGGATCGCGGCGATCGATTCGATGATGCTGGCGCCGATCGAGCTGATGAAGGCGACCGTCGACGGCATGATGGCGCGCGGCTTCGGCCGGGTCGTCAATATCGTATCGCGTTCGGTCAAGATCCCGCAGGCCGAGATGGGCCTGTCCAACGGCGCGCGCTCCGGCCTGGTCGGCTTCGTCGGCGGCCTCGCCCGCCAGACGGTGGCCAAGGGCGTGACCATCAACAATGTCCTGCCCGGCATCATCGCCACCGATGCGCAGAAACATCATGTCGAGAAGCTGACCGAAATGACCGGCCGCTCCTTCGACGACATCTGGGCCGAGCGGGGCGCGCAGAACCCGGCCGGGCGCTACGGCGAGGCCTCCGAAATCGGCGCCACCATCGCCTTCCTCTGCTCCGCCCATGCCGGCTTCATCACCGGCCAGAGCATTCTGGTCGATGGCGGCCAATATCCTGGAACTTATTGATCCGATCTCCGAGGAGCTTGGCCCATGTCATTGCTGGACATCGACAAGATCCGCGCCGACACGCCGGCGGCCAGCCGCCGGGTCTATTTCCACAATGCCGGCGCCGCGCTCATGCCGATCCCCGTGGTCGAAGCGCAGAAGCGCCATCTCGACCTCGAAGCCGAGATCGGCGGTTATGCGGCGGCCGAACGTGAGGCCGAACGGCTCGACGCGGTCTATGGCTCGGTAGCCCGGCTCATCAACGCGTCGCCGGTCGAAATCGCCTTGATGGAAAACGCCACCGTTGCCTGGCAAATGGCCTTCTACGGCCTGAGCTTCCGGGCCGGCGACCGGATCCTGACCGCGGAAGCCGAATATGCGGCGAACTATGTCGCCTATCTCCAGGTCGCCCGCCGCACCGGCGCGGTCATCGACGTCGTGCCGAGCGACGCGACCGGCGAGCTCGATGTCGCCGCGCTCGAGCGAATGATCGACGACCGGGTCAAGCTGATCGCCATCACCTGGGTGCCGACCAATGGCGGCCTGACCAATCCTGCCGCCGCGGTCGGCCGCATCGCGCGTGCTCATGGCATCACCTATTTGCTCGACGCCTGCCAGGCCGTCGGCCAGATGCCCGTCGATGTCGAGGCCATCGGCTGCGACCTGCTCGCCGCCACCGGCCGCAAGTTCCTGCGCGGCCCGCGCGGCACCGGTTTCCTTTATGTCCGGAAAGACCTGATCGCGCGCATCGAGCCGCCGATGATCGACCATTTCGCCGCGGTCTGGGTGGCGCGCGATCGCTATGAACTGCGCAGCGATGCCCGCCGCTTCGAGAGCTGGGAAAACAATTACGCGGCGCGCATGGGCCTCGGCGTCGCCGTCGACTATGCGCTGGCCCTCGGCCTCGACCGGATCGAGGCGCGCGCCCGCCTGTTGTCCGGGCAGTTGCGCGCAGGTCTCGCCGCGATCCCCGGCGTCGTCATTCGCGATCTCGGCCGCAATCCCTCGGCCATTGTCAGCTTCACCGTCGAGGGCCAGGACGCGGTTGCCGTGGTCAAGGCGGCCGAGGCTGCCGGCATCACCATTGGCGTCTCCAACCCGTCCAGCACGCGGCTCGACGCCGAGGCGCGGCATCTGCCGCCGGTGGTGCGCGCCTCGCCGCACTATTACAACACCGAGGACGAGGTCGACCGGCTGATCGGCCTCTGCCGGAGCCTGGCGGCGTGACCGGCCGCTCCGTCAGTCCTTGCGCCGGAGCTTGAACACGCCCTGCTCGCCGAACAGGTTCCAGAACCACCAGGGCGCGTTCACCCTGACCTCACGGCCATGCCAGTCGAGCGCCGTCGAACGTTCGATGATCGCGTCGACCTCGCGCACCAGGTCGACGAAGTCGCGGATCGTGCAGAAATGGATATTGGGCGTGTCGTACCAGCGATAAGGCAGGTTTTCACTGGCCGGCATGCGCCCGCGCGTCAGCAGCTGCAGGCGCAGGCGCCAATGGCCGAAATTCGGAAACGAGATGATCACCCGCTTGCCGATGCGCAGCATGTGCTCGAGCACCACGCGCGGCGCCCGTGTCGCCTGAATGGTCTGCGACAGGATCACCACGTCGAAGGAGGCGTCAGGGTAGAAGGCGAGATCGGTATCGGCATCGCCCTGGATCACCGCGAGGCCGGCGGCGACGCAGTCATTGACGCCCTCGCGCGACAATTCGATGCCGCGGCCGTCGACGCCTTTCTGATCGCGCAAGAGCTTCAGCAGGCCGCCGTCGCCGCAGCCGACGTCCAGCACCTTGGAGCCAGGCTCGATCATGCTGGCGACATGCAGGTAATCCGGCCGAATGCCATCGGCCTTGGCGGTCATGGTGAGATCGGCACTCATCGGCGGCTCGGGTCCTCCAGGCCGCGGGCACGCGCCGCCGCCTCCAGAAAGCCGCGGGTGATGGCGAACAGCTCCGGCTCGTCGAGCAGGAAGGCGTCATGGCCCTTGTCGGACGCGATCTCGGCAAACGAGACTGAGGCGCCCGCGGCGTTCAGGGCATGCACGACCTGGCGCGAATCGGCGGTCGGAAACAGCCAGTCGGAGGTGAACGAGACGATGCAGAACCGTGTCCTGGTGCCGGCAAAGGCCTTGGCGAGCGAGCCGCCATGGTCGGCGGCGATGTCGAAATAATCCATCGCCCGGGTCACGTAGAGATAGCTGTTGGCATCGAAACGCTCGACGAAAGCTTCACCCTGGTAACGCAGGTAGCTTTCGACCTGGAAATCCGCGTCGAACGAAAAGGTCGGCGCGTCCCGGTCCTGGAACCGGCGGCCGAATTTCCGGTGCAGCGCCATGTCGGAGAGATAGGTGATGTGGGCAGCCATGCGCGCCACCGCGAGGCCCGCGGCGGGCCGGGTCGCCTCGGCCAGGTAGCGGCCGCCGCGCCATTGCGGATCGGCCATGATGGCCTGGCGGCCGACCTCGTGAAACGCGATGTTTTGCGCCGAATGCTTGGCCGAGGTGGCGATCGGCAAGGCGGAAAACACCATGTCCTTGTATTCGGCGGCCCATTGCAGCACCTGCATGCCGCCCATCGAGCCACCCAGCACGCAGAACAGATTGTCGATGCCGAGCCGTTTCACCAGCATGGCCTGGGCCCGCACCATGTCGGGAATGGTGATGAGCGGCAGGGTCAGGCCATAGGCCTCGCCGGTCGTCGGGTCGGTCGAGGCCGGGCCGGTCGTGCCCATGCAACCGCCCAGCACGTTGGAGCAGATGACGAAATAGCGGTTGGTATCGATCGGCTTGCCCGGGCCGATCATGATTTCCCACCAACCCGGCTTGCCGGTGACCGGATTGTCGCTCGCCACATGCTGATCGCCGGTCAGGGCGTGGCAGACCAGCACGGCATTCGACTTCTCGGCATTGAGCGTGCCGTAGGTCTGATAGGCGATCTGGAACGGGCTCAGCGCGACGCCGGCATCGAGCACCAGCGGCTCGTCGGCCCCGAACAGGGCGCGCAGGCCCGCCGGCTCGTCCGCCTGGCGGCGAGCCATGTCGTCAACGGGCGGGCGTGGAGCGGCACGGGCCATGGGTGCTTCGGCGGGCGTTTTGAAAGTCAGTCGTTTCGTTCGTTATTCCGAACAATAGCGAGCAGCCGCGGCGATGACCAGAGGCATCTGCTCGCTACCGGCGCTCAATCGTCCCCGTCCCTCAGACGATCGAGTGCCCGGCGTTCGGACTTCGTCGGCCGGCCGGAACCGGTCTCGCGCTCGGCCACCGGCGACGGCAATTCCGCGCGCGGCGGCGGTTCGGGCGACTGGTCCTCATAGATATGCTGCGCTTCGCTATAGGGGCCGCGCCGCTCGGCGAGCGACACCACCTTCAGCACCTTGACCTGGTTGTGCAGCCCGATGGTCAGGACGTCGCCGATCCTGACCGCCTTGTGCGCCTGATCGACCCGGACCCCGTTCAGCCGCACCGAGCCGTCTTCGCAAAGCGCGGAAGCCGCCGCCCGCGTCTTCACGACGCGGGCGAACCACAACCATTTGTCGATGCGCAGCTTGTCCGTGTCGCTCAAACGGGAAGCCTTTGGTCAGGTCTTCTTCTGCATCGCCTCTTTCAGCGCCAGGAGCTTGGCGAAAGGCGAATTCGGATCGGGTTCACGCTCCTTGCGCGGCGCCTGCTCGGGCCGCATGGCGCGATGATCCGGGCGATCGTCGCGCTGGGGCCGGTCGCGACGCTCACCGTCGCCACCCTTGCCGCGGAAGTCCTTGAACTTGGAGAAGTCGCGGCGCGGCGGACGGCCGCCGGCGCGCTGTTCACCTTCGCCACCACCTTCACGCGGCGGGAACGGCCGGCGATTCGGGCCACCCTCGCGCTTCTCGGCCCCGGCCGGTTGGCCTTCCCGCGGCTGACCATCGCGCGCCTTGCCGTCGCGGGGCTGGCCGTCACGGGGCTGGCCATTATGGCGCGAACGGAAGTCGCGGCGCTGACCCTGCTCGCCCGGCTTGTCGCCGCCGCGCTCGCCACGTTCACCACCCCGTTCGCCGCCCCTGCGAAAATCGCGACGCGCCGGCCGCTCGCCGTCCATGCGGCCGCCCGGCCGCCAGACTTCGATCATCACCGGCTCGGCCGCCTTGGCTTCGACCGCCACGGGCGCCGTGACATCTGCCGCTTCCGCAGGCTCGGCAACAACCACCGGCTCGGGCGTCGAGGCTGCCTCGGCCGTGTCGGGAACATAGGCCGTGGCTGCTTCCTCGAGCCCCGAGGCCGCGACCGGCGCAGGTTCCTCGGCGGCCGGAGCCGGCGCGACGACCGGCTCGGCCACGATGGCCGTTTCCGCCTGGTCGGCTGCGGCCGGCTCGGCGACATCGGCAACCGTCTCGGTCTCCGCTGCCTCGGCAGCAGTGTCCGTCGCCTGGGGCGTCACGGCCTCATCCGGCTCGGCCGCGGCAACCGGCTCGGCGGCCGCGGGAGCCGCCTCGACCTTCGGCGCCGGCGCCGGGCGTTTGTCGACGCGATAGCCCAGACCCTTCAGGATCGAGGCGAAATCCTCGCCCGAGCAACCGACGAGCGAGGTCATCCCGACCGTCGCGGTAAAGCCACCGCCCGGGAAATGGCCAGCCGGCTCCGGCGTTGCCGTGCCCGGCCGCCAGGCGAGTGCCGGACGGATCAGGTCCGCCAGGCGCTCCAGAATGTCGACGCGCACGGCACGCGGCCCGAGCGCCCGGAAGCCGACGAAACGGTAGAGATCCTTGTCGATTTCCGGGTCGACCGCGATCGAGGTCCGGCCCGAGGCGGCCAGCGCCGGCAGTTCGGTCAGGCCCTTGGCTTCGAGCTTGTCGGCCTTCAGCATATAGAGCTGCAGCGCCAGCCCGCGCGGCGCCGGCTTCAGTGTCGCCGGCAGGTAGATGTGATAGGCGCCGAATCGGACGCCGAGCTTGCGTAGGGCAGCGCGGGCTTCCTGGTCGAGCTGCTTGACGTCCTCGGAGATCTTCGCCCGCTCGACCACGCCGAGCGCCTCGGCGAGCTGGAAGGCGACGCCGCGGGCCAGCCCCTGCAATTCCTCGGAACGCTCGAGCGCCGTGACCGGCCCGAGCAGCTTCTCGATCTGGGCATGGACCCACAGGTCGAGCCGCGCCTGCACATGGTCGCGCGGCGTTCCGCTCAGCTGCTCATCGGCCAGGATGCGGACGCGCGGCGCCAGGACCCTGTCGCCGCCGACCAGCTTGGCGACGGCCTCGCCGTGCCAGCGCACGGTTCCGTCATTCGACAGGATGAAGGCCTCGTCGCCCGAGCTGTTGAGCTTTTCGGCCCGCGCATCGATCTCGCCGCCGAGCGCCTTGGAGGCAGCAGCGCGCAATGCCTTGCCGGCCTCGCCGTCGCCGGCCGACGGATCCGGCGTGAAGCGGAAGCCGTCCAGCCGTCCGACATGTTGGCCTTCGACGGTAACGTCTCCGGTCCGGGTAATCTCGGCCTCAAGCATTGTGTTTTCCCTTAGGCGCCGCATGAGCACGCTCGTCCTGCGGTCGACGAAGCGCTGCGTCAAGCGTTCGTGCAGTGCATCTGACAATTTGTCTTCCACCCGTCGCGTTTCCGCTTCCCAATGAACGGGGTCGTCGACCCAGTCCGGACGGTTGGCGGCGAAGGTCCAGGTGCGGATATGGGCGATGCGATTGGACAGGGTGTCGATATCGCCATCGATCCGGTCGGCGAAGGCCACCTGGGAGGCGATCCAATCGGACGGAATTCGCCCGGATCGCCCCGTCAGGAAGCCGAAAATGGTGGTTACGAGGTCCGCATGGCTCGCCAGCGATATCTTGCGATAATCCGGCATGAGGCAGGCGTCCCACAATTTCGACACCGCGGCCCTGCCCTTGGCACGCTCGCGAACGTCGTCGTCGCGCACCGCCAGTTCCAGCACGCGCTGGTCCTCGGCAATGGGCGAACGGGTCAGACCGGGCTCGGTGGGCACCCGGTCGAGGCTCTCACGCAGGGTGTCGAGCGATGAGAAATTGAGCTCGGTGTTGCGCCATTGCAGCACTTTCACGCTGTCGAAGGAGTGCGCTTCGAGCGCCTGGATCAGTTCCGGCTCGAATGGCGGACAGCGTCCCGTCGTGCCGAACGTGCCGTCGCGGCTCGATCGACCGGCGCGCCCGGCGACCTGGGCGAACTCCACCGGGTTGAGCCGGCGGAACTGGTAACCGTCGAACTTCCGGTCGGCCGCGAAGGCCACATGCTCGACGTCGAGATTGAGCCCCATGCCGATGGCATCGGTCGCGATCAGGTAGTCGACGTCGCCCGACTGGTACATTTCGACCTGGGCATTGCGGGTGCGCGGCGACAGCGCGCCCAGCACCACGGCGGCGCCGCCGCGCTGGCGCCGGATCAATTCGGCGATGGCATAGACCTCGTCGGCCGAGAACGCCACGATCGCCGAGCGCCTGGGCAGGCGGGTGATCTTCTTTTCGCCGGCAAAGGTCAGGTTGGAGAAGCGCGGCCGCGTCACGATATTGGTGCCGGGGATCAGCTTTTCGATCAGGCCGCGCATGGTGGCGGCGCCCAGCAGCATGGTCTCGTCGCGGCCGCGGCGGTTCAGCAGCCGGTCGGTAAAGATGTGGCCGCGATCGAGATCGGAGGCGATCTGCACCTCGTCGATGGCCAGGAACGAGACGTCCAGGTCGAGCGGCATGGCCTCGACGGTCGAGACCCAGAAGCGCGCGCCCGCCGGCTTGATCTTTTCTTCACCGGTGATGAGCGCGACCTGGCTCTCGCCGACCCGCGCGACGAGCTTGCCATAGACCTCGCGCGCGAGCAGCCGCAACGGCAGCCCGATCATGCCCGAGGGGTGGGCGATCATGCGCTCGATGGCGAGCGTGGTCTTGCCCGTATTGGTGGGCCCCAGGACTGCGGTGACCCCGCGCCCACGCAGGGCAGGGGGCAGTGGCGGCAAAGATAACGTCATGCAGTGCTCAAAAGACGCCGCACGGGTGGCCCCGGCGGCGAATGGTTGTAGCACGCCGGCAGTCGAAATGAGTGACATTTCGGTACCGCTCGCGCGCAGGATCCGTGGAAGAACGAGTCCGGAACGAATCAGGGCCGAATCGCTGACTTCCGATGAGTCATGATTCGTTCACGGCCATATGTGGTGTGCCTGAGTCTTGGCGCCTACAAGCTGAATCACTCATTTATAAAACTGATTCAAATGACCATGGGCCAGCGATGTCATGGCTTATGAATGCTTAACGAGACTTGCGGCATACGGGCGGAGGCTGGTTTCGGAGCGGGCAAGACTCGCGCCGCCACCCCCGCCCGGCCGTCACATCATGGCCGCCAGCACCCGACGGACATCGGCCAGGCCGAACGGCTTGTCGAGCATCGGGATATCGGCCGTGCCGGCGTGGCGCCGTATCGTTGCCGGCCCTTCCACGGCATCGCCGGTCATGATCACGACCCGCCGGGCGAGCGCGGGGTTGCGCGCGACCAGGGCGTCGCGGACGCTGAGCCCATCCATGCCGGGCATGCGCAGGTCGACAAAGGCCAGGTTGGCCGCGCTTGCCGCCTGGCCCTCGAGCGCTTCGCCGGCGGTTTGCGCCGGCAGCACCCGATGTCCCAGCAGCTCCAGCATCTCCGCGAGGCTGTCTCGGACATCGGTTTCGTCATCGATCACCAGGATCGAGAAGCCCCCGATCGCCTCCGGCGGCGCCTGCGCCTCGGCCAGATCGGCGTCGGCCGCCACCGGCAGCGCGACGATGAAGCGAGCCCCGCCGCCTTCGCGCATCTCGAGCGCGATCGTGCCGCCATGGGCCTCCACCACGGTCTTGCAGATCGACAGGCCGATACCGGTGCCGACGCCCGCAGGCTTGGTGGTGAAATAGGGTTCGAAGATCCGTGGCGACAGGCCCGGCGGGACGCCCGGGCCGTTGTCGGCGACCTCGAGCAGCACCTGCCCCCGGTCCTGGCGCGTCGAGAGAAAGATGCGCCGCGGCCCGGGCTGATCGGTCAGGGCCTGCTGGGCATTGATGACGAGATTGGCGATGACCTGGCCGAGGAAGTCGTGGTCGGCCAGAACGTCGGGCAGTTCGGCGTCGAGGTCCAGAACCGGCTCGACGCCATGCGACCTGAGGCCATAGCCGAGCATGTCGACAGCCGCCTTGGCGAGCAGATTGAGCTTGGCCGGCTCGCGCCGCTCGGGACGCTGGCGGGCCATGGCGAGAAAGCTCTTGACGATCCGCCCCGCCCGCTCCGCCGCGGCATGGATCCGTTCGGCCCGGCGCTTCAGTTCCGGGCTCGGCGACGTCTCCACCAGTAAGGTCGATTGCGCGACCAGGATCGCCAGCGGATTGTTCAGTTCATGGGCGACGCCGGCGAGCAGCGACCCCATGGCGGAAAGCTTCTCGGCCTGATGCAGGCGTTCGCGCTGGGTCTCGAGCTGCATTTCGGTGCGGCGCGCCTGGGTCAAGTCGCGGATATGGGCGGTGAACACCCGCCGCTCCGGCAGCGCGATCTCCGAAATGGTCATTTCGACGGGAAAGACGCCGCCCTCGGCGGTCATCGCCTCGACCTGCATGCGCCGGTCCGCCGGCCGGCCGGCCCCGCTCTGCCGATAGCGCGCCATGCCGGCGGCCGCCTCGATCGGCGCGGGCGACAGGATCAGGTCGGCAAAGGGCCGGCCGACCGCCGCCGCCCTCTGATAACCGAAGGTGACCACGGCCGCGGGATTGAAATCGATCACCTGGCCGCCTTCGTCGATCACCACGATCGGATCGATCGAGGTGGCGATGATGGCGCTGCTGATCGCTTCGCGCGCGTCGAGTGCCGCGACACGGGCCGCCAGCCCATCCTCGCGCAGCTTCAACTCGGTGATATCGCGCAGAAAGGCGAGATAACCGATCGGTTTGCCGTCGCGGCCCATGCAGGGCGAATAGGTTTGCTCGACATAGCGCCGCTGCCCGTCGCCATAGACGATCCAGTCGCTCCAGCTGCGGGCCAGACCTTGGTCCAGGTCGGCGAAAAGCGGCTCGGCCCGCGCGGCGAAGGCTTCACCGAGCAGATCGCGCATGGTCCGGCCGGTGACATCCTCGAGCCGGAAGCCGAAAAGGCCGAGCGCTTCCCGGTTGGCATAGACATAGCGCCGCTCGGCATCGATGGCCGTCACCCGCGCCGGCAGGGCGTCGAACAGGCGGGCCAGCATCGAAGGATCGAGCCTGCCGCCCGGCGCGATCACCGCATCGTCGAACAGCCGGTCGAACTCTCGCCGCTGACCTTCCGCCGGGGCGACGTCGACGGGCCGGGGCATCATCAGGCTCCGCCCGGCACGAAGACATAACCCTCGCCGCGCACCGTCTTGATGAAACGCGGATGTTCGGCATCCGGCTCGATCTTCTTGCGCAAGCGGGTCACCCGGATGTCGATCGACCGGTCGCTTTCCTCGGCGCTGCGGCCATGGGCGAATTCCTGCAGCTGGCCGCGCGACAAGACCCGGTTGGGCCGGGTGGCGAGCGCCTGGAGCAGGTCGAACTCCATGGCGGTCAGGTCGATGGCGGCGCCGTCGGCATCGGCCAGGCGGCGCGCATCGAGATCGAGCGTCATCGATCCGAATTTCAGCTGGCGCCCCTCCGGCACGGCCGGGGTGGTTGACGGCGCCGTGCCGCCCGGCGTTGCCTTCACCCGCCGCAGCACGCTCTTGATTCGCGCCAGCAGCTCACGCAGCTCGTAAGGCTTGACCAGGTAGTCGTCGGCGCCGATTTCCAGCCCGACGATCCGGTCGATCGGGCGCCCGGCGGCGGTCGCCATGATGATCCCGGTGCTGCCGGACTTGCGGATGAAGCGGGCCAGCGACAGCCCGTCTTCGCCGGGCATCGCAATGTCGAGAATGGCGACATCGATGGCCTTGCCGACCGAATCCTGCCGGAAGGCCTGCGCATTGCGGAAGCTCAGCACCTCGAAACCCTGCAGGTCGAGATACTCGGCAACCGCCTCGCGCAGGTGCTCCTCGTCGTCGACGATGGCGACGGTCGTTTTCATTCGCTATGCCCTTGCTGTTTGAGCCATGATGACAGCGCATACCGCTCCGCATTAGGATGGAATGTCCTGCGGGTATGCAACCTTCGTGATCGACGCAAAGAGGTCCTGACATGGCGCGACGCGGACGCATCGCGATCCTCGACGATGAACCCGACTGGGTCGAAGCGGTCCATGAGTACCTGGTCGACCTCGGTTACGACGTCGATCGGCTGGGCGCCGCCTGGGAACTGGAACCTTATCTGGCGCGCGAGCGGCCGGACCTGCTGATTCTCGATATTGGCCTGCCCGGCGAGAGCGGCATCGACATCCTGATCCGCACCGATCTGGCGAGCGACATCGCGGTGCTCGTGCTGACCGGCAATCCCGACCCGATCGATCGCGTCCTCGGGCTGGAACTCGGCGCCGACGACTATGTTCAAAAACCGGTCGAACTGCGCGAGCTGGCGGCCCGCGTCGCCGGCATCCTGCAGCGCCGCCTGGGGCGGCGGCGCAATCTGGTGGTGTTCGAGACCGCTTCCGTCGACCTCGTCGCGGCGCGCGTCCTGAAGGCGGACGGTTCGACCGAGCGGCTGTCCGCCGGCGAAGTCGCGCTGATCCGCGCTTTCGCCGACAGCCCCGGCAAGGTGCTGACGCGCGAGGAGATCATGGAACGCGCGCCGGCCGAAGACGAGGAGGCTTTCGACCGCGCCATCGATTCCCGGATCGCGCGGCTCCGGCGCAAGCTCGATACCGATGCAATCCGCACCGTGCGCGGCCATGGTTACGTCTTCGACCTGCCGAGCCACGGCGGTGGCAGCCAGGTGGTGACGCCCGAGGCGCACGAACCCCTGTGAGCATGGGCCGGCCCATCTTCGCCCGTTGATTTCGTCTGCGCGCTTCAGCGCCATCGGCCAATTCCCGCCCCGTCGACCAGGGCAGCTTGCGCCGGCCCGGCGCATCGGACGATGTCGTGTCGGCGGCGCTTATGTTTCAGCGGCGTGGTTGGGTCGTCACCCCGCGGGCAAGCCGGAAATAATCGAAACAGCGGCAAGACCCGTCCGGCACCGGCATGAAGGACGCCACATCCAGACTGGCGGCATGAAAACGCACCCTTGCCCCCGGACGGTTCCATGACCCCCCAGCAGATCGCCCTCATCCGTTCGCAGTTCGGCATCGTCGCGGCGCGCAAGGACCTGTTCGCCGCGGCGTTCTACGAGGCCCTGTTCGTCACCGATCCGACACTCCGGCCGCTGTTTCCGGCCGATATGAAGCCGCAGCGCGCCAAGCTGGTCCAGGCCCTGGCCCATGTGATCCTGTCGCTCGACGACCTCGGCGCCGTCCTGGACGACGTGCGCATCCTTGGCCTCCGGCATGTCGGCTACGGCGTCGAGCCCGACCACTACAATACCGTCGGCGAGGCGTTGCTCGCGGCACTCGCCGAAACGCTCGGCGAGGTCTTCGACGCCGCCGCCGAGAGTGCCTGGGCGCTCGCCTACGGCACCATCGCCGATGTCATGATCGAAGCCGGCGCCGGCAAGGGCCATCTTCAGGCCGCCGAATAGCGCTCAGGCCTTGAGCCGGGCCGCCAGTCCGTTGGTCGCGACCTTGGCCAGCACCAACCTGACGTCGTCGAGGGTGAAGGGCTTTTCCAGAACCACGACCTCGCTGCCCCGGGCACGCGCCAGCCGGTCCGGCCCGGCCACCGTGTCGCCGGTGACGATGATGGTCCGCTCGGCGAGCTTGGGATCCTTGTCGTGGATGCGGTCGCGGAAATCGATGCCATCGAGCCCGGGCATGCGCAGGTCGGCGAAGACCACGTCGAACGCCGTCCGATCGATCTGCTCCAGCGCCAGGATGGAGCGATCGACGACGCTCGGGCGATGGCCGAGCCCCTCGATGATTTCGGCGAGGCTGCGTGCCACGTCGGCCTCGTCGTCGACGATCAACACCGCCAGCCCGGCCCGCCCGGCGGTCTGGTCCTCGGCTGCCGGCGCAACCGTCGTCCGATCGCTGCGCGGCAGGCTGATGTCGAAACGGGCGCCGCCTTCCGGCCGGTTGGTCAGCGCGATCGTGCCGCCATGGGCCTCGACCACATTGCGGCAGATCGACAGGCCGATGCCGGTGCCCACCCCCGCCGGCTTGGTGGTGAAATAGGGGTCGAAGACACGCCGGACGAGATCCTCCGGCACGCCCGGTCCGTTGTCGCTGACCGCCACCGTGACACGATCGCCGGAAAGTCCGGTTTCGACCCGGATCAGCCGCGGTGCCGGACGGTCCATCAGTGCCTGCTGGGCGTTGATGATCAGGTTGGCGATCACCTGGGACAGCAGATCCCGGTCGCCCGTGATCGCCGGCAGGCCGGGATCGATCCTGGTTTCGACCGCGATGTCCGAACTCCGCAACCCATAGGCCACCATGTCGAGCGAGCCGGAGACGACGCTATTGATATCGACGGCCTCGCGCTGCGGCGGCTTCTGCCGCGCCATGGCGAGGAAACTCTTGACGATGCGCCCGCAGCGCTCCGCCGCCGCATGGATGCGTTCGCCCCGGCGCTTGACCTCGTCGGTGCCGGCTTTCGCCACCAGCAGAGAGGATTGGGCGATGACGATGGCCAGCGGATTGTTCAGCTCGTGGGCGACGCCGGCCAGAAGCGAGCCCATGGCCGACAATTTCTCGACCTGATGCAGCCGCTCGCGGCTGGCCTGCGCCTCATTGGCCATGTGCTGGGCTTCGGTGAGGTCGCGCACATGGGCCATGAACAGCCGGTGATCGGCGAAACGCACGGTGTTGACCGAATATTCGACCGGGATGATCGAGCCGTCCTTGCGCTGCCCCTCGGTCTCGAAACGGCGCGCCAGGCTGCCGACATCGGCCTTGGCCTTGTAGCGCTCCATCGTGCCGATCTGCAGGGCGCGCTGGGCGGTGGGGACCACCAGGTCCCACGACATCTGGCCGATCGCCTCGGCCCGGCTGAAGCCGAACATCGCCTCCGCCGCCGGATTGAACTCGATGACCCGCCAATCCTCGTCGGCGACGATGATGGCGTCGAGCGACGATTGCACCACCGCCTTGTTCAGGGCTTCGCTGCGGGCGAGCGCATCGATGTTGCGTGCCAGCTCCTGTTCGCCGAGTTTCAGTTCGGTCAGATCCCGGGTGAAGGTCAGGAACCCGACCTCGGTTTCACCGACCGGCACGTAGGGGATCAGCGAGACCTGCAGGTAGCGCCCGCCCTTCTCGATGAAATCGATCCAGCCTTCCCAGCGCATGGTCTCGCCGGAGCGCACCCGGTCGCCCATGGCCTGGTATTGCGCGACGACGTTGGGGCCGAGCACCTCGCCGACCGTGTGGCCGATCACCTCGGACGAGGTCTTGCCGAGGAATTCGAGGAATTCCTTGTTGGCGTCGCGATAGACCAGGTTGTGATCGACATAGACGGTGCGCAGCGGGATGCCGTCGATCATGGCGCGCAGCTGGTGGATCTGCGCGGTGCGTTCGCCGACCGCCGCTTCGACCTGCTGGCGCAGCGGCGCCCAGGGCGCCGGCACCTGTGGCGCCGGCAGTTGACCGCCGCCCTTGGCGGCCTCGATGCCATAACGGGCAAGCGCCACGGCGGGTGCCACGAACTGCCGCCAGATCAGCACCGCCAGCACCGTGAACGTCGCGACGATGCCGGTGACCAGCGTGACATGCTCGACCACGTGCTCGCGGGCCTGGGCGGTGATTTCGGCCCGGCCATAGGTCGACCAGCCGAGATAGAGCACCAGCAGCAGCAGCGGCAGGCCGCACAGGATCAAGAGCCCGGTGAAGCGTCGGGACATCTCCGAACGGCTTTGCGGGGCGGGGCTGTTCCGTCCACCGGACTGGACCATGGCTCATTCTCCGGTGCGCCGGCGGCAGGCATCGCCGCCTGGCGGCCGCAGCATTGGACCCTTGGATCCAAACTCGACGGGGATGGGGCTCAGACCCGGGACATTGGTCGGCCGTTGACGCTTCGTCAAGCACGGCCAGCAAGCGCCGGCCCGCGTGTGCGCTCAGCGATTGTCGATCGAGGCGAAAATGCCGCCGATACGGTTGAGCTCGGCGGTGGTCGCCCGCATCTTCTCGCGAAATTCGCCGTGAACCCGTCGCGCGGCCTGCGGAAATTCGGTCAGGATCCGCCGGAACAGGCTGCGCGGAACCCGCATGGCCGTCGACGGCTCCCGCGCGGTGGCGGTTGCCGGCCTGAGCGTCTCGACGATCAGGGCTATTTCGCCGAGCAGCGCTCCCGGACCGACATTGCGCTCGGCGATGCCGCTCGAACTGGTCAGGAGAAATCCGCCCTCGACCACGACAAAGCCGGCATCGGCGGCCTGGCCTTCGCGGAACAGGGTGTCACCGCCGCGCAGGAACCGCGTCTCCGCTGAAAAGGCGAGCAGCCGCAAGGGCTCCTGGCCAAGGGAAGCGAAGAGCGGAACGCGCGCGAGCAGGGCGATATCATCGTCGAGAGCCATCGAATGCCGTTTTGCCCCTCAAGGGACGAGCTTGTACCCGCCGGCTTCGGTGACCAGCAATGCGGCGTTGGCTGGATCTTTCTCGATCTTCTGCCGCAGCCGATAGATATGGGTTTCGAGCGTATGGGTGGTGACGCCCGAGTTGTAGCCCCAGACTTCGGAGAGCAGGACCTCACGGGAGACTGGCTTCAGTCCCTGCCGATAGAGATAGCGCAGGATCGCGGTTTCCTTTTCGGTCAGCCGGATCTTGCTGTTCTTCTCGGTGATCAACAGCTTGG
The DNA here is from genome assembly GCF_059420385.1 of Phreatobacter sp. GW821-FHT04C01. Taxonomy (NCBI): domain Bacteria; kingdom Pseudomonadati; phylum Pseudomonadota; class Alphaproteobacteria; order Hyphomicrobiales; family Phreatobacteraceae; genus Phreatobacter; species Phreatobacter sp. GW821-FHT04C01. Next base: position 278,158 of record NZ_JBWKTP010000001.1, on the reverse strand, counting down.
ACGACGGGCGAAAGCTATAGAGCCCGATCTGAAAAACCGCGTCTTCGCTGGCTTCGTGCTGGCGCAGCTGGGCGCGGATGCGGGCCAGCAGCACGGCGAACCGGAACGGCTTGACGACATAGTCGTTGGCGCCCGCCTCGAGCCCGAGGATGGTGTCCGAATCGGTATCGTGGCCGGTCAGCATGATCACCGGGCTCTTGAAGCCGCCCTTGCGCATGATCTTGACAGCCTCGCGACCATCCATGTCGGGCAGCCCGACATCCATGATCAGGAGGTCCAGGTGCTCGCCCTTGGTCGCCTGGATAGCCTTGGCGGCCGAATCAGCCGTGATCGTCTCGAACTCCTCGTGGAGCGCCAGTTGTTCCGCCAGCGCCTCGCGCATGTCGGCATCGTCGTCGCAAAGCAGAATCTTTCGCACTTGGCTCATCGAATCACCCGAAAAAGGGAAGGGGCGGCCGTGGTTGCGGCACTTTGACTAGGACACAGAACAGCATTACGCGCAAACGCAGGTGGAGGTTACAAACCCATACACGCCTCCTAGCGATCTGGATGTCGATATAATGGCGAAACGCCTGGTTAGCCGTATTTTTGTCCACGCTCTGCCGGGCCGGCCGGCCCGCGGCGTGGTGCATGTCGGGCTCGCCGCCTTCCCCTGCGCGCTCGGCCGCTCCGGCATTCGCAACGCCAAGCGCGAAGGCGACGGTGCGACACCGCGCGCCGTCCTGCCGTTGCGGCGGCTGTTCTACCGCCGCGACCGGCTGGCCAAACCCGGCAGCCTGCAGCCGGCCCGGCCGATTCGCCCCGATGACGCCTGGTGCGACGACGCCGGTGATCGCCGCTACAACCGGCTGATCCGCCGTCCCCCCGGAACCGCCGAGGAGTGCCTGACCCGCGCGGACCATCTCTATGACGTCATTGTCGAACTCGGCTGGAACGACCGCCCGGTGCGCCGTCACCGCGGCAGCGCCATCTTCTGGCACGGCGCGCGCGACGGTTTCACCCCGACCGCCGGCTGCGTGGCGATCCGGCGCGAGGCCTTTGGCAAGATCCTGCCGCGGCTTGCCCGCGACGCCGTGATGGTGATTCGCTGACGGCTCGCGACAGTGCCCGGCAACGCTTCGATCATTCCTGAATGATCTTGACCAGTTCACCGCCGCGCGGCTGTTCGCCCGGGCCGAGCCCGTTCAGCACGCGGAAACGCTCCTCGGCGCGATCGGCGACCTGCATGCGCGACAAGAAGCTGTCGACCGTATCGCCCTCGCCGGCCCGGACCATGCGGATCCGCACCTGGCGCACCGCCGCTTCCGCCGGCGTCAGGCGGCGGAAACTCTCCATCGAGCTGCGGAACATCTGGTCGACCTCGGCATTGAGATCGCGCGCGGCATAGATCAGGCGGTAGACCTCGCCGCCGAAACGCACGACGAAGATGCGGAACGACCAGTCCGGCCCGCGGGCGAGCGCGGTCGCCGCCTGGAAGCCGTTGACCGTCACCGCTTCGACCGAGCTCTCCGTCAGGCCGTCGATCCAGCCCGAGGCCAGATAGCTCTGCAATGTCTGGTTCGCCGGCACCCGCACCACGTCGAGCCGGATCGCCATGTCGTTCGGGCCGAGGCCGGTCACCGCCGAGCGCGAATTCTCCAGCGTGAAGCCCTCCGGCGCGGTCACCGTGAAACCGAGGCGCGGGTGGATGAAGCTGCGGCCGCGCACAAAGCCCTGCCGCGGATCCTCGCCATAGGTCAGCCCTTCGAGGGCGCGCAGATAACGTTCCTTGTCGCGCGGCACGCCATCCGGCCCGGAATATTGCCGCGCCACCAGGATGGCCTGGCGGATCCGCTCGGGCGTCGAGGGATGGGAGGCGAGGAAGTCCGGTCCGCCGCTTGCCGCCTGGGCCTGGCTGCGCATGGCGGCATTGCGCTCCATCGATTGCAGGAAGCGCGAGGCGCCATAGGGGTCGAAACCCGCCTTGGCCAAGAGCTTGACGCCGATCGCATCGGCCTCGAGCTCCTGGCCGCGCGAGAAGCTCGCAAGCGACACCCGCGCGGCTTCGCGGCGCTGTTCGGCACCGGCGAGGTCGTTCAGCAGGCGCGCGCGCATCACCGCGACCAGCTCGCTGGTCCGCACCTGGTCCTCGCGCTGATTGGCATGGCGCGCCGAGACATGCGCCATTTCATGGCCGAGAACGGCGGCGAATTCGCTGACATCGTTGATCAGCCCGAGCATGCCCCGGGTGATGTAGAGATGGCCCGAGGGCAGCGCGAAAGCGTTGACCGAGGGCGAATTGAGCACGGTCAGGCGATAGCGCTGGTCCGGACGATCGGAGGCCGCGCCCAGCCGATCGAGAATTTCGCTGGCCAGACGCTCGATCGCGCTGGCGTCATATTCGCCGCCGAAGGCCGCCAGAATGCGCGAATGATCGCGTGTCGTCAGCGGTGGCAGGCGGGCTTCGGTCGGTGCCGGCACCGGCACCGGCACATTGGCGGAGGGATCGGGCGTGGTCGCGCAACCCGCCAGCAAAAGGGCGAGCACCAGCGTCGCCGGGTAAGCCGCCCGGCGCAAATGCTCCTGTACTCGTCCGAACCGAGTCACGGTCCGCCGCTACCTAGCACCGCCGGAAGGCGGCTCCGCGATGGTGATGGCCTCCGGTATCGCCGCCGCGATAGAGGGGCCGCGCCGGATCGTCACGATCCCGCGCACGCGCAGCATGTGCCCACGGATTGCGGCAGGTTCAAGCCCGTTGTCGCGGAAAGCGGCCATGTCACGATCCGAGATGGTTACCGTGAGCGCCCCGGAATTGGGCGCTCCGAAGTTGATATAGGTGATCCGGCCCTGGGTTCGGGCACTGCGGACCCGGCCTTCGGCAATGGCGAAGCGGCCCTCCGCCCGGGCCAGAGCCTCGGCATCGGCTGCCCCGATGGGGGCGCCCTCACCGGCCCAAAGGCCACGCCTGGCGCGAATGGCCTCGGTTTCGGCCCGCTCGAACAGCCGCCAGCAGTCGCGCGGAACCAGGCGCGTCGGGGTCAGGCGGGCCCGGCCCTCGCGCAGCAGTGCCACCTCGATCGGGCCCGCCGGGCCGAAAACCTGGGCCGGGACCCGGCCATGGCGATCGGTGACGCCGAGCGACACGACCCGCATCGGCCCCTCGGCCGCGACAACTGATTCGCCCGACAGCGCCACCAGCCGGAATCGCCGGCCATCCGGGGCGGCCAGCACCAGCGGCGTGTCGGCGCGCAGGCCTGGCACGTCGAAACCGGTATCCGAAATGCAAGCGGCGGCCGGAAGGGCCGCCGCGAGGCTGATCGTCAAGGCAAGCGCGAGGCGCTGGCCCGCCATGCGTCTCAGGCGCCCTTCCGGTTCTGCCGGTTGTTGATGAGATCGTCGACCACCGCCGGATCGGCGAGCGTCGAGGTATCGCCCAGCGCGCCGAATTCGTCCTCGGCGATCTTGCGCAGGATGCGGCGCATGATCTTGCCGGAGCGGGTCTTCGGCAGGCCCGGCGCGAACTGGAGCAGGTCGGGCGAAGCGATCGGACCGATCTCCTTGCGCACCCATGAGACCAGCTCCTTGCGCAGCGCCTCGCTCGGCTCCTCGCCCGTCATCAGGGTGACATAGGCATAGATGCCCTGCCCCTTGATGTCGTGAGGATAACCGACGACCGCGGCTTCCGACACCTTGGCATGCGCCACCAGCGCGCTCTCGACCTCGGCCGTCCCCATGCGGTGGCCCGAGACATTGATGACGTCGTCGACGCGGCCGGTGATCCAGTAATAGCCGTCGGCGTCGCGCCGGCAGCCGTCGCCGGTGAAATATTTGTTCTTGTAGGTCGAGAAATAGGTCTGCACGAAGCGCTCGTGGTCGCCGAAGACGGTGCGCATCTGTCCCGGCCACGAATCGGCGATCACCAGATTGCCTTCGGCCGCGCCGTCGAGGACCTTGCCGTCGGCATCGACGATCTCCGGCTTGACGCCGAAGAACGGCCGGGTCGCCGAGCCCGGCTTCAGGTTGGTCGCGCCGGGCAGCGGCGTGATCAGGATGCCGCCGGTCTCGGTCTGCCACCAGGTGTCGACGATCGGGCAGCGGCTTTCGCCGACCACCCGATAATACCATTCCCAGGCTTCCGGATTGATCGGCTCGCCGACCGAACCGAGCAGCCGCAGCGAGGTCCGCTGGGTCCGCTTCACCGGATCCTCGCCGGCGCCCATCAGCGACCGGATGGCGGTCGGCGCGGTGTAGAACGTGTTGACCTTGTGCTTGTCGACCACATCCCAGAACCGGGAGATCGACGGATAGGTCGGGATGCCCTCGAACATCAGCGTGGTCGCGCCGTTGGCGAGCGGACCGTAGACGATATAGCTGTGGCCGGTGACCCAGCCGACATCCGCCGTGCACCAGTAGATGTCGCCGTCCTTGTAGTCGAAGACATATTGGTGGGTCATCGCGGCATAGACGAGGTAGCCGCCGGTGGTGTGCAGCACGCCCTTCGGCTTGCCGGTCGAGCCCGAGGTATAGAGGATGAACAGCGGATCCTCCGCGCTCATCTCCTCGGCCGGGCATTCGTCCGGCACCTTGGCCGCCAGGTCGTCGAAATAGTGATCGCGGCCCTCGGTCATGGCCACCGCGCTGCCGGTGCGCTTCACCACGATGACGCTTCTGACCACGCCCGGCGCCTTGTCGCAGGCGGCGTCGACATTGACCTTGAGCGGCACCTTGCGGCCGCCGCGCAGGCCTTCGTCGGCGGTGATCACCACGCTGGTCGACGCGTCCTCGATCCGGCCGGCGAGGCTGTCGGGCGAGAAGCCGCCGAAGACGATGGAATGGACCGCGCCGATCCGGGTGCAGGCGAGCATCGCATAGGCCGCTTCCGGCACCATCGGCAGGTAGAGCGTGACCCGGTCACCCTTCTTGACGCCCTGCGACTTCAGCACATTCGCCCATTTCATCACGTGGCGATGCAGCTCGCGATAGGTGATGCGCGCGTCGTCCTTCGGGTCGTCGCCCTCCCAGATGATCGCGACCTGGTCGCCGCGGGTGGCCAGGTGCCGGTCGACGCAGTTGTGCGAGACGTTGGTGGTACCGTCCTCGAACCACTTGATCGAGACGTTGTCGGGCGCAAACGAGGTGTTCTTGACCTTGGTATAGGGCTTGAACCACTCGATCCGCTTGCCGTGCTCGCCCCAGAAGGCTTCGGGCGCCTTCATCGACGCCTCGTACATCGCCTGGTATTTGGCGTTGTCGACATAGGCCCGCGCGGCCCAATCAGCGCTGACCGGATAGAGCTTTTCCGCCGACATCAGGTATCCCTTCCTCGATGGCAGCCGCAGGCTGCGTCCGTCGACGCGCTGTTGCGGCAGGCATGGTTTCCTCGTGGGCGATCTTGGAATGCGGATCGCCTCTCCGTTCCGCGCGGACAATACGTCGGCGGCGGCCCGCGGCTCAAGAGAGCGGGCGTCACACTTTGGTCGTTCGCCTTTCGGCTTAGCGTCTTTACACGCAGGCCAGCCTTGCGATCGAATTGACCCCGACGGCCCGTACCCTAGATTTTCTCCCAACAACAAGGCCGAGCGCCACAGGGAGGAAGACGATGACGGCATTCGCGGCATTGGACGGGATTCTGCGCGGCGCGGCCGAACGCGGCGAGGTGCCGGGCGTGATCGGCCTGGTCGGAGGCCCCGACGGCACCCTCTACGAGGGCGCCTTCGGCAAGCGCGACATCGGCAAGCCGCAGGCCATGACCATCGACACCGTGGTCTGGATCGCCTCGATGACCAAGGCGGTGACCGGTGCCGCGGCGATGCAGCTGGTCGAACAGGGCCGGATCGACCTCGATGAGCCCGCCGCCCGCCACGTCGCCGAGATCGGCCGGGCCCAGGTGCTCGACGGCTTCGACGCCGACGGCAAGCCGCGCCTGCGCGCGCCGAGACGGGCGATCACGCTGCGCGACCTGCTGACCCATACCGCCGGCTACAGCTACGACATGTGGAACCCGGAGATCGGCCGCTACATGGCGGCAACCGGCACGCCCAGCGTGACCGGCTGCCAGAACGCGGCGCTCACCACCCCGCTGGTCGCCGATCCCGGCGAGGTCTTCGAATATGGCATTTCGATCGACTGGGCCGGCAAGATGGTCGAGGCCGTGTCCGGCCAGCGCCTGGAAGCCTATTTCGCCGACAACCTGTTCGCTCCGCTCGGCATGAGCGACACCATGTTCAGGATGGGCGCCGCCCAGCTGGCCAGGCACGCTCCGATCCACGCCCGCACGCCCGACGGGCTGGTGGCCACCGAGATGATGATCCCGCAGGAGCCGGAATTCTTCATGGGCGGCGGCGGGCTTTATTCGACCGCCCGCGACTACCTCGCCTTCACCCGCATGGTTCTCAATGGCGGCACGGGCAACGGCAACCGCGTGTTGAAAGCCGAAACCATCGCCGAAATGTCCAGGGACCAGATCCCGGCCATCAATATCGGCACCCTGGCGACGGCCATGCCGCCGGTGACCAATGACGCCAATTTCTTCCCCGAGGTCAGCCAGGGCTGGGGCTTGAGCTTCCTGATCAACCGCGACCGCTCGCCCGAGGGCCGGCCCGCCGGTTCGCTGGCCTGGGCGGGCCTTGCCAATACCTTCTACTGGATCGACCCGAAGACCAAGGTCACCGGCATCTTCCTGACCCAGATCCTGCCCTTCTTCGATGTCGAGGCGATCAAGCTGTTCCGCGCGTTTGAAGGCGAGGTCTATCGGCAGGCCGCATAGCCGATCGGCGGATCCCGCAACCGATTGACCTGCCCGGGGCGGCTGACCATGGTTCCGGTCGGCGCCGCTCCGGAGCCGGCGCATTGGGGGATGGTGTGAGCAAGCTGGCTGGCCTGGACCGCATTTTCAAGGAATCGATCGATCGTGGCGACATGCCCGGGGTCGTCGCCGTCGTCGGCTCGAAGCAGGGCACGCTTTATCAGGGCGCCTTCGGGCGACGCGACATCGGCAAGCCGGCCCCGATGACGCCGGATACCGTCGTCTGGATCGCCTCGATGACCAAGGCGATCACCACGGTTGCCGTGATGCAGCTGGTCGAACAGGGCCGGCTCGACCTCGACCAGCCGGCGAGCCGCTACGTCGCGGGCATTGGCGAGGTCAGGGTGCTCGAGGGGTTCGACGCGGCGGCCGCGCCGAAGCTGCGCGCGCCGAAACGGCCGGTGACGACACGTCATCTGCTCACCCACACCGCGGGTTACGGCTATGACTTCGCCAGCCCCCTCCTCCGGCAATATCTCAAGGCGACCGGCACGCCGTCGACCACCAGCGGCAAGAAGATCTCGCTCGCGATCCCGCTGCTGTTCGATCCCGGCGAAGCCTTTTGCTATGGCATCAGCACCGACTGGGCCGGCCAGATCGTCGAGGCGATCAGCGGCCAGGACCTGGAGGCCTATTTCGCCGGACACATCCTCGAGCCCCTCGGGATGACCGACACCGGCTTCGTCCTGGGCCCGGACCAGCACGCGCGCCGCGCCACGGTGCACGCCATCAAGGAGGACGCTTCCCTGGTCGCGACCGACATGGTCGTGCTGCAGCAGCCGGAGTTTTTCGGTGGCGGCGGCGGGCTCTATTCGACCGCCGGCGACTATCTGACCTTCCTGACCATGCTGCTCAACGACGGGCTCGGCAACGGCCGGCGCATCCTCAAGGCCGAAACCGTCGCCGCCATGGCCGTCGACCAGATCCCCCACCTCGCCATGCCGTCGATGAAACTCGGTTCGCCGACCGGTATTCGTGACGCCAATTTCTGGCCCGGCATGAGCCAGGGCTGGGGCCTTGGCTTCCTGATCAACCGCGAAACCTCGCCGGAAGGCCGGCCCGCCGGCTCGCTCGCCTGGGGCGGTTTCGCCAATACGCTCTACTGGATCGACCGCGAGAACGGCATTGCCGGCATTCTGCTGGCCCAGGTCGTGCCGTTCTTCGATCCGAAGGTCATCGCTCTGTTCAAGGCTTTCGAGACCGAGGTCTATCGAAGCCTCTGATCCGGGCGGCGGCCAAGGCCTCCGCCCGGCGATCGCGCCTCAGGACTTGCCGGCCGCCTGTTTCGGGTCGATCCCGCCCATGACGCAGATCAGGTCCCATTCGGCCTCGGTGACCGGCTGCACCGAGAGCCTGGAATATTTCATCAGCGCCATCTCGGACAGCCGCGGCTCGCCCTTGATGGTGGCGAGCGACACCGGCGTCTTCAGCGGCATCACCGCCTTGATGTCGACGACCACCCAGGGCTCGCCCGGCTGAATCCCCGGATCGGGATAGGATTCGCGGATCACCTCGACCACCCCGACGATCTCCTTGCCCTCGTTGGAATGGTAGAAGAAGCCGCGATCGCCGGCCTTCATCTTCATCAGGTTGAGCTTGGCGGTGTGATTGCGCACCCCGTCCCAGAAGGTGCCCTTCGCTCCGGCCGCCACCTGGGCGTCCCACGACCACTTGAACGGTTCGGATTTATACAACCAATGCGCCACGTCAGCCCTCACCCTGGCTCTTCTGCCCCGCGACCGGGATCAATTTGCGAAATGCGTCCAGTTCGGTGACGAAGCGGTCGAATTCGGCCAGGGTCATGGTGGTCTTGCCGTCGGACAGTTCGATCACCACGATCGGCTCGCCATTGCCGCGCCGCTTCATCAGCTTGGCGACCGGAAACACCACCGAATGGCTCAGGTCGAACGGGTGGGTCTCCGCCACCAGGTCGGCACCCATCGCCTTCTGGGCCGCTTCGACGCCGCGCGCCAGTTTATCGAAGAAGTTGGTCATGCCTCACTCCGCTCTCTGGGGCCGGGCCATCAGTTGCGCGATCGCCTGGTTCACATCGATCAAACCGCCCAGCACCGCATCGATCGCCTCGGCGATCGGCATGTCGATGCTGCGCGCCCTTGCCGTCTCCACCAATATCTCGGCCGTCAGCGCGCCTTCGGCAAGCGCCCCGCGGCCGGTGATCAGGTCGAGCCCCTTGCCCTCGCCGAGCGCGAAACCAAGCGCGAAATTGCGCGATTGCGGGCCCGAACAGGTCAGGATCAGATCGCCGAGGCCGGACAGGCCCATCAGGGTTTCCGGCCTGGCCCCGAAGGCACGGCCGAAACGGCTCAGCTCGGCAAAGCCCCTGGCCGTGATCGCGGCCGCGGCACTGGCCCCGAGCCGGCGGCCCGCGACGATGCCGGCGGCGATCGCCAGCACGTTCTTCGCCGCGCCGCCGATCTCGACGCCCCTGACATCGGTCGTGTGATAGAGCCGGAACGACGGCGATCCCAGCGTATCGGCAATGCGTTTGGCGAGCGCCTCGTCCTTGGCCGCCACCGTCACCGCGGTCGGCAGGCCCTTTTCCACGTCGGAGGCGAAGCTCGGGCCGGACAGGATCGCCGGCACCGCGCTCGGCGCGGCGTCCTCGACCACCTCGGTCATGAACCGGCCGGTGCCGCGCTCGATGCCTTTGGAACAGACGATCAGCGGCGTGCCGGGGCGAATGACGGTCTCGACCACTTCCGAGACGGCGCGCAGCGACTGGGCCGGCACCACCGCCAGAACCATGTCCGCGCGGGCGGCTTCGGCGAGCGAGGCGGTTGCGCGCACGCGATCCTGGATGCGGGCGCCGGGCAGACGGGTCTCGTTGGTGCGCCGTTCGTTGATTTCGGCCGATATCGCCGGTTCCCGGGCCCAGATGATGGTGGTCCGGCCGGCCCGCGCCGCGGCATTGGCGAGCGCGGTCCCCCAGGCGCCCGCGCCGAGAACGGCGACGGACGGAATCGCGTGCGATGTCATGCCTTGGCTCCCAGTCGGCCCGATCCGACCGTAGCCGCCTCGGCGTCCAGGGGCCAGCGGGCGCGCGGCGCGATGTCGAGCGGATCGGTCAGCCCGAGCGCCAAGCGCTCGGCCCCGGCCCAGGCGATCATCGCGCCATTGTCGGTGCAGAGCCGGGGCGGCGGCACCACCAGCCTGAGCCCGACCGATTCGGCGGTCGCGCCGAGCACCCGTTTCAAGGTCTGGTTGGCGCCGACACCGCCCGCCACCACCAGGGCCGAGGGCTCGCCGAAACGGGCCCGGAACAGCTTGATCGCGACCCGGCAGCGATCGGCCACCATATCGGCCACCGCCATCTGGAACGAGGCGCAGAGGTCGGCGATATCGCGCGCCGACAGCCCGGCTTCGCGGCCGGCGAGGCGTTCGGCCTCCTGGCGGACCGCCGTCTTCAGCCCGGACAGCGAAAAATCCGGGGTGGGGCGGCCGGTCAGCGGCCGCGGGAAGGCAAATCGTTTGGAATCGCCATCCTGGGCCCGTTTTTCCACCTCCGGCCCCCCCGGATAGGGCAGGTCCAGGAGCTTCGCCACCTTGTCGAAGGCCTCGCCGATGGCATCGTCAATGGTCGTTCCGAGCTTGGTATAGGACCCGACACCGGTCACCGCGAGCAACTGGGTGTGGCCGCCGGACGCCAGAAACAGCAAATAGGGAAAGGCCACCTGATCGGTCAGCCGCGCCGTCAGCGCATGGGCCTCCAGGTGATTGACCGCGATCAGCGGCTTGCCGGCGACCAGGGCGATGGCCTTGGCGGTGGTCAACCCGACCAGCACGCCGCCGACCAGGCCGGGGCCGCCGGCGGCGGCCACCGCATCGAGGTCGTCGACACCGATATCGGCCTGCCGGAGCGCCTGGCCGACGACCAGGTCGACAATGTCGACATGGGCCCGCGCGGCGATTTCCGGCACGACGCCGCCATAAGGCGCGTGCTCGTCGATTTGCGACCGCACCACATTGGACAGGATTTCGCCCTTGCCGGCCGCATCGACGCGCACCACGGCGGCCGCCGTTTCGTCGCAGGTCGTTTCGATGCCGAGAACAAGCATTTGGATCGTCTTCGCTTTGCGGCTACGGAGTTTTCCGTTTCGCGGGATCGGTCGCTATGATCCGCTCCCGGCCCACGGCCTAACATCGGACCTCGATATGGTGCAATCGCCCTTCCTTCGCATCGGCACGCGCGGCTCGGCCCTCGCGCTCGCCCAGGCCCACGAAGTCCGGACGCTGCTGGCGCGCGCCCATGGCGTCGCCGAGACGGAGATCGACGTCGAGATCATCAAGACCAGCGGCGACATGATCCAGGACCGGCCGCTGTCGGAGGCCGGCGGCAAAGGCTTGTTCACCAAGGAGATCGAAGAGGCCCTGGCATCGGGCGCCATTGATCTTGCCGTGCATTCCTCCAAGGACATGCCGACGCAATTGCCCGCCGGCCTCGGGCTGACCGCCTTCCTGGCGCGCGAGGACGTCCGCGACGCCTTTATCGGCCATGCCGTGGCGAAGCTGGTCGATTTGCCGCAGGGCGCGGTCATCGGCTCGGCATCGTTGCGCCGTCAGGCCCAGATCCGGCGGGAGCGGCCCGACCTTTCGGCCGTGCTGTTCCGCGGCAATGTACCGACCCGGCTCGACAAGGTCCGCCGCGGCGAGGTCGCCGGCACGCTCCTGGCCTTGGCCGGGCTGAAGCGCCTGGGCCTTGCCGCGGCGGCAACCGAGATCATCGACGCCGACCGGTTCCTGCCGGCGGTCGGCCAGGGCGCCATCGGCATCGAGACGCGGCTCGACGACACCCGGACCCGTGACCTGATCGCGCCGCTCAACGACGCCGCGACCGAAATCGCACTGCGCTGCGAGCGCGCTTTCCTCGCCGTCCTCGACGGTTCCTGCCGGACACCGATCGCCGGTCTTGCGGTGGTGCGCGCCGGCGCCTTGCATTTCGACGGCGAGATCCTGCGTCCGGATGGCGGCGAGAGCTTCCGCACCCACCGGCACGGCACGACCGCCGAGGCGGAAACGCTCGGCCGCGACGCGGGCGCCGAACTGAAGGCGCGCGCGCCGGCCGGATTCTTCGCGAGCCCATGATGCGTGTCCTGGTGACGCGGCCGGCGCCGGACGCCGCGCGCACGGCCGAAGAGCTGGCGCGGCGCGGTCACCATCCCGTCGTCGCCCCCCTGCTCCTGGTCGAGGCGCTCGGCATGCAAGCCGCGGCCGGCGAAATCCCGCCCGGCGGGATCGCGGCACTGGCCGTGACCAGTCCGCGCACCGCCGCCCTGATCGGGCCGGAGCATCGCGCGGCCTGGGCCGGGCTGCCGGTCTTTTCGGTCGGCGATCGGACGGCCGCCGCCATGCGCGACGCTGGTTTCCACGACGTCCGCTCGGCGGCGGGCGACGTCCGGGCGCTCGGCCGGCTGATCGTCGCGGCCGGTCTTGCCCCCGGCGCCTCGATCCTGAGTCTCGGCGGCGAGGAGCGCGCCGGCGACCTCGCCGGCCTCGTCTCCGGGGCCGGCCTTCATGTCGTCGAGCACGCGCTCTATCGCATGATCCCGGCACCGGCCCTCCCCGCCATCCTGGTCGAAGCCTTGGACGCCGCAGGTCCGGGCGCGGCGCTGCACTATTCGCCGCGCTCGGCCGCAACCTTCGTGCGGCTCGTCGCCACGGCCGGCTTGCAGGCCAAGGCGGGCGGCCTGGTGCATCTTTGCCTGTCGGAAGCCGTGGCAGGGCCGCTCCGCCGGTCCGGATATGCCGATATCCGGGTCGCCGCACGACCGGATGAAGCCGCGCTGCTCGACCTCCTCCGGCACTGATTCGGTTGCGGGTGCTGGGCCCTGGGGATAGACCTTCATCTCATGCGGTGGACACGGAGACGCGACGCATGGCCAATGACGAGCGCCCGGATAACGACGCCAAGCTGAAGCGCCGCGGCAGGGCGCCGGTGATCACCTTGGAGGCGACCGAGGTCACGCCGCCCGGGACAGCATCGGCTGATGTGGCTGAAACCGCGGCGAATGCTGCGCCGGTCGAGACCACCGAGGCTGCCGCGGTGCCTGAACCGGTCACCGAAGCCGTTGTCGACGCGCCCGCTGCGGCTCGAACCGAAACACCGGCCGGGCCGACGGCAATGCCGGCCGAAGCCCGTGTCGGCCAGCATGCCGAGCCCCCCTCGGAGCCGGCGCCGGAGCCAAGTCCCGAAGCCTCGCCGAAGGCCATTCCCGAGCCGCCGCCCGTCGCCTCTCGACCGGAACCCGTTCCGCCGCAAGCCCAGTCCGGCTTCGGGCGATTGGCCGCCGCCGGCCTGATCGGCGCGCTTGTCACCGGCGGCCTCGGTTATGCCGGATCGCTCGCCGGCCTGTTGCCCGGTGCCGATCGCGCGGCCGTCGCCAGCCTGGAACGTCGCGTCGCCGATCTCGACCGGGCCGTCCGCGAGACCTCCGCGCGGATTCAGCCGGCGCCGGACCTGGCGCCGCTGGCCCGTCGCGTCGAGGCCGTCGACACCGCCCGCGCCGCCCTGGAAACCCGCCTCGCCGCGGTCGAGGGCCGCCCGGCCGATTCGGCGGCCGGCGCCGCGGCGGCAGGCACATCCATCGACCTGGCGCCGCTGACCCGGGATGTCGAGGCGCTGAAAGCAGCGCTCGCCACCGTCGTCACGGCCCAGAGCCGGGGCGAGCCCGGACCCGCCGCCGCGGCACCGACGGTCGATCTGGCCGCGGTCGACAGCCGCATCCAGTCCCTGCTCGCCCCGCAAACGGGGCGGATCGGCGATGTCGAGACGCGGGTGCAAAACCTCGGCGCCGAGGTCAAGACAGCCGTCGAGGCGACCCAGACCCTGGCGACGCGTATCACCGCGCTCGACAGCGCCCGCGCCCAGGCCAATGGCGCCGGACAACGGGCGGCCCTGCTGGTCGGCATTGAAATGCTCCGCTCGGCGGTCGATCGCGGCACGCCATACGCCACCGAGTTGCGCGCCCTGAAGGCGCTCGGCGCCAATGCGGCCGGGCTCCAGCCGCTGGAGGCCAGCTCCGAGCGCGGCCTCACACCGACGGCGCTGCTCGCCCGGCGGTTCACCGACATGGCCGCCACCCTGGTCAAGGCCGCGCCTCGGCCGACCGACGGCAGCCTGTTCGACCGGCTGGCCGCCAATGCCCAGTCGCTGATTCGCATTCGGCCGGTCGGCGAAGCGGCCGGTGACGACACGCCGATCGTCGTCGGCCGTATCGAGGCAAAACTCAACCGTGGCGATCTTTCCGGCGCGCTCGCCGATTTCGACCGGCTTCCGGAGGCCGCCAAGGTGGTCGCGAAGGATTGGGAACGGGATGCGCGTGCCCGCCTGGCCAGTGAAGCTGCGCTGAAGCGGATGGCGGACGAAGCCATCGGCGCACTCGCGACGCGTTGAGGAGAAGATCATGGTCGGCGTCATCCTCTTCCTGCTGCTGCTCGCAGCGCTCGCCACCGGCGGCGCCTGGATCGCCGACCAGCCCGGCACGGTCACCGTGGTCTGGCTCGGGCGTCAGATCGAATTCGAGGTCCTGACCGGCCTGATCGCCGTGCTGGTTGCCGCCGCCGCGGTCATGGCCTTGATCGCGCTGGCCAAATGGCTGATCGCCAGCCCGCGCATCGCGGCCCGGGTGATGCAGCGGCGCAAGATCGAAAAGGGTCAGGAGGCGATCACCCGCGGCATCGTCGCGATCGGCGCCGGTGACCGCCGCGCCGCCGAGAAACATGCCTATGACGCCGACCGCCTTGTTCCCAACGCACCGCTGACATTGCTGTTGAAGGCCCAGGCCGCCCAGCTCGCTGGCGATCGCCCGGGGGCCGAAAAGGCCTTCCGCGCCATGCTCGAACGGCCCGACACCAAGGTGCTGGGCCTGCGCGGCCTCTATGTCGAGGCCCAGCGCCGCAGCGACGCCGTGGCGGCGCGCGCCATTGCCGAGGAAGCGGTCAAGGCCTCGCCCTCGGCGACCTGGGCGGCGCAAGCCGTGCTCGAGCAGCAAGGCAGCGCCGGCGACTGGGACGGCGCGCTGACCAGCATCGAACGGCAATATGCCGCGCGCGTCATCGACAAGGACACCGCCAGGCGCCAGCGGGCGGTGCTGTTGACCGCCAAGGCGGCGGCGCTCGAGGAGCGCGATCCGGCCGCTGCCAAGGCCCTGGCCGTCGAGGCGGTCGGACTAGCGCCCGACCTGGTGCCGGCGGCCGCCATTGTCGGCCGCCTCGCCGCCGCCGATGGCGATATCAAGAAGGCCTCGCGGGTGATCGAGGCGGCCTGGAAGATCTCGCCGCATCCGGACCTCGCCGAAGCCTATGCCCACGCCCGGCATGGCGATTCGCGCGGCGACCAGCTGAAGCGGGTCGAGACGCTGGCGCGGCTGACCCCGTCGCATCCGGAGGCGCTTCTCGCCGTCGGCCGCGCCGCGATCGACGCCAGCGATTTTGCCGCCGCCCACCGGGCCCTGGACGAACTGGCGGCCGGCGCGCCGACCCAGCGCCTGTGTCTGCTGATGGCCGAGCTGAGCGCCAAGGAAAGCAATGACCAGGGCCGGGCCCGCGAATGGATGGCGCGGGCGCTGCGCGCACCGCGCGACCCCGCCTGGACCGCGGACGGCCAAGCGAGCGATGTCTGGCTGCCGGCGTCCCCGGTGACCGGCAAGCTTGATGCCTTTCAATGGAAGGTGCCGGTGGCCGAACTTGGCGGCCCCATGCTGCATGTCGACGACGTGCTCGCCGATGCCTCCGAACCCGTGGTTCCGGCCGCACCGATCGTCGAGCTCGTCGAGCTCGTCGCGGTCGAAGCCAAATCGCAGCCGGAGCCCGGACCGGAGGCCGAAACCAGGCCGGAGCCCGCCGTGCAACCCGAACCCGAGCTACCGCAGCCCATCACGCTGCCGGCGGCAGCCGATACCGCGCCGCGGGTCGAGACGCCCCCGGCGCCTCTGGCCGAAACCGCTCCCGAAAACGGCACGAAGCCGCGGGCCGTCCGTGGCGAAACGGTGTTCCCGATCGCCCGGGCCCCCGATGATCCGGGACCGGACGGCACGGCCGAGCCGAAGAAGCGCATGTCGTTTTTCGGCGGCTGAGGCCGGGCCCGAACTTAATCGCATAGGGCTTGGCGGCGATGACTTGCCGGGCCGGACCCGGCTGTGAGATAGAGAACGCGTCGGTCCCGTAGCTCAGCAGGATAGAGCAGCGGTTTCCTAAACCGGAGGTCAGGGGTTCGAATCCCTTCGGGATCGCCATTTTCTTTTTAATATCAATGACTTAAAGAATTGTCCGCCGGCCGGCCGATGCGGCCCGCCGGCGAATGTCGGGGGACGGGCGCCGTCAGGCCGCGTCGGCGTGATGGTCGGCATGCGCCTTGGCGGCTTCTTCGTGATGGTCTTCGGCGTGGGTGTGATGCGCATGGGCGAGGTGAGCGTGATGCGCCGCCTTTTCGTGCTCGCCGTCCTTGTGGGCCTCGGCGGCATGGCGATGATGCTTCGCTGCTTCCTCGTGGTGCTTGGCAGCGTTTTCGTGATGCTCGGCGGCTTTGTGGGCGTGTTCCATGACAAATCCCCGTCATTGCGCGGGTTTGCGCGAGACGAAGGATCGGCCCGGCCCGCGACAGCCATGCGAAGGATCGGCATCGGTTTGATGACCGGATTTGTGGTCTTGCCGCGCCACCGGCAGCCCGCGCCGGCACTCGCTGGCCGTCAGCGCGCCCCGAAAATGGCGCTGCCCACCCGCACATGGGTGGCCCCCATGGCGATGGCTGCCGGATAGTCGGCGCTCATGCCCATCGAGACGACGCCGAGCTGGTTGCGCCGGGCGATCGTGACGAGCAGCGCGAAATGCGGCGCCGGCGGGTCGTCGGCCGGCGGTATGGCCATCAGCCCAGCGATCGCCAGGCCGTGCACGTCGCGGCATTCGGCCAGGAAGGCATCGACCGCTTCGGGCAAAATCCCGCCCTTCTGCGGCTCGGCACCGGTATTGACCTGGACCAGCAGCTTCGGCCGGCGCCCTTGCTTCGCCATCTCCTTGGCCAGTTCCTTGGCGAGCGATGTCCGGTCGAGGCTCTCGATCACATCGAACAATTGGACCGCGTCCTTGGCCTTGTTGGACTGCAGCGGCCCGATCATATGCAGCTCGGCATCGGGATAGCGGGCGCGCAGATCGGGCCATTTGTCCTTGGCTTCCTGGACATAATTCTCGCCGAAGACACGCTGGCCGGCCGCCAGCACCGGTTCGATCGCTTCGGCCGGAAAGGTTTTCGAGACGGCGACCAGGGTTACCGCGTCCGCCGGCCGCTTGGCCGCGGTCGCCGCCGCGGCGATGGCGGCATTCACATGGGCGAGGCGATCGACGATGTCAGACATGGAGGCACTCCGCAGGTTGGCCTTGCGCTAACCTGTAAATGGTTGACCGGTCCAGACCTTTCGTGTGTTGTCCGGCCTCGCTTATTCGCTCACTTTTTCGACTGCCGAACCGCCAATCATGTCCATTGAACGCTACAATGCCCGTGTCGCCGAGCCGAAATGGCGCGGCATCTGGGACCAGAACAAGATCTTCGAAACGAAGAACGCGGATCCGCGGCCGAAATATTACGTGCTCGAGATGTTCCCCTATCCGTCCGGGCGCATCCACATGGGCCATGTGCGCAACTACACCATGGGCGACGTGGTGGCCCGCTACAAGCGCGCCAAGGGCTTCAACGTGCTGCATCCGATGGGCTGGGACGCCTTCGGCCTGCCGGCCGAGAACGCCGCCATGGCCTCCAAGGTCCACCCGAAGGAATGGACCTACAAGAATATCGAGACCATGAAGGCCCAGCTGAAGAACATGGGCCTGTCACTCGACTGGTCGCGCGAGCTGGCGACCTGCGACCCCAGCTACTACCGCCACCAGCAGAAATTGTTCAACGATTTCATGCGCGCCGGCCTGGTCGAGCGCCGATCGGCGCGGGTCAACTGGGATCCGGTCGACCAGACCGTGCTGGCCAACGAGCAGGTCATCGACGGCCGCGGCTGGCGTTCGGGCGAGCTGGTCGAGCAGCGTGAGCTGACCCAGTGGTTCCTCAAGATCACCGCCTATAACCAGGACCTGCTCGACGCCCTGGACGGGCTCGAGCGCTGGCCGGACAAGGTCCGGCTGATGCAGAAGAACTGGATCGGCCGCTCCGAGGGCCTGATGGTGCGCTGGGCCCTGAAGGCCGGCACCGCGCCGGCCGGCGAGACCGAGCTCGAGATCTACACCACCCGCCCGGACACGCTGTTCGGCGCGAGCTTCATGGCGATCGCCCCCGATCATCCGCTGGCCAAGGCGGCAGCGGCGGCCAATCCGAAGCTCGCCGCCTTCAGCGACGAATGCCGCCGCATGGGCACGTCGGTCGCGGCGCTGGAGACCGCCGAGAAACTGGGTTTCGATACCGGCATCAAGGCCGTGCATCCCTTCGACCCCGATTGGGAAGTGCCGGTCTATGTCGCCAATTTCGTCCTGATGGACTATGGCACCGGCGCCATTTTCGGCTGCCCCTCCGGCGACCAGCGCGATCTCGACTTCGCCCGCAAATACCAGCTGCCGGTCGTGACCGTGGTCCGTCCGGCCGAGGCGGCGGATGATTTCGAGGTGGGCGACACCTCGTTCGACGGCGACGGCGTGATGATCAATTCGCGCTTTCTGAACGGCCTGCCGAGCGCCGCCGCCTTCCAGGAGGTCGCCTCGCGGCTGGAGAGCGCCGCGCTCGGCAACAAGCCGGTCGCCGCGCGCAAGGTGAATTTCCGCCTGCGCGACTGGCTGATCTCGCGTCAACGCTACTGGGGCTGTCCGATCCCGGTGGTTCACTGCGACGCCTGCGGGCCGGTCGCCGTGCCTGACGCGGATCTGCCGGTGCGGCTGCCCGACGACGCCGATTTCTCCAAGCCCGGCAATCCGCTGGACCGGCACCCGACCTGGAAACATGTCGCCTGCCCGCGCTGCGGCCAGCCGGCGCGACGCGAAACCGACACCATGGACACCTTTGTCGACAGTTCCTGGTATTTCGCCCGCTTCACCGATCCCTGGCGCACCGATACGCCGACCGATCCCGCCGTGGTCAATGACTGGCTGCCGGTCGACCAATATATCGGCGGCATCGAGCATGCGATCCTGCATCTGCTCTACAGCCGCTTCTTCACCCGCGCGATGAAGGCCACCGGCCATGCCGGACTGGACGAGCCGTTCCGCGGCCTGTTCACCCAGGGCATGGTGGTGCACGAGACCTATCGCGGCCTCGACGGCGCCTATGTCACGCCGGCCGAGGTCACGATCTCGGGCGAGGGCGACCAGCGCCGCGCGGTGCTGACCGGCACCAACAATCCGGTCGAGATCGGCTCGATCGAGAAGATGTCGAAGTCGAAGAAGAACGTCGTCGACCCCGACGACATCATCGACACCTATGGTGCCGATACCGCACGCTGGTTCATGCTGTCGGACTCGCCGCCCGAGCGCGACGTGATCTGGACCGAAGCCGGCGTCGAAGGCGCCAGCCGTTTCGTCCAGCGCGTCTGGCGCCTGGTCGGCGACATCACCGACAAGACCAGCCAGCCCGCCGCCGACGGCATGATCGGCGAGGCGGCGACCGCCGTGCGCCGTGCTGCCCATACCGCGCTGGCGGCGGTCGAGACCGATGTCGAGCGTCTCGCCTTCAACCGCTGCGTTGCCCATATCTACACGCTCGCCAACGCGCTCGGCCGCGCCCTGGACGGCGTCAGGAGCGGCGAGCAGCCGCCGGCCGATCTTGCGGCGGCGTTGCGCGAGGCCGGCGATATCCTGGTGCAGCTCGTCGCGCCGATGATGCCGCATCTGGCGGAGGAATGCTGGACCGCCCTCGGCCATCAGGGCCTGGTCGCGGAAAAATCATGGCCCGCCATCGACCGCGCCGTTCTGGTCGTCGACACCGTCACATTGCCGGTGCAGGTCAATGGCAAGAAGCGGGCGGACTTGACGATCGCGCGCGACGCGGCCCAGAAAGACATTGAGGCCGCCGTGCTCGCGCTCGAGCAGGTCAGCAAGGCGCTGGAGGGCCGGCCGGTGAAAAAGATCATCGTTGTGCCGCAGAGGATCGTGAATGTCGTCGGCTAACATCTCGCGGCGCGCGATCATTCGCGCCCTTGCAGTCACCGCCGGCGCCGGTGCGCTTGCCGGCTGCTTCACCCCGCTTTACGGCGACCCCACCGTCGTGCCCGGAGCGCGTGGCGCGCAGGCCTACCTGCAGAACCTGGAAGTCCCGGAGATCCCGGGGCGCTCGGGTGTCGTCCTGCGCAACGAGCTGATCTATCTGACCCAGGGCGGCGGCGGCCGGGCGCAGGCGCCCACCCATGTGCTCCGCATCGCGCTCTCCACCGACAGCGTGCCGCTGCTGCTCAACACCGCGGCCGGCCGCCCCTCGGCGCAGTCGATCTCGCTGATCGGCAATTATACGATCACACCGGTCGGCAGCCAGCAGGTGCTGCACCGCGGCCAGGCGGTTGCCACCGCCTCCTTCGACCGCACCGCCCAGCGGCTTGCCTCCGACCGTGCCGTCATCGAAGCACAGGAGCGCGCCGCCAAATTGCTTGCCGAGACGATCGTCACGCAGGTGGCGGGATGGTTCGTCACCCAGCCCCGGTGACGCCGTGACCGTATTGAAGGGCGGCGAGATCGACCGGTTCCTGAAGAACCCGGAATCCCGCCGCGCCATCGCCCTGGTTTATGGGCCGGATTCGGGGCTGGTTTCCGAGCGGGCGCGCGCCATCGCCAAAACCACCGTCGCCGATCTCGACGATCCCTTCGCCGTCATCCGGCTGGACGGCGACGTCCTGGCCGGCGACCCCGTCAGGCTCGCCGACGAGGCCAATACCATGGCCCTGTTCGGCGCCAAGCGGCTGATCTGGGTGCGCGCCGGCGAAAAGCCGATCGCCGCCGCCCTGACCCCGCTGCTCGCCGACCCGCCGACCGGCGCCTTCGTGCTGATCGAGGCCGGCGACCTGAAGAAAAACGCCGCCCTGCGCGTCGAGGCCGAACGCTCCGGCCACGCCGCCGTCATTCCCTGCTATTCCGACGGCGAGGCCGATCTGAAGCGGCTGATCGCCGAGGAAACCGCCGCCGCCGGCCTGACCATGGAACCGCCGGCCATAGCCGCGCTCTTGTCGTTTCTGGGCGGCGACCGGGCGGCTTCGCGCGCCGAAATCCAGAAAATCTGTCTTTATGCCCACGGCCAGGGCCGCATTACCCTCGCCGATATCGAAGCGCTCGCCGGCGACAGCCTTGCCCTGGGGGTCGACGAGATCGTCGATGCCGCGGCTTCGGGCGACCCCGCCGCGCTCGACCGGCTGCTGTTGCGCGCCTCGGCCTCAGGCGTCGCCGTCCCGCAAATCATGATCGCCATGGGCCGACACCTGTCATCCCTGCACAAGGCACGGGTCGCGATCGAAAAGGGCACCGCCATCAGCGCCGCCACCGATCGCTTCGAGCCGCCGGTCTTCTTTCGGCGTCGGCCCGTGGTCGAGCGTCAGCTCGGTCTGTGGACCAGCGCCCGCCTCGAACGCATGATGACGCGCGTCGCCGAGGCCACCTTCGAAACCCGCGTCAAGGCGGTGCTCGCGGAGGCCATCGTCAACCGGACGCTGATGGCCATCGCCATGACCGCCCGCGCCGGCCGGAACTGAACCGGCCCAAGCAAAAGAGCCTCCCGATCCGCCGATCGAAAGGCGCCTCAGCCGCGCATTCTGGCCGATTTTTCGGGCGGCTCGGGGCAAACCCGCAAGCGTCGCGGCTGGTTGATTGCCGCGTAACCAATTCGTGGATGGCCGGGACAAGCCCGGGCAGGACGAGGGTGTCTCCCTCGATACGGGATCGCGCCGGCGCGGTTGCGCAGCGCGCCGCAAGGTCCACACGTCGTCTTGGCCGGGCTTGTCCCGGCCATCCACGAATTCAATCCGTTCACTCCCCAATCCGCCAACACAGCGCGGACCGGGCTCACCTCGCCCTACCGCTGCAGGCGCCGGCAGATATCGTCGAGCTGTTCCAGCGACTTGTAGCGGATCTTCAATTCGCCGCCTGAACCGCGATGATCGACCGTGACGATCATGCCCAGGGCATCCGACAATGCCTTTTCGAGCGCCTTGGTGTCGGTGTCCTTTTCGACCCGTTCGCGCTGTTTCGGCGCCCGGCCCGATCGCTCGGCCTGTTCCTGCGCCAGGGCTTCGACCTGGCGGACGTTCAAGCCCTGCTCGACGATGTCGGCCGCCACCCGCTCGGGGTCGTCATGCGCCAGCAAGGCGCGCGCGTGGCCGGCGGTGAGCTGGCCGTCACGCAGATAGTTCTGCACCCGGTCCGACAGCTTCAACAGCCTGAGCGTATTGGCCACATGGCTGCGGCTCTTGCCGATCACCTTGGCCATATCGGTCTGGCTATAACCGAACTGCTCGATCAATTCGTTGTAGCCGAGCGCCTCTTCGAGCGGATTGAGATCGGCGCGCTGGACGTTCTCGATGATCGCCAGTTCGAGCGCTTCGCGGTCGCCGACCTCGACCAAGTGGATCGGCACTTCGTGGAGACCCGCCAATTGCGACGCACGCCAGCGGCGCTCGCCGGCGACGATCTCGAAGGCATCCACGGTACCGGCCACCGATCGGACGACGATCGGCTGGATGATTCCGCGCTCGCGGATCGAATCCGCCAATTCCTGCAGCTCTTCATCCTTGAACATCCGGCGCGGATTGCGCGGATTGGCCCGGATGAATTCGATCGGGACCTTGCGGGTCGCCCTGACGCGGTCGATGGCGGCGGTTTCCTCGCCAACATCGCCGATCAGGGCCGCCAGGCCCCGGCCCAGACGCGATCTCGCCGCCTCTTCCGCCATGGTCTTACTCTCCTTCAACTCGGCTTCGAAACGAAGCGCCACATATGAATCGATGCGGGTCCGAATCGATCTCGGATCAGGCCGCGCGCAAATGCTTTTCGCGCTGGATGATCTCGGAGGCGAGCCTGAGATAGGCTTGGCTTCCGACGCATTTCAAATCGTAGAGCAGCACCGGCTTGCCATAGCTCGGCGCTTCCGACACCCGCACATTGCGCGGGATGATCGTCTGGTAAACCTTGTCGCCCATGAACTGGCGGACATCGTCGACCACCTGGGCCGACAGGTTGTTGCGCGCATCATACATGGTCAGCACGATGCCATGGATGGTCAGCCCGGGATTGAACATGGTCTTGACCTGTTCAACCGTCTTGATCAGCTGCGACAAACCCTCGAGCGCGAAAAACTCGCATTGCAGCGGCACCAGGATGGCATTGGCTGCCGACATGGCGTTGATGGTCAGCAGATTCAGCGACGGCGGGCAGTCGATCAGCACATAGGAATATTCGTTGCCGAGGCTCTGGATCGCATGCCGGAGCCGGTAGGCGCGGTCCTTCTCCCTGGAAATCTCCAGCTCGACGCCGGACAGGTCCATGGTCGACGGCGCGATCGAAAGCCTGGGCACCGAGGTTTCCTGCGCGGCCTGCAGCAAGGTCAGTTCGCCGACCAGCACATGATAGGTCGAGCGGTTGCGTGCACGCCGGTCGATGCCGAGACCGGTGGAGGCATTGCCCTGCGGATCGAGATCGACGATCAGGACTCGCTCGCCAATGGCGGCAAGCGCCGTGCCCAGATTGATCGCGGTGGTCGTCTTGCCCACCCCGCCCTTCTGATTGGCAAGCGCGAGGACCCTGGGGCCGGTCAACGGAAGAGACGAAGAAAGCGTCGCCATGACGAACCGTCCGACGTTGGATGTGGTCAGGAAGAAACTGGAGCCGCGCTTCGGAGCGTGACGATACGCGCCTGAGGATCCGTCGCGCTGGGCGTCAATACCGGATCGAGTTTCCAATATTTAGCGGCTTCCGTCAATTCGCGCGCTACATCTTGTCCCTTGAGGAAGAGTCCAATTGCTCCAGTTTTCAACAGGTCATGGCTCATGGCGACGAGCTGGCTGAGCGGTGCGAGCGCGCGGGCGGTGACGACGTCGACCGGACCCGACCAATCGGCGACCACATCCTCGACACGGGCCGCATGAATGGTGGCCGGAACGTTCATGATTCGCGCCGCCTCGCGCAGAAAGGCGGCCTTGCCCAGCTTGCTCTCGACGCAATGAATGCGGGCGCCCGGCTGTTCCGCGAGCACGGCCGCGATCACAAGCCCCGGCAATCCGGCACCGGATCCCAGATCGACCCAGATGCGGCCAGGCGGAACCAGTGACACCAATTGAAGACAGTCGGCGATGTGGCGTGTCCAGACCTGCGCCAGGGTGGCCGGCGCCACCAGGTTCTTGGTGGGGTTCCACCGGCGCAGCAGTTCGACATAGAGGACGAGCCGCTCCATCGTTTCACGTGAAACCGCGACACCAGCGGTCTGCGCGGCCCGCTCGGCCTCACCCATCTCTTGCTGCGCTGCCATCATTCAGTCCTTCACGCCGCGTCCAGCGCGCGTGCCCGGCGCGCCCATACCGCAATGAGCGTCAGCGCTGCCGGCGTCATGCCATCCATGCGGCTCGCCTGGCCCAGCGTTTTCGGCCGAACCAGCGCCAGCTTGGTTCGCACCTCATTCGACAGGCCCGGAATCGCTTCGACGTCCCAATCCTGCGGAAGCGCCAGTTCCTCGTCGCGGCGGTAAATTTCCGCTTCCGCCGCCTGCCGGTCCAGATAGACCGCATAACGCGCATCGGTTTCGACCTGCTCGCTCAGCCGTGGGTCGGCCGTCGACAGCTGTGGCCAGACCCTTGCGAGATCCGTCCAGCCGAGATCCGGGCGTGACAGCAGCTCGAAACCACTGCGCCTGATGCCATCATGGTTGAGTGCAATGCCATGTTTGGCAGCTTCATTCGGCGTCAGGCTCAAGCCCCGAACCTGCTCCCGCAGACCGTCGAGCTTGGCTTGTTTGGTCCGGAACCGAATCGATCGCTCGTGGCCGACACAGCCGATCGCCAGACCCTTGCCCGTCAGGCGCTGATCGGCATTGTCGGCGCGCAACGTCAGCCGGAACTCCGCTCGTGACGTGAACATGCGGTAGGGCTCGCTGACGCCCCGCGTGGTCAGATCGTCGATCATCACCCCCAGATAGGATTCCTCCCGCCCGAAGGTAATGCCGTCGCCGCCACCAGCAGACCGCGCCGCGTTGAGGCCCGCCACCAATCCCTGGCCGGCCGCCTCCTCATAACCCGTGGTGCCGTTGATCTGTCCGGCCAGGAACAGACCGCGAAGGCGCCTCGCTTCAAGCGTCGGATGAAGTTCGCGCGGGTCGACATGGTCATACTCGATCGCGTAACCGAACCGCTGAATCGCCACCCGCTCCAGACCTGGAATCGTCCGCAGGAAGGCCTCCTGCACATCTTCCGGAAGCGAGGTCGACAGACCGTTCGGATAGACCGTGTGATCGTTGAGCCCTTCCGGTTCCAGGAAAATCTGATGGCCGTCCCGATCGCCGAAGCGAACGACCTTGTCCTCGATCGACGGGCAATAGCGTGGCCCAACGCCCTCGATCCGTCCGCCATACATGGCGGAACGCGCCAGGTTGTCACGAATCAGGCGGTGCGTCGCGTCGGTGGTTCGCGTGATGCCGCAAGCGATCTGCGGGTTGGTGATCCGGTCGGTCAAAGCTGAAAACGGTTCCGGGTCCGAATCGGCCTCCTGACTCTCCAGGCTTTGCCAGTCGATCGTCCGGCCGTCCAGGCGTGCCGGCGTCCCGGTCTTCAGCCGCCCGAGGGCAAAGCCATGATCGAGCAAGCTAGCCGCAAGACCCAGGCTCGGATCCTCGCCGGCGCGCCCGGCCGGGATCTGTTTCTGGCCAATATGGATCATGCCGCGCAGAAACGTTCCGGTGGTGATGACCAGTGCACCGCAAATCAACGACCGGCCATCGCCAAGCCGCAGGCCGGTAACCCGCCCTGCCTCGACATCGATGACACTGGCTTCGCCTTCGATCACCACCAATCCGGGTTGATTGCGAATGGCATCCTGCATGGCCGCCGCGTAGAGCGCGCGATCGGCTTGCGTGCGCGGCCCGCGAACGGCGGGTCCTTTCCGTCGGTTGAGGAGGCGAAACTGAATGCCGCCGGCATCCGCCACCCGACCCATCAGGCCATCCAGCGCATCCACCTCACGCACGAGGTGGCCCTTGCCCAGGCCGCCGATCGCCGGATTGCAGGACATGGCGCCGACCGTCTCAAAGCGATGGGTGACGAGGGCCGTACGGGCGCCCATGCGAGCCGCGGCCGCGGCGGCCTCGCAGCCGGCATGCCCGCCACCGATCACCACGACGTCAAATTCGGCTCGAAGATCTGCCATATCGCGCACGTCCATTGATCCTGTCGCCTTCCTATCTGGACCGGCATGGCGGGTCAAAAGAGAAAGGTTGTTCGAAGGCCGTCTCTGTCGAAAAAAGCGTCAACCCAAGTCGGATCGGGTCCGAATCGGATCGCGTCGTTTCACGTGAAACAGCTGCGAGGCATTTCATTTACCGATACAGAACGACGAGAAGACCACGTCGAGAACGGCCTCGACATCAACCCGGCCGGTCGCACGTCCCAACGCCGTCAAACCTGCGCGCAGGCTTTCGGCCACCAGCTCGGTCTCGCTCGCCCAATTGGCGATGCCCAGGCTCTCCGCCAAAGCGCGGTGAAGATCGCCAAAGACCATACGATGCCGTTCGCGCACCAGAACCGCCGGCTCACCGCCCGCGTGATCCCGGCCATACTGGGCCAGATCCGACAGGAGTTGGCGAATGCCAATGCCCTCCACCGCCGAAATGCGGTGCCGGAAAAACGAATCGGGCGGCATATCGGCACCGAATCGATCGACCTGCGTCTGGACATGCCAGATCTTGACCGCCTGGCCAGCGTCCCAATCGGGATCGATAACGGCTTCGGCTTCGGCCGATTGCAGAAACAGGACCAGATCCGACGAACGGATGCGCGAGCGCGCCCGCCTGATTCCCTCGAGCTCGATCGGATCGGCACCGCTGCGCAGGCCCGCCGTATCGGTCAGGACAAAGGCAACGCCATCGAGATCGAGGTGAACCTCCAAGGCGTCCCTGGTCGTTCCGGCAATGGGCGAAACGATCGCGACATCTCGGCCAGCCAGCGTATTCAGCAAGGTCGATTTGCCGGCATTCGGCGGCCCCGCGATTGCGATGCGGAGGCCATCGCGGATGCGCTCGCCGCGGTCACTATCGCTCAAAAGCTCCAGGACCTGCCGGTGCAGATCCTCCACCTGCCCGCGCGCGTCGGCCAAAGCAGAAGCGCCGACGTCGTCCTCATCCGGAAAATCGATCGTCGCCTCGACCAAAGCCAAGGCATTGACCAGCGCACTGCGCAGCTTCTCGCCGACGTCGGCGATCTTGCCGCCATATTGCGCATAGGCCTGCCGGCGCTGCGCCTCGGTCTCCGCGGCGATCAGATCCGCCAGGCCCTCCACAGCGGCCAGGTCGAGCTTGCCGTTTTCGAAGGCCCGGCGGGTAAACTCTCCTGGTTCCGCGGCGCGAACGCCGTCGACAGCCAGAACGGCACGCAAGACCGACGCAGTAACCGCCCGGCCGCCGTGAACCTGCAGCTCGGCCACGTCTTCGCCGGTAAAGCTATGCGGCGCCGGAAACCAGAGGACCAGGGCCGAATCGATCGGCTCGGCGTCGTGTGGGTGATGAAGCGTGCAATAGGTGGCAAAACGCGGCCGCGGCAGTCGGCCGGAAAGCTTGCGCAGGACGTCGCCGGCCGCAGGCCCGGAAATGCGCAGGACCGCGACGCCGGCCATACCGGGTGCGGTCGAAATTGCCGCGATTGTCTTCACCGGAAGTCATCTCCCGTGGCAATCGCCCACGGCGTTCATCGCCGTGGAGGTCGTTCCGTATACGAATCGATGGCTGTGGTGGACCGATCGGACTCGCGGAGGTTGTTACGCCGGCGAATCGAAAGGCGTTACGTGTTCATCGAATCGAAGAAGTCGCCATTGGTCTTGGTCTGGCGCAGCTTGTCGAGCAAGAACTCGATCGCGTCGACCGTGCCCATCGGATTGAGGATCCGGCGCAGCACATACATCTTCTTGAGGATGTCGGGTGCCACCAGTAGCTCTTCCTTACGGGTGCCGGAGCGAGTGATGTCGATCGAGGGGAAGGTGCGCTTGTCGGCGACCTTGCGGTCCAGGATGATTTCCGAGTTGCCGGTGCCCTTGAACTCTTCGAAGATCACTTCGTCCATGCGGCTGCCGGTGTCGATCAGCGCGGTGGCGATGATGGTCAGAGAGCCGCCCTCTTCGATATTGCGGGCGGCGCCGAAGAAGCGCTTCGGGCGCTGCAGCGCATTGGCGTCGACACCACCGGTCAGCACCTTGCCGGAAGACGGCACCACCGTGTTGTAGGCGCGGCCGAGACGGGTGATCGAATCGAGCAGGATGACGACGTCGCGGCCGTGCTCGACCAGGCGCTTGGCCTTTTCGATGACCATTTCCGCAACCTGGACGTGGCGGGTCGCCGGCTCGTCGAAGGTCGAGGAAATCACCTCGCCATTCACCGAGCGCTGCATGTCGGTGACTTCTTCCGGCCGTTCGTCGATCAGCAGAACGATCAGATAGCATTCCGGGTGGTTGCGGGTGATCGACTGGGCGATGTTCTGCAGCAGCACGGTCTTACCCGTCCGCGGCGGTGCGACGATCAGTGCGCGCTGGCCTTTGCCGATCGGCACGACCACGTCCATGACGCGGGCCGAGAAGTCCTTTTTGGTCAGGTCTTCGTTTTCGAGCTTGATGCGCTGATTCTGATAGAGCGGCGTCAGGTTGTCGAAATTGACCTTATGGCGCGCCTTCTCCGGCTCCTCGAAATTGATGAGGTTGACCTTGAGCAGGGCGAAATAGCGCTCGCCTTCCTTAGGCGACCGGATCTGGCCTTCGATCGTGTCGCCGGTGCGCAGGCCGAAGCGGCGGATCTGCGAGGGCGAGACGTAGATATCGTCGGGGCCGGCGAGATAATTGGCGTCGGGCGAGCGCAGGAAACCGAAGCCGTCCTGCAGCACTTCGACGACGCCCTCGCCGATGATTTCGATGTCCTGCGCCGCCAGCTGCTTGAGGCAGGCGAACATCATCTCCTGCTTGCGGAGCGTCGAGGCGTTTTCGACCTGCAGCTCTTCTGCGAAAGCCAGGAGTTCGGTGGGTGATTTAGATTTGATGTCTTGGAGTTTGATCTGCTGCATCGGAACCGCAAAGGTGTGGGACGGCCGAGGGCGCGGAACAAAAATGAACCGGAACCGCACCGTAACAAGGGGGGAATGAAAGTCGCAGATCGCGAGGGAATGCGGGGCCGGGGAGGCCTCTATCCGGATCAAGGAGCGGCACGCGACGGTGCTACTGCAGATGACCCTGTCTGCGTTTGGGGAGGCGCATTTGGAATAAGCGCTGCGCCCGGCAATTGCAAGCCCCGCCGGGGCCGGTTCGCGGCGCGTCCCGATGACGCGGCGGCCGGCCTAGAACGGCTTGACGATGACCAGGATCACCACGGCGATCATGATCAGCGTCGGCACCTCGTTCATCAGCCGCCAGTGCCGGGCGCTCCTGGTGTTTCGATCCTCCGCGAAAGCCCGGGTCGCGCCGGCGAAATATCCGTGAACGCCAGACAGCAGGAAAACCAGGCCGATCTTGGCGTGCAGCCAGCCGCCATGAAAGCGGAAGCTGGTCCAGGCGAGCCAGAGACCGAGAGCCCAGGTCACGATCATCGCGGGATTGATGATATATTCGAGCAGCCTGGCTTCCATTGCCTTGAACGTCTCGGAGCTTTCCGAGCCCGGTGCCGCCGCGCAGTGATAAACGAACAGGCGCGGCAGATAGAGCATGCCGGCCATCCACGAGATCACCGCGATCACGTGAAACGCCTTGATCCAGAGCATGCCGCTCGCCGGCGCGAGCCAGCCGAGAGCCACGACCAGCGCCGCGGTGATGGCGAGCGCGGTCACCGCCCGCCTCGCCCGGTCGGCGCCGGACAGGCGCGGTCCCGCCATCACGACCTCCAGGCGCGGACGCGCGCGACCATTTGCTCGACATGGCCGATCGGCGTCGGCGGCAGGATGCCATGGCCGAGATTGAACACATATCGACCGCCGGCATAGTCGGTCAGGGCCTGGTCGACGGCACGGTCGAGAGCGGCCCCGCCGGCAAGCAGCGCCAGCGGGTCGATATTGCCCTGCACCGCCACGGTCGGCTGGATCTCACGCCGGACGAAATCGGCATCCGCCGTCCAGTCCAGCCCGACGGCATCGGCACCGCTGTGCTCGGCCGTCATTTTCAGCCGGAAGCCCGCGCCTTTCGGGAAGACGATAACCGGCACGCCAGGGACCGCCTGCCGGACGCCGGCGATGATGCGGGCGACCGGCTCGACGCACCAGCGGCGAAATTCCGGCGCCGGCAGGATCCCGGCCCAGGTATCGAAGATCTGCACGGCATCGACGCCCGCACGGATCTGCCCGACGAGATAAGCGATGGAAGCCTCGACCAGCCGATCCATCAGCAAACCGAAACCGTCCGGGTCCCGATAGGCAAACAGCCGCGCCGCGGCCTGATCCTCGCCGCCTCGACCGGCGATCATATAGGTCGCCACCGTCCAGGGCGCCCCGCAGAAGCCGAGAAAGGTCACCTCCTGGGGCAAGCTCGCCTTGACCCGCCGGACGGTCTCGTAGACCGGCTCCACCACGGCCGGATCGAGATCATCGGAGAGCCTCTTCAAACCCTCGCGGTCGCCGATCGGATCGAGCCTGGGGCCTTCTCCGGCTTCGAAAGTGACCTGTTGTCCGAGTGCGTGCGGCACGACCAGAATATCGGAGAACAGGATCGCTCCGTCGAAGCCGAATCGGCGGATCGGCTGCAAGGTGACCTCGGCCGCCCTGTCCGGGTTGAAGCAGAGGTTGAGGAACGATCCCGCCTCGGCCCTGACCGCGCGATATTCCGGCAGGTAGCGTCCGGCCTGACGCATCATCCAGATGGGAGGGCTCGGCTGCCGGTCGCCTTTCAGGACGGAGAGGAGGGACTTTGTCACCAGGGCGCCTGTCTTCCTTCATTCCCTTCAAGACTATTCTTAAAGAGAGTCTTTTATGATTCCTT
Organism: Phreatobacter sp. GW821-FHT04C01; assembly: GCF_059420385.1. Classification (NCBI taxonomy): domain Bacteria; kingdom Pseudomonadati; phylum Pseudomonadota; class Alphaproteobacteria; order Hyphomicrobiales; family Phreatobacteraceae; genus Phreatobacter; species Phreatobacter sp. GW821-FHT04C01. The sequence goes on along the minus strand of NZ_JBWKTP010000001.1, from coordinate 247,257 downwards.
GGCCTTGGATTAGGGGAAGCCAAAGTCGTCCACAAGCTATCCAAAGGCTGTTCAGCCATCGGCGATGGCCGGCGGGGCCGGCCCAAGCGATCGCTGCGGGGTCCTCAAGCCTCTGGCATCGCTGCGCTTTGCGCGGCCGCGCCGACGGGCTTTCACGGTCGGTCTCCCGGTCATCCCGGACCGGGTCGGATTCGATATCCCGTTTTGACAAGCTGGGGACGGCTGAGCGCTGTTTCACATGAAAAGTCTTGCCGTCTTCCGTTCGGCATGGCCTTGTCCGCAATCATCCACAGCCGCATACAACGCGGGTCCCCGGGCGAGGCTGATGACCCAGCGACACGAAAGCTACTTCCACCTGCACCTCGTCTCGGACGCGACCGGCGAAACGCTGATGACCGTCGGCCGGGCGGCAGCGGTGCAATACGCCACCGTTTCGGCGATCGAGCACGTCTATCCCCTGGTCCGCTCGCAAAAGCAGCTCGACCGGGTCATTTCCGAGATCGAAAACAACCCGGGCATCGTGCTCTACACCCTGGTCGATCGCGAATTGTCCGACCGGCTCGAGGGAAAATGCCGCGAATTCGGCTGCCCCTGCATGTCGGTCCTGGCGCCGGTGCTCGCCATGTTCCAGAACTACCTCGGCGCGGCCTCGACCCCGCGGGTCGGCGCCCAGCACGTGCTCAACGCCGAATATTTCCTGCGCATCGACGCTTTGAACTACACGATGATGCATGATGACGGCCAATTGCCGGAGAACTGGGAAGAGGCCGACGTGCTGCTGGTCGGCGTGTCCAGGACCTCGAAGACACCGACCTCGATCTATCTCGCCAACCGTGGCGTCAAGACGGCGAATATTCCGATGGTGCCGGGCATTCCCCTGCCCCCCAATATCGAGGCGCTGAAAAAGCCGCTCGTGGTCGGGCTGTTCGCCAGCCCGGAGCGGATCGTGCAGATCCGCGAGAACAGGATTCTCAGCCTGAACGCGACCCAGGACAAATCGAGCTATGTCGATCGTGTTGCGGTCGCCGAGGAGATCACCCTGTCGCGTCGGCTTTTCGCCGCCAAGAGCTGGCCGATGATCGATGTGACGCGACGCTCGATCGAAGAGACCGCCGCCGCCATCATCAATTATCTGAAGGATCACCGCCGCGCGCTGGCGGATCGGAGCGCCGACTGACCATGCTTGTCCTGGCTTCGAAATCGAAGGCGCGAGGTGCCATGCTGGCCGATGCCGGCATCACGGCGGAACTCGTGCCCGCCGATATCGACGAACGCGGGCTCGACGAAACCTGGAGCGCCGCCGGCCATGGACCGGCCGAGGTGGCCCGGCTCCTGGCGGAGGCCAAGGCCAAAGCGGTCAGCCTGTTGATGCCCGGGCGGGTGGTGATCGGTGCCGACCAGACCCTGGCGCTCGGCAATCAGCGTTATTCGAAACCGCAGACGGTCGCCGCGGCGCGGATCCAGCTCGCGTCGTTTCGCGGGCGAATCCACCATCTCCATTCGGGCGTGGCCCTGGCGCGCGATGGTGAACTGATCTTCGCGACCGTCGCTTCGGCCGCCATGCATGTGCGCCATTTCTCCGACGATTTCCTGGACGGCTACCTCGCCGCGATGGGCGACCAGGTCCTGAGCTCGGTCGGCTGCTATCACTATGAAGGCCTCGGCATTCAGCTGTTCGATCGCGTCGAGGGCAATTATTTCACCATCCTGGGCATGCCGCTCCTGCCGCTCCTGGCGGCGCTCAGGAAGCAAGGTCTCATCGCATCATGAAACGCGCCTGCATTGTCGGCTGGCCGGTCCGGCACAGCCGATCGCCGATGATTCACCGCTATTGGCTGGCTCAGCACGGCATTTCCGGCGACTACGTCCAGGAGGGCGTCGCGCCGGCCGATTTCGAACGATTCCTGCGCGGCCTGGCCGACCGCGGTTATGTCGGCTGCAACGTGACCTTACCCCACAAGGAAATGGCCTTTGCGCTGCTGGACGAGATCGAACCGGCGGCCGCGGCACTTGGCGCCGCCAATACGATCTGGCTCGACGGCGGCCGGCTGCACGGCACCAACAGCGATGTCGCGGGTTTCCTGGCAAGCCTGGACGCCGAACAGCCCGGCTGGGCCGGGGAAACGGATCATAGCCTGGTGCTCGGTGCCGGCGGCGCGGCGCGCGGCATCGTTCACGGCCTGCTGTCGCGCGGAGTGCCGAGGATTACGGTGGCGAATCGATCGCTGGGCAAGGCCGAGGCGATGGCCACCGCATTCGGCGCGCGGGTCCATGCCGCCGGCTTGGGCGAGATTGGATCGGCCCTGCCCTCGGTCGACCTCCTGATCAATACGACGGCGCTGGGCATGACCGGCCAGCCCCCGCTGGAGCTGAACCTCGACGGTCTCAAGGCGACCGCGATCGTCAGCGATATCGTCTACGTGCCGCTGGAAACCGATCTGATCGTCCAGGCCGCGGCGCGCGGCCATCGCACGGTCGGCGGCCTCGGCATGTTGCTCTACCAGGCGATACCCGGCTTCACCCGCTGGTTCGGTGTTGCGCCGGAAGTGACGCCTGCTCTCTATGATCTGATCGCCGCCGACGTCAGAGGATCCTGAAATGCTAGTGCTCGGACTGACCGGCTCGATCGGCATGGGCAAATCGACGACCTCGGGCTTCTTCCGCGCGGCGGGGATCCCCGTGCATGATGCCGACGCCGTCGTCCACCGGCTTTATCGCGGTGAAGCAGCCCCGCTGATCGAGGCGGCCTTTCCGGGCGTCGTCGTGGACGGCATCGTCGACCGGGCGAAGCTCGGCGCGGCGGTGCTCGGCAAGCCGGAGGCGTTGCGCCAGCTCGAGGCCATCGTCCATCCCCTGGTGCAGCAGGCCAAGCAGGGCTTTCTCGCCCGATGCCGGACCGACGGCCGCTCGCTGGTCGTGCTCGACATTCCCTTGCTGCTGGAAACCGAAGGCCAGGCCCAGGTCGATGCGGTGATCGTGACGTCGGCGCCGGCCGAGACCCAGCGCGCGCGCGTGCTCGCCCGCCCCGGGATGACGCCGGACAAGCTCGATGCCATCCTGGCCCGGCAGATGCCTGATGCCGAAAAGCGCCGGCGGGCCCATATGGTGATCGATACCGGGCTTGGCTTTGATGCGGCCCGCCGCCAGGTCGAGGCGATCATCCGGGCCTTTGCCGGCAGCCGTGGGAGAACCTGATGCGCGAGATCATTCTCGACACCGAAACCACCGGGCTCGACCCGCTGCGCGGCGACCGGCTGGTCGAGATCGGCGGCATCGAAATGGTCAATCAATATCCGACCGGCCGGACCTTCCACGTCTATATCAATCCAGAGCGCGACATGCCGGAAGAGGCGTTTCGCGTTCACGGCCTCTCCGCTGAGTTTCTGAAGGAAAAGCCTGTCTTCGCCGATGTCGTCGAGGAGTTCGTCGCCTTCGCCGAGGGTGCGCGGCTGGTCATCCACAATGCCTCCTTCGACATGGGCTTCATCAATGCCGAACTGAAGCGCACCGGCCGCGAAGCGATCAGCATGGACCGTGTGCTCGACACGCTGACCATGGCGCGCCGCAAATTTCCCGGCGCCGCCGCCAGTCTCGATGCGCTTTGCTCGCGTTTCGGCATCGACAATTCGAAGCGGACCAAGCACGGCGCGCTGCTCGACGCCGAATTGCTGGCCGAGGTCTATATCGAGCTCATCGGCGGCCGCCAGGGGTCGCTCGTGCTGGCTGATTCGCGCAGGGCGGCTACGCGTACGACCACGGCACACAATACGATCCGGCAAAGGGAACAGCCTCTCGCCCCCCGCCTGTCGGCGGATGCCGTGGCGCGACATGCCGCCTTTATTGCCGAAATGGGCGAAAAAGCGATCTGGTACGACACGTTGGCGAAGCCTGAACCAGGATGATCGGCATGGCGGAGCGGTTCTTGACCCTCCGGAGACATCTCGATACGAATGACCGAACCATGACAGGGTCCGCGACGGACCCTTTTTCGTCGGACCTTTCAATGGTCGATCGCACGCCCACGAGCAGGGCCGTCGTGCGCAACCGCTCGGAACAGCGGCACGATGACGAAGCTCGTTTTCTTCGAAACTGGCTCAAGAATCCGCTTCGGATGGGCGCAGTAACGCCGTCCGGCCCGGTTCTTGCGCGCCGGATGGCCGGTTATGTCGATCCGGCCGGCACCGGCCCGGTCATCGAGCTTGGCCCCGGCACGGGCCCGGTGACGGCTGCCCTGGTCGAACGCGGGGTCAATCCGGCCCGCCTGGTGCTGGTCGAATATTCCGCCGAGTTCTGCCGCTTGCTGCGGGAGCGCCTTCCGCAGGCGACCGTTGTCCATGGCGACGCCTATGCGCTCGGCCGGACCCTTGCCGGCAGGCTCACCGCGCCGGCCGACGCCGTCGTATCGGGCCTGCCGCTGGTCACCCGGCCCGAGCCCGTGCGGCTGAAACTGCTGAACGAGGCCTTCGGCCTGATGAAGGCCGCGGCACCGTTTATCCAGTTCACCTATGCCGTGGTGTCGCCGGTGCCGCTGAAGGGCGCCGATTTTGCCGCCGAGCCGTCGGACCGGGTCTGGCGCAATATTCCGCCGGCGCGCGTCTGGGTCTATCGGCGTGGCGGCTCGTGAATTGATTCACGTGAAACACTTCGGGATTTGACCCGGCTTGCCGGCCGGCGGGTCCGGCTGCACGGGGTGGTCTGATCGGTCGCGTTCAGCGCGAACAAGTCGTGGATGGCCGGGACAAGCCCGGCCAAGACGAGAATTGCTCTTGGAGCGACGGGTGCTGGATCGACCGAGCGCAGAACCCCCGCCGTGGCCCTGCGCACAATGAGGTCAACACATCGTCCTGCCCGGGCTTGTCCCTGATATCCACGAATTGTTTGGATCAAAATGAGCCGGCCATGATCACCGTGCCGCCGATCTAATCCGGCAAGCAATGGGCCTGCGGGAACGTGTAGATGCGCTCGTCGCCGAGCACGAAGGCCGAAAAGCTGCGCGGAAACAGGGCCTCGATCGCGGCATGCCGGACATTCAGGCCGCCGGTATAGGCACCGAAGGCCGGCATCACCAGGCGCGACCCGTCGCCGGCGAAGGCGCGTCGCCTGATGCCCCGCCCGCGTCCGCGCACCTTGGCGCAAGGGTGGAAATGACCGGCGATCTCGCCCGCCGCCGGCATGGCGCCCGGCTCATGAACAAAGGTGAGCCCGGCCTCTTCGATCCTCGCCGCGTGTTCGCCCGGCAAGATGCCGCTCAGCGCCTCGTCGTGATTGCCTTCGATCCAGATCCAGGCGAGACCGCGCTGCATGGCGCTCAGCGCCGCGCGATCGCTCTCGGCGATGCGTTCCAGCGCCCCGCCGTCGTGGAAACTGTCGCCGAGCGCGATCACCCGGCGCGGCCGGAACCGGGCGAGAGCCAGATCCAGCATGGCGAGCGTCGCCGCCGTGTCATAGGGCGGCAGCAGCACCCCGCGCGCCGCGAAGCTCGAGCCCTTCTCCAGATGCAGGTCGGAGACGACCAGCGTCTGCGTGTCGTCCCACCAGAGCGCGCCCGAACGGTCGGCAACGAAGGCCTGGCCGGCGACGCCGACAATGGTTTCCGTCGTCACCCGGGCCTGCGCGGCTGTCGTCATCTCATGCTCCGATGCCGGCTTCGGCCAGAATGCCGGCTTCCGCTTCGGCCAGGATCGCGTCGGCCGCCTCGCCATGCACTGGTTCGCGGCCGATCTCCAGCATGACCGGCACGGCCAGCGGCGAGATCCGGTCGAGACGCTTGTGCACGATTCGCCCCTTGATGCGCGAGAGCATCTGGCCGAGGCGGGCGATGTCGAGAAGCCCGGTCGCCGCGTCGGCGCGCGCCGCCCTGAGCAGGATATGGCCCGGCTCGTGCCGGCGCAGCACGTCATAGACGAGATCGGTCGACAAGGTGACCTGCCGGCCGGTCTTCTCCTTGCCCGGGTGGCGTCGCTCGATCAGGCCGGAAATCACCGCGCAGGCGCGGAACATCCGCTTCATCAGCTGGCTTTCGGCGAGCCAGGCTTCCAGGTCGTCGCCCAGCATGTCCTGGTCGAACAAAGCCGCCGTCGACAGCTTCCCGCGGTCGATCGCGGCGCCGAGGTCGACAAGGCCCCAGACCGAGAGCGAATAATCGGTGGCGACAAAACCCATCGGTTTCATGCCGGCCCGCTCGAGCCGGCGGGTCAGCAGCATTCCCAGGGTCTGGTGGGCGAGCCTGCCTTCGAAGGGATAGGCCACGAGATAATATTTGCCGCCGCGCGGAAAGGTTTCGATCAGCAATTCGTCCCTGGCGGGAATGACCGAGCTCCGGCGCTGCAGTTCCAGCCAGTCGGCCACCGGCCGTGGCAAGTCTTTCCACGATGCCCGGTCCGACAGCATGCGCCGGACGCCTTCGGCCAGGAAGGTCGAGAGCGGGAACTTGCCGCCGGAATAGGCCGGAATTTTCGGTTCGCGCGCCGCCGAACGCGATGCATAGACCTCGTCCTCGACCAGCGCGTCATATTGCAGGACCTCGCCGGCGAACAGGAAAGTGTCGCCCGGCACCAGGCCTTCGATGAAATATTCCTCGATTTCGCCGAGAACCCGGCCGCCCCGCGCGATCGGTCCGGCATAGCCGTGTTTCGGCTGACGCGCCGCCCGCACCAGCCGCACCTTCAGCATGGTCGATTCGACGATCGTGCCGATATTCATCCGGTACTGGGTGGCGACCTTGGGATGGGCGATCGACCAGAGGCCGTTCCGGTTGAGCCGGATCTTGGCGAAGCGCTCGTAGCTCTTGAGCGCGTAGCCGCCGGTCGCGACGAAGGCCAGGGCGTCGTCGAAATCGGCCTGGGCGAGATCGGCATAAGGCGCAGCCGTGCGGACTTCGTCATAAAGCGCCGCCGCCGCGAAAGGGCCGGCGCAGGCGGTGCCCAGAATATGCTGCGCCAGCACGTCGAAGGCGCCGGTCCTCAGCGGCGGCGTGTCCTGCGCGCCGTCGCGCACGGCCTCGAGTGCTGCCCGGCACTCCAGCACTTCGAAGCGGTTCGCCGGCACCAGCACGGCTTGCGAGGCCTCGTCGAGCCGGTGATTGGCCCGGCCGATCCGCTGCATCAGGCGGCTGGCGCCTTTGGGTGCGCCGACATTCAGCACCAGATCGACGTCGCCCCAGTCGACCCCCAGATCGAGCGAGGAGGTGCAGACCACCGCCTTCAGCCGGCCCGCCGCCATGGCGTCCTCGACACGCCGGCGCTGGGCGACGTCGAGCGAACCGTGATGGAGCGCAATGGCAAGGCCGTCGTCGTTGATCGCCCACAGCGACTGAAACACCAGTTCGGCCTGCGAACGCGTGTTGACGAAGATCAGCGTGGTGCGATGGGTCTTGATCGCCTCGTAGATCTCATTGATCGCATGTTTGGCCGAATGGCCGGACCAGGGCAGATGCGCGCGTGTCTCCAGCATCGTGACCTCGGCGCGCGCGCCGCCCTCCGCCACGACGATCTCGGCCGGCGGCCGGGCCTGATGCTGCGGCACCAGGAAGCGCGCGAGATCGCCGGGATCGGCGACGGTCGCCGACAGGCCGACCATCTGCAGATCGGGCGCGAGCGCGAACAGCCGGGCGAGGCCGAGCGACAGCAGGTCGCCGCGCTTGGAGGTCACCAGGGCATGAAGTTCGTCGAGCACGATACGTTTGAGGCCGCCGAACAGGAAGGGAGCGTCGGCGCTGGCGATCAGCAGCGCCAACTGCTCGGGCGTGGTCAGCAGGATCTGCGGCGGATCGGCGCGCTGGCGCAGCCGCTTGGCCGCCGGCGTGTCGCCGGTACGTGTTTCGATCCGCATCGCCAGGCCCATTTCGGCGACCGGCTTGTAGAGATTGCGGGCGACGTCGACGGCCAGCGCCTTCAAGGGCGAAATATAGAGGGTGTGCAGGCCGGCGCGCTCGCGCGGCTTGATCGCGCTCAGCTCGACAAGGCTCGGCAGGAAGCCGGCCAGCGTCTTGCCGGCGCCGGTCGGTGCCACCAGCAGCGCCGAGCGGCCGGTCCGGCCGAGCGCCAGCAGCTCCAGCTGATGCGCGCGCGGCGTCCAGCCGCGACTGGCGAACCAGCTGCCGAAACGCTCCGGCAGCACATTGGCGTCCTTCAGGGTCTCGGTCGAGCGCGCGGACATGGCCAAGAACTAAACGCGAACAGCGGCGAGGTCGAGAGGCGCGGCGCATGACCGTGTCGGCGAAACCCGCATGCGAGGATTGATTTGCCTCCGCCCGTGCCAGGTGCTCTGAGAACGAACGATCGCCGCGACCCAGCCCCCGTTACCCCGCCGGAGCCGTTCATGACCGCCATTCGCCTGATCACCTGTCTCGCCGGCCTGATCGGCGCCGGTGGCGTGGTGCTCGCCGCGCTTTCGACCCATGCCTATGCCGGCACCAGCCTGAATGTCGCGGCCAGCATGCTGTCGCTGCATGCGCCGGCCATTCTCGCCATTGCCATTGGCGGCCGGACCGGCGTGCTGAACGGTCGGATCGCCCAAATGGCCGCCTGGGGACTGATCGCCGGCATCCTGTTGTTCTCCGGCGACCTGGCCTGGCGTGCCTTTTTCGGCGTGGCGCTGTTTCCCATGGCGGCGCCATCCGGCGGCGTGCTGCTGATCGTCGGCTGGCTTGGCGCCGCACTGTCGGGACTGATTGGCTCGGCGAGCCGGAGCTGAAGCCGGTTAGCCGACGGGCTGCGGCCCGACATAGCGAGCCCGCGGCCGGATCAACGTGCCGTCCTGTTGCTGTTCCAGCGCATGGGCGATCCAGCCGACGGTGCGGCCGAGCGCGAACAGCGCGAAAGATGCGCCGGCGGCGAGCCGCAGCGCCCGGCTGGCCGAGACCAGGGCGAAATCGATGTTCGGATCGCGTTGCCCGATATCGTCCATCGCGGTGAGCAAGGCCTGGCGCACCGGGTCCTCGGGCAGAAGCGCCAGAAGCGCGCGGGCGCGGGGATCGCCGCCGGGATAAAGCGGATGGCCGAAGCCGGGCAGCCGGTCGCCGCGCCTCAGCCGCTCTTCGACGACGCGCACCGCATCGCCAACCCGCTCGGTTTCCTCGAACAGGATTTCGACCAGGCTGGTCGTGCCGCCATGGAGCGGCCCGGACAGCGCGCCGAGGCCGCCGAGCAGGCAAGCGGCGAGGGAAGCGCCGGTCGAGGCGATCACCCGGACGGCGAAGGCCGAAGCATTGGATTCGTGATCGGCCAGGAGCACCATGGCGGCCCGGATGATCTCGGCGCCCTCGGCGCCGAGATGCCAGGCGCGCGCCACCTGTTCGTGAATCGGCCGCGGGCTCGGGGCCGCGCCGGTGACGCCTGCCGCCATCAGCCGCAACAGCGTGGCGGCCTCGGGCCAGAGCCGCCTGACGTCGCGTTGCCAGATCATCCGCGTATAGACACCGCGCTCCGCCAGCAGGCCGAGGCAGCGGTCGATCGGCAAGGCCCCGGTCGGCACCAGTGGTCCGGCAAGATCGACCGGAGCCGCGAACGGGTCGTTCGTTTCGCATTGCCAGAGCAGACGGGCCGTGTCCTCGACGGACGCCTGCGCGGCAAGCTCGACCGCGTCCTGGCCGCGATAGAACAGGCGGTTGTCGTCGATCAGCGTGATGCGTGACGACAGCGCCGGCGGTCCCCAGTCGAGCGTCGCGCCGGCGATCTCTTCGGGCTTGCGGCCGCGCGCCTTGGTTTTCGCCAGCCGCTCGATATCGGCGGCCCGGTAGACGCTGCGCCTGGGATCGCCGGCATCGGCGCGGGCCTGAATCAGCCCGCGGCTGACATAGGCATAGAGGCTGGCGCGGGAAATCCCGAGCTGGGCGGCGGCGGTGTTGGCGTCGAGAAAGCGGTCGTGGGTCATGGGCTCGAATATTGATTATATGAATCAATATTGACGACATGAAATTCAAGCGCAAGGTGGCGACGGGAAAATGACGAGGTATTGCCATGTCTTCAGGTCTCGATGACGTCATCGCCGCTGAAACCGTTCTGAGCCATGTCGATGGCGCCGCCGGCCGCCTGATCGTGCGCGGCTTCGATCTGGACGAATTGGCTGGCCGGCGCAGCTTCGAAGCGGTCCTGGCGCTGCTCTGGGACGGTTTCGTGCCCGAATCGATGGATGAGGCGACGATCCGTAGCGCGCTCGGCCAGGCCCGCGTCGCGGCTTTCGAAACCGTGGGCGCGCTGATCGCGACGACGGACGGCCTTTCCGCCGTCGAGGCTCTCCGCCTTCTCCTGGCGGCCCTGCCGGACGCAGCTCCGACACCGCACCATATCTTGGCGGTGGCCGCCGTGCCCGTGTTCAGCGCCGCGATTGCCCGGCGCCGGCGCGGCCTGGCGCCGGTCGCGCCGGATGCCAAGCGCGGCCAGGCCGAGGATTTTCTCCGCATGATGCGTGGCGGCGCCGTGCCCGCCGCCCATGCCCGGGCTCTCGAGACCTATCTCGTCACGGTCGCCGATCACGGCCTGAACGCCTCGACCTTTGCCGCACGGGTGATCGGCTCGACGCGCGCCGGCCTTCTCTCGGCGGTGGTCGGGGCGCTCTGCGCGCTCAAGGGGCCGCTGCATGGCGGCGCGCCGGGCCCGGTCCTCGACATGCTGGACGCCATCGGCACGACGGACAATATCCGGCCGTGGATCGCCGCGGCGCTGGCCGATGGCGAGCGCCTGATGGGTTTCGGCCACCGCATCTACCGGGTGCGCGATCCGCGCGCCGACGTGCTGAAGGGCGTGGCGGCCGATCTCAGCCACGGCGACAACCGGATCGGCTTCGCCGAGGCCGTCGAGGCCGCCGCGCTGGCGCTGCTGCGCGAACACAAGAGCGGCCGCTCGCTCGACACCAATGTCGAGTTCTATACCGCGCTGGTGCTCGAAGCCCTCGACCTGCCGCGCGACAGCTTTACCAATGTCTTCGCGACCGGCCGTGTCGCCGGCTGGACCGCCCACGTGCTCGAGCAGGAACAGAGCGGCCGGATGATCCGCCCGCAATCGCGTTATACCGGGCCGATGCCGGGCCAGCGCCACGCGGCTTGAGCGGTCATCGGCTGGCCAGGCGCCGCCGAGCCCGCCCGGCGGTGCACGGCCGTTGCGCGGGACTGCCGCTGTTTTGTGCAGACGGAGAGTGTTAGCGTCCGCGCCCCTGTCATTGGACGGCAACACCGTGCTGCAAATCACATCGCCTGAGCCCAACCGGGCCGCGTCGTCGGCAATCGACGGCCCGGCTGCCTGGATTCGTCTTCTGGTGGCGCTGGCGCTCGGCACCATTGGCGGCGTCGGCATGTGGTCGGTCGTGGTGGTGCTGCCTGCCGTCCAGGCGGATTTCGGCATCGCGCGTGGCGAGGCCTCCCTGCCCTACACCTTCACCATGGTCGGCTTCGCCGTCGGCGGCGTGCTGATGGGCCGGCTGACCGACCGTTTCGGCATCATGTTCCCGGTCATGGGTGGTGGCCTGGTCATGGGCCTCGGTTATGTGATCGCCGGACTTGCGCCCAATGTCTGGATTTTCGCCGCCGCCCATGGGCTGCTGATCGGCATGCTGGGCGCGGCGGCGGTGTTCGGGCCGCTGATGGCGCATATCTCGCTGTGGTTCAACAAGCGCCGCGGCATCGCCGTCGCGCTTTGCGCCTGCGGCAACTATATCGCGGGCGCCGTCTGGCCGCAGATTGTTCGTTTCGCGCTCGAATCGGTCGGCTGGCGCATGACCCATATCGCCATCGGCATTTTTGTCGCGCTGACCATGGCGCCGCTCGCCTTGCTGCTGCGCCAGGCCCCGCCGGCGGAACCCGCGGCGTCGCTCGCCTCGCCCCAACACCGCAAGGCGGCGGGTCTCGGCGTCAGCCCGAACACGCTGATGTGGCTTCTCGCGGTGGCCGGCGTCGCTTGCTGCGTCGCCATGGCCATGCCCCAGGTCCATATCGTCGCCTATTGCGCGGATCTCGGCTATGGCGTGGCGCGTGGCGCGGAAATGCTGTCGCTGATGCTGGCCTTCGGCATCGTCAGCCGGGTTGCCTCCGGTTTCGTCGCCGACCGTATCGGCGGCCTCGCCACCTTGCTGCTCAGCGCGGTCCTGCAGGGCGCGGCCCTGCTGCTGTTCCTGACCTCCGACGGCCTGACCCCGCTCTATATCTTCTCGATCCTGTTCGGCCTGTTCCAGGGTGGCATCGTGCCGAGTTACGCCATTATCGTCAGGGAATATTTCCCGGCGGGCGAGGCCGGGGTGCGGGTCGGCGTGGTGCTGATGTCGACCTTGCTCGGCATGGCGCTGGGCGGCTGGATGTCGGGCGTCATCTTCGACCTGACGCAGTCCTACCAGGCGGCCTTCATCAACGGCATCCTGTGGAACCTGCTCAATGTCGCGATCGTCGGCTGGCTGCTGTTCCGGCGCGAACGGATCGCCAGGACCGCCTGACCGTCGATGGCCCGACCTTCGGCGCGCCGCCTCGACGGCGGCCCGCCGATATGGTCATCCTGGATCGTGTGGAAGCCGGGAGACAGGCATGAAGGGCATCACCCGGATCGGGATCGACGTCCCGCATATCGAACAGCTGTTCACCACGTTCGATCCCTCGCCGTTTCACGAGCACAATCTGAACCGGCCGATCGGGCAATATATCGTGTCCCAGGCCTGGGACGCGCCGCGCCGCGATCGTTTCGTCATCGAGCTCTCGGAGAACGGCCAGCCGGCCGATCCGGCGGCGACGATGAAGCTCGAAGAGGTGACCGACGTCCATTTCGGGCGGCTCGCCACCACGGAACATCAGAATCTGCGGCGGCTGCTGCGACGCGGCGTCATCTCGCTGATCATCGGGCTCTGCGTGCTGGCCGCCTGTACCGCGCTGGCCCAGCTGGTCGACGCCGCGCCGATCCGGGACGGCTGGCGCGAAGGCCTGCGCGACGGCCTTTCGGTGTTCGGCTGGGTCGCCAATTGGCGGCCGGCCGAGATCCTGTTCTACGACTGGTGGCCGGTGCGCCGGTCGCGCAACCTCTATCGCCGGCTGGCCGCGGCCGAGGTGGTGCCGGCCGGCGGGCCCCGGCTCAGGCCCGAACCATCGCTCAGTTCGACATCAGACGGATCGCGGCCGGTCCCATGATGACGACGAACAGGCAGGGCAGGAAGAACACGATCATCGGCACGGTCAGCTTCGGCGGCAGCGCGGCCGCCTTCTTTTCGGCTTCCGACATGCGCATGTCGCGGTTTTCCTGGGCCATGACGCGCAGCGTATTGGCCAGCGGCGTGCCGTAGCGCTCCGACTGGATCAGTGCCATGCAGACCGCCCGGACGCCGTCGAGGTCGGTTCGTTTGGCCAGATTCTCGTAAGCCAGCCGGCGATCCTGCAGGTAGCTCAATTCGGCCGTGGTCAGGGTCAGCTCCTCGGCCAGCGGCACGGATTGGGTGCCGATCTCGCCGCTGACCCGCTTGAACGCGACCTCGATCGACATGCCGCTTTCGACGCAGATCAGCATCAGGTCGAGCGCGTCGGGAAAAGCCCGGCGGATCGAGGTCTGGCGCCGCGTGATCTGGTTCTTCAGGAACAGCATCGGCAATTGCAGGCCGACATAAGCCGCGAACAGGGCGAGCAGCAGCCGCACGATGGTCGGCTGCCCCAGGTCGTTGAGCACGAAGACATAAAGGAGCGCGGCGAGGAAGGTGACGATCGGCACGACCAGGCGGAAGAACAGGAAGGCGACATAGGGACCCTGGCCGCGGTGGCCGGCCTGCATCAGCTTGTCGCGCGCCTCGTCCTGGGCAAGGTGCTTGGTCAGTTTCAGCGTATCGACGACCGACAGCATCCAGGCCTTCGGCGTCGGCCGCACATTGATCCGTTCGCCGCTGGCCAGCCGCGCCCGTTCACGCTCGCGCATCCGGTTGCGCTCGACCGAGACGGCCTTCATGCGCCGGCCGAGGTCGTCGCCGGCCAGCAATGGCATGGCGAAGGTCAGGACGGTTGCGCACACCGCGATCGCGATGAGCAGCTGGATCATGAAATCCCGGTCGTGAAGTTTCTCGATGAGGATGTTCAGCATCTCTGCTCATCCCCTCAGAAGTCGAAATTGATGAGTTTGCGCATGACCATGACGCCGATGAACATCCAGACCAGGCAGCCGGCCAGAAGCAGCCGGCCCATTTCGCTCGTCCACAGCAGCGAGATGTAATGCGGCGTCGACAGATAGACGAAGACCATCACCGCCGGCGGCAGGCTGCCGATGATGGCCGCCGACGATTTGGCTTCCTGGGACATGGCGACGATCTTCGATTTCATTTTCTTGCGATCGCGCAGGACTTTCGAGAGGTTGCCGAGGCTCTCCGCCAGGTTGCCGCCGGCCTTCTGCTGGATCGACACGACGATGCAGAAGAAATTCGCCTCCGCTACCGGCATGCGTTCATAGAGCTTCAGCACGGCCTCATAGAGCGGAATGCCGAGCGTCGTCTGTTCGATGATATGGCGGAACTCGGTGCGCACCGGCTCCTGCGCCTCGGTTGCGACGATGCGCAGGCAGTCGCCCAGCGGCAGGCCCGCCTTGACGCCGCGAACGATCACGTCGACGGCGTTGGCGAGTTCGTTGAGGAAGGCCGCCAGGCGCCGCTTCTTCAGGAAGCCGAGGATCCAGCGCGGCAGGCCGAGGCCGAGCGCGAGGCCCGCGGCCAGTGCCCAAAGCGGTTCGACCCCGAAGATCATCGCGCCCAGGAAGCCGGCGGCTCCGAGACCGCCCGAGATGACCAGGAACTTCTGCTTGCTCCAGGTCAGCCCGGCCTGGGCGATTTGAACCGACAGCGGCGGCCGGTTGACGTTGAGCCGCTTGCGGTCGATCTCCTTCAGCGTCTCCTCGATGCTCGGCCGCTTGACCGAGGCCTCCTCGGTCTTGCGCACCGGTCGCGCCACGGTGCCGGCAACCGCCTGGCGTCGCTCGTCGGCCTTCACCTCGCCGGAGAGGAACGGATAGATCAGCGCATAGGCGAGGCCGCCGGCGCAAAGGACCGCGAGTCCGACGATCGCGAGGGTGTCGATCTCGAACATGGCGCTACCTTATCGGTTCATCATAGTCGGAGGCGTCGAGCGCGGCGGCGAGCCGCTTGTCCTCGCCGTAATAGCGCGCACGGTCCCAGAAGCGCGGCCGGCCGATGCCGGTCGACCGGTGCCGGCCGTTGATCTTGCCGTGCTCGTCCTCGCCGAGCATCTCATAAACGAACAGATCCTGGGTGATCGGCGTATCGCCTTCCAGGCCCATGACCTCGGTGATGTGGGTGATGCGCCGCGAACCGTCGCGCAGGCGCGAAGCCTGGACAATGATGTCGACCGAGCCGACGATGATCTCGCGCACGGTCTTGGCCGGCAGCGAATATCCGCCCATGGCGATCATCGATTCCATGCGGCTCAGGCATTCGCGCGGGCTGTTGGCGTGGATCGTGCCCATCGAGCCGTCATGGCCGGTATTCATCGCCTGTAGCAGGTCGAACACCTCCGGTCCGCGCACCTCGCCGACGATGATCCGTTCGGGCCGCATGCGCAGGCAGTTCTTGACCAGCTCGCGCATGGTCACCTGGCCCTCGCCTTCGAGATTGGGCGGCCGGGTTTCCAGGCGCACCACGTGCGGCTGCTGCAATTGCAGTTCGGCGGCATCTTCGCAGGTGATGATCCGTTCGTCCGCGTCGATATAGCGTGTCAGGCAGTTGAGCAGCGTCGTCTTGCCCGAGCCGGTGCCGCCGGAAACCACGATATTGCAGCGGACGCGCCCGATGATCTTGAGAACCTCGGCGCCTTCCGGCGAGATCGAGCCGAATTTGACCAGCTGCTCGAGCGTCAGCTTGTCCTTCTTGAATTTGCGGATGGTCAGCGCCGCGCCGTCGATGGCGAGCGGCGGCGCGATGACGTTGACGCGTGAGCCGTCGGGCAGGCGGGCGTCGCAAATGGGTGAGGATTCGTCGACACGCCGGCCGACCTGGCTGACGATGCGCTGGCAGATGTTCATCAGCTGCGAGGCGTCGCGGAACCGTATCCCGGTTCTCTGGATCTTGCCGGCGACCTCGATATAGACGGTGTTCGGACCGTTGACCATGACGTCGGAAATGTCGTCGCGCGCCAGCAACGGCTCGAGCGGCCCATAACCGAGCACGTCGTTGCAGATATCCTCGAGCAGGTCTTCCTGTTCGGCGATCGACATCACGACGTTCTTGATCGTGATGATCTCGTTGACGATGTCGCGAATTTCCTCGCGCGCCGACTGGCCGTCGAGCTTGGCGAGCTGGGACAGGTCGATCGCTTCGATCAAGGCGCCGAAAACCTGGCCCTTGGTCTCATAAAAGCTCGCCGAACGCTGCCGGTCTTCCATGACGGGAGGTGGGGCCGCCGGCGCGAGCGGCGGCGAGGCGACGGTCGGGGCAAAACGCGGCGCCGGCTCCGCGCCACGGGGAGCGCTGGACGGCGACGGGCGCTCGAGCGCAGCCGTACCCTGCGAGGGGGGCCGCCCGCTTCCCGATCCCGTCGTGCTGCGCTTTCCGAACATGGTGCGTCAGATCCCCGGCCGTCAGGCCTTCTTGCGTCGTTGCGTCAGCTTCTCGAGCAGTGGCGTCAGCGGTGCGAGCAGGCCCGGACGGGCCTTGCGCGTGTCGTGACGGCCGGTCATGGCCAGCGCGAGCTCGGTGAACTGGCCGGATATCTTATGTCCGGGCTCCATCTCAGCGATCATCTGGCCGTTATTGGCCGCTGCACCGAACAACTGCGGTTCGAAGCCGATGATCGACACCGGGTCGGCCTCGAGCGCCTTGGCGAAATCGCCGGGCTTGATTTCCGGGCGTTTGGCGACACCGGTCTGGTTCAGCAGATAGCGTGGCGCCGAATCGTTCGGCCGCGAGGCGCGCAAGAGATCCATCATGTTCTTGGCGTTGCGCAGATTGGCCAGATCCGGCGTGGCCACCACCAGGATCTCGTCGGCATTGGTCAGCGCCCGTTTCGACCAGCCGGTCCAGCCGTGCGGCAGATCCAGGATGATCGAAGGAATGGTGGCGCGCAGAATGTCGATCAGCGGATCGAAAGCGTCGTGGCCGAGGTCATAGACACGCTCCAGCGTCGCCGGCGCGGCAAGCAGCGAGAGATTGTCCGAGCAGCGCGACAGCAGCCGGTCGACGAAGGCGGTGTCGACACGGTCCGGCGAGAACACCGCGTCGGCGATGCCCTGCGGCGGGTCCTGGTTGAAATCGAGGCCGCCGGTGCCGAACGGCAAATCCATGTCGGCGATGCAGGTGTCGACGCCAATATCCCTGGAGATCGCCCAGCCGAGATTATGCGCGATGGTCGAGGCACCGACGCCGCCCTTGGCGCCGATCACCGCGATGACCCGGCCGACCGGCTTGGCCCCTGGCGCGCCATAGAGCGAGGACACGGCCCGGATGACGTCGAGCACGCCGATCGGCGCGATCAGGTAGTCGCTGACCCCGCGCGCCACCAGCTCGCGATAGAGCACGATGTCGTTGACCTGGCCGATGACGATCACCTTGGTGGTGGCGTCGCAAACCTCGGCCAGCTCGTCCAGCTGGTCGAGAATCTCGTTGCGGCGGCCGATCGTCTCGAGCACGACGACGTTCGGTGTCGGCGAGGTCCTGTAGGCTTCCAGCGCCGCCGGCGCCCCGCCCATCTGGACGCGCAGATGCGCCTTGTCCATGCGCCGGTCCTCGGCGGCTTCGGCGATCACCTCCGCGAGATCGGCGGTCTCGCAGAAAGCCTGCAGCGAGATGCGCGGCACCGGCGCGATCTGCTCGCTCGGATCCTTGTCCTGATGCGGCGTGTCTTCCACGTCTGTTATCCTCCCCCCCTGACGGCATTTTTCACGTCAGTGAGCGGTTGTATCGGCTGATGAACGGTCTGCGGTCCGGGGCCGGTACCCGCGCGATACCGGGTGAGATTGGTCTGGCGGCGGGCCGCGTCGACCGGGGTTTCGGCGCGCGGGCGCAAAAGATCGCTCGGCTGTGCGACCATGGCGGCCAAATTCTGCTGGGTGGCGCAGCCGTGATTCCAGTGGGGGCGGTTCATGGCGTCCATCACGCCGTCGGCGACGCCGATATCGTGCGGCCACTGGCCGCATTGGGTTGCGACATAGGCGCCTTGCGGGCTCACCATGATGGGGTGGCGCTGGCGGTAATCCGCGGGAAATTGCTGCTCGATCTCGGTGATGCGCGACCGCTGGCAGCCGCCGAGCGCCAGCGCCGCGAGGCCGATGACGGCGAGGGGAACCACCCGGGAGCGACGAAACGCGCGGTACATGGGACGAATCCTTTCAGGCGTCAGTCGCGGATGAACCCGATGGGTCCGTTGAAGCGGCCGGTCGTGGCGGGCGCCGGTCCGGTGCCGTAGATCCGGTTGAAGCGGCCGATCAGGTAGGTCGCGGGATCGGATGCATCCTGGTAATTGTCGTCGGGCCGGGCGATGGCATTGGCCGGAACCGCCCGGGCGATGAAGGGTGTCACGGAAATCACCAGTTCGGTCTGTCCGCGGCGATAGTCGCGCGAACGGAACAGGGCGCCGAGGATCGGCAGATTGACCGCGCCGGGAACACCGTTGATGTTCTGGGCGGTGGTCTCCTTGAGCAGGCCGGCCATGACGATCGAGCCGCCGGAAGGCAGTTCGACGGTGGTATCCGCCCGCCGGGTCTGCAGGCCGCGGACGGTGATGCCCGCCGCCTGAACCGTGAGCTGGTTGTCGATCTCGCTGACCTCGACACCGACGCGCAGGCTGATCCGGCCTTCCGACAGCACCACCGGGGTGAAGGCGAGCGCCACGCCGAACGGTTTGAACTCCATGGTCACGTTGCCCATGATGTCCTTGGCCGTCGGCACGGGAAATTCGCCGCCCGCGAGGAAACGGGCCTGTTCGCCCGATACCGCCGTCAGGGTCGGTTCGGCCAGGGTCCGCACGAGGCCCTGTTCTTCATAGGCCCTGAACGTGGCGGACAGGGCGGCGGCGCCCATTTGCGTGCCGAGCGTCAGGCTGTTCAACGGCTGCGCGCCATTGGCGTTGAAATTGCCGGCGGTCGACAGGCCGCTGCCGCCGCCAAGACCGGTGCCCAGCAGGTTGACACCGAGCTGCTTGATGACGGTGCGCTGCACCTCGGACACGGTGACCTTCAGCAGCACCTGGTCGCGGCCGCGAATGGTGATGGCGTTGACCACCTTCTTTTCGTCGCCGACGAGGCGCGTGGCGACGTCCATGGCCTGCTGTGCCTCCAGCGCGTTGGCGACCTGGCCGGAGACGACGACGGAATCGTTGACCGACTGGACCGCCAGCGGCGAGCCCGGCAGGAGGCTGCGCAGCGTCTGCCTGAGCCCGCCGAGGTCGCGGCCGACCTCGATGTCGTAGCTGGCGATCTGCCGCCCCTCGGCGTCGAGGAAGAACACATTGGTCTGGCCGACCGCGACGCCGATCAGGAAGACCCGGCGCGCCGAGCGGACAACCGCGTTGGCGATCGCCGGATTGGCGACGATGACGTCGCGCGCGTCGCGTGCCAGGTCGATCGACAAGGATTTGCCGACACCGAGCATGACCGGGCGATTGGCGGAGGACTCGGCCTGTTGGCGTGGCACCGTGCTGGTCTGCGCCGAAGCCGGGGCGAGCGTGGTGGCTGCAAACAGCGCGCCGAACAGGAGCGCCGGGAGCCGGCGACGGATCGGGGCCAGTGTGCCGGCGTTGGCGCGCATCGGGAGTTCTTTCGCGAATGTGCCGTGCAGGCAGGGCTTGTCTTGCGGGTCGGAACAGGCTTGGCGCATGGCGTGCCGCATCATTCGCTCCCCTGCGGGCTGGTCGGCACCGATTGAACCGTGCCGTGGCGCACGATCGTCATGCGGCCGCCATGGCGCGACGAAAACAGCGGATCGCCATCGTCGCCGGTTTCGCCGGCGAGATTGGACGACATCGAATCGGCGAGGCTGCGCAGCGCCAGCGACAGGGTGCCGAGCTCGCGCGACAGCGCCAGCGTCTCGGCCTGCGCCGGGGTCAGTTCGAGGGTGGCGGTGCGGCCGACAATGGTCTTCTCGCCATTCTTCTCTTCCACCACCTGATCGACCGCGAGCACCCGGACATTGCGCAGCACCGTCGAGCTCGTGTGCGTCATGCCGTCGCCCTGGCCGGCGGCGCTGTTGGTGCGGCGGGCGAGGATCACGTCGACCCGGTCATTGGGCAGGATGAAGGCGCCGGCGCCGCGCGAGGGGTCGTCGATCGGTGCGGCGATGGCGCGCATGCCGGGCGACAGGATGGCCGACATGAAGCCGCGGCCGCCCTTGATCAGCTTGGCCGGCCGGATCGGCTCGCCCTGGGCGAAGGAGGTCCGGGCGATCGAACCGATGGCCTCGTCCATCGCCGCCTGGCCGGTATCGCCGGCGCGTCGGACGACGAAATTGTCGGAACCGGCCTCCTCGGGCCAGCGGCGCCATTGGATATCGCCCGGCGACAGGACCTTGCCCATCGGGATCTCGGCACCGGCGACCAGCACGTCGACGGTGCGCATTTCGGGGGCCGGCGTGGGCGCCTGCTGCACCACGGGCTCCGGCGCCTTGCGCCCGCCCATCAGCATGGCGGCCAGCCCACCGGCACCGAGCGCCACTGCAATGACGACGATCTGGGCAGGCTTCAAACGCATCAGACGAACCCCCACGCTTGGCGAGGGACCCTGAGATCCCCGCTCAATCGCGGATTTCATCAGGCAAAGGTCAACTTATGGTTAACTCTATGTGAGCAATCTGCCCTAACAGAAGGTAACCGTCCCGAGCGCGGGCCGCAGCCTCAGTGAATCGCGCCGCTCATCCAGACGCTGGCCGGGTAAAGCAGCAGTCCGGCGGTGGCAAGGGCGATGCCGTAGGGAATGCCGGTCTTCTCGTCGGTCATCTTCGCATACCAGCCTTCGCGGATCAGGAAGGCCGGGTGCAGCGGCGCGCCGCGCAGCACCAGCAGGCCGATCGTCAGCGCGCCGCCCAGCATCGACGACAGCAGCGCATATTCCATCAGTTGCGACCAGCCGAGCCAGAGCGCCGTGGCCGCGGCGAGCTTGGCATCGCCGCCACCGATCCAGCCGAAAGCGAAGAATGTGAAAGTGATGGTCAGGACGGCGAAGCCGGCCAGGGCATGCAGGCCGATGACCTGCCAGCTCATGCCGGTGACCAGCGCCATCACCATGAAGCCGGCGATCAGGATGAGCGAAACCCGATTGGAAATCGTCATGGTGAACAGATCGCTCGCGGCGGCGAAGGCCATCATCGCGGGAAAGACCAGCAAGATCGCGAGTTCGGTCATCATTCGCTCCACGCACATGTTCGCGCCGGTCGAGGGCGGGATAATCTCTAGGACGTCGCCGGTTTCAGACCAGTGAACGCCAGATCACGAGCAATCCGGACATCAGGCCGGCGACGAGCACGGCAACGACCAGCGGGACGATCGGAGCGCTCCCGTTCGGCGACACGGTCGTCGCCCAGCCCTGGCCGGAGGCGCCCGGGCGATCCATTCGCAGATCAATCTTGCTGTAGGGGGCGGGCATCCGGCAAGTGATCCTCAGAGCGGCGGACGATCCAGGCCCGCGCCATTCCGTGGGCATGCGACGATGCCCGGGCCGTCATTTGTTCAGGCCGTTGGCCTGGTTGAAGGTGGCCAGGACCTTCGGCCCGATCGCGTTGACGAGGGCGATGATCGCCCCGGCCAGGCCGGCGATGAGCAGGCCATACTCCATCGCGGTCGCCCCCGATTCGTCCTTGAGGAAGCGAACCACCGTCGTTTGCATGGAAGTGGTTCCGCGATCGAGGGGCGTCGCGATCCGCCAGAGCCGGCGGATCGCAGATGTTCTTCCGGCGGCGAAGTGTATTACTTGCCGAGGTTGGTGTTGACGTTGCCGAAAGCGGTCGAGACTTTGGTGCCGATGGCATTGACGACACCGATGATGACGGCGGCGATGCCGGCGGCGATCAGGCCGTATTCGATGGCGGTCGCACCGGACTGGTCCTTGGCGAAGCGGGCGAGAAGGCTCTTCATGACTGACTCCTAGTGTCCACGTTGGGCGCCGAGGGGGGCGCTATTCGCAGGCCTTTTGGTGACCCGTTCGAATGATTGTGACCCTAGCAGCGATGCCTTGCGGCTTAGTTAAAACAAACATCCGATTTCTGCCAATGACCCAACGCTTATGTCGTGGTTAATTGTGGGTGGACAGCGATATTATTGGGTTTATCATAAGTAAAAATGCCGGTACTAATTCTTAATAGCCAATTTATTCAATCGTCAATACACGATTAGATCCGATGTAGACGATGTCAAAGGGCGTATCTTGGTCGTTCTTCGGGCGGCCTTGGTGGCAACGTGCCGGATTTCTCCTCTTCACGCAGGGGCATTGGCAAATCGTTCACCAATTTCTGGTTAGTTCGGCGGCGTGAATGATATCGGTCCGCTGTCCGGAGCTTTGAACACCATGGCGGTCACGCCCCAGGGCCACCTTCCGGCCATCGTGCTTATCCTGGCCATGAGCCTCCTCGCGGCGATGCCGGGCGCCTCGTTCGGCAATGAACGCGCCCAGGATCAGACCGAGCTCATGACCCATGGCCTCACCGTGACCATGGATCAGGCGCGCATCGTGCGCCTGCCCCCGCGCGTGGCGACGCTGGTGATCGGCAATCCGCTGATCGCCGATGCCACGGTTCAGACCGGCGGACTGATGGTGCTCACCGGCAAAGGCATCGGCTCGACCAATCTGATCGCTCTCGATGCGCGCGGCGAGCAGCTGATGGCGGTGCAGATCCGGGTTCGGCCGCAGAACGATGCCGTGGTGCAGGTCTATCGCGGGGTCGAGCGCGAAACCTATTCCTGTACGCCGACCTGCGAGCGGACCATGGCGGTGGGTGACTCCAAGGCCTTCTTCGAAACCGCGCTGGGCCAGGCCCGCAGCCGGGACGCCGCGGCGTCCGCGCGCGGCGGCGGCGCTGCCGGCGCGACACCGCGCTGAAACCGAGGACGTTCGGTTTTGGGCGTCCCGGGCAACGGTTCGTCAACAGGTTTACCCTAAGACAGGGCACTTGTTCGCCCGTTGGCTGCCGCCTCGGGTCAAGAGGCGAGAGAGGCATGACCATTTCGCGTTTGCATCGCTTGGCCGCGTGGCTCTCAGCCAGCCGGTTCCGTCGGCGCGCCGCCTCGCGTGGTTTTGTGCGGCCCCGGATCGTCCGGCGTTTCAGGGGTGACGACAAGGGCGCCACTGCGATCGAGTTCGCCTTTGTCGCCGGCCCGTTCCTCTTCCTGATCTTCGCGACCATCGAGGTGGCGATGGTGTTTTTCGCCAGCCAGCTGCTCGAGACCGCGACCGCCGATGCGGCGCGGCTGATCCTGACCGGCCAGGCCCAGGCAGCCAATTTCGACAAGGTCGCCTTCAAGAACGCCGTCTGCGACAAGGTCAAGGTGCTGATGAGCTGCGCCAATCTCAATGTCGACGTGCAGACCGCCGCCAGTTTCAGCTCCGCCAGCACGTCGGCGCCGGCGCGGACCACGACGGGTGCGGTCAATTATTCGAGCCTCGGCTACAACCAGGGTGCCGGCGGCGACATCGTCGTCGTCAAGGTGCTCTACGAATGGCCGGTGCTGATGCCGACCTTCGGACTTTCGGTCGGCGACCTGCCCAATGGCAAGCGCCTGATCATGTCGACGGCGGCGTTCCGCAACGAGCCTTTCTCGACGTCGTCGGGGTCCTGACGGCCTTTTCCGAGTGGTGACCCGCATGGTGCGCAGAGATTTGTTCAGCGGTATTTCGGCGCTCGCGACGGCCGGCCGGGCCTTCGTGGCGCGGGCCCGCAGGGATACCCGCGGCGTGTCCGCGATCGAGTTCGGCATCGTCGTCACCTTGATGGTGCCGATGCTCTTCGGCCTTGCCGAGACGACGCAGGGGCTGCAGGTCAACCGCAAGGTGTCGATTGCCGCGCGGGCGCTCGCCGATCTCGCCTCGCAGACGGCGACCCTTGCCGATGCCGACATGAAAAACATCAAGGATGCCGCGAGCGATGTGCTCGCGCCGTTTCCCGTCGCCAATGCACGGATCACGCTGACCGGCATCAAGATCGACGACAAGGGCAAGGCGACGGTCGGCTGGAGCGAGACCCGCAACGGTGCCACGGATCTGCCCGGCTACACCTGCGGCGCGACGATGACCGTGCCGGCGGATCTCATGCCCGCGCTCGGCAAGACCGGCTTCCTGGTTCTGGCCGAGGTGACCTACACCTACCGGCCCGCGGTACCCTGGTTCATGCCGGCGTCGATCGTTCTCTCCGACCGGCTCTATGCCGGGCCGCGCATCGGCGCATCGGTCACCCGCACCGGCTCGGGGGCGATCTGCCCCTGATCACCAGCTGGTGGCGGCCGGCCCCGTGATCTCGGCGCCGAGATGGGCCGCGATCGCCCTGGCCGCGGCTGCCGCGGTGGCGAATGTCGCCTGCAGCAGATAGCCGCCGGTCGGCGCCTCCCAGTCGAGCATTTCGCCGGCGACGAACACCCCTGGCAGTGCCGCGAGCGCGCCGGCCGCATCGATCGCGTCGCGCCTGACCCCGCCGGCGCTCGAAATGGCGCGGGCGATCGGGCGCACCGCCACGATGTCGAGCGGAGCCGCCTTGATCAGGCTGGCGAGGCGCTCCGGCGCGCGCGGCAGCGGGCCGCCCGCGGCTTCGTGCAGGAGGCCGATCGCCTGGGGTGCCAGGCCCAGGCGCTTCTTCAGTGTGCTGGACAGCGAATCCTTGGCACGCGCACCGGCGATCCGGGCGGCGATGACCTCCGCGCCAAGATCCGGTTTCAGATCGATCGCAATCCGTGCGGCACCATTGCCGAGCGCGCCGCGGATCGGCCGGGACAAAGCATAGATCGCGCCGCCCTCGAGGCCAGTCTCGGTGATGATCGCCTCGCCGGCGCTGCGCTGGCCGGCTATGGCGATGGTCATGCGTTTCAGCGGCTGGCCGGCAAAGCTTGCGGCAAATCGGGACGACCAGGCGATATCGACACCCATATTGGCCGGTTCGAGCGGTGACACCGCGACGCCCTTTCGTTCCAGCACCGGCATCCAGGCGCCGTCCGAACCCATGCGCGGCCAACTGGCGCCGCCGAGCGCCAGGAGGGTTGCCGCCGCCTTGACCGTTTCGGCGCTGTCAGGCCCGTCGAACAAGAGCGTGCCGCCGCGCCCGAAATCGGTGAAGCGGCGGCGGCTGATCAAGGTTACGCCGAGCCCGTCCAGCCGGCCGAGCCAGGCGCGCACCAGCGGCGAGGCCTTGAAGCTCTCCGGGAACACCCGCCCGCTGGAGCCGACAAAGGTCTTCTGGCCGAGGCCTTCGGCCCAGGCGCGCAAGGCCGACGGCGGGAAGGCATCGAGCGCCGGCTTCAGCCAGTCCGCGTCTGCGCCATAGCGGCCAAGAAACGGTTCGCGCGGTTCGGAATGGGTCAGGTTCAGGCCGCCCCGTCCCGCCAGCAGGAATTTCCGGGCCGGCGATGCCATGCGCTCGAAAATGGTCACCGAGAGGCCGGCCCGGGCGAGCTGTTCGGCGGCAAACAGGCCGGCCGGTCCGGCGCCGACAATGGCGACCTGGCAGGAGCGCGAGATCATGCTCCCACATGGGCCTGGACGGCCTCCCGTTCGGCGGCGGTCATGTGCAGGCCGCGTTTGGAGCGGCGCCACAGAACATCATCTGACGTCACCGCCCATTCCTCGGCCTTGAGATAGGCAATCTCGGCTTCCGTCAGGGTGGCGCCGAAATCGCGGCCGAGATCGGTGGCGCTCCGGGCGTTGTTCAGGATAAGGCGGGCACGCGTGCCATAGGCACGGGCCAGGCGAAGCGCATGGGGTTCGCTCAGAAAGGCATGGTCGCGCTTCAGCTCGGTGGCGAGCCGGGTCACGCCGCCCATGGCGAAATCGCCGCCCGGCAATGCCGCGCCGGCGGTCCAGCCGCGATTGGTGGAAAGCGCCGGCAGGTCGTCGGCAAGCGCCTCCAGCGCGCTCATGGCGAGCCGGCGATAGGTGGTGATCTTGCCGCCGAACACCGACAGGAGCGGCGCCTCGCCGGCCTTGCCGTCGCGTTGCAGCACATAGTCGCGGGTCGCCTCCTGGGCCGCCGAGGCGCCGTCATCGAACAGCGGTCGAACCCCGGAATAGGTCCAGACCACGTCGTCCCGCCCGATCGGCGCGGCGAAATATTCGCTCGCCGCGGCGCAGAGATAGGCGATCTCCGCCTCGCCGGCGCTGACCGCGGCGGGATCGCCGTCATAGTCGCGGTCGGTCGTGCCGATCAGGGTGAAGTCGTCCTCGTAGGGAATGGCGAAGATAATCCGGTTGTCGGCGTTCTGGAAGATGTAGGCCCGGTCGTGCTCGTAGAGCCTGCGCACCACAATATGGGATCCCTGCACCAGCCGGACCTTGGCGGAGGACATGCCGACCGTGTCGGCCAGGAACCGGTCGACCCAGGGGCCGGCCGCGTTGACCAGCGCGCGGGCCGCGAGGCGTGTCCGGGTGCCCGTCCTGCGGTCCTCGACACCGACCAGCCACACGCCATCGGCGCGCTGCGCCGACACGGCACGGGTGCGCGTCAGGATGGTCGCGCCGCGCTCGGCGGCGTCACGGGCGTTCAGCACCACCAGCCGGCTGTCGTCGACCCGGCAGTCGGAATATTCGAAAGCCCGGGAATATCCCGGCTTCAGCGGCTTGCCGGCCGGATCGGTCCGCAGGTCCAGCGTCCGGGTCGCCGGCAGCCGCTTGCGGCCACCGAGATGGTCGTAGAGGAACAATCCGAGCCGCAGCATCCAGGCCGGTCTCAGGCCCTGATGGTGGGGCAGCACGAAGCGCAGCGGGCCGATCACATGCGGTGCGATGGCCCAGAGCACTTCGCGCTCGATCAGCGCCTCGCGGACCAGCCGGAATTCGTAATGTTCGAGATAGCGCAGGCCGCCATGGATCAGCTTGGTCGACCATGACGAGGTGCCGCTGGCGAGGTCGTCCTGCTCGACCAGGGTGACGCTCAAGCCACGGCCGGCCGCGTCGCGCGCGATGCCGGTGCCGTTGATGCCCCCGCCGACCACCAGAAGGTCGACCACGCGATCCGTCATGCCTTGCCCCGCCGAGGTCAACAGTTTGATGTTCGTCTGACGTCTTTCGCCTTCCGCCGCAAGGGGTTCCGGTGCGAGGATGGCGGCCGCCCGCGGCAAGCGGGGCATTGGGGAAGGAGAAATCCATGGCGCCGGTCGTCATTGCCATCGACCAGGGAACCACATCCTCGCGGGCCATCGTGTTCGGCCCGGACCTGTCGATCCGCGCCGTGTCGCAGCGGGAATTCGCCCAGCACTACCCGGCCTCGGGCTGGGTCGAGCACGATGCCGAGGAGATCTGGACGACGGTCGTGGAAACCGCCCGGGCGGCCATGGCCAAGGCCGGCGTCACGGCAGGCGACGTTGCCGGCCTCGGCATCACCAATCAGCGCGAGACCACCGTCATCTGGGACAGGGCCACCGGCCGGCCGATCCACCGGGCGATCGTCTGGCAGGACCGGCGCACCGCCGCCGAATGCGCCAGGCTCAAAGCCGAGGGTCATGAACCCTTGATCGCGGCGCGCTCGGGCCTGCTGCTCGACCCCTATTTCTCGGGTACCAAGGTCGCCTGGCTGCTCGATCATGTCGAAGGCGCACGTGAACGCGCCGAGCGCGGAGAACTCGCCTTCGGCACCATCGACAGCTTCCTGCTCTGGCGGCTGACCGGCGGCAGGGTCCACGCGACGGATGCAACCAATGCCTCGCGCACCATGCTGTTCGACATTCATCAGGGCGACTGGAATCCGGACCTGCTGCATTTGCTCAGGGTGCCGCGCGCGCTGATGCCCGAGGTCAGGGACTGCGCGAGCGACTATGGCCTCACCGATCCTGCCCTGTTCGGCGGGCCGATCGCCATTGGCGGCATTGCCGGCGATCAGCAGGCGGCAACCGTCGGCCAGGCCTGTTTTGCGCCGGGCATGATGAAATCCACCTATGGCACCGGCTGTTTCGCCCTTTTGAACACCGGCCCCGAAGCCGTGGCGTCGCGCTCGCGGCTGCTCACCACCATTGCCTATCAGCTGGACGGCAAGCGGACCTATGCGCTCGAAGGTTCGATCTTCGTCGCCGGTGCCGCGGTGCAATGGCTGCGCGACGGTCTCGGCATCATCAAGACGGCGGGCGAGACCGGCGCGCTCGCGGAGGCCGCCGACCCGCAGCAGGACGTGGTCCTGGTGCCGGCCTTTGTCGGGCTCGGCGCGCCCTATTGGGACGCCGAATGCCGCGGCGCCATCTTCGGCCTGACCCGCGGCACCGGTCCGCGCGAAATGGCCCAGGCGGCGCTCGAGAGTGTCTGTTTCCAGACCGCCGACCTGCTGCAGGCCATGCGGGCCGACTGGCCGGGCGCCGGCAGCGCCGGCACCGTGCTGCGCGTCGACGGCGGCATGGTCGCCTCGGACTGGACCATGCAGCGGCTCGCCGATCTGCTCGATGCGCCGGTCGACCGGCCCGAGGTGCTGGAGACGACGGCGCTGGGGGCGGCCTATCTCGCCGGCCTCTCGCGCGGCGTCTATCCCGAGCCTGAACAATTTGCCGGCCGCTGGCGGTTGGAACGGCGCTTCGAGCCGGTGATGGACGAGGCGACGCGGGGTGCCAAGCTGGTGCGCTGGCGCGACGCCGTGGCGCGCACCTTGTCGCGCCCGGCCGGTTAGCTCAGGTCGAACGGCACGACCTTGCGGCTGTCGGAGGGCACGCGGATCTCGCGATCGACCGGCGGCACCGCGCGCTGGTGGCAGGCGGTGCGCTCACAGATGCGGCAGGACACGCCGATCTTGGCGACATTGGCCTCGGCCTTCAGGTCGATGCCCTCGGAATAGATGATGTCGCCGGCATAGGAGACCTCGCAGCCGAGCCCGAAGGCATAACGCCGGACCGGCGCGCGCCAATGCGCCGCGCCCTTGGTCACCGCCCGCGCCAGCGACAGGTAGCGCACGCCGTCGGGCATTTCCGCCACCTGCACGAATGTCCGGCCGGTCTGTTCGAAGGCCTCGTGAACATTCCACAGCGGGCAGGCGCCGCCAAAACGGGCGAACTGGAAACGCGTCGCGGAATGCCGCTTGATGACATTGCCGGCGCGATCGACCTTCAGGAAATAGAAGGGAATGCCCTTCTGGCCGGGCCGCTGCAGGGTCGAGAGCCGGTGGCAGACCTGTTCCAGGCTGGCGCCGAAAATGCGGCCGAGCAGGTCGACGTCGTGACGGGTCTCCTTGGCCGCGGCCAGGAAGCGGCGATAGGGCAGCATCAGTGCACCGGCGAAATAATTGGCGAGCGCCACGCGCGCGATGTCGCCGGCGGCGCGCGAGCGGAACCGGCCGCCTTCGGCCAGGGCCGCCAGCGTGTCGGCCTGCTCGAGCCTGGCGATGCGGTTGGCGAGCAGAAAGGTGCGGGTGGCCGCATCGAGCGCGCCGTCGAGCACCACCAGCCTGGGGCCGGCCTCGTAGCGCTCCATCAGGTCGTCGCCGAGATTGGCCGTCGCATCGACGGTGACGCCGTGGCGGCTGGCGAGATAGCCGGTCAGCACCTGCAGCCGGTCGCTCGCCGCCGCCAGCCCGAGCCGCTCGGCCAGGTCCTCGGCGGCCCGGTCGAGATCGTCGACATAATTGTCGACATAGTGGAAATAGTCGCGCACCTCCTCATAGGGCAGCAAGGCCGCCTCGCCTTCTTCACCTGACGGCGGCAAAAGCGGCGCGTCGCCGGCGGCCTGCAGCCGCTCGCGCAGGCGCCTCGCGGTCTGATGCATGCGCAGGAAGGCCCGGGCGAAAGCCGGACTGTCGGAGGCGACCCGTTTGAGATCCTGCAGGCCCGGGGCGCCCTCGGCCAGCATCGGATCGGCCGCCGCCTCGCGCAGGTCGGTGACCAGGCGGTCGGTGTCGTCGACCGCGAAGGTTGCGAGATCGACCCCGAAGGTCTGGCCGAGCGCCACCAGGACACCGGCCGTCACCGGCCGCTGGTTGTTCTCGATCTGGTTGAGATAGCTCACGGAAAGGCCGAGGCGCTGGGCGAAAGCCGTCTGGGTCAGGCGCGTGCCCTCCCGCAGGCGACGCAGCGCCGGACCGACGAAAACCTTGCGGGACATGGCGCGCCTCCTGGATCATTTTGCCGCCGATCCGTTCGGCCTAGATCGAAGCATATTGGCCGAAGGATAGAAATGCAAAATTTTTGCAATTTTGCAGCATGATCTTTCGCATTTTGATGGCGCGAGGGCCGGTGCTAGCCTTTGTCTCACGTGATGACAGCCAATCCGACACGAGGGATTTCACATGACGAACCTCGCTCAGTCCGCGCCTCGCGACACGCTTACTTTCGCGGTGCATCATCCTTTCCCCATCGTCGCCGAAACGCTCGATGCCCTGGTCCGCGCCAATCAGCCCGGCGCCAGCGCCGTCGACTACGCCAAGGCCGAGCTGGTCATCACCACGCTCGAGGCCCTCGATAATCTCGAATTGACGCCGGGGACCCGGGTCGCGGTGCTGATCGACCATGCCGACCGCCGCCCGGTTCAGGACGCTCGCGGCCGCGGCGCGATTGCCGCCTTGCCGCTCGACCTGCCGGCCGATCATTTGCGCGCCGCGCTCGGCGCCGTGCTCGCCGGCCGCAACTGGTGGCCGGTGGTGATCAATGTCGATCCGGAAGGCCAGGCGCCGGCCTCGCGCCGGCTCGATGCCCTGTCAGGCCAGCAGTTCAAGGTGCTCGACCTGATGAGCCGCGGCCGGCTCAACAAGCAGATCGCCTATGATCTCGGGATTTCCGAGGGAACGGTGAAATCCCATGTCTCCTCGATCCTGCGCAAGCTCGGCGTCGAGCGGCGCACCCAGGCGATCGCGACCTTCATCACCGCCGGCGACGTCACCCGCGGCATCGGCCGCCCCGCCATCGGGCCTGGCGCAGCGCATCTGTCGCGCGCGACCCACGCCGCCCGCTGAGCGCCTGACGCAACTCTGTCCGCAGCTGCCGGACGCGCGCGCCTTGCGCTAAGGTGGGGCCGTTGGCGGCGCCGTGCGCCGCCGTCGGTTTGCCAGAGGGAGGCGCGGATGAAGCCGAAAATGGGCCGGATCATTGTCGTGGCGGCGATCCTGGCCGGCTCGGCCGGCGGCGCCATGGCGCAGGATTATCGCGGCTGGTCGTGCCGCGACCTCTGGGTCGAGCGCAACCGGATCTACAAGGATGCCGGCTTCTGCTTCAGGACACCGCGGGCGATCTCCTATTTCGGCAATGGCGGCTGCATGTATGACCGCCAGGCCGATGTGCCGCTGTCGCAGAACCAGCGGCGCGTCATCGCCGAGGTCACCCGGGTCGAGCGCTATATGGGCTGCACGGACTGAGCGGCGATGGTTCCGCTCGATCGCCGGGCGCTGCTGGCCGGCATTGTGACGCTGCCGATGGCCGGTGCCGCCCGCGCGGCCTTGCCCGAGGGGCGGCTCGGCAAGCTGGTGGCAAGCTATCCCGATCATCTGGCTGAGGTCACCGAGGGCATGCTGGTCTGGCGCGACGGCGCCAGGATGGCCATCGGCGCGGATCGTCCGCCGCGCGGCTTCGAGGAGATGCTGCGCTCGGCGACCATTGCCGACCAGCTGCGCCAGACCTATGAGCGCGGCCCGCCCGCCGGTGCGCCGGCGCGCGACCAGAGCCCCGGGCGCCTGCGCAACACCGCCTTTTTCGTCAAGATGTACGGCGATTGCACCAAGGGGGCCGTGACCCCGCGCATGCGGCCGGTCGCCTGGCTGCCGAAGACCACGCGGCAGATGGTTCAGCTGACCGGGGTCAACGGCGTGGCGACCCGCATGGAGGCCATCGTCGCCGAGCTCGACCGCTTGCCGGACCGGCTGAAGGCTTTCCTGGTGCCTTCCGCCGGCACCTATAACTGCCGGGCCGTGGCCGATACCGGCGTCGCCAGCATGCATGGCTATGGCGCCGCCATCGACATCAACGTCGCCCATTCCGACTATTGGGCCTGGGCGAGCCGGCGCGGCGCCATCGCCTATCGCAACCGCATCCCCTTCGAGATCGTCGAGATTTTCGAGGCGGCCGACTTCATCTGGGGCGGCAAATGGTATCATTTCGACACCATGCATTTCGAATATCGCCCGGAAATGTTCGGTTGACGGGCCATTGCCGGCCGCGGCGATCGTCTCGCCGCGTCGAAGAGACCGTTTGAGACCGCCATTCGCGCGGTTTGCCGCCACCCGTCATTCCCGGGTTTGGCCCGGGGACCCACGCATTCAAAGCAGAACAGGTGGTGGATGGCCGGGACGAGCCCGGCCAAGACGACGTGAAACCTCGCTGGAACGAGCTCTCACATCGCCTCCAAGGCCGTCAGTTTACAGAATGAACCGGCTGAGATCGGAATTCTTGGCGAGATCGCCCACCGTCTTCATCACATAGGCGCCGTCGATGGTGACGGTTTCGCCCGAGCGGTCGGGCGCGCTGAACGAGATGTCGTCGAGCACCCGCTCCATGATGGTCTGCAACCGCCGCGCCCCGATATTCTCCACCGAGGCATTCACCCCGACGGCGAGATCGGCGATGGCGTCGATGGCATCGTCCGTCATCACCAGGGTGATGCCTTCGGTGCCCATCATGGCGATCGACTGCTTGATCAGGCTCGCCTCGGTCTCGGTCAGGATCCGGCGCAGGTCCTCGCGGGTCAGTGCGCTGAGCTCGACCCGGATCGGCAGGCGGCCCTGCAATTCCGGCAGCAGATCGGAGGGCTTGGCGACATGGAAGGCGCCGGATGCGATGAACAGGATGTGGTCGGATTTCACCGGCCCGTGCTTGGTCGACACCGTCGTGCCTTCGATCAGCGGCAGCAGGTCGCGCTGCACGCCCTCGCGCGACACGTCGCCGCCGACCCGGGCGCCGTCGCGGGCGCAGATCTTGTCGATCTCGTCGATGAACACGATGCCGTTGTTCTCGACCACCTTGATGGCGTCCTGCACCAGCGTGTCCTGGTCGACCAGCTTGTCGGCCTCTTCCTGGACCAGCGGCTGATAGGCTTCCTTGACGGTGGTGCGGCGCTGCTTGGTCTTGCCGCCCATCATCTTGCCGAGCATGTCCGAGAGGTTGGCGATGCCGATCTGGCCACCGGGCATGCCGGGAATGTCCATCATCGGCAGGTTGGACGGGGTGGCCGACACCTCGATGTCGATTTCCTTGTCGTCCATCTCGCCGTCGCGCAGCTTCTTGCGGAAGCTGTCACGGGTCGCCGGCGACGCGGTCGCGCCGACCAGCGCGTCGAGCACCCGTTCCTCGGCGGCGACATGGGCCTTGGCCTGCACCTCCTTGCGCTTGGTTTCGCGCACGATGGAAATGCCGACCTCGACGAGGTCGCGGATGATCTGCTCGACGTCGCGGCCGACATAGCCGACCTCGGTGAACTTGGTCGCCTCGACCTTCAGGAAAGGCGCATTGGCGAGCCGGGCGAGCCGGCGCGAGATCTCGGTCTTGCCGACGCCGGTCGGTCCGATCATCAGGATGTTCTTCGGCAGGACCTCTTCACGCAGCGTCTCGTCGAGCTGCAGCCGGCGCCAGCGGTTGCGCAGCGCGATCGCCACCGCGCGCTTGGCGTCGTTCTGGCCGATGATGTGACGATCGAGTTCGGAAACGATCTCGCGGGGGGAAAAATCGGTCATCCGATGGTCTCGATCACCACATTGTCGTTGGTATAGACGCAGATCTCGGCGGCGATCTTCATCGCCTTGCGCACGATCGCTTCCGCGTCCAGGTCGGTATCGGCCAGCGCGCGCGCCGCCGACAGAGCATAATTGCCGCCGGAGCCGATGGCCATCACGCCGCCCTCCGGTTCCAGCACGTCGCCGGTGCCGGTGAGGATCAGCGAGACGTCCTTGTCGGCGACGATCATCATCGCTTCCAGGCGCCGCAGATAGCGGTCGGTGCGCCAGTCCTTGGCGAGTTCGACCGCGGCGCGCGTCAATTGCCCCGGATATTGCTCGAGCTTGGCCTCCAGCCTTTCGAACAGCGTGAAGGCATCGGCGGTCGCGCCGGCAAAGCCGGCGATGACATCGCCCTTGGCGAGCCGGCGCACCTTCCTGGCATTGGCTTTGATCACGGTCTGGCCGAGGCTCACCTGGCCGTCGCCGCCGATCACCACCTTGCCGTCCTTGCGGACCGAACAGATGGTGGTGGCGTGCCAGCCGGGAAAGGCATTGTCATTGGTCGTCATGGGAACTCCGAGGCAAGCCCGTCATTTAGGCCGAATGTGCCGCGACGCAAGCCACGCCGCTAGCCGGCCCTGACATGCAGCGACAGGAGCTGCTTCGGCGCGGCGTTGCGCCAGCCGGCGGTCAGCGCCGCCGCCACCGTGTCGCGATCGGCCCGCGTCAGGTCGATGCTGGTCCAGCCTTGCCGGCCCCAGGCGTTGGGAATGGCCGAAAACACCTCCGGGGCGCTGTCGACATAGACCGGCTGCTGGTCCGGCGTCAGCTTGACGTTCAGGCTCGCGCCGTCGGGCGCGAGCGTCGCGAAGATCCGGCCCTTGGCGACCTTCACCGCGGTCCGCTCGAAATGCGGCGCCGACGAGGTTTCCGGCAGGCTGAGCGCGAGAGCCAGCGTTTCGTCGCGGGTCATGTTCGGTCCTCCCTCATGGGACAAGGCTCCGGCGCCACGCGCCATCCTAGCGCGTCCGACAACCATCCGGGAGTGTTTGGGTTTTCACGCGGGCCGCCCGCTGATAGAAGACCCGGCAATCCGCTTGGAGATCGCTATGCGCACGGCCTCGGTGACCCGCACCACCAAGGAGACGGATATTTCCGTCTCGGTCGACCTGGACGGCGCCGGTACGGCCGACGTCGCGACCGGTGTCGGCTTCTTCGACCACATGCTCGATCAGATCGCCCGTCACGGCATGATCGACCTGACCGTCAAGGCCAAGGGCGACCTGCATATCGACGACCATCACACGGTCGAGGATGTCGGCATCGCGCTCGGCCAGGCGGTGCGCAAGGCGCTCGGCGACATGAAGGGCATTACCCGCTACGCCGATGTCCACCTGGCCATGGACGAAACGTTGAGCCGCGTCGTGCTCGATATCTCCGGCCGGCCTTTCCTGGTGTTCCGCACCAGCTTTCCGCGCGACAAGATCGGCACCTTCGATACCGAGCTGGTGCGTGAGTTCTTCCAGGCCTTCGCCATGAATTCCGGCATCACGCTGCATGTCGAGACGCTTTACGGCGACAATGCCCACCACATTGCCGAGAGCTGCTTCAAGGGGCTGGCGCGCGCCCTGCGTGCCGCTTTCGCCATCGATCCGCGCCGCGCTCACGAGGTGCCCTCGACCAAGGGCGTGCTGTGATGGCCGGCCTGAAGAGCTTTACCGTCCATTCCGCGCCCGAACAGGCCGGGCGTGATCCCGACGGCGCCATCCGCTTCGTGCCGGACAGTTTTTCGGTCGTCGCCTTCGTGGCTCCCTGGGCCTATTTCCTGTGGCACCGCATGTGGCTGGTGACACTGGCCTATGTCGTCCTGGTCGGGCTGCTGATCGCCGCGCTGCTGGCCGCCGGGTTTTCCGCGCCGGTGCGACTGGGCATCGGCTTCGTCTTCAACCTGCTGATCGGCCTGGAGGCGACCAACCTGAGGCGCTGGACGCTCGGCCGCCGTGGCTTCCGTGAGGAAGGCGTCGTCGTTGCGCCGACGCGGGACGATGCCGAGCGGCGCTATTTCTCCGAGCGCGCCTCGGCGCTCGCCCCGCTGCCATCCACGCTCGGCGGTCCGCCCTCGGTCTATCCGGCGCCGAGCCCGCCGGCCGGCCAGCACGTGGTCGGACTGTTCCCGGAGGCCGAAAGCCGGCCCAGGGGCGCCAGATGAGCGTTGCCATTGTCGACTACGGTTCGGG
The DNA here is from genome assembly GCF_059420385.1 of Phreatobacter sp. GW821-FHT04C01. Taxonomy (NCBI): domain Bacteria; kingdom Pseudomonadati; phylum Pseudomonadota; class Alphaproteobacteria; order Hyphomicrobiales; family Phreatobacteraceae; genus Phreatobacter; species Phreatobacter sp. GW821-FHT04C01. The sequence continues at coordinate 211,339 of NZ_JBWKTP010000001.1, read as the reverse complement.
CAATCTGCATTCGGCGCAGAAGGCCTTCGAACGGATGGCGCGCGAGCGCGGCCTGAACGTGCCGGTGCTGGTCACCGCCGATCCGGACCAGGTGCGCAAGGCCGACCGCATCGTGCTGCCGGGCGTCGGCGCCTTTGCCGACTGCAAGAAGGGGCTGGTCGGCGTGCCCGGCATGGTCGAGGCCATGACCGAAGCGGTGCGTGGCCGCGGCCGGCCGTTTCTCGGCATTTGCGTCGGCATGCAGCTGATGGCCGGGCGCGGGCTGGAAAAGGACATCACCGCCGGGCTCGGCTGGGTGCCCGGCGACATCGACCTGATCCGCCCGACCGGCGCCAATCTGAAGATCCCGCATATGGGGTGGAATACCCTCGAGGTGAAACGCGATCACCCGGTGCTGGCCGGCATTCCCACCGGGCCGGACGGTTTGCACGCCTATTTCGTCCATTCCTATCACCTGACGGCGACGGCCGGCGACGTGGTGCTGGCCGAGGCTGATTACGGCGGCCCGGTCACCGCGATGATCGCGCGCGACACCATGGTCGGCACCCAGTTCCATCCGGAAAAGAGCCAGAAGCTCGGACTGACGCTGATCGGCAATTTCCTGGAGTGGCGGCCGTGAGACTGTTTCCCGCGATCGATCTGAAGGACGGGCATTGCGTCCGCCTGAAGCAGGGCGACATGGCCCAGGCCACGGTCTATGCCGACGATCCCGCCGCCCAGGCGCGCGAATTCGAGACGCTCGGCTTCGACTACCTGCATGTCGTCGATCTCGACGGCGCCTTTGCCGGCAAGCCGGTCAATGCCGCCGCGGTCGAGGCGATCCGCGCCGCGACCCGCTTTCCGGTCCAGCTCGGCGGCGGCATTCGCGACATGAAGACGGTCGAGGGCTGGCTCGCCAAGGGCGTCACCCGCGTCATCATCGGCACGGCCGCGGTGCGCGATCCCGATTTCGTCCGGACGGCCGCCAAGGCCTTCCCCGGCCAGGTCGCCGTCGGCATCGATGCCCGTGACGGCTGGGTGGCGGTCGAAGGTTGGGCCGAAACCTCGACCCTCCACGCCCATGAACTCGCCCGGCGGTTCGAAGACGCGGGCGTCGCGGCCATCGTCTATACCAATATCGCACGTGACGGCATGCTCTCCGGCATCGACTGGGACGGCACCATCGCGCTGGCCGATCAGGTCGCCATCCCCGTCGTCGCGTCCGGCGGCCTCGCCTCGATGGACGACGTGCGCGCGCTGATTTCGCCGCGCGCGGCCAAGCTCGAAGGTGCGATCACCGGCAAGGCGCTTTATGACGGCCGGCTCGATCCGCAGGAAGCACTCGCCGCGCTGAAAGCCGCGAGGCGGTCATGAGCTTCAAGGTCCGCATCATCCCCTGCCTCGACGTCAAGGACGGCCGCGTCGTCAAGGGCGTGCAATTCGTCGACCTGATCGATGCCGGCGATCCCGTCGAGGCCGCCAAGGCCTATGACGCGGCCGGCGCCGACGAACTGACCTTTCTCGACATCACCGCGAGCTCGGACAATCGCGCCACCATGTTCGACGTGGTCCGGCGCACGGCGGAAGCCTGCTTCATGCCGCTGACGGTTGGCGGCGGCGTCCGCACCGTCGACGACATCCGGGCGCTTCTGGTGTCCGGCGCCGATAAGGTGGCGATCAACACGGCGGCGGTCACCGACCGGCCCTTCGTCGGCCGGGCCGCCGACAAATTCGGCAATCAATGCATCGTCGTGGCGATCGATGCCAAGAAGGTGTCGGCGACGGACGAGGCCGACCGCTGGGAGATCTTCACCCATGGCGGTCGTCGGCCGACCGGCATCGACGCGATCGATTACGCCCGCGAGGTCGTGGCGCTCGGCGCCGGCGAGATCCTGCTCACCTCGATGGACCGCGACGGCACCAAAGCCGGTTTCGACCTCGCCTTGACCCGCGCGGTCTCCGATGCCGTGCCGGTGCCGGTGATCGCCTCGGGCGGGGTCGGCGCGCTCGACCATTTCGTCGATGGCGTGTCGAAAGGCGGCGCCACCGGCGTTCTGGCGGCCTCGGTCTTCCATTTCGGCACCTTTACGGTGCCCCAGGTGAAGCGTCATATGAAGGCCGCCGGCCTGCCCGTGCGCATGGACGGCATCACCGACGAGGCGCGCTAGCGCTACAGGGACAGGGTTGATGATGCCGGTCGATACGCTCTTGGTTCTCGCCGGCCTCTGGCTGATCGCCGTGATCACGCCGGGCCCGAACACGTTGCTGTTCGTGGCCGTCGGCCTGTCCTCGCCGACGCGCTCCATGCTGGCGGTTGCCGCCGCGGTGCTGATCGGCACCTTGAGCTGGGGGCTCGCCGGATTGTTCGGCCTGTTCTGGCTGTTCGAGCTGTTTCCCGCCGCCGCCATCGCGGTGAAACTGCTGGGCGGTGCCTATCTCGCCTGGATGGGCTTCAAGCTGATCCGGCGCAATCTGTGGCTGCCGGTCGAGACCGGCCGGGCCCGGGCGCCGGCCCTCGGCACCCGCAAGGCTTTCGCCACCGGGCTCGTCACGGCGCTGGGCAATCCCAAGTCGCTGGTTTTCGTCTCGTCGCTGTTCGCGGTGACCCATCTCGCCGAGCAGCCGCTGGCCATCGGTTTCCTCGGCGTCGCCATCATGGTCTCGATCTCGGCCGCCTATTACCTGCTTTTCGCGCTGATCCTGCGCAAACTGCCGATCGCCCGCGGTCCGAGCCGCGTCGGCCGCGCGCTCGGCGCCGGCGCGGGCCTGGTCATGGTCGCCTATGGCGGCAAGATGATCTGGGAGCGCTGACGCGCTCCCGTTCCATCACAGGGTGAAGCCGTTTTCGGCGGCAAGCGATTTCAGATCGGCTTCCGGCCGGGCGCCCATATGGCTGATGATCTCGGCGGCGCAGAGCGCGCCGAGCCCGAGCGAGGCCTCGTGGCCCATGTCGCGGGCGAAACCCGCCAGGAAGCCGGCCGCGAACAGGTCGCCGGCGCCCGTCGTGTCGACCACCCGGCTGACCGGAAAAGCCGGCACGGAAACGAGAGTGTTGCCTTCCGCCGCCAGGGCGCCCTCGTCGCCGCGGGTCACCACCGCGAGCCGCGCATCGGCGCGCAGGGCATCGAGCGCCGTGGCGAAATCGCTGGTCTGGTAGAGCGACTTCAGCTCGCTCTCGTTGGCGAACACGATATCGACCACCTTGTCGCGCAGGAGCTGGACGAATTCGTCACGGTAGCGGTCGACGCAGAACGAATCCGACAGGGTCAGCGCCACCTGGCGGCCGGCGCCGTGGGCGATCTTGGCGGCCTTCAGGAAGGCCTGCTTGGCGGCCGGCGGATCCCACAGATAGCCTTCCAGATAGGTCACGCCGGCATTGGCGATGGTGTCCTCGTCGACATCGTCCGATGACAGCAGCTGGGCGGCGCCGAGATAGGTGTTCATGGTGCGCTCGCCGTCGGGCGTCACCAGAATGAAGCAGCGCGCGGTCGCCGGGCCGCCGGCGGCGAGGCTGGTCGGAAAATGCACGCCGGCCGCACGAATGCCATGGCTGAAGGTACGGCCGAGCGGGTCGTCCTTCACCTTGCCGATGAAGCCGGGCTTCAGACCGAGCATGCCGCAGCCGACAATGGTATTGGCCGCCGATCCGCCGGAAATTTCCACCGTCTGCGCCATCGCCGCGTAGATCGCCTCGGCGCGCGGCTCGTCGATCAGCATCATCGCGCCTTTCGGCACGTCGAGCTTGGCGAGCAGGTCGTCCTGGACGCGGGCGAGGACGTCGACGATGGCGTTGCCGATGCCGGCAACGTCGTAGCGGGCCTGGGACATGAGACGGATTCTCCGCGAAATCTCTGGAACGGTCGCGCGCCCTCTACACTTTGGCGGCAATTCCGGCAACGTTGCCGGCGCGGATGTGGTTGACATCGCCGGCCAGTCTTGGTGCTTCACCACGGAAGGCTCGGCAGACCGGAGGAGACGGCGATGCAGCTCGGCATGGTGGGACTTGGCCGAATGGGGGCGAATATCGTCCGCCGCCTGATCCGGGCGGGGCATTCCTGCGTGGTTCACGACGCCAATCCCGGGCCGGGCCAGGCCTTGGCCGCGGAAGGGGCCGTCGACACGGCGAGCCTGGCGGCGCTGGTCCAGGCCCTGGCGCTGCCGCGCGCCGTCTGGGTCATGCTGCCGGCGGGCGCCGTGACCGAAGGCGCCATTGCCGAGCTGGCGGCGCTGCTCGCCCCCGGCGACACCATCATCGATGGCGGCAATACCTTCTGGAAAGACGATATCCGCCGCGCCGCGGCCCTGGCCGAAAAGCAGCTCACCTATCTCGATATCGGCACATCGGGCGGCGTCTGGGGCCTCGAGCGCGGCTATTGCCTGATGATCGGCGGCGACAAGGCGGCGGCGACGCGGCTCGACCCGATCTTCGCCGCGCTGGCGCCGGGGCGCGGCGACATCCCGGCGACACGCCATCGCGATGATCGCGGCGGCACGGCCGAGCAGGGTTATCTCCATTGCGGACCGAGCGGCGCGGGCCACTATGTTAAAATGATCCATAACGGCATCGAATACGGCATGATGCAGGCCTTCGCCGAAGGCTTCGACATCCTGAAGAATGCTGGCTCGGCGAGGCTTCCGGCCGAGCAGCGTCTCGATCTCGATCTCGCCGACGTCGCCGAGGTCTGGCGGCGCGGCAGCGTCGTCACCTCCTGGCTCCTGGACCTGACCGCCGAGGCTCTGGCCGAGGACGGTGCGCTCGAGGGCTTCTCCGGCCATGTCGACGATTCCGGCGAAGGCCGCTGGACCGTCGAGGCGGCCATCGAGCAGGCGACGCCGGCGGAGGTGCTGACGTCGGCGCTCTACACCCGGTTTCGGTCGCGCCAGGACCACACCTTCGCGGAAAAGGTCCTCTCGGCCATGCGAAAGGGTTTCGGTGGCCACCAGGAGCCGAAGAAACCGGCATGAACGCTCCGATCGACGCCAACAAGGATCAGGCCGGCCTGCCGACGGCCATCATCGTCATGGGTGTGTCGGGCAGCGGCAAGTCGACGGTCGGGGCCCGTCTCGCCGGCGTGCTCGGCTGGGATTTCCGCGACGGCGATGCGTTCCATCCGCCGGCCAATGTCGAGAAGATGCGTTCGGGCGCGCCGCTCACCGATGCCGACCGCTGGCCCTGGCTCGACGCCATCGCCAGCCATGTGGCCGGGCTGGAGCAGACCGGCGGCCACGTGGTCATCGCTTGCTCCGCCCTCAAGCGGGTCTATCGCGACCGCTTGCGTGCCGCCGGCTCGCGCCTGCGTTTTGTCTATCTGGCCGGCGATTTCTCGCTGATCGACACACGCATGGCCGCCCGCCTCGATCATTTCATGCCGCCGAGCCTGCTCCGGAGCCAGTTCGCCACCCTGGAGCCGCCGGAAGCCGACGAGCATGCGATGACCGTGTCGATCGCCGCCGATCCGGACGCGATCGTCCAGGCGATCCGCGACCGGCTGGCCTGATCAGCGCGCGCGGCCGGGAAAGGCCTTGCGGTGGCGGGCGAGATCGGCGACCGCGCCTTCCTTGACCGTCCACATGTCGCATTCGCCGATGACGATGCCGTAACCCTCGGCCGCCAGCTGCGAGGCGTCGCGCCCGGGGATCGGGATGGTGCCGAGCACCTTGCCGGCCGCCTTGGTCGCGCTCGCCGCCTGGTCGATGCTGGCGAGCACGTCGGGATCGGTCAGCTGGCCGAGCTTGCCGAGCGATCCGGCCAGGTCATTGGCGCCGATGAACAGGCAATCGGCGCCGCCGAGCGCGGCGATGTCGCCGGCGATCGCGGCGCAGGCCGCGCTTTCCACCTGCAGCGCCAGGAAGGTTTCCTCGTGCGCCGTGTCGGCATAGGTCGGGTCGAAGCCGTAGAGCCCGGAGCGGGACACCGAAGCGGCATAGCCGCGCCGGCCACGCGGCGGATAGAGGCAGGCATGGATGATCGCCTTGGCCTGCTCGACCGTATCGACCATCGGCACCATCAGGGAGTGGATGCCGGCATCCAGCATGCGCTTGAAATGGCTGGGATCATGACCCGGAACGCGCACCATGGCCTCGCCGCCGCCGGCCTCGACCGCGCGCACGCAGGCCAGCACATCCGCGATATCGATCGGCGTGTGTTCGGTATCGATCAGCACGATGTCGTAGCCGGCCAGGGCATAGAGTTCGCTGATCGCCGGAGAGCCGGAAAAGACCCAGGCGCCAAGCAGCTTTTCGCCGGCGAGCGCGCGGCGCTTCAAGCGGTTGCGGATCATCAAGGTCTCCCTGGGCCCGGTTCGGGCGGCTCTGTCGAGGCTAGTGGAATATCGCGGGTCGCGAGCAAGGCCGCGCCCTGTTCGATGGCTGCGCGCTCGGGCAGGCTCGGCTGCGCGCCGAAACGCGTGCAGGCGAGCGATCCGGCCGCCGCGCCATATTCGACGGCGCTGGTCAGGCCGCGTCCTTGGGCGAGCGCCGCCGCGAAGGCGCCGCAAAAGGCATCGCCGGCCGCCGTGGTGTCGATGACGTCGACCTTCAGCGCCGGCACCGGGCAGCGCACGCCGCCGCCCCAGGCGACCGCGCCGGCCGCGCCGAGCGTCACGATGGTGGTGACCTTCAGGCGCCGGTCGATCTCGGAGGCGATGGTTTCGACGTCGCGGCTGGCGAGATCCAGGGTGTCGGCGAGCGGCAGCACTTCGTGCTCGTTGACGATGATCACATCGACCAGCGCCAGCAGCGCCGGCGGCACGGGCCCCGCCGGCGCCCGGTTGAGCAGCACCTTGAGCCCGCGCGCCCTGGCCCAGCGGGCGGCCGCGAGGATCTCGGCCTCCGGCACTTCCCATTGCAGCATCATGATGTCGCCCGAGCCGGCCGGCAGGCCGTCGAGCGAGGCCGCCGATGCGTGGGCATTGGCGCCGGCCGCGACGACGATCTGGTTGCGGCCGGCCGCGTCCACGGCGATGAAGGCAGCGCCCGTCGGGGCTTCGACCCGCGCCACCCGCGTGACGTCGACCCCGGCCGCCGCGAGGGCGGCGAGCGCGCCTTCCGCGAAACTGTCGCGGCCGACGGCACCGACCATCACCACTTCGGCGCCGGCGCGCCGCGCGGCCAGCGCCTGATTGGCGCCCTTGCCGCCGGGCACCACGGCATAGTCGGGACCGAGCACGGTTTCACCTGCCGCCGGCAGCACCGGTACACGCGCGACCAGATCGATATTGAGGGAGCCGAAGACGACGATCATGGCGGCAGGCTGGCTTGCCGGGCGAGGCGCGGTCAAGAGCAGGGCGGCAATGCAATGCCGGATCCCGCCGGTCTCGAATTGCGCCGATCACGGATTTTGATTTGCCCTGGGGATCGCGACGCGCGATGCACGGGGGCATGGAACAGCCTGCGATAGAAGCCAAGGCTCTGGTCAAGGACTACGGCACGGTGCGGGCCGTGGACAGCCTGTCCTTTGCGCTGGCGCCGGGCTCGACCACCGCCCTGCTGGGCGGCAACGGCGCCGGCAAGACCACCACTATCGGCATGATCATGGGCTTGACGCTGCCGACCTCGGGCGAGGTCCGCGTGCTCGGCACCGATATGGCGCGCCGCCGGCACGACGTGCTGCACCGGATGAATTTCGAGAGCCCCTATGTCGACATGCCCCACCGGCTGACCGTGCGCCAGAACCTGACCGTATTCGGCAAGCTCTACGGTGTCGGCACGCTGAAGCAGCGGATCGCCGCGCTCGCCGCCGATCTCGATCTCGGCGACTTCCTGGATCGCGCCACCGGCAAGCTGTCGGCCGGCCAGAAAACCCGCGTGGCGCTGGCCAAGGCGCTGATCAACGATCCCGAAGTGATGCTGCTGGACGAGCCGACCGCTTCCCTCGACCCCGATACCGCCGACTGGATCCGTGGCCATCTCGAGCAATACCGGGCACGCCGTGGCGCGACGATCCTGCTGGCTTCCCATAATATGGGCGAGGTCGAGCGCTTGTGCGACCGGGTCATCATGCTGAAGGGCGGGCGCATCGAGGACGAAGGCTCGCCGGCCGAGCTGATCGCACGTTATGGGCGCTCGAACCTCGAGGAGGTCTTTCTCGATGTGGCCCGCGGACGCAAGGAGGCGGCCGAATGAACACCCATATGACCAACAGCCGTCCGCGCGTGAAGATCTGCTGCATCTCCTCGGTCGCCGAGGCCCGGATGGCCATCGCCGCCGGCGCCGATGCGCTCGGTTTCGTTGCGGCCATGCCGTCCGGTCCCGGCATTGTCGACGATGCGACGATCCGTGCGGTGACCGCCGACCTGCCGCCGCCGATCGCCAGCTTCCTCTTGACCTCACGGGTTCGTGGTCTCGATATCGTCGACCATATCCGCGCCTGCGGCACCAATACGGTCCAGATCGTCGATCATATCGACCCGGCCGAACATGCCGTCGTCGCGGTGGCCTTGCCGATGGTGCGGCGGGTCCAGGTCATCCATGTCGAGGGGCCGCAGGCGCTCGACCTGATCCCGGCCTATGAACCCTATGTCCATGCCTTCCTGCTCGATTCCGGCAAACCCGGCGGCACCATGCGCGAGCTCGGCGGCACCGGGCGCACCCATGACTGGGCGGTCAGCCGCCAGTTCGTCGCCAAGACCACCAAGCCGGTCTTCCTGGCCGGCGGGCTGAATGCCGGCAATGCCAGGCAAGCGATCGCCGGCGTCAGGCCGTTCGGGCTCGATCTCTGTTCCGGCGTGCGCACCGAGGGCCATCTCGACCGGGCCAAGCTGACCGCCTTCATGCAGGCGGTCAGGGGCGCGGAATGAGGGTCGCGCAATGAGCTTTTCCTTCGCGCGCGTCGGTGCGATGTGCCTGCGCTATCTCTACCTCCTGCAATCGTCATGGCCGCGGCTGCTCGAACTGGTCTACTGGCCGGTCCTGAACCTTCTGACCTGGGGCTTTCTGCAGACCTATGCGATGAAGACCGCGAGCGGCACGCTGTTCGCCGCCGGCGCCCTGGTTTCGGGCCTGTTGCTTTGGGAGGTGCTGTTCCGCGGCCAGCTCGGCTTTTCGATCTCCTTTCTCGAGGAGATCTGGTCGCGCAATCTCGGCAACCTCCTGATGAGCCCGCTGCGCCCGATCGAATTCGTCGTGGCGCTGATGGCCATGAGCCTGGTCCGGCTGATGGTCGGGCTGTTGCCGACGGTGATCCTGGCCGTGGCCTTTTTCGGCTTCGACATGGCCCGCCTCGGCATCGGCCTCGTGGCCTTTTTCGCGCTGCTGATCATCACCGGCTGGGCCGTCGCGCTGCTGGTCGCCGGCCTCATCCTGCGCCACGGCCTGGGCGCCGAGAGCCTGGCCTGGACGATCCTGTTCGTGTTCTGGCCGCTGTGCTGCGTCTATTATCCGCTCTCCGTGCTGCCCTGGTGGCTGAAGCCGGTGGCGCTCGCGCTGCCGCCGACCTATGTCTTCGAGGGCATGCGCGGCGTGCTCGCCGACGGCATCCTCAGGCTCGACTATCTCGCCGCCGCCGCGCTGCTCAACGTCCTCTGGGCCGCTGCTGCCGCCTGGGCCTTCGTTTTCCTCTTGAACCAGGCCAGGGCCGCCGGCTCGCTTCTGTCCGGCGGAGAATGAGATTTTGCCGACGCGGTGATCCGGAGAACGAATTATCCGTATAAACCCGGACAGACGAAAGTTAACAGTTTGTTAGCCGTGCTCTGATTGCCTGCATTGTGTCAAAGAGATTACAAACTACCGCAGCGCAGCAATAGAAGTTGGGTTAATCCGCGTGAAGCCGCCATCGTGGCGCCGTGCCGGCCGGTTCAATCCTTGAACCCGATCGGGACCCAGCCCCTCTTTTCGGAGGCTTATCGAGTGCCGCTTTATCATTGGTACGAAGCAACGCATGCCATGCTGTCGCCTTATCGCGCCATGGCCGATGCGACCAAGCTGGCCCTGTCGAACCCGGTCAACCCATGGTCGCATACGCCGTTCGGCAAGCAGATGGCAGCGGCCTGCGAGGTGTTCGAGCGCACCACCCGCCGTTATGGCAAGCCGGCCTTCAACCTGCCGACCGCGCTGGTCGGCGGCGAGCGCGTCGCGGTCACCGAGAAGGTCGTGTGGTCGCGGCCGTTCTGCAATCTGATCCATTTCCAGCGCGCCATCCCGCGCAACCACCGGCCCGATCCGAAAGTCCTGATCGTCGCGCCGATGTCGGGCCATTACGCCACGCTGCTGCGCGGCACCGTCGAATCGTTCCTGCCGAGCCACGAGGTGTTCATCACCGACTGGATCGACGCCCGCATGGTGCCGATGAGCGACGGCCCGTTCGATCTCGACGACTATGTCGATTACGTCATCTCGATGCTGCATGTGCTGGGTCCCGACACCCATGTGATCGGCGTCTGCCAGCCGGCCGTGCCGGTGTTCATGGCGGTCGCGCGCATGGAGGCCGAGGAAGACCCCTATGTGCCGACGACACTGACCTTGATGGGCGGACCGATCGATACCCGCTCCAATCCGACCGCGGTCAACAAGCTCGCCCATGAGCGCGGCACCGACTGGTTCCGGCGCAATGTCATCACCACGGTGCCGTTTCCCCATGCCGGCATGATGCGGCCGGTCTATCCGGGCTTCCTGCAGCTGACCGGCTTCATGACGATGAATCTCGACCGGCATGTCGATGCCCATCGCGATCTGTTCCGCAACCTGGTCAAGGGCGACGGCGACGGCGCCCAGAAGCATCGCGAGTTCTACGACGAATATCTGTCGGTCATGGACCTGACCGCCGAATTCTACATGCAGACGATCGAGCGGGTGTTCGTCGAGCATCACCTGCCGCGCGGCATCATGATGCATCGCGACCAGCCGGTCGATCCCAAGGCGATCAAGCGGGTCGCCTTGATGACGGTCGAAGGCGAAAACGACGATATTACCGGCGGCGGCCAGACGCTCGCCGCCCATGGGCTCGCGACCTCGATCCCCGAGGACATGCGGGTTCACTACCTGCAGCCGGCGGTCGGCCATTACGGCGTGTTCAACGGCTCGCGGTTCCGTGCCGAGATCGCGCCGCGGGTGATGGATTTCATGCGCACCCATGCCTATCGGAAGGCCAAGGCCGCCGAGCCCGTGCAAAATGCGACGCCGGTGGCCAAACCCGGCGCGCTCAAGATCATCCGCGGCGGCCGCACGGCCTCGGGCGCGGTCCATTCGGCCAAGAAGGATTGATCGGACGGCGCCCGGGCCGCGGCGAACCTGATGCCGCGGACCCGCTGAATGTGTCCCGGCCGGCCGTCGGCGCGAGCCGTCCCATGTGGCGTTCGGCCCACCGACTCAGCTAATCTCCCGGCCATGTCGATCATCCGCCGCCTGTTCCAGCGCGAGCCCGATCCCGAGACGATCACCGTCCATCACGAGGGGGTCGCCTATCGGGTCGCGGTGCGACGCATGGCACAGGCGCGCCGCTTCACGCTCAGGGTGCGTGCGGCGAGCCGCGACGCCGTGCTGACCATGCCGCCGCGCGCCCGCTTCGCCGATGCCTCGGCTTTTGCCGAACGCCATGGCGGCTGGATCGCCGCCCGTCTCAACCGCATTCCCGACGCGCTCGACTTCACGCCCGGCGCCGTCCTGCCGCTCCGGGGCGTCGCCCATGAGGTGGTGCATCGCACCGACCGGCGCGGCACGGTCTGGGTCGAGAACGGCGAGATCCATGTCGCCGGCGACGAGGCCTTCGTGGCGCGCCGGGTGCAGGACTATCTCAAGCGCGAGGCGAAGAAGGACCTGGAGGCGGCCACCCGCCGTCATGCCGATGCGCTCGGGGTCAAGGTGACGCGCATCACCATGCGCGACCAGTCGAGCCGCTGGGGCTCATGCTCGTCGACCGGCGCGATCAACTATTCCTGGCGGCTGATCCTCGCGCCGCCCTTCGTGCTCGACTACCTGGCGGCGCATGAGGTGGCGCATCTGCGCGAGATGAACCATTCGGCCCGCTTCTGGCGCATCGTCAGGGATCTCTGCCCGGGGCTCGAGGCGGCCAAGGCCTGGCTGCGTGCCAATGGCGCGCATCTGCATCGCTACGGCACGAGCTGATCTCAGGACAGCCGCTTCTGCATGAACACCAGATCGAGCCGGCGGCCGAACTTGGTGCCGACCTCGTACATGCGGCCGACTTCGGTGAACCCGGCGCGCCGGTGCAGCTTCAGCGAGGCCCGGTTCGAGCCCTCGATGCCGCCGATGATCATATGTTTGCCCTGGGCTTTCGCGCGCAGGATCAGGGCATCGACGATGGCGACCCCGACCCCGCCGCCGCGCCGATCCGGGCTGACATAGATGGAATGCTCGACCGCGTCGCGATAACCCTCCCAGGCGCGGAACTGGACATAGGATCCGAACCCGACCACCTGCCCGTCGTCCACCGCCACCAGCACCGGATGGCCTGCCGCCACCCGCTCGCGCCACCAGACGCGCCGGCTTTCGAGATCGACCGGGGCGTCGGTCCAGACCGCCGTGGTGTTGACGATGGCGTCGTTGAGAATGGCGAGGATCGCCGGGAGGTCCTCCTCGCGGGCATCGCGAACGGTTGCGCTGGATGCTCGTGCCGGCCGTTCCGGTTCCAGCATCTTGACGAAGAAGGTGCTGTCGCAAAAACCGCCATCGGGCCATAGCGCATAATCGGCGACGAAGCCGCAGCGCTGCCAGCCGGCGCGCTCATAGACCCGGATCGCCTGGTCGTTGGAGGTGTCGAGGATCAAGAGGCTGCGCCCGAGCGCCCGGGCCTCGTCCTCCAGCCGCTGCAGCATGGCGCCTGCAATGCCCTGGCGCCGGCCGTCGTGATGGACGAGCATCTTGCGCACCTCGGCGCGATGCGGCTGGTTCGGCGGCATGTCGAGGCCGAGCTGCGCCGTGCCGACGATGCGGTCGTCGAGGAAGGCGGCGACGAGCACCGTTTCGGCCGCGGCGACCTTGTCGGCTATGCCCTGGAAAAAGGCTTCGGCATCGGCCTGGCCATAAGGGTTCATGAAACTGACCGAAGCGCCGTGGGCGACGCAATCGACCAGGACGCGGGCCAGCGCCGGGACATGCCGGCGCGCCGCCTCGGCGTCGAGAACTTCGATGCGAATCATCGGCGACCTCCATCGGGGACCAGCACCACGGCATAGCGCGCCGGCTGGTCGCCGCGGTTTTCAAAAACGAGCGGTTCGTCGAGCCGCATGACCCGGCAGTCGCCCGGGCCAAGCTCGGTGGCCAGCCCGTCGGTCGTGAGCGTCAGCACGCCCTCGAACACCCAGACGAATTGCTCGGCCGGCACGGAGACGAGGTTGTCATAGGCAATCCGGGCGCCGGCCGGCAGCATGACCTCGACGATATCGGTGCTCGACGCACCGCGCGGGGCGACGTTGCGCCGCGTATATCCCGTCTCGGGATCGACCCGCACCGGACTGTCGGCGGCGCGGCGCACCGCCTCCCGGCGTGGTTCATCCTGTTCGAACAGGGCTGCGAGCGTCACGCCCAGGGCGCCGCCCAGCTTTACCAGCAGCACCGCGGTGGCGCTGGCTTCGGCGCGCTCGATCCTGGAAATCATGGCGCGCGACACACCGGATATGGTGGCGAGCTGGTCGAGAGTAAAGCCCTTGGCGGCGCGCAGCTCGCGAACCCGGGAGGCGACAACCTGGTCAAGGTCGCTGACATTGTCCATGATCAGAGAATACAATTCTCAGATCGTAGAATCAAGGGGCTGTCAGCCACCGGCCATGGCCGCAACCGCCTCGGTGAGGCGGGTGATGTCCTCCGGCCTGGACAGGCGATGGTCGCCGTCCTTGATCAGGGTCACCACGACGTCATCGCGCGCGATTCGCGCCACCATGTCCATGGCATGCTGCCATGGAACATCGGGATCCTGCATGCCCTGCAGCACATGCACCGGGCAGCCGGTCTCGACGAGGCCGCCCAGCACCAGATTGTTGCGGCCGTCCTCGATCAGCGCGCGGGTGATCGGATAGCCGCCGGCATCATAAGGCGACGGCCGCATCCATTGTCCCTCGGTTTCGATCTGCCGCTTCACCGCTTCGGGGAACGCCTTCCACATCAGGGCCTCGGTGAAATCGGGCGCCGGCGCGATCAGCACCATGCCGCCGGCCGGCCGGGCCAGCCGCCGGGTCACCAGCAGCGCGATCCAGCCGCCCATCGACGAGCCGACCAGGATCGGCGCCTCGCCGGCCAGCGCCACGATCGCCGCGGCCTCCTCGGCCCAGCGGCTGATCGTGCCGTCTTCGAACCGGCCCGGTGATTCGCCGTGGCCGGAATAGTCGAAGCGCAAATAGGCGCGACCGGTCGCCGCGGCGAATTCGGCCAGCGCCTCCGCCTTGGTGCCCTTCATGTCGGACTTGAAGCCGCCGAGCCAGACGATGGTCGGCCCGCTGCCTTCGATCCGCCGATAGGCGATCTGGCGGGCCGCGGCCGCCTGGCCGACGCTGAGGAATTGCGGATCAGGTAAGCTCGGCATCACACTCGTCCTTTACGATTCGCTTGTGGTCCTACCTGTCCGGGCCGTGCTGGGAAAGAGCGATGCGCGACACCAGTCTGCCGCAAGAGCTGGGTCTGGAAGGCCGCACCGTGCTGCAGGTGCTGCCGGCGCTCGACGGCGGCCGCGTTTCCCGGCAGGTGCTGGCCATTGCCGCCGCATTGACCCGTGCCGGCGCGCGCGCCCTCGTGGCGGCGGACAAGGGCCCGGCGATCGGCGAGCTGCAGGCGGCCGGCGGCGAATGGATCCCGCTCGATGCCCGGACCCGCAGCCCGGTCAGCCTGATGCGCAATGCCGCGACCCTGTCGGGACTGATCGGCCGCGAAACCGTCGATCTCGTTCACGCCCATGCCCGCGGTCCGGCCTGGAGCGCCCATGTGGCGACCCGGCTGGCGCGCCGGCCCTTCGTCACCAGCTTCCACACCTCGCCGGATGCCGCCTCGCGGCTGCCGGCCTTGGCCAATTGGGCGCTCGCCCGCGGCGACGCCGTGCTGGCGGCTTCCGGCTATCTCGCCACCCGGATCGGCGCCGCCCACGGCGTCGACGCCCAGCGCCTGGCCGCGGTCTCGCCCGGCCTCGACCTCTCCGGTTTCGAGCCGGCACGGGTGCCGCGCGAGGCGAGCGTCGGCTTCCGGCTGGCCGCGGGGCTGACCGGGACCGGCCGGGTGGTGGTGCATCAGGCGCGGCTCGATCCGGGCAAGGGCCAGATGGTGCTGGTCGACGCCGCACGCCTGCTGGTCAATGGCGGTCTCAGCGAAACCGTCTTCGTGCTGGCCTGCGAGGGCATCGAGCGATCGGACTATCGGGCGGAGCTCGAGCAGCGGATCCAGGCGCAGGGCCTGGACGATATCGTGCGCCTGGTCGGTTCGGCCGATGCCGGCGCTTGCGCATTGCTGGCGGCCGACCTGGCGGTGGTCTCGTCGACCGAGCCGGAAGCGGTCGGCCGCAACGCCATCGAAGCCATCGCCATGGGACTGCCGCCGATCGTCTCCGACGACGGCGCCTTGCCGGAGGTGGTGCCGGCGCCGCCGGGCGTCGGCGCCGCCGACCGCGTCGGCTTTCGCGTCCCGCCCGGCGATCCCCTGGCGCTGGCCGAAGGCATCGGCGCCGGCCTGTCGCTGGCCCGCGGCGAGCACGCGGCGATGTCGCGGCGCGCCCGCGCCCATGCCGGGCGATTTTCGCTCGAACGCATGCATGAGGACGTGCTCGGGGTCTATCGCCGGCTGCTGATTGTCCGGGGCCGCGCTAAAATCGCCGGGAACCATTGACTTCCGCGGCAATTCTACCGATCTTCCCGTCCTTCCGGATGCTCCGTTGATCCTGCGTCGTTCCCGCACGGGGAATGTCGTTCGATCCAGCGTCCGGCACCTTGCAACATCAGAGGAGATGTCCCCATTCGCAGACCAATGAGAGCCGCCGCCCCCGTCGAACGTGACGGCCCGCGCATCAACGACATGATCCGTGTCCGTGACGTCCAGCTGATCGACGCCGAAGGTGAAAACCGCGGTGTGGTCCCGACGCGCGATGCGGTCCAGATGGCTACTGAAGCGGGTCTTGACCTCGTCGAGGTCGCGCCGAACGCCGTGCCGCCGGTCTGCAAGATCATGGACTACGGCAAGTTCAAGTTCCAGGAACAGAAAAAGGCCGCCGAGGCCCGCCGGAACCAGAAGACGGTCGAGGTCAAGGAAATCAAGCTGCGCCCCGGCATCGACGATCACGACTACGATACCAAGATGAAGGCGATGAAGCGCTTCTTCGAGGAAGGCGACAAGGTCAAGGTGACCCTGCGCTTCCGCGGTCGCGAAATGGCCCATGTCGATATCGGCGTGAAGGTCCTCGATCGCGTCAAGGCCGACACGCTGACCATTGCCAAGGTCGAGCAGGAGAGCCGGCTCGAGGGCAAGCAGATGATCATGATCCTGGCACCCAAGTGAGTGCGGGTCTGAGGTGAAGACGTCAGACCACGCGCCGGACTGAGTTGCGCTGAGAGCGCATCGACGGCACGGCGCCCGAGCGCCATAAAGACGCCTGCGGATATCCGCGGGCGTTTTTGTTTTGCAACAGGCCCCAAGCCCACAGGGATCAGGAACGGGATCATGACCGCCGAATTGAAGACATTGCGCCGGGAGCTCGCCGCGGCGCTTCGGCTCGCCGCCAGGTTCGAGTTCAACGAAGGTGTCTGCAACCATTTCTCGGTGGTTGTTCCCGGCGAGCACGAGCGCTTCCTGATCAACCCCTACGGCATTCACTGGGCCGAGATGCGCCCGGACGACCTCCTGCTGATCGACGGCGAAGGCGCCATTCACGAGGGCTGGGGCGAGGTCGAGGCCTCCGCGCGCAACATCCATATTGCCGGTCATCGCGCCAATCCGCGTCACCAGGCGATCCTGCACGTGCACATGCCCCATGCCACCGCCCTGACCATGGTCGAGGACGGCAAGCTGGAAATGGCCCACCAGACCGCCTGCCGCTTCCTCGACCGCACCGCCTATCAGGGTTTCGGCGGCGTGGCGCTGACGGCCGAAGAGGGCGAGCGCATCGCCAGGGCACAGAAGGACAATCCGCACGCCGACGTCATCTTCCTCGACCATCACGGCGTGAGCATTGGCGGGCCGTCGGTGGCGGTCGCCTTCGACGACCTCTACTACCTCGAACGCGCCTGCCGGCAGCAGATCCTTGCGATGTCGACCGGCAAGCCGCTGAAGATCATTCCCGACGAGCAGGCCCGCCAGACCGCGCGCGAATGGATGCAGGTGCTGGACTATCAGGCCAACAAGCATTTCGAGGCACTGATGCGGCTGCATGGGCTTTGAGCTGCATGGGCTTTGAAGAAAGCTCCTGTGCATTTTGACGCATGGAGTGGCAGATTAGAACCGTGCTAAAGCGCTTTCGACCAGTTTGATCTTGATCAGGGCGGCCCGCCGAGGGCCGTCATATGGTTGTTGGGCTTCACCTTGTCGCCGGGGCCCGAGCGAGACCGGACCTGCCATGACCTATGCCAGATTTTTCGAAGATGCCGTCGCGCGGTTGAAGGACGAGCGGCGCTATCGCGTGTTCGCCGATCTCGAGCGCTCGGTCGGCGGCTTTCCGCGCGCCACCTGGCACGGCCCCGAGGGCGCCCGCCAGGTCGTCATCTGGTGCTCCAACGACTATCTCGGCATGGGCCACCACGCCGATGTGATCGAGGCGATGGCTGGATGTGCCCGCCGCATGGGCACCGGCGCCGGCGGCACCCGCAATATTTCCGGCACCTCCCATCCGATCGTCGAACTCGAGCGCGAGCTCGCGGATCTGCACGGCAAAGAGGCGGCCCTGGTCTTCACCTCGGGTTACGTCTCGAACCAGACCGGCATTTCGACCATTGCCCGGCTGATCCCCGACTGCCTGATCCTGTCGGATGCGCAGAACCACAATTCGATGATCGAGGGCGTGCGCCAGGCCGGTTGCCAGAAGCAGGTGTTCCGCCACAACGATCTCGCTCATCTGGAAGAGCTGCTGCGCGCCGCCGGCCGTGACCGCAACAAGCTGATCGTGTTCGAGAGCATCTATTCGATGGATGGCGACATCGGGCCGATCGAGGCCATTTGCGATCTCGCCGAGCGTTATCGCGCCATGACCTATATCGACGAGGTTCACGCGGTCGGCATGTATGGACCGCGTGGCGCCGGCATTGCCGAGCGCGACGGCGTCATGAATCGGCTCGACGTGATCGAGGGCACGCTCGGCAAGGCCTTCGGTGTCATGGGCGGCTATATCACCGGCGACGCCGTCCTGATCGACGCGGTGCGCAGCCATGCCGCCGGCTTCATCTTCACCACCGCCCTGCCGCCGGCGATCGCCAGCGCCGCGGTCACCTCGATCCGCCATCTGAAGGCCTCGTCGCGCGAGCGCGCGGCGCAGCAGCGCCAGGCCGCCCGGACCAAGCGCGTGCTGGCGCTGGCCGGCCTGCCGGTCATGGACAGCCAGACCCATATCCTGCCGGTGCTGGTGGGGGATGCCGAAAAATGCAAGGCGGCGAGCGACCGGCTGCTCAACCGTCACGGCATCTATATCCAGCCGATCAACTATCCGACGGTGCCGAAAGGCACCGAAAGGCTCAGGATCACGCCGGGGCCGGCGCATTCCGACGCCATGATCGACGATCTCGCCGCGGCCCTTCTCGAGGTCTGGCTGGCACTCGAGCTGCCGCTCAAGGCCTGGACCGAAGCGGCCGAATAGCCGGTCAGGCGGTTGCCAGGTCCGGCACCAGCCGGGCCCGTGCCATCGGCAGGCGTGACACGATGCGGTCGATTTCCGCGGGCCGCATCAGGCGGAACCGCACGGGCGCCTTGTGCACGTCGGTCAGCGGTTTGCCGGCGGTGACGCGCCAGCACTGCACCAGCGCCTCATAGGTATGCGCATCGATGCCGGCGACATGGCAGACCGCCCCGAGCGCCTTCTCGTCATCGCGCTCGATGAGTTTGCGTCCGGCCTCCGGGTCGCGTCCGATCGACCGCATGATCAGGTCGACGGCCTCCATGATCTCGCGCTTCTCGGCGAGCTTCGCGACGGCCTCGATCAGGGCATCGCCGGTCAGCGCCTCGTCCGGCGCGATCTTGAATTTCATGGCGATATCGGCCGGGCAATCGGCTCTTTGCCCGAGCAGCGCGCAGATCGCCGGATCCGAGCCGAGCCGTGCGACGATCTCGCCGAAACCCTCGGCCGACAACCGGGCGCCGGGATTGCGCGCCAGCACGGCGACCGTCGTGCTTTCGCCGATCCGCGCGATGGTGTCGGCGAGCGGGCCGGACAGGGCCTGGCGCTTGGCGATGATGCGCATATGGTCCTGGCGGTCGCTGGCGCAGACGCCGGCCAGCAATTCGTCGCTCATGTCGGGCGACATCAGGATGACCTCGGCGACCGCGACCGTGTCGCAAGCCAGCGTCATGCTCGCCTCGGGCAGTGCCGCGACGCAACGCGCCAGCTTCGGCGAGGCGCGCACCCGGCTCGGCAGGGGAGCCTCGCGCAAGGCCTGGGCGACGATGAGATCGAGAACGAGCGCCTTGCGGCTGTCGGCGCTCGGGCGTTCACGGGCGATCTCGTCGACGAGCTCCTCGACGAGCGCGCCGCGCAGCTTCGGTGCAAGTTCCCCGATCATCGCGTTGATCGGTTCCAATGCCGCGGCGATACTCGATGTCATTGGTCATGACCTTTTTTTGCACCATGACCCAAATGTCTTAACCAGTTCTGAAGGTTTTTTGCCCTCCTGGCGTGCCGATTTCGCGCTCAACGGCTGTATATTACAGCAATGTTGTCACGGATCTCGTAGATATCGGCCAAAGTCGTCTTGTCGTATCAGCCGGTTCCAAGTCCATCGCGATAGTTGATCTGGCACGGACAAAGTATCGGGCCGGGGCATGCGGTATCGTGCACATGCCGGCCCGCGCCTTCCAACCATGACATGCCGGCCGGACATGGCGCGGAGCAGGCGGGCCCGGCCGCGCGCGACCTCACCCCGCGCCGCCCGGCTCAGATGTCGAGATCGGTCGCCCGGGCGCGCAGCACGCTGATGCCGCGCCGGCCGATCGAGCGGGCAAAGGCCCGTTCGCTGCTCTGGCCGGGGCGGTGGCCGCCGCGCGAGCGATAATGCGCGGTGTTGATCAGCAATCCCTGGCTCGCGGTCGGGCCGAAGCCGAGGGCGAAGCCCAGGCGTGCCTTGAAATTGGTCAGCCGCGGCGCCATGCCGAAGCCGTCGACGCCATGGGCGAAGACCGCGGCGCGCCGCCTGGCCTCGCCATGCCGCGACACCGCCTCCAGAAAGCTGCGCACCTCGCGGATCCAGCCTTCGTCGAGCACGACGCCCGGCGCCATGAACAGGAGCCAGGGCGCCTTGGCGGTGGCGGCCGCGCTGGCAAGCCGCGCGCCCCGGTCGGCGGGCCCCTTCAGCAGCCGGCAGCCGGCGATATCGGCGACCGCCTCGGTCTCGTCGGTGGAGCCGCCGTCGACCAGGATCGCCTCGACGATCAGGCCGTCGGCCGCGCCCGCCACCAGCGAAGCCAGCGTCGGGACGAGCCGCCGCTCGTCGTTCAGGGTCGGGATCACAACGCTCAGCACGATAGCCGGTCCTTTTGCAGCGCAGTATAACGATGTCGCACTGCGTTCATCCAGCCTTCATTCGGAGGTCGTCAAAAGCGTTGGCCGGTGTCGGCCCTCACCGGCCGAGGTTGAAATCCGCCATGGAAAGCGCCTAAACAGGCGCGCCGTGGCGGCGAGCATGCGGCGCAGGATCGGAACTGGGATGTCGACAATGACGACATGGGTCTACACCTTCGGCGACGGCAAGGCCGAGGGACAGTCGAGCATGCGCAACCTGCTGGGCGGCAAGGGCGCAAATCTCGCGGAAATGTCCAATATGGGACTGCCGGTCCCGCCCGGCTTCACCATCACCACCGAGCTCTGCACGTGGTATTACGCCCATGGGCGCAGCTATCCCGCCGAACTCAAGACGCAGGTCGAAGCCGGCCTCGACCATGTCGGCCAGCTGACCGCGAAGGTTTTCGGCGACGCCAGGAACCCGCTGCTGGTTTCGGTGCGCTCGGGCGCGCGTGCCTCCATGCCCGGCATGATGGACACGATCCTCAATCTCGGCCTGAACGACGTGACGGTCGAAGCGGTGGCGGCCGGCGCCGGCGACGAGCGCTTCGCCTATGACAGCTATCGCCGCTTCATCCAGATGTATTCCAACGTCGTTCTCGACGTCGATCATCACAATTTCGAAGAGATCCTCGAGCACTACAAGGATCGCAAGGGCTATTCGCTCGACACCGAGCTCACGGCGGCCGACTGGAAGCACCTGGTCGGCGAATACAAGGTCAAGGTCGAGCAGGAGACCGGCAAGCCGTTCCCGCAGGACCCGCACGAGCAGCTGTGGGGCGCGATCGGCGCGGTGTTCTCGTCCTGGATGAACCAGCGCGCCATCACCTATCGCCGCCTTCACGCCATTCCGGAAAGCTGGGGCACCGCGGTCAATGTCCAGGCCATGGTGTTCGGCAATATGGGCGAGACCTCGGCGACCGGCGTCGCCTTCACCCGCAATCCCTCGACCGGCGCCAAGGAGCTCTATGGCGAGTTCCTGATCAATGCCCAGGGCGAGGACGTGGTGGCCGGCATCCGCACGCCGCAGAACATCACGGAAGTCGCCCGCATCGGCGCCAAATCCGACAAGCCGTCGATGGAAACCGCCCTGCCGGAGGTCTATCGCCAGTTCATTGCGGTCGCCGACACGCTGGAGCGGCACTATCGCGACATGCAGGACCTGGAATTCACCGTCGAGCGCGGCAAGCTGTGGATGCTGCAGACCCGCAACGGCAAGCGCACCGGCAAGGCGAGCCTGCGGATCGCGGTCGAGCTCGCCGCCGAGGGCCTGATCAGCCAGGACGAGGCGGTGTCGCGGGTCGATCCCGCTTCCCTCGATCAATTGCTGCATCCGACCATCGATCCGAAGGCCGAGCGGCGCATTCTCGCCTCCGGCCTGCCGGCGTCGCCCGGCGCCGCCCAGGGCGAGATCGTGTTCAATTCGGACGAAGCCGAGGCCATGAAGGCGAGCGGCCACAAGGTCATCCTGGTGCGGGTCGAGACCAGCCCGGAAGACATTCACGGCATGCATGCCGCCGAAGGCATCCTCACCACCCGCGGCGGCATGACCTCGCATGCCGCGGTGGTCGCCCGCGGCATGGGCAAGCCCTGCGTCTCGGGCGCCGGCTCGCTGCGCGTCGACTATGCCGCCCAGACCATGACGGTTGCCGGCACGACCCTGAAGAAGGGCGACGTGATCACCATTGACGGTTCCACCGGCCAGGTTCTGCTCGGCGAGGTCGCCATGCTGCAGCCGGAACTGTCGGGCGAATTCGCCACCTTGATGGGCTGGGCCGATGCCGCGCGCCGCCTGAAGGTGCGCACCAATGCCGACACGCCGGCCGATGCCCGCGTCGCGGTCAAGTTCGGCGCCGAGGGCATTGGCCTGTGCCGGACCGAGCACATGTTCTTCGACGAGGCGCGCATCGTCGCGGTGCGCGAGATGATCCTCGCCGATGACGAGAAGGGCCGCCGCCAGGCACTGGCCAAGCTCCTGCCGATGCAGCGGTCCGATTTCGTCGAGCTGTTCGAGATCATGGCCGGCCTGCCGGTGACGATCCGCCTGCTCGATCCGCCGCTGCACGAATTCCTGCCGCATACCGAGGCCGAGATCGCCGAGGTCGCGGCGGCCATGGGCGCCGACCCGAAAAAGCTGAAGGCGCGGGCCGAGGAGCTGCACGAGGTCAATCCGATGCTCGGCTTCCGTGGCTGCCGCCTGGCGGTGGCCTATCCCGAGATCGCCGAAATGCAGGCGCGCGCCATTTTCGAGGCGGCGGTCGAGGCGGCCCGGCGCAGCGGCTCGGCCATCGTGCCCGAGGTCATGGTGCCGCTGGTCGCCACGACAGCCGAATTCGACCTGGTCAAGGCGCGCATCGTCGCTATGGCCGATGCGGTGATCAAGGAAACCGGCGCCAAGCTGGATTACATCGTCGGCACCATGATCGAACTGCCGCGCGCGGCGCTGCAGGCCGGCAAGATCGCCGAAACCGCCGAATTCTTCTCCTTCGGCACCAATGACCTGACCCAGACCACCTTCGGCATCTCGCGCGACGACGCCGCGAGCTTCCTCAATCCCTACCTCGCCAAGGGCATCCTGGAGGTCGACCCGTTCATTTCGCTCGACCAGGAGGGCGTCGGCGAACTCGTCAAGATCGCCGCCGAGCGCGGCCGCGTCACGCGGCCGGACATCAAGCTCGGCATCTGCGGCGAACATGGCGGCGACCCGGCCTCGATCCATTTCTGCGAGACGGTCGGGCTCGATTATGTCTCGTGCTCGCCGTTCCGGGTGCCGATCGCTCGCCTCGCCGCCGCGCAGGCGGCGCTCGGCAAGGCGGCCGCCAGCCAGGCCTGACCGGCCGGGTATCGGCTGGACGGCATGGCTGGTCCGGGCCGGCGTTCCGTGGCAGGGTCGGCGGAAGCCGACCCTGAACGCAGAGCACCGACGTGACCGACGCCACCAGCCGCCCCTTGCCGATCACCGGCCTCGTCTTCACGGCCGTCATGCTGGTGGCGGGGCTGGCGCTCGCCGTCCTGTTCAAGGCCTATCCGGGGCTCGGCGAGACGGTTCCCGGCCTGATGTGGCTGCTGTTCGTGGCGCTGGCCTTCGATGTGATCGTCAACGGGCTGGTCAGCCGCGGCATCGCCCAGGCCCTGACCATGCCCTGGCGCGTCGGCGGCTATTGCGCCGGCGCCGTGGTGCAGCATGTCACATCCACCTATGTCATCTGACGGCCGGGACGCCGAGCGGCGCTCGAAGGGACGTTCCACGTGAAACCGGCCAGTCTCGAAGCGCTGCGCGCGGGCGGCAAGCGGGCGCTGGCCCAGGCGCTCGCCGCGATCGAAACGCTGGCCGGCCAGGCCGAGCTCGCCGCCTTTCTCGACCAGGCCTGCCGCGAGGCGAGGGGGGCGACGCTCGGCCTGACCGGGCCGCCCGGGGTCGGCAAGTCGACATTGACCCATGTCCTGGTCCAGCGCTGGCGCGCGTGCGGCGAGACCGTCGGCGTCGTGGCGGTGGATCCCTCCTCGCGCCGGACCGGCGGCGCCCTGCTCGGCGACCGGGCCCGCATCTCGACCGATCCGGCCGACCGTGGCGTCTTCGTGCGCTCCATGGCGGCGCGCGATCGGCTCGGCGGCCTGTCCGACCAGACCGTCGCCGCCATGGTGGTCATGCGCGCGGTGTTCGACCGGGTGCTGATCGAGAGCGTCGGCATCGGCCAGTCCGAGGCCGATGTCGCCATGGTCGCCGACACCGTCGTCTTGTGCATCCAGCCGGGCTCGGGCGACAGCCTGCAATTCATGAAGGCCGGCGTCATGGAGCTGCCCGACGTCATTGTCGTCACCAAGGCCGACATGGGCCATGCGGCCCGGCGCGCCAAGGCCGATGTCGAGGGCGCGCTGACGCTGGTCGCCCGCGACCCGGGCGCCTGGGTGGCGCCGGTCGTGCTGATCTCGGCCACGACGGGCGACGGCCTGGACGGCCTCGCCGAGGCCATCGCGAGCCATCGCCGCTGGCTCGGCACCGAGCGGCTGGCCCTGCGCCGCCACGCGCAGGAGGCGCAGTGGATCGAAGAGGCGGTGCGCACGCGCTTCGGCACGGCCGGGCTTGCGGCGTCGCGCGCCATCGCGCTCGCCGGGGCCGGCCCCTTCGCCCGCGAACAGGCGATCACCACCACGCTGAACCGGCTGCTGACGCCGGCCGGACATCATTAACGCGGCCTCAACCTTACCCGGGCGATAAGGTTGATATCCGGTCACCATGTTTTGGGGAGCCGGCGTGTTGGGTCGCGTGTTTCGCGTGGAGTGCGTTGCGTATGCGTGCGTTGCGTCGGCGTTCTGCGTCCGAATTCCGTCCGGCCGCCTTGATTTCGGGCCTGGCCGCGTCCTTTCTCGTCCTGTCCTGCCAGTCGGTGGCTTATCAGGACCTGGTCAGCTATCTCGCCCAGCGTTCCGGCGTCGATCAGACGTGGCGCCGGCATGTCGCGAGCCTCGTCCGGCCGCAAATGACCATGGCGAGCTTCGCGCTGGCCCGTCCCATGCCGCGCGAGGAGGCCGAGCCGCAGCGTGTCCTGGCCCGTTTCGATGCCGCGGCCGCCAGCGGCGCCAATCCGCGTTCGGGCGATCGGCTGGTCGGCCCGGCGGTGGGCGCCGGGCTTGGCCGCGCGGTCGTCTATCCGCAAGCCAATCGCGACGCCAAGAGTGATCTCCTGGTCGAGCGCTCCCGGCTCAGGCCGAGCCTGACCGCGGCACGGCCGACCACGGCCATGCTCGAGGCGCCCGCCGACCTGACGACGGTCGCGCGCCTCGCGCGGGACCCGACGATCGCGCGTGTCGACACCGAGCATTCGCCGCTGGCGCTTGGCGGCGTCCAGCTCGCCGCGGTCGCGCCCGATGCCATGCTCGATGACCGCACCCCGGTCGCCCGCCTCGGCCTCGCCGGGCCGGCCATCGCGCCGGCCGATGCCCAGCCGGCCGATCCGGCTCAGGCCCATGGCCAGGCGGACGAGACGCAGCCGGGCGGCGGCGAGCCGGACGAGGCGCAGTTCGGAGAGGAGCGCCGTTTCGCCACCGAGCTCGTCGAGGATCGCGCCGGCATCGCCATCTCGGGCGAGGGCCCGCTGGCCCGTGCCGGCGTCGGTTTCGGCACCCCGGCACTGCCGCTCGAAAACGAGCCGTTCCGGGTCACCACGACCCATGAGCCGGTGGCCGGCTTCGATCCGATCCTCGGTGCCTTTGCCACCGACCGGCGCGGCGATCGCCCGGATCCGGCGCTGGCGCGTGTGTTCCGCACCCCGGCTCCGTCGTCGCTCGACGAGACGTCGCCGGAGCGCCAGACCCGCACCGGCCACCCGGTCCTCAGCTTGGAACTGTCGGGCGCCGCGCTGGCGCGCGCCCAGAAATGCCTGGCCGAAGCAGTCTATTGGGAGGCGCGCAGCGAGCCGGAGCGCGGCCAGATGGCGGTGGCGCAGGTGGTGGTCAACCGCGCCGTTTCGGGTTTCTACCCGCGCGACATCTGCGGCGTCGTCTACCAGAACGCCCATCGTTATCTCGCCTGCCAGTTCACCTTCGCCTGCGAAGGCCGGCGCAGCCTGGTGGCGACCGAGCCGGAACCCTGGACGCTGGCGAGCCGGATCGCCCGGGACATGCTGGCCGGCCGGACCTGGCTCGCCGAGGTCGGCCACGCCACCCATTATCACGCCACCTATGTCCGCCCCTGGTGGGCCCGCTCGATGAACCGGCTGCAGCAGATCGGCGTCCATGTGTTCTACCGGCCGCGGCAATGGGGTCCGCTGCCGCCGCAGGTGCAGCTGGCGCCGCAGCCCGGCCATCAGAGCTGACCGGCGCCGTTCCGGCGGAACGGGCCTCGCCGATCACGGCCCGTCACGATGCGATCAATCGGCCGTGACCGCGTAACCATTTGCCGTTTCCCTGGGTATTGGCAGCAGAGGCGCATGAGGCGCTTCCGCACAGTCGAAACCCAGAACCCTCGGAAATGGAGAACGACCATGAAGAAGCTCATCCTCGCCGCCGCCCTCGCCGCCGCCTCGATCGCACCGGCTTTCGCCCAGAGCTCCGGCTCCGACTTTTACGGCACGCCCGAGCGTCAGGTGATGAACGGCACCCATGTCGGCGCCTTGCGCGAATTCAGCCTGCGCCGCGCGGCGCCGATGTCCATGGCCGCGACCCCGGGCGGCTGGGGACCGGCCGATACCCTGGCCTATCCGATGCCGGCCTCGCCGCAGCAGTAATATGATCCTGCATGGCAGAACGCGCCGGGGCTGGTCCCCGGCGCGTTGCATTTGACCGGTCCGCCGCACCATCGCGCCATCGCATGGGTGTCATCACGGCTTTTCGTTTTGCACCGGCGGAGACCGCTCCTAGTTTGGCGGGCTGCGTGTATCAGCACGACGCGAAGCCCGGAGAGACCCATGGCCAGCACGACCTCATCCGCGCCGCAAGATGGCTGGCGCACGCCCTTTGTCGTCGTCGTCTGCGGCTGCCTGATCGGCCTCCTGTCATTCGGGCCGCGCTCGGTGGTCGGCATGTTCCTGATGCCGATCTCGGTCGAGAACGGTTGGACGCGCGACGTGCTGTCGCTGACGATCGCCATCCAGAACCTGATGTGGGGCGTCGGCCAGCCCTTTGTCGGCGCTATTGCCGACCGCTTCGGCACGTTGAAGGTGTTCTGGGTCGGCACTATCATGTACGGCGCGGGTCTCGCCTGCATGACCTTGCCGCTGCCGCCGCTCGCCATGCACGTGCTGTCGGGCTCGCTGGTCGGCCTCGGCCTTGCCGGCGTGTCGTTCAACCTGGTGCTCGCCTGTTTCACCAAGCTCCTGCCGGAGGCCAAACGGCCGATGGCGCTCGGCCTCGGCACCGCGGCATCCTCCTTCGGCCAGTTCGTTTTCGCGCCGCTGACCCCCTTCCTGATCGACCTTCTGGGCTGGAAGGGCGCGCTTCTGGTGTTCTCCTCGGTGGTCGGCCTGATCTTCCCGCTGGCGGTGGCGCTCGCCACCAATCCGAAGGCCGGCATCGGCACCGGCACCGGCGCCGAGAAAAGCGTCATGGCCACCATGAAGGAGGCCCTGGGTCACCGCAGCTATGTCTACCTGGTGCTCGGCTTCTTCACCTGCGGCTTCCAGCTCGCCTTCATCACCACCCACTATCCGCCTTATCTCGCCGATCTGAAGATGCCGGCCTGGGTCGCCGGCCTGGCGCTCGCCTTCATCGGCCTGTTCAACATCGTCGGCTCGCTCACCGCCGGCTGGCTGTCCGGCCGCGTCTCGAAGCGCTGGCTGCTGGTCTGGATCTATTTCGCCCGCGGGGCGGTGGTGGTCATGCTGCTGGTGCTGCCGCCGAGCCCGGCCGTGGCACTCGCCTTCGCCGCCATGATGGGGCTCCTCTGGCTCTCCACCGTGCCGCCGACCTCGGGCCTGGTCGCCTTGATGTTCGGCACCCGCTACATGGCCATGCTCTACGGTTTCGTCTTCTTCTCGCACCAGGTCGGCGGTTTCCTCGGCGTCTGGCTCGGCGGCGTTCTGTATGAACGCACCGGTTCCTATGACGTGGTCTGGTGGCTGAGCGTGCTGTTCTGCGTCGGTTCGGCCCTGATCAATATCCCGATCAAGGAAGAGCCGATCCAGCGCCCCGGCCTGGTTCCGGCCGAATAGGACGGGAACGGCGGCGTCAGCGCGCCACCACCACCTGCCGGCAGCCGTCCGGCAGGCCGGCCATGGTGATCGGCGGCGGCGGCCGCCAGTTCGGGTTCGGCCTGGGGTGCAGCACCTCGTCGGAAAACCACCAGTCGAGCTCGGCGCCGCAGCCCTCCGCCGTCGGCGGCGGGTCCTGCGGCCGGCAGCTGGCCGAGCCGGCCGGGCAGGTGATGCGCACATGCATGTGGTAATTGTGCCCGGGCACCGGCCTGACCTTGGACAGCCAGGAGCGGTTGCCGGTCGCCTCGCGGCACAGTGCCTTCTTGATCGCGGCATTGACCAGCACGCGCTCGACCCGCGGATCGGTGGCGGCGGCGCGGATCACCTTCAGGTGCTCGCCGGTCCAGGTTGCCGGATCGATATCGCGCCGGTCGGCACGCACCATGTTGACCGCCGAGGTCATCTCGCGCTCCTCGCGGCTGAGCTCGCGGCGCGGCATGGGGGTGAGCCAGATATCGGCGTCGAGCCCGATCTGATGCGAGGCATGGCCTGTGATCATCGGGCCGCCGCGCGGCTGCGAGATGTCGCCGACCAGGATGCCCGGCCAATTGGAGACGCGCGGCACCTGGCGCGCGAAGCGCTCGAGGAAGCTGATCATCTCGGGATGGCCCCACATGCGGTTGCGCGACAGCCGCATTACCTGCCAGGCATCGCCGTTGACCGACAGCGCGGTGGCGCCGGCGAGGCAGCCACGCGAATAGAAGCCGAGCGAACGCGCCTCCATGGGCGCCGCCGCCGTGGCGCGGCCGAAAATCTCCTTGGCCGGCACATTCGGATCGTTCGGATTGGCGAGCGGCGCCAGCGGCCGCGGATTGACCGTGCCGCGATCCTGGGCGGATGCGGGCGAGGCCAGGGCCAGGGCGGAAACAAGCGCCGCGACGGCGGCAGCAAAGCGGGTCATGGACATTCCGGCGCGACGAACAGACGGATCGGCTTCAGTTTAGCCAGGGGTCGTTAACCATTCATGTCGAGCGGCCGGCATTGTTTGTCGCGTCGCCGACGGCACGATGAGCCCAAGATGACGCAACCCCGCCCCGCGAGAATTCGGGCCGGCGCGCCGCGCCGGCCATGTCTAAATGCTTAAGGTGAATCCCCGAGTCATCTTTACAGCGGCATGAAGACAAGGAATCACTTGATTTCGACAGAGGTGGACGGAGCCCGGTTGCGGGTCCGACGGGAAGGGAAGTTCCATGCGGTCTCGTGGATTTGCGCGGTTTCTTGGATCTGCCGTTGCGTTGGCTGCCGGCTTGATCTTGACGATCGCCAGGGCCGATGCGGCGATCGTCGTCCGGGTCGACAAGTCGAGCCAGACCATGCGCGTCATCGTCGACGGCGAGCAGCGCCATGTCTGGAACGTGTCGACCGGCCGGATCGGCTATAACACGCCGGTCGGGACCTATAGCCCGCAGCGGCTGGAGCGCAACTGGCGCTCGCGCAAATACGGCATGGCGCCCATGCCCTATTCGATCTTCTTCCGTGGCGGTTATGCCATTCACGGCACCAACATGGTCGGCCGGCTCGGCCGGACCGACAGCCACGGCTGCATCCGGCTCGCGCCGGGCAATGCCCGCACCCTGTTCGAGATGGTCGCGGCACGGCGCGGTTCGACCCGCATCGTGATCGAAGGCACGTCGCGGCCGGAGCCAGCGGTCATGGCTTCGCGTCGCGCCGGCACCCGGGTGGCCTCGGTTGCGCGCCCGCGCACCGCCCAGATGCGGCTCGCCCAGCCGGCCCGCAGCGAGGTGGTGCGTCCGGCCGGCCAGGCCCGCGCCGCTGTTCCCGTGGCCTCCCAGCGCATGATCCGGGCGCCGGGCGGGCATCGCCTGACCGAGGCCGCGGCTCAGCCGCGCACGGCCCAGCCGGTGGCCTATGGCTCCGCCCATCCGCGCCCCCGCGTCGCCATGCCGGCGCCTCCCGCCAATCCCTTCCTGAACTGGTTCATGCTGCGGTAGCACCGTTCGCGCCACCGCCGGCCCGGCCCGGGCTTCGGCCCGTTGGCAAGGCCACGGGGGTCGACGCCAACGGCTCGGCCGGCGCGCAGGGATTGCCTGCGGCGGCGTCCTTGCAAATTGCCGCGCGGGCCTTTATCAGCGCCCTCCACGGACAGGTGGCCGAGTGGTTGAAGGCGCACGCCTGGAAAGTGTGTATACGGGGAACCGTATCGCGGGTTCGAATCCCGCCCTGTCCGCCAAACACCGTCGATCACGTTCCGCGGCGCGATATTGCCGACCTTCGCCGCGCCCGGCCAGGCGGCATGGCGAACCGTTGATTCCGCGCCATGTCCCGATCCATCCTGGACCAGCGCAACGGATGGGCGCGGTGCAATAAGGTCTGCCTTCGTCCTCGTCGGGATATGGCGGTTATTGCAGGTCGCCTCACCACCCGATCACCGCGGCCGAACGGAAATCGGCCTATGGTGAAGCACCATGAAACCCAGGCTGTCTCCGATTGCCGTCACCACCCTACTTGCCGCCAGGTTCTCTCGTATCGAGGGGCCGTGGCAGCTTGAGGAAGGCGAGGAATCCCAGGCCTATGCTGCGGTCGCGGACGGGCAGCGGATTGTTCTCAGAATAAACAGCCGGCGCGAAGGTTTCGACAAGGACGCATGTGTCGCGGAGCTTTGGCCTGCGATATGCGCGCCCAAGGTCATGGCTATCGAGCGTCTTTCCGATGCGTGGCTTTGCATTTCGGAGCGGGTGCCCGGTGTTACCCTGCAGGCTTTAGGACGGGCTGCGGAATCATGCGGCCAAGAGGTCTTGCTGGTTCTGGATTCGATCGCGGCAAGCGATGTTTCGCGGATCGCAGGTTATGGCCCGTTCAGCGCCTCTGGAATCGGAATTTTTCCGTCTTGGCAGGCATTCGTCGTCGCTGTTGATGGGCCGAGTGACCTGGTGCGGCTGGTCTGCGAATACCAATATGGCGAAAGGCGAGCATTGGTTCACGGTGACTTTGGCTCAAACAACGTCTTGGCGGAAAATGGACGAGTCACGGGCGTCATCGATTGGTCGGAGGCACTTATTGGCGATCCGCTCTATGACATCGCCAATCTGTTGTTCTGGCGCCCCTGGCTCGAATGCATGGAAGCGCAGTGCCGGTATCTGGAGCTTCACTGCGCAAATCGCTTGATCGATCAGGAGCGTCTGATTCGCTATCAAGTGCGCATCGGGCTCCAGGTCGCCGCCGACGCAAGAGCCGACGGAGATGAACAAACCGAGCGGTGGGCACTCGACCGAAGTCGGAAGATTGCGTCGCTCTGACCACCTCGGGCTTCGTCCAAGGCAGCGTTCAAAATCGGCGTATCGACTGTTGCCGAACCCTGCCGCCGCGCCGATCGCTTCACGCATGGCGGTGGCCGGGCCGGACAGAAACCGGCCTCGCCCGGGCGCATGGCTCGGCGCGACCATGGGATAGTCCGACCGCGGGCTGCATTGCCTCCGGTCTTGGCCGGGGCTGCTATTGGCGGCGGCGGCGAGATCAGGCACCACGGCAGGATCCGGGCCGCCGTCAAACGGGGTCTAGAGCGAGCGCAGGATGGCGCGCAGCGGCGCGCCGTCGCAATCGGCGAGCTTGAGCGGCAGGGCCACCAGCTCGTATTCACCCGCCGCCACGTCATCGAGCAGCAGGCCTTCGATGATGCGGATATCGTGGGCGTCCAGGGCACGATGCGCCTCCAGGGTCTTCGAATCGGCGGGGTCGACTGAAGCCGCATCCATTCCGATCAGCCTTGCGCCGCGTCGCGCGAGTTCGGCGATCAGCGCGGGGTCGATGCCCTTCAGGCCGGGGTCCCAGCCGTCCGGTTGCCGGTGATATTGCCTGATCAGCACGCGCTCGACCCGTGCCGGCAGCCGCTCCAGGATCTCCAGGCCGATCGTCGCGCCGGTGCTGCCGCGCGCGTCGACGAGATGGCAGGGGCCGATGAAGGGTTCCAGCGCGATCTCGGCCATCGAGGCGCCGTCGGCGCGGTAATGCAGGGGAGCGTCGGCATGCGAGCCGACATGGCTTGAAACCACGATCCGCGAGACATTGACCGTCGAGCCGTCCGCGATGCGCGCCACAGGTTCGACCGCGAAGGGCATGTCGCCGGGCCAGCACGGCATGGCCGCGCGGAACAGGGGCGAGATGTCGTGGATGGTCATGCCTCCTCCTGTTTCGAAGCGGATGCGTTGCGCCGCTCGGGCAGCAGCCCTTGCGGGCGGTAGAGCAGCATGACCACCAGAATGAAGCCGACGAGGACGACGCGAATGGCCGATGCCTGGCGCTGCAGGTCCGCGGGCAGGAACGCACCCAGCACGGTTTCGGTCATGGTCCAGAGCGCCCAGATGGCCACCGTGCCGAGGAGCGCGCCGAAATTGTTGCCGCTGCCGCCGACGATCAGCATCACGAAGATCTGGAAGGTGACGATCGGCAGCAGGTCCTGCGGACTGACGAAGCCCATGAAGCTGGCATAGAGCGCGCCCGACAGGCCCATGAGCATCGAGCCAAGCACAAAGGTCTGGAGCCGGAAGGAGACGGCGTATTTGCCGAGCGCGGCACTGGCTTCCTCGTCCTCGCGAATGGCGCGCAGCACGCGCCCCCACGGCGAGCGCACCAGCCGTTCGAGCGCCCACAACAACGCGCCGACAACGACCAGCACCATGATCAGGAAATAGAGGTTGGACAGGAATGGCGTCGCGGCCATCGAGGCGAACGGCCGGGGCAGGCTGTGCAGGCCGTCGAAGCCGCGCGTCAGCGGTTTCAGGTTCATCGCCAGCATCTGGATGCAGACGGCGACACCGAAGGTCGCGACGGCGAGGAAGTCATGTCGCAGCCGGATGGTCAGGAGGCCGACGAAGAGCGCGACGATGCCGGACGCCAGGATGGCGCCGAGATAGCCCATGAACGGCGGCAGGCCGAGGCCACCGAGCGAATCCGGATAGTCCGGGCCGGTGATCAGCGCGGCCGCATAGGCGCCGACGCCGAAGAAGCCGACGACGCCGATATTCATGATGCCGGTGAAGCCCCATTGCAGGTTCAGGCCGAGAACGCTGATCGCATAGATGCCGGCGACGACCGAGAAGAAGACGAAATAGGAGGCGATATCCACTAGGCTTTCTCCCCGAGAATGCCGTTCGGCCTGACCAGAAGCACCAGGATGATCAGGACGAAGGCCGCCGCCTGCCGGTATTCGGAGGCGAAATATTCGACCGTCAGTCCTTCGGCGAGGCCGATCAGCAGCGCGCCGAGCAGGGCGCCGTAGATGCTGGTCATTCCGCCGACGATGAGCGCCGCGAACATGGGCAGCAGCAGCTCGAAACCCATGAAGGGATGCACCTGGATGGTGAAGCCGAGCAGGACGCCGGCGACCGTCGCCAGGCCGGTTCCGATGATCCATGTCCAGCGGATGACGTGATCGACGTCGATGCCGTTGACGCGCGCCAGCGACGGGTTCTCGGCCACCGCCCGCATGGATTTGCCGAGCACCGTGCGCGACAGGAACAGATGCAGGCCGAGGACCAGGACGAGCGTGACCCCGACGACGATCAGTTCGTTGACGGTGATGCGGATGCCCCAGATGCGCAGCGCCGGCTGAATGACGAAGGTGAAGAAATGCGGGTCCTGGCCGGCAAACATCACGATGACGTTGCGCAGCATGAGCGACACGCCGAAGGAGGCCATGATCATGCTGATGCGCGACGCGTTGCCGAGCCGCAGCTGCCGGTAGATGGCGCGGTCGATGACGAGCGCCAGCAGCGAGTTCAGCACCGCCGCGCAGAGGAGCGCGATGATGAGCGGCCAGCCGAAGCTCAAGCCGCCGATCGAACCGACCGTTCCCACCAGCGCGACGATCCCCAGCGCCATATATCCGCCGCTGGTGATCAGGTCGCCCTGGGCGAAGGAGGGGAAGTTGAGGAGATTGAACACCATGCTCAGGCCGATGACGCCGAGCGTGATGAAGGCGGCGGACACGATTCCGTCGACCAGGAGCTGCATCATGACGCCAGCCTCGACTTTGAGCCCAGATAGAGTTCGCCCACCTCCGGACTGGCGAGCAGTTGCGCGCCGGTGCCGGTGAACCGGTCGCGGCCTTCGGCCAGCACGTAGCCGCGGTCGCAGATGGCCAGCGCCGCCTTGGCGTTCTGTTCGACGAGCAGGATCGTCACGCCGCCGGCGCGTATCTCCAGCAGCTTCTGGAAGACCATGTCGGTCATCTTCGGCGACAGTCCGGCGGACGGCTCGTCGAGCATGATGAGGCCCGGCCGCGCCATCAGCGCCCGCCCGACCGCCACCATCTGGCGCTGGCCGCCGGACAGGCGGCCCGCCGCCAGGCGGCGCAGCCTGGCAAGGTCTGGAAACAGCGCGTAGGTCTCCGCGATCCGCTCCCTGGTCCGCGGAATGTCGGAGATGCAGCCGAGTTCCAGGTTCTCCTCCACCGAGAGGCGCGTGAAGACGTTGTTGGTCTGCGGCACATAGGCGACGCCGGCTCCGACGAGAGCGTGCGTGGCGATGCCGCGGATGCTCCTGCCCGACACCCGCACGTCGCCGCCGGCGACCGGCACCATGCCGGCGACGGCCTTGATCAGGGTCGATTTGCCGGCGCCGTTCGGCCCCAGCACGGTGACCAGCTCGCCGGGGTTCACATGCAGCGAAGCGCCGCGCAGGATCGGCACGTCGGGGACATAGCCCGCGACGAGATCCTGCACGACGAGATGCGGTTCGGTCGCGCTCATGCGGCGCCTCCCAGATAGGCTTCGAGAACGCGGGGATCGCTGCGGACGTCCTGCGGCTCGCCCTGCATCAGCAGCTTGCCGGCCGCCATCACGACGACGGGCCGGCACAGGTTCATCACCAGATCCATGTTGTGCTCGATGATCAGGAAGGTGACGCCGCGCGCGTTGAGCTGCGCGATGCGGTCGATGATGTCGCCGAGCAAAGTGGGGTTCACCCCGGCTCCCGGTTCATCCAGCAGGATCAGCTTCGGGTCGGACATCAGCGAGCGGCCGAGCTCCAGCAGCTTGAGCTGGCCGCCGGAGAGATTGCGGGCCGGTTCGTCGGCGAGGCGCGCGAGCTTGACGAAATCCAGGATCTCGCGGGCCTTGGCGCGCGATGCCGCCTCTTCCGCGCGCACCCGGCCATTCCTGACGAGCGGATTCCAGAGCGTCTCGCCGCTCTGCCCGGTCGGCGCCACCAGCATGTTCTCCAGCACCGTCATGGCGCCGAAGGGCCGCGGGATCTGGAATGTCCGGGCGATGCCGTGGGCGTAGATACGGTCGGGGCGAAGCCCGTCGATGCGCGTGCCGCCAAAGCTGATCGCACCGCTCGTGGGCCTGAGCGCGCCCGCTATCGTGTTGAACAGGGTGCTCTTTCCGGCGCCGTTCGGGCCGATGAGGCCGGTGATCGTGCCCTGCCGGAGGGTGAAGCTGACGCCGTCCACCGCTCGCAGGCCACCGAAGTGCCTCGCCACATTGGCCAGTTCGAGCATCCGCATCCCCTCGCAGATTTTTATTGCGTCACGATCAACGATCTTCTATCTATGATCAAATATTAAAGATAGCAAGCGCGATGGCAGCGGAGACGGGCGTGGTCGACAAGGTCGCTTTGGGGGTGGTTCCAGTGGAGCGCGAGCCCGTTCATCAGCGGGTCTATGAGCAATTGCGCGGTCTCCTGATGAGCGGGCATTTCAATCCCGGGCAGCAGCTCACCATCATCGAGCTTGCCGGCGCCTTCGGCACCAGCGCCCAGCCGGTGCGCGATGCCATCCGGCAGCTCGTCGCCGAGAAGGCGCTGTCGGCCTCGCCGAACCGCAGTGCCGTCGTGCCGACCCTCGACCGGACGGCGATGGAGGACGTGCGCGTGGTGCGTCTCGCGGTCGAGGGGCTGGCGGCCGAACTCGCCGCCAGGCGCATGACATCCGCCGACATTGACGCGCTGGAGCGCCTCATCCTGCAGGAGGTCGAGGCCGACAGCGCCAAGCGCATCGAGGAGACCGTGGCGCAGAACCGTGCGTTCCACGCGCTGCTCTACAGTTTGTCCGGGTCGCGCGTGCTGCCGCCGATCATCGACAGTCTGTGGCTTCAGATCGGGCCCTATATTCGCCG
This sequence comes from Phreatobacter sp. GW821-FHT04C01, assembly GCF_059420385.1. Classification (NCBI taxonomy): domain Bacteria; kingdom Pseudomonadati; phylum Pseudomonadota; class Alphaproteobacteria; order Hyphomicrobiales; family Phreatobacteraceae; genus Phreatobacter; species Phreatobacter sp. GW821-FHT04C01. Next base: position 174,971 of record NZ_JBWKTP010000001.1, on the reverse strand, counting down.
GACCGTCGAATATTTCGATGTGCAGGGCGGGTCGTCACTGCACCATCTGGAGGCGATTGCCGCCATGCGCCGCGGCGATCCGGCGGAGGTGCGCGCCGCGATCGAACGCGACATCGGCCGGTTCTTCGAGGTCGCGCTTGCCGTGGTCGATGTCGACGCCGGTCGCAAGGAGGCCGTGTCATGAGCGCTTCGCACGACGACGGCTTCGAGCTTTACGACCTCAGGGTCGAGGTCGTCGCGCCCGAGGGCGCCAGGCTCTGGTGCAATGCGACGGTCGGCGATTTCTTCGAGCTGCGCGGGGAGGTGCTTCACCTGCCGGCCGGCCAGGGTTTCTCGATCTATTCGCTCTCCGCCATCATGCCGATGCTCGCGGCGAAGCAGCGCGAGACCCATCCCAACGACTGGATGAGCACGGACACCGACGTCGCCTGTCCGGACCCCAACTGCCCCAGCCGGTTCCGCATCACCCGTCTCGGCAAGCGCAGGTTCAGCCATGCCGCGGCCACCGCGGTGCCGCTGAAGGCGGAAGGCCTGCGCCCATGACCATCGAACGCATCGAAATCGCGCCCGGATACGGCATCTCGCGCATCCTGAAGGGCGGATGGCATCTGTCCGCCGGCCACAATGCCGAAGTCGATCGCGCCAGGGCCATCGACGACATGGCCGCCTTCGTCGAGGCCGGGGTCACCAGCTTCGACTGCGCGGATCACTACACGGGCGTCGAAGAGCTGATCGGCGACTTCCGCCGCGCCTATCCCGAACTTGCCACGCGGATCCAGATTCACACCAAATACGTGCCCGACTGGGACGCGCTGCCGCGGCTCAGGCGGGCCGACACGGTCGGGATCATCGACCGCTCCCTGAAGCGGCTCGGCGTCGACATTCTCGATGTCGTGCAGTTCTTCTGGTGGAACCCGGCGGTTCCGGGCGCGGTGGAGACGGCGCAGGTGCTCGCCGACCTGCGGCGCCAAGGCAAGATCCGGCATATCGGCACCACCAATTTCTCGACCGCGCAGCTCGACGGCCTGCTTGGCGCCGGTGTTCCCATCGCGCTGAACCAGCTGCAATATTCGCTGGTCGACAACCGGCCCGAGCGCCGGCAGCTCGATCTCTGCCGCAGGCACGGCATTGCCGTCGTGACCTATGGACACCTGCTCGGAGGCTTCGTTTCGAGCGACTGGATCGGCAAGCCGGAGCCCTTCGATACTTTCGCCAACCGCAGCCAGCGCAAATACAAGCTGATCATCGAGGACTTCGGCGGCTGGGACCTGTTCCAGGAGCTGCTGCGCACGCTCAGCGCCATCGGCGACCGGCTCGGCGTCGGGCCGGGCGAGGTGGCCCTGCGCTGGACCCTCGATCGGCCCGGCATCGCCGGCTGCATCGTCGGCGCCACGTCGACACGCAACCTCGCGCGCAACGCCAGGATCTTCGACATCGCGCTGACCGATGAGGACCGCAGGGCGCTCGCGGCCGTCTGTGCCCGGCGCACCGGTCCGGCGGGGGATTGCTACGAGCTCGAGTCCGACCGCACCGGCCGGCACGGGAGCATCATGCGGTACAACCAGAACGAGATGGCGGCGCAGGCATAGGCAGCAGATCTGCCCGGGCCGGTGAACGTCACGGACGAAAACGTCAACCAGAGGCGAACACGGGAACACGGTGATGGGTAAAGCAAGACGATTGCTGCTGGTCGCGGCCGCCGTGCTGGCGCTGCCGGGAGCGGCGCGGGCCTGCCCGGCGAAGATCGGTGCCGTGCTGTCCCTGACCGGGTCCTACGCGACCTTCGGCCGGCCGATCAGCGATGCGGCTTCGCTGTCGGTCGAGCTGATGAACCAGGCCGGCTGGCATATCGGCGGCTGCAAGGAGCTGACCTACGTCGTTCGCGACGATCAGACCCAGCCTTCCGTCGGCGTCGACGCCGCGCGCCGCCTCATCGACCTCGACCGGGTGTCGGCGCTGGTGGGGCCGGTCTCGTCGGGCGTGACCGGCCCGATCCTGACCTCCGTCACGGTGGGCGCGGGCGCGCTCGTCGTGGCCTCGGCCTCGTCCTCGCCGACCTTCACGGAACTGGCGCGCGAGGGCAAGCTCCGGGGCCTGTTCTACCGCGTGCAGCCGTCCGACGCGCTGCAGGCGGTCGCCGCCGCCAAGCTCGCCTGGGACAACGGCCTGCGCAAGCTCGTCGTCGTCAACCTGAACAACGACTGGGGCAACAACCTCTCCAAGCAGTTCATCGCGACCTTCAAGGCTCTGGGCGGCCAGATCACCGAGCACATCACCTATAACGCCGAGCAGCCGAGCTATCGCTCCGAGGTCAACAAGGCGCTGAGAGGCAGCCCGGAAGGCGCCTATATCGCCGCCTCGCCGATCGACGGCGCGAAGATCCTGCGCGACTGGATCGCACTCGGCGGCCCCGACAAATTCGTCTTTCCGCTCGGCATGAATGACGCGAAGCTGATCGAACAGGTCGGCGAGCAATATCTGAGGAACGCCTGGTACCTGACCCCCGGCGCGCCGCAGCCGAACAGCCGCGCGGTGTTCTACGAGACCTATGAGCGGCGCTTCGGAATCGAACCCGGCAAAGGGCCGGGGCCTGGCCGCGACTCCGGCTTCGACGCCGCCAGCATCATCGCGCTCGCCATGGTGGCGGCCGGCAGCTCCGGCGACGGCAAGGCCATCGCGGCTGGAATCGCGCGCGTCACCGACCCCGCGGGAACGCCGGTGGCGGCGACCGTTGAGGGCTTCCGCGAGGCGATCCGGCGTCTCGGCGCCGGCGAGGCGGTTCGCTATGTCGGAGCCAGCGGCGCGCTGCGGCATGACGAATTCGGCGATGTCAGCACGCCCTTCGTGGGCTGGCGGGTCGAGAACGGCGTCTTCGTCCAGAAGGCGGACATCACGGCCGACGAGGTGGCTGCGGTCAAAGCCAGGACCGGAACCTGACGACGCGGGAGCGGCGGCCTTTCTCGCCCCGCTCCGTCAAGACGCGCGATCGCGGACACCAGATTCGCGGTTGCGGCGCCGGCCGGCATTTTCCGGTCGGCCTTTCCCGGAAATCCCGCCCGGCGCCTGCTGCAGCCGTCGAGCGCGCCCGCGCGGAGGAGCCTCCCTTGTCGAACCCACTCAACGCCCAGCAATTCAGCTATCAGGCGCACCTCCAGCTCGACCGTCTGCTGACCTCGCTGCAGCAGATCACCGATCATCCCGAAGAGCATATCTTCATCACCACGCATCATTCGCTCGAGATCTGGTTCAAGCAGGTGCTCTTCGACATGAAGCGGATCATTGCGCATCTCGATGCGGGCGAACTGACGCAGGCGATCTGGCTGCTGAAGCGGATCGGCGAAATCATGCGCCTGGCCGAGGCGCACTGGGTCGTGCTGGAGACGATGTCTTCAGCCGATTTCCTGGAGTTCCGCCGCAAGCTGACCGGTGCGTCCGGGCTTCAGTCGCAGCAGTTCCGCGAGCTGGAGGTGCTTTGCGGTCTGCATGAGATCGCCGGCGAGGCCTATGTCCGGCGTGTCGAGGACGCATGGCCGGGGCTGATCGAGGCCACGTCGCGCACGCTGCGGGCCGCCTTCTTCGACGCCATCGCGCGCTCGGGCCTGTCTCTGGCCGAGATCTACCGCGACCGCTGGCGGTCGTTCGATCTCTTCAACCTGGCCGAGGGCGCTATCGAGCTCGATCGCCGGGTCGCCGGCTGGCGCCAGAACCACATTCTGATGGTGCGCCGCCAGATCGGCATGCGCACGCGCGGCACCGGCGGCACCATCGGCGGCGACTATCTGGCCGGAACGGCCGCGCACATGTTCTTCCCCGAGCTCTGGGAGCTGCGCCACGACATGGCCGCCAATGCCGGCGGAGAGGTGACGCCGTCATGAACCTGGAGCCCGCCGCCATGACCATCAGCCCCGAAGCCGGCGCAGCTTTCCGCGCCGCGCGCGCCGAAGCGGAAGCACGCGACCGCGCCGATCCGCTCGCGCCTTTCCGCGACCGCTTCCTGCTCGACGAGGGGACCGTCAACCTCGACGGCAACTCGCTCGGCTCCATGCCGCGTGCGGTCGCCGCGCGCATGGAGCGCGTGCTGAAGCACGAGTGGGCCGACGGCCTGATCCGCAGCTGGGGCGGTGCTGAGTGGTTCCAACTGCCGGAGATCGTCGGCGACCGTATCGCGCCGCTCATCGGTGCCGGGCCCGGCGAGGTCGTGGTCGGCGACAGCACGTCGGTGAACCTGTTCAAGTGCATGGCGGCCGCGCTGGCCATGCGACCGGACCGGCGGGTGCTGGTCGTCCAAGCCGACAATTTCCCGACCGACAACTATATCGCCCAGGGACTGGCCGAACTGGCGCCCGGCGTGACGCTGCGCGCCGCCGGGACGGGGCAGGCGCTGCTCGACGCCATCGATTCATCCGTTGCCGCCGTCGTGCTCAGCCACGTCCACTATCGCACCGCGGCGATCACCGACATGGCGGCGATCAACCGGGCCGCGGCGGCGGTGGGCGCCCTGACGATCTGGGATCTGTCCCACTCCACCGGCGCGGTCCCGGTCGACCTCGGCGGCAGCGGCGCCGACCTCGCCGTCGGCTGCACCTACAAATACCTGAACGGCGGTCCGGGCGCGCCCGCCTTCTGCTGGGTCGCCGCGCGTCACCTGGCCAAGGTGCAGCAGCCGCTGTCGGGCTGGATGGGGCACAAGGCGCCCTTTGCCTTCGACTTCGACTACCAGCCGGCCGAAGGCATCCGTCGTTTCGTCTGCGGCACGCCGCAGATCCTCAGCCTGTCGGCGCTGGACGAGAGCCTGAAGCTGTGGAGCGAGGTCGACCTGGCCGCCCTGTTCCAGAAGTCGCGGGACCTCACGCATTTCTTCGTCGCGCTGGTCGAGCGCACCTGCGCGGAATTCGGGCTTGCCCTGCTTTCACCCGACGATCCGGCAAAGCGCGGCAGCCACGTGATCTTTCGCTGCGCCCACGGGCTGCCGGTCATGCGCGCTCTGGCGGCCGAAAACGTCATTGGCGATTTCCGGGCGCCGGACGCAATCCGCTTCGGCTTCGCGCCGCTCTATGTCGGCTTCGCCGACGCCGTGCGCGCCGTCGAGGCGCTTCATCGCATCCTCGCGACCCGGAGCTGGGACCGCGCGGAATTCAACCAGGCGACGGTGGTGACCTGACCGCGCGTCAGTCCACTCCCATCCAGTCCACTCCAAGACAGGAGACGATCCATGGAACGGCAGTCGCAAGAGCGGCAGGATCTCTATCGTGAGGATGTCGCGGGGCGTGCCAACGTTGCCGATACCCCCGAACTGCTGCGCTATTATTCGGAACTGGAGAGCCTCGAGGCCGGGGCGCTGTGGACGGTCGCCAACAAGATCGAGCCGTGGCAGCCGGTCTCCGCGTCGGTCCCGATGATCTGGCGTTACGCCGACCTGCGCGACAAGGTGCTGAAATCGGTCGAGCTGGTGACGCCGGAGAAGGCCGGCCGCCGGGTGATCTATCTCGCCAATCCTGGCCGCCGCGATGTTTCGGCCGCGGTCGGCTGGCTCTATTCCGGCCTGCAGGTGATGAACCCCGGCGAGGTCGCCTCATCGCACGCCCATTCGGCTTCCGCCCTGCGCTTCATCATGGAAGGGTCCGGCGCCTATACCGTTGTCGACGGGCACCGGATCAGCCTCGGCGCCAACGATTTCGTGCTGACGCCGAACGGCACCTGGCACGAGCACGGCGTGGCCGCGAGCGGCTCGACCTGCATCTGGCAGGATGGCCTGGATATCCCGCTGGTCAACGCGCTCGAAGCGAATTTCTACGCGGTGCACCCCGACCTCCAGCAGAAAGTCGGCTACCCCGTCGACGACATGACGGGAACATGGGGCAATCCGGGTCTGGTGCCGTCCACCGGCAGCTGGTCGAAAGCCTATTCTCCCCTGCTCAAGTATGAATGGGCGCCGACCTACGAGGCCTTGCAGCGCTTCGCCGGGGCGACCGACGGCTCGGCTTTCGACGGCGTCATGATGAACTATGTCAATCCGGTCACCGGCGGCCCGGTGATGCAGACCATCGGCGCGGCCATGCAGATGTTGCGGCCCGGCGAGCGGACGAAGGCGCATCGCCACACCGGCAGCATCATCTACCAGTGCTGCAAGGGCAGCGGCTATTCCATCGTCGCCGGCCGGAGGCTCGACTGGAAGGAGCGCGACATCTTCTGCGTGCCGTCCTGGGCCTGGCACGAGCATCGCAACAATTCAGCCAGCGACGACGCCTGCCTGTTCAGCTTCAACGACCTGCCCGCCATCCGTGCGCTCGGCCTCTACCGCGAGGAAGCGTTCGGCGAAAATGGCGGCCACCAGCCGCTCAACTGAGGAGAGCCCAACATGCGTCTCGTAACCTACCGCTCCTCGATCGAGAGCGAGGCCCGTCTCGGCGCGGTCGTCGGTGACAGCGTGGTGGATGTCGCAGCCCTCGGCAAAGCTGCCGGCGCGTCGCTTCCGGCCTCCATGCAGGGCTTCATCGATCTTGGTCCGTCGGCCGTGGCGACGCTTTCGGCATTGCTCGACGACCATGGCGGCCGGTTCCCCGTCGGGGTGTCCCGGCCGCTCGCCGACATGCAGCTTCTGGCGCCGATTCCACGCCCGCGCAAAAACATCTTCGGCATCGGTCTCAACTATGTCGAGCATATCGACGAATCGAGCCGTGCGCTCGATACCGCCAAGGACCTCCCGAAACAGCCGGTCATCTTCTCGAAGCCGCCGACCGCGGTGGTCGGGCCCGGCATGCCGATCGAGCACAATGGCGCCTTGACCCAGCAGCTCGACTGGGAGGTCGAGCTCGCCGTCGTCATCGGCTCGCGCGCCAAGCGGGTTTCGAAGGAGACCGCGCTGTCGCATGTGTTCGGCTACAGCGTGATGATCGACGTCTCGGCCCGCGACAACCGCCGCGCCGGCCAATGGATCTACTCCAAGGGGCAGGACACCTTCGCGCCCTTCGGCCCGTGCATCGTGACGGCCGACGAGATCGGCGATCCGCAGACGCTGGACCTGTGGCTGACCGTCAACGGCGTGGAGAAACAGCGCTCCAACACCGCGCTGATGCTGTTCAAGGTCGACGCGCTGATCGCCGACATTTCCACCGGCATCACGCTGGAGCCGGGCGACATCATCGCCACCGGCACGCCCGCGGGCGTCGGCGCCGGACGCGAGCCGCAGGAATGGCTGTGGCCGGGTGACGTCGTCGTCGCCTGCGTGGAAGGCATCGGCACCATCCGTCACCCCGTCGTGGCGGTGTAGCCGTCCACCCGCTGCCCTTCGGGCCCAGGAGGAATTTCCCCGTGACCAGTTACAAGGCAGCCGCCATCCAGGCGGTATCCATGCCCGACGACGCAGCCGTGCCGGCCTTCGGGGCCGGCGCGTGATGCGCTTCGACCTGACGGAGCTTGCGCCGGATCTCGCCTACAAGGTGCTGGCCTCGACCGTGACGCCGCGGCCCATCGCATGGGTCACGACGCTGTCGCGGACCGGCATCGTCAACGCCGCGCCCTACAGCTTCTTCAACGTCGTCGGCAGCGAGCCGCCAACGGTGGTGCTGGGCATCCTGCGTGACCCGAAGCGCGGCTTCAAGGACACGGCGCGCAACATCCTGGACACCACCGAGTTCGTCATCAACCTGGTTCCCGCGGCCCTGGCGGAAGCCATGAACACGACCTGCATGGACGCGCCCGCCGAGGTCAGCGAGCTCGAGCTGGCCGGCCTTTCGACCGCGCCGTCGATCGCGGTCGCGCCGCCGCGCATTGCCGACAGTCCGGTTTCCTTCGAATGCCGGGTGGTGACCGGCCTGGTCACCGGCCCCGAGCAGGTGCTGGTGGTGGGCCGCGTGCTGACCGCGCATGTGGCCGACGAATACGTGCTGGACGCGCGTCGCGCCCATATCGACACGCCGCGTCTCGACCTCATCGCCCGCCTTCACGGCAGCGGCTGGTACGCGCGCACGACCGACACGTTCCAACTGGAGCGCCCGACCTGGGACGCTTGGCGCCGCAGTGCTTCGGCCGGGCGAGAATCCGCCACCTGAGCCCACGCGGCTCGAGGCGGCCACGACAATCATCAGAGGAACAGCACATGCGCATCTTCGGCATTTCCGGAAGCCTCCGGTCGGGCTCCTTCAACAGCGCCGCGTTGAGAACATGCGCGGAATTGCTGCCGGAGGGCATAGAGTTCCGAAGCTTCGACCGTCTCGCCGAGATTCCGCCCTACGACGAAGACGTGCGCCAGCAGGGCTTTCCGGACAGCGTCGAAGACCTGCGCCGGGAGATCGCCGAGGCCGATGCGGTGATCATCGCCACGCCCGAATACAACTACTCGGTCGCGGGCGTGCTGAAGAACGCGATCGACTGGGCGTCGCGGCCGCCGCAGCCTTTCGACGAGAAGCTGGTCGGGCTGATCGGGGCGAGCAGGGGCATTATCGGTACGGCGCGCGCGCAGTACCATCTCCGCCAGTCCTTCGTTTATCTCAATGCGACGGTGCTCAATCGACCGGAGGTGTTCATCACATCCGCCCACGAGAAGTTCGATGGCAATGGCATGCTCGTCGATGCCGTGACCCGCGACGTGCTCAAGCTCTTCGTCCAGAACCTGGTCGATCGCGCGGGGCGGTCCTGACCGCGGCTCCCGGCGCCGCCGGCCGGACCGGGCCGTTGCGACCATGCGCTCCGGCTCCGCGATCCCGGCCATGCCGTTCCCGAGGGACCGGCATGGCCAAGGCCGCTCACTTGCGCACGAGCGGAATCTGCAAGTTGGTCGGGCGGTTCTGCTCGGTGTCGAAGCCGCGGCCGTCGACATTGCGCGCGCCCCAGAACAGCAGGCCGTGCGCCAGATAGATCAGGTCGTATTCCATGAAGTGCTTGTCCGCGGTCAGGCCGAACGGCGCGAAAGCCTTGCCGAACACGCTCTGCGTCTTGCCGACCTGCCATGGCTCGTATCCCTGGCGCGCCACCTGGTTCAGCAGATCGGCAAAGCCCTGCAGCAATGGCGTGACCTCGTAGGCCTCGTCGGCAACGAAATCGACCTTCTGTGCGCCGGCGGCGATCGGGTGGTCGCCCCGCCAGTGCATGTGACCTTTGATGGCGATGCGCGTCAGCGGCACCTTGGCGTAGGGATCCGCTGCGTTCAGGATGACCAGCTCGAAACGGTCTCCCGGCAAGGCCTTGAAGTCGCGGGTCAAATAGAAGGGCTTCAGCGTGCCGTCCGGGTTCTTGAGGGCACTGGGGCGAATTTCCGGCGCGATACTGGTCCAGTCGCCGGCCAGGGATTGCTTGATTTGCTCGATGGTCATGGGAGGGGTTCCTTCGCGGATCTGGGCGAATGCGTCCGGGCCGGCGCCGGCGGCCATGGCCAAGCCGACGGGCAAAGAGGCAATGATCTGTCGACGATTTGGCATAATGTGGGCCGCCGCCTGTTTGACTATGACAACCATCATAGTGACATCGACTATGATGGTTGTCATGGCATTTCTTGCGCGCCGGTGCAACGAGACGGAATTCCATGGCAAGCACGGTTCGTGACCGCATGATCGACGGCGCCCTTGCGCTCCTGGCCCAACGCGGGCTGCAGGCGACGTCGTTCACGGAGCTGCTGTCGGCAACGGGCGTGCCGCGCGGCTCACTCTATCACCACTTCCCCGGGGGTAAGGACCAGCTCGTTGCCGAAGCCGTGGACCGGGCCGGCGCGGTGCTGCGCGAGGCCTTGGCGCCGGTCGGCGGCGCCAAGGCCGAAGATGTCGTCGCGCGCTTTCTGGCCATATGGCGCACGGTCGTCACACGGTCGCATTGCCGGTCCGGCTGCGCCGTGGTGGCCGTCACGGTCGCGACGGATTCGGCCGAGCTGTCGGCCAGGGCGGCGGCTGTGTTCCGCAACTGGCGCGACCTCCTGGCCGGCCTGCTGCACCAGGGCGGGCTGCCGGCGCCACAGGCGGCCCAGTTCGCGGTGTTGTTGATCGCATCGATCGAGGGGGCCGTGGTGCTCAGCCGGGCCGAACAGAGCCTGGAGCCCTTCGAGCTCGTGGCCGGGCAGCTCATGGACCAGGTCCGAAGCTTCGCCATCATGCCTTCGAAGGGCTAGACGCGCGGGGTCATCTCCTCCTGCCAATTCCGGGACTTCCGTCGGCGCCGGACGGAGCAGCCCGCCATGAATGTGACCCGACGGCAACTGTCGGCAAATGAATGCTTCCGCCGCGTTGTGCGGCCGCGAAACTATGGTAGTCGGGGCAACCTGTTTGAACCCTCCGTTGTCGGGATTGGTCACGATGAAGAAGTTCCTGCTCGCCGGCGCCGCTGTCGCCGCTCTGGTCTCCGGCGCCCAGGCGGCCGACCTCGGTGTCCAGCGCGTCGCCGTCCCGGCCGCGATCCTGGCGCCGGTGTTCAACTGGACCGGCTTCTATGTCGGTCTCAATGCCGGCGTCGGCATTGCCAACACCAATATGGGCAGCCTCAGCGGTGGCCTCGTGCCCGGCAGCAACACGGGCTTCGTCGGCGGCGCTCAGCTCGGCTACAACTACCAGATCAACAATGTCGTGCTCGGCGCCGAGGCGGATTTCGGCTATTTCGGAGCGTCACGCTCCGGTCTCGTCGGCGGCGGCACCACGGTGACGTGGCGCACGCGCTGGGACGGTTCGCTGCGCGCCCGCGCCGGCGTCGCCATTGACCGCGCCCTGCTTTACGTCACCGGCGGCGTCGCTTTCGCCGATTTCGGCGTGCGCCAGTCGGCCCCGCTTGTCGCCGACATTTCGTCGAGCCAGACCCGCGTCGGCTGGACGCTCGGTGCCGGCGTCGAATATGCGTTCACGCCGAACTGGACGGTTCGCGGCGAGTATCTCTATGCCAATTACGGCAGCAAGACATTCTCCACTCCCACGGGGCCGACGCCTTCGGTCAGCCTGCAGACGCACAAGTTCCGTCTGGGCGTGAACTACCTGTTCTCGACCGGCCCCTCGGCCGTCGTCGCCCGCTACTGATCGCCGAAGATAGGTTCGGATCGACGAGGGCCGCCCATTGGGCGGCCCTTTTTCGTGGCCGGCGTCGAACGGCGTGGCGAATGACGTTGCGACGCCGGTAGCGATCGTCCCGCGTCACCGTCCGGCGTGATGGCCCGGCGAACGACCGCCACGACCGCCACGACGGTCCGCACGGTTTCCGCCCATATCGTGCTGCGCCCGCCGCCCCGCCGCCAAATGGCGGCGGCGAGTTTCGCGTCGCTTCGGGAGTTGCCGGGCCTTCGACTCCCCCGCTCTGGGCGCGGCTGCCGCTTCGCTCGCCTTGTCGCGACCTGCGCCCGTGCTCGAGCACACCCATGCCGATAAGACCCGCGGCCGTCCGCCAGGACGATGCCTTGCGCCGCGTATGGTCGGCCATTGGCGACCCGCGGGGACGGCGCCGTTTCCGTCGAGCGCCAAATCTTCAGTCCGGGCCGACGACAAGGAATATCTCATTCCTTCTGCGTTTCGAGTGGAATTCATGACTTGAAACGGGGCTACGGAGACGGATCGATGCGATCACCCGGCTGGCCGATACATGTGCCGTCGGCGTGGCGTGTGATGACCGCCATCGGGCAATCGATCCCGTCAGCGAAGTCGAATGCCTCGAAACGAGGGGCGACGAGGGCTCGAATTGCCGGCGGGCCAGTTGAGCGACCTACATTTCAGGGCGTTTTATTCTCCAGATGCGCCGGTCTTTGGCATGGACCTGGGCACGATTTAACCGCTATCGATTGCATATTGCCGTGGACGCCGATCGAAAAACAAAAGCAACGCGAGCAATAATTTATGAAAATGCGACGTCGATGTCTGGTAATTTCAAGAAATTCGACGGGCACGCGAGAATTGCATTGATACTGTCGAGGGCATGAAATGGCGGATCGCCGGGACTTCATTCAGCGCGCGGCTTTGTTCGCCGGGGCGTCTTTGCTTGCCAATCCGATCGGCACAGTGCTCGCTCAGCCGAATGGCCGGAAGCATCTGATTGTCAGCCTGGTCCCCGAGCCCTCGGGCATCTACCTGCTTGCCAACAATCCGTCTCTGGTTCTGGCGCTGAATATCAATGACGGTCTCATCGCCTATGACGAAGACTTCAAGCCTGTGCCGCAGCTCGCGCAATCGTGGGTGCAGTCGAATGATGGCAAAACCATCACCTTCAAATTGCGGCCGGGCGTGAAATGGCACGACGGCAAGCCTTTCACCTCGGCGGATGTCGCCTATTCGGTTGAACTGACCAAGCAGACCAGCCCCGTCGCGGCGGCGACCTATGCCCATCTCGTCAAGATCGACACCCCCGACGATCTGACCGTCACGCTCCATTTCGCCTATCCCTCCCAGGCTCTGTGGTCGGTGCTCGACGGCGCGAAAACCCAGATCCTGCCGCGCCATCTCTACGAAGGCACCAACGCCGCGACCAACCCGGTCAACAGCCGTCCGATCGGCACCGGCGCGTTCATTTTCCGGGAATGGGTCAGGGGAAGCCACATCCGCCTGACCCGGAATCCGGACTATTGGGACAAGGGCAAGCCGCTGTTGGAGGAGATCACCTTCCGCATCATTCCGGATGCCGGCGCGCGCGGCATCGCCCTGGAAACCGGATCCGTCCAATATGCGCCCCTGCCGGCCGTGCCCTTGGTCGAGGCGCGGCGAATCCGGTCCAATCCCGGCAAACTCATTGTCGAATCGCGCGGCTGGACGGCCAACGCGCCGATCTATTATTTCGACTTCAACCTGGAACGCGCGGTGTTCCGCGATCCCCGCGTGCGCAAGGCCTTTGCCCATGCGATCGACCGCCGCGTGCTGGCGAGCAGCGGGTTCTTCGGCTTCGCCAAGCCGGCCACCGGGCCCGTGCCGAGCTACCAGCCGAATTTCTACACCCCAGATACCGAGCGCTATCCCTATGACCCGGCGAAAGCCGAGGCCCTTCTCGAGGCCGCGGGCCTCACGAAGGATGCCCGCGGCATCCGGCTGAAGATCGACAATCTGCCGATCCCCTATGGCGAAGACTTCGTCCGCACCGCGCAGCTCATCCAGCAGCAGCTCAAGCGTGTCGGCATCGACATGCAGATCCGCAACTTCGACGTCGGCACCTGGATCACCAAGATCGCGCGCGAGCGTGATTTCGACACGCTTTCGACCTTCGCGGCGGCCTTCGCCGATCCGCAGATCGGGGTCTATCGCCGCTATTGGTCGAAGGCGAAACAGACCGCCAGCGGCGGCAACAATTCGGGATATGTCTCCGCCGAGGCGGACCGATTGATCGAGGCGAGCCTGATCGAGGCGGATGTGGAGAAGCGACGCGGCCTCATCCACGACCTGCAGAAGCTGGTCGAGAGCGAATTGCCGTCGATCTCGCTGCTCGAACTGGAGTTCGTGCGCATCCTGTCGGCCGATCTCACCGGCGCCAATGTCACGCCCTTCGGCGCCTTCGCCGCCTTCACGGACCTGTCGTTCAAGGCCTGAATGCGATGAGCCAGATCGGCCTATCACGACCTGACCGCGCCAAGCCGGGCTTCCGTCTGCGCGATGTCGCACTGCCGCGGCTGCCCTATTGGGCACGGCGGCTGCTGCAGGCGATCCCGGTTCTCGCGCTGGTCGTGACCATCAACTTCTTCCTGCTGCGCCTGGCGCCGGGCGACATGGCCGAGGTGATGGCCGGCGAAGGCGGCGCGGTCTCGACCGAGTATATCGCGCAGTTGCGCAGCGCATTCGGCACGGACCAGCCGCTCGTCAGCCAATATCTCGGATATCTCGGCAAGGTCCTGCGCTTCGATCTCGGCTGGTCGTTCCGCAACAGCCAGACGGTCGCTTCCCTGATCGCCGAGCGCCTGGCCGGCACCGCGGTCTTGATGGTCACGGCCCTGGCGCTTGCCCTTCTGATCGGCTGCACGCTCGGCGCCATTGCCGGCCTGACGCGCTGGCGCGCGCTCGACCTGATCATTTCCGCGCTGTCGACGATCGGTTTCGCCACGCCCCTGTTCTGGCTCGGCCTGATGCTCGTCGTCCTGTTCTCGGTCAAGCTGGAATGGCTGCCGGCGAGCGGCATGTCGACGCTCGGCTCGTCCGCGACCGGTTTGCGGCATTGGCTCGATCTCGCCGCTCACATGGCGCTGCCGACGCTTTGCCTCGCCACCTATTACACGGCGATCTACACGCGCCTGATGCGGGCTTCCGTCCTGGAGGTTTCCAGCCAGGATTTCGTCCGCACCGCCCGCGCCAAGGGACTTTCGCTGCTCGGCACCGTGTGGCGGCATATCCTGCCGAATTCGCTGCTGTCGATCGTCACGCTCACCGGCCTGCAGGTCGGCGCCCTGTTCAGCGGCTCGATCACGATCGAGACGGTGTTCGCCTGGTCGGGCCTCGGGCAACTCGCGCTGAGCGCGGTCGCCTCGCGCGATCTCAACCTGCTGCTCGGCATTCTCCTGGTCAGCTCGATCTTCGTGCTCGCGGTCAATCTCCTGACCGACCTCTGCTACGGGCTCGTCGATCCGCGCGTGAGGAGCGGATCATGAGCGCCGGCTCGTTGATCGTCCCGCTCTTGCGCGCGCCCGCCGCGCTGGCGGGAGGGCTGCTGCTGTCGCTGATCGTGATGGTCGCGGTCGCCGCGCCCTGGCTCGGTGGTGCCGATCCGCTCGACATCGCCGGTCCGCCTTTCCTGTGGCCCGGCGATGACGCGGACTTCATCCTCGGCACCGACATGCTGGGGCGCGACATCCTCGCCGGCATTGTCCACGGGGCTCGTGTTTCGCTGCAGATCGGCCTGCTCGCCGGCCTTGCCTCGGCACTGCTCGGCCTGGCGGCGGGTTCGGCCGCCGGCTATTTCGGCGGTTGGGTCGACCAGGCGCTGATGCGCTTTGCCGAGCTGTTCCAGGTGATGCCGTCGCTGCTGTTCACCATCGTGCTGGTGGCGATCGTCGGCCCGACCATGACGGTCATCGCGACGGGCATCGTGATCACCAGCTGGCCGCAGGTCGCACGCCTGGTTCGGGCCGAAACCCTGCGGGTGAGAAGCAGCGAATTCGTCCTGGCCAGCGTCGGCCTGGGCTCGACCAGCGTGGCGATCCTGATCCGGGACATCGTGCCCAATGTCCTGTCCCCCGCCATGGTCATGGTCTCGATCCTGGCCGGAAACGCCATCCTGACGGAATCGGCCCTGTCTTTCCTCGGCATGGGCGATCCCAACGTCATGACCTGGGGCAACATGATCGGCGCCGGCCGCGAGGTGCTGCGCTCCGCCTGGTACATGACCGCCCTTCCCGGTGTCGCGGTGCTCATCACCGTGACCGCGCTCAATCTTCTCAGCAACGGCCTCAACGATCTGATCAATCCGCGTCCGCGAGGGTGGCTGTGATGCCCCCGGCGCGCGCGGCGTCGGGCGGCATCGCCGCCATCCACTCCGCCATCCACTCCGCATTGAACCAGCAGCTTTGAAACGGGATCCTGTCATGACCATCGCCACGTCGCTCCCCGTCACCTCGCCCACCGCCCGGCCTTTGGCCGGCACGCCGCCCCGGATCAGCGCCCCGCAATTGCGCGAGCGCCTGAAGGGCCGCGCGGAGCTCGCGGTCATCGACGTGCGCGAGACGGGTCGCCACGCGAGCGACGGCCATATCCTGCTGAGCGTTTCGCTGCCGCTCAGCCAGCTCGAACTGCGCGTCGCCACGCAGATACCGCGGCTGGCGACGGAGATCGTCGTTTATGACGGCGGCGACGATGTCCTCGCCGGGCGCGCCGCCCGGCGGCTCGCCGATTTCGGCTATGGCTCCGTTTCGGTTCTGGCCGGCGGGGTCCGGGCCTGGCGGGAGGCGGGCTACGAAGTCTTCACCGGCTCGAATGTGATCGGCAAGGCCTTCGGCGAGTTCGCCGAGCATGTCTATGGCACGCCGCATCTGTCGGTCCGCGACGTCAAGCGCCGGATTGACGGCGGCGAGAACATCGTCGTTCTCGACAGCCGGCCGGAGCCGGAATTTCTTAATTTCAGCATCCCCGGTGCCATCGATCTGCCGGGAGCCGAGCTCGTCTATCGCTTCCATTCCACGGTAACGGATCCGAATACGCTCGTGGTGGTCAACTGCGCCGGCCGCACGCGCAGCATCATCGGCGCCCAGGCCCTGATCAACGCGGGCGTGCCGAACCGGGTCGTCTCGCTCGCCAACGGCACCATGGACTGGCTCATCGAAGGTTATGCGCTGCAGTCGGGCGAGGCCAACCTGGCGCCGCTCCCGACCGGTGCGGCCCTGGAGGCCGCGAAGGCATCGGCCAAGCGTCTGGTCGACCGCTTCGACCTTGCCGTCATCGATCGGGAAAGGCTCGCCGGCTTCGAGCGCGAGGCCGCCGAGGGGGCCCGCTCGCTCTACATTCTCGACGTGCGCACCCGCGCCGAGTTCGAGGCCGGCCATCATCCCGGCGCGCGCTGGGCCGCGGGTGGCCAGCTCGTCCAGCAGGTCGGCGAGTGGGTGGCGACGCAGAACGGCCGGATCGTGCTCGTCGATGGCCCGGATCTGGTGCGGGCGTCGATCACCGCGTCCTGGCTTCAGCAGATCGCCTGGGCCGAGGTGTTCATTCTCGCCGCCGAGGCGCGGGGAGCCGTCGATGTCGGCCCCGAACCGCACCGGCTGATCGCCGAGCCTCCGGCGGTGGCGACCATCACGCCGCCGACGCTCGGCGCCCTGCTGGCAAGCGGCGAGGCCACCGTCCTGGATCTCGACCTCAGCACGGCGCACAAGGCGCGCCACATCGCCGGCAGCCGCTTCGCGATCCGGTCCCGCCTCGCCGACGACCTGGACAAGGTCGGCGGCAGCGGGCCGATCGTCCTGACGTCCTCGGACGGCATCCTCGCAGCCTTCGCGGCCCGGGACCTCGCGGGCCGAGGCGACCGGCAGATCCTCGTCCTGGATGGTGGCACCGAGGCCTGGCAGCAGGCGGGCCTGCCGCTGGCAACCGACATCGCGCCGCCCCTGCATCCCTTCGAAGACCTTTGGCTGACGCCGTACCAGGCTCCCGATCAGTTCGCGGCATTCCGCGAATATCTCGATTGGGAGATCGGCCTGGTCGCGCAGCTCGAGCGCGACGGCACGACCCGGTTCCGGGTGTTCCGCCCGGACCAAGCTCCGGCGGTCCATGCCGCGGAATGACGCCGGCGCCGGGCATAACAGAGGCCAGATGGCATGAACTCCCTGACCACATCCGCCTATTCCGTCCGCTTCGCGCCGCCGTTGGATCTGCATCGTCCGCCGGCCCGTAGCCTGGCCCTCGTCGACCTGACGCCGAGGGCCCGGACGTCGCGGATCGCCGAGATCTGGTCGCGATGGCGCGGACGCCTGCTGCGTGTCGGCAGCCCGGTCGCCATTCTCGCCGTCTGGCAGATGGTGGCGGTGTTCGGCATCGTGGCGCCGGAGGTGCTGCCGCCGCCGACCGACATCGTCATCGCCTTTCGCGAGCTCATCGTGATGGGCGACCTTCAGGCAGCCCTTCCCGCCTCGCTCTCTCGCTCACTCAGCGGCCTGGCGATCGGCGGCAGCATCGGCCTGGCGGTCGGGCTCTTCGCGGGGTTGTGGCGGATCGGCGAAGAGATCTTCGACGCGCCGCTGCAGATGCTGCGGACCATTCCGTTCATCGCCCTCGTACCACTGTTCATCACGTGGTTCGGCATCGACGAAACCGCCAAGATCATCGTGATCATCGCGGCGACGATTTTCCCGATGTATCTCAACACCTATGCCGGGGTTCGCGGCGTCGATCCGAAGCTGACCGAGGCGGCCAGGATCTTCGGCCTGAACGACCGCCAGATCGCGCTGCACGTGATCCTGCCGACCGCATTGCCCTCGATCCTCGTGGGCCTGCGCTATTCGGCCGGCATTTCGCTTCTGGCGCTGGTCGTCGCCGAGCAGATCAATGCCCGTTCCGGCATTGGCTACATCCTCAACAACGCCAACATGAACCAGCGGCCGGACATCATCATTGCCGGCGTCATCGTCTATGCGGCGCTGGGGATCGGAACCGACCTGGTCATGCGCCTGGTCGAGCGCGTCGCCCTGCCGTGGAGGCCGAAAATTGTCCTCGCCTGATCCACGCGCGCCATCCGTCTCGCCGGCCTCGCCCACCGCTGTCCTGTTGAGCAAGGTCAGCCGGATCTTCGGCAAGCGCGCCGTCCTGGACCGGATCGACCTGTCGATCGCACCGGCCGAGTTCGTGGCAGTCCTCGGGCCATCCGGGACCGGCAAGACCACGCTCCTGCGCCTGCTGGCCGGCCTCGACCGGATCGACCAGGGCGCGCTGACCGTGCCGTCCATCCGTTCCGTGGTGTTTCAGGAACCGCGGCTCGTTCCGGCCAAGACGGTGTGGCAGAACGTGGTGCTCGGCCGCCGCGGCCAGGCCGCGCGCCGGCAGGCCGAAAAGGCGCTGGTCGAAGTGGGTCTCGGCCGTCACGTCGAGGCCTGGCCGCTGACGCTGTCGGGCGGCGAGGCGCAACGCGTGGCGCTGGCGCGCGCCCTGGTTCGCGAACCGGGCCTGCTGCTCCTCGATGAACCCTTCGCCGCGCTCGACGCGCTGACCCGCATCCGCATGCATGAGCTCGTCCTGCAGCTCTGGCAGCGGCACAGCCCGGCGGTGGTGCTGGTCACCCACGATGTCGACGAGGCCATCCTCTTGTCGGACCGCGTGCTGCTGCTGTCCGACGGAGCGATCGGCGTCGACCTCGCCGTCGATCTGCCGAGGCCCCGGGATCGCGCCGATCCACGCTTTGTCGCGCTGCGCCAACGCCTGCTCGGCGAACTCGGCGTCGGCGCGGCCACCCACTGAAACCAAACCATCCCATTCTCGGAGACTGTCCATGCGCTTTTCCCGACGCCGGTTCATCGTGACCTCGTCCACCCTGGCCGCAAGCCTCGCCACGCCGTCGCTCGGACGAGCCAATGCCCGGACCAGGCTCGTCGTCGGCTTCCAGGATATTTCCATCCAGGAAACCGTCACGGCGTCAGGCGTTCTCGAAGGCCTGCCATTCGACCTGCAATGGGCGGTATTGCCCGGACCGGCGGCGCAGCTCTCCGGCCTCTATTCGAAGGCGCTGGATATCGGCCACATGGGCGATACTTCGCTGATCATCGAGCAAGGCCGCTCGCGACTGGAGTGGACCGAGGAGAATGCGCCGCTGCAGATCGTGGCGGGGTGGCGCAATCCGGACAAGGCCTTCCCGCCGATCGTCACGGTCGTGCGCGCCGATGCCCGGATCAATGGCCTGGAGGATCTGCGCGGGCGCAAATGGGCCTATAATTTCGGCGGCTTCAACTACCTGCAATATGTGCTGACGCGGCTGAAGGCGGGCCTGAAGGCCAGCGACATCGAGCCCGTGCAGCTGGTCGACCAGCATGCCGCGGCGGCCGCCTTCAATGCCGGTCGCGCCGATGTCTATTCGGGGTCGCCCGGGCCGGTGCACCGGTCGATCGCCAATGGCCAGGCGCGCATCCTGGTCCGCAGCGACGACCTGGAGATCCCCTCGCTGAATGTCTTCACGGCGCGCGGCGAGGTCATTCGCGATCCCGCCAAGTCGGCGGCGATCCATGAATTCCTCACGCGCGTCCGCAGGCACTGGGACTGGTTCGCCACCAATCTGCCGGCGGTTGAGCGCATCTACATCGAGAAGCTGAAGCAGACCCCCGAGGATGCGAAATTCTATGCCGCCAACGCCGCCTCGCGTTTCGCCACCCTGGATGCCGACCTGATCCGTCGCGAGCAGCGCATCGCCGATGTCCTGCAGGAGTCCGGGGACATTCCGAAGAAGATCAGGGTGGACGTCGAGTTCAGCCAGAAATTCAACGGCGCCACCTCTCCCTCGGCCTGAGCGTCCGGACAGGACGCGGCGACCCGCCGCGTCGTCGCGCTCATGCATGCGCCGCGCCTGAAACGGTCGGCCAATGGCGGAACAGATCGATGACGAAACCCAGACAGCTCCATCTCAACCTGAACTTCCTCAATGCCGGGACCTTCGCCTCGGCCTGGCGCTGGCCGGCCTCCAATCCCGGCGACTATGCCGATGTTCAATTCTACGTCCGCGTTGCGCAGCTCGCGGAGCGGGGAACCTTCGATTCGGTGTTCCTGGCCGACTTTCCGGCCTTGTCCGACCGGCCGGAATACCGGCCGTTTCAGTCGCTCGAGCCGACGATCACCCTTGCCACGATCGCCGCCGCGACCCGTCATATCGGGCTGATCGCCACTGCTTCGTCGACCTATAACGAGCCTTACAACATCGCGCGCCGGTTCGCCTCGCTCGACCATGCCAGCGGCGGCCGGGCGGGCCTGAACATCGTGACGACGGCGGACCGCCAGGCCGGCCTCAATTTCGGCATATCCAAACCGCCGGCGCACCATGTGCGCTATGAACGGGCCGCGGAGTTCGCCGATGTCGTCAAGGCGCTCTGGGACAGCTGGGAGGACGACGCCTTCGTCGGCGACAAGGTCTCCGCACGTTTCCTCGATACCGCCAAGATCCATCCGATACGGCATGCCGGGCCCCATTTTTCCGTCGAGGGTGCGCTGAACGTGCCCCGGCCGCCGCAGGGACGGCCGATCGTGGTCCAGGCTGGCGGGTCGGACGACGGCAAGGATTTCGCGGCGCGCCATGCGGATGCGGTCTTCTCGGTCGCCCATGCGCTGCCGGACGCGATCGACTATGCCGCCGACCTCAGGGCGCGCGCCGCGGCCCATGGCCGCGGCCCCGGCGATATCCTGATCTTTCCCGGCCTCGTCACCGTCATCGGCAGCACCGAGGAGGAGGCGCGCCGCCGCGAGCAGGAGCTCTGGGACCTCGTTCCGATCGACTACGGCCTCGGCCGGCTGGCCGGCATCCTTCAGGTCGACCCGCAATCCCTGGCACTCGACGAGCCGCTGCCCGACAATCTGGTACTGCCCGTCGACGGCATGCAGACCTTCTTCAAGGGCGCCCTGACGCTGGCGGAGCGGGGGCGGCTGACCGTCCGCCAGCTCATTCGCGCGCAGGGCGGCGGCACCGGCCATCGGATCGTGGTGGGCACGCCGGAGCAGATCGCCGCCGATATCGGCGAATGGTTCGCCTCCGGCGCCATTGCCGGGTTCAATGTCATGCCCGACGTGATCGTCTCGGGGCTCGAGGCCTTTGTCGACCACGTCGTGCCCTTGCTGCGCCAACGCGGCATTTTCCGCAGCGGCTATTCCGGAACCACTCTCAGGGATCACTTCGGCCTGGCGCGACCGCCCAGGCATGCCGGGCCGGCCGCGTCCGGTGACGCGCGGGCCTTTCGCGGCGGCGACGCGCGCCTGCCTCTCTCCGCCTGATTTTTCCTTAGCAGGGCCAGGCGCCGAGGCATCTGGCCGTACCCTCGATCCGAAAGAGAATTCCCATGGGCCAAGTCGATCTCAACATTGCCGCGCAGGCCGAAGCGCCGGTCGTCACCGTCGGTTCGCCGGTTCTGCGCCAGTTGATCCAGGCGATCGCGGTCGATGCCGAGGCCCGCGAGCGGCGGGACGTGCCGGCCCGCCAGGCGATCGATCTCATCCGCTCCGCCCGGCTCGGGGCCTTCAGGCTGCCGCAAAGCCAGGGCGGCGGGGGCGCTTCGCTGCCGGACCTGTTCGGGCTTGTGATCGACCTTGCCGAGGCGGATTCGAACATTCCGCATATCCTGCGCAATCATTTCGGCTTCGTCGAAAAGGCGCTGCGCACCCCCGGCAATGCCAGATATCGCAGGTGGCTCGATCACGTCCGCGACGGCCGGCTCATCGGGCTTGGGGCGAGCGAGCTCGGGACCCAGAACATCGGTGATTTCCGCGGCGACACCCGGCTCGACCCGAAAGGCGAGGGCTTCGTGCTGAACGGCACGAAATATTACAGCACCGGCAATTTCTATTCGGATTTCATTGCCGTGAACGCCAGCACGCCCGATGGCCGGTCGGCCTCCGCGTTCATTCCGGTCGACCGGGCGGGCGTCGATGTCGCCGACGACTGGGACGGCATCGGCCAGCGCCTGACCGCGAGCGGCACCACGACCCTGTCCGACGTCGCCGTGGACAAGGACGACGTGTTGTTCATCGCCGAGGAGGATGTGGCGCTGCCGTTCCAGGCGACGTTCGCGCAGCTCTATCTCACAGCCATCATTGCCGGCATCCTGCGCAGCGTCGTCACCGACGCCTCCGGCCTGGTGAAGCGCCGTGACCGCAATTACTACCATGCGGTTGCGTCGCGGCCGGCCGATGATCCCCTGCTGCAGCAGACGATCGGGCGTCTGGCCAGCGTCGCCTACGTGGCGGAGGCGACCGTGCTGCGCGCAGCCGATGCGCTGGGCCAGGCGTTCCAATCCGCGATCGACGGCCGCCTCGATCGGGATCTGTTCACCGAGGCCGCGCTGCGCACCGCGAAATCCAAGGTCGTCATCGACGAACTCGCGCTCGGCGCGGCGAACCAGCTTTTCGAGGTCGGCGGCGCATCGGCGGCCAAGCAAAGCCAGCGCCTCGACCGTCACTGGCGCAACATCCGGACGATCTCGTCGCACAACCCGATCTCCTACAAGGCGCGCGCGCTCGGCGACCATGTGGTCAATGGCACCCCGCTTCCCTCCGCTTCGTTCTTCTAGGAGCCGAAATGGCCGGTCCCGCCGATACGACCAGGAAGACCGAGGCTCCGGCCGCGTCGGCCCGGAGGATGCATCTTGGAACCCTGCTGCACGCCAACGGACATCACACGGCCGGCTGGCGCCATCCCGACGCCATTCTCGGCGGGGATCACGACCTCGCGTTCTACCGTCGTCTCGCGGAAACGGCCGAGCGGGGCAAGTTCGACGTGCTCTTCCTCGCCGACCAGGTCGGGCTGCGCGACCGGGAGACGACCGACCAGCTCAGCCGGTCGCCCATCGCCGTCCATCTGGAGCCGCTGACGCTGCTGTCGGCGCTGGCGACCGCGACATCGCGCATCGGCCTCGCGGCGACGGCGTCCACGACCTATAACGAGCCCTATCACGTCGCCCGGAAATTCGCCTCGCTCGATCACCTCAGCGGTGGCCGTGCCGGCTGGAACGTCGTGACCTCGTTCACCGACGGCGAGGCGCGCAATTTCAGCCGCGACAGGAATCCGACCCATGCCTCCCGTTACGGTCGCGCGCGCGAATTCGTGACGGTCGTCAAGGGCTTGTGGGACAGCTGGGACGATGACGCATTTGTCCGCGACAAGACCACAGGACGCTATTTCGACCCCGCGAAGCTGCACGTCCTGGACCATCGCGGCGCGCATTTCTCGGTGCGGGGGCCGCTCAACATTCCGCGCTCGCCGCAGGGCCATCCGATCCTGTTCCAGGCCGGAGCCTCCGACGAAGGGCTGGACCTCGCCGCCGCCACCGCCGACGTCGTCTATTCGGCGGCCCAGACGATCGAAGACGCGCAGGCCTTTTATGCCAAGCTGAAGGGACGCGCGGCCGCGCTCGGCCGGAATCCCGACAGCTTGAAGATCCTGCCGGGGGTTCAGCCGTTCGTCGGCAAGACCCAGGCTGACGCGCGTGCCAAGCACAAGGCGCTGCTGGACCTGATCCATCCGGAGGCCGGCCTGGGCATTCTCTCGACGCTGATCGGCGTCGACATGTCGATCTATCCCCTCGATGAGCCTGTCCCGGACCTGCCGGTGACCGACAGCCACAGAAGCCGGCAGCGGCTCTTGCTGGATCTCGCGAAGCGGGAAGGATTGACCGTCCGGCAGCTCTACGGACATGTCTGCAATGGCGCGGGTCATCACACGGTCGTCGGCACGCCGCAGGCCATAGCGGACCGCCTGCAGACCTGGTTCGAGAACGGCGCCGCGGACGGGTTCAACATCCTGCCGCCCTATCTTCCCGGCGGCCTGGAGGATTTCGTCGATGCCGTCGTGCCCGAACTCCAGGCGCGGGGCATTTTTCGCCGGGATTACGACGGAAGAACGCTTCGCGATCATCTCGGACTGGCCAGGCCGATGGTGGCGGGCGAGATCGCACGCCCCGAGCCTGTCGCGACGGGGGAGGCGAGCCGGGCCCTGTGACAGGGCGCTCGATGAACTTGCGCCGCCCTGTGGCCGGGGACCGCGGACCAGGTCGCTGGCCTCGCGAGAATTCGTTCTGACGGTGCTCATCCGTCGCGCGGCGGCCCTTGGGTTCCCGGCAATCGGCGCCCCTGGTCAGGGTTCCGCCGGGTCTCGGCCGGAGCCCTCTTTCGCCGCCGGCAGCGCAGCGAAGCCGGTGGCCGAAATGCCGCGCGGATGGTGCAGGCTGGCGATGAGCGAGCATCGGTCCCGGCCCGGCGGGCTGTCTCCGGGCGTGGCGATGACCTCGACCGGTGCGGAGAGGCCCGGCGCGGCATGGCCTGGCAGGCAGGTCCGGTCGAACAACTGGGCGCCGTCCCGACCGGCGCCCGGCATTTCCAGGCCCGCGGGGATAGGCGTCGGAGCATCCGCCACCGCAACGACATGGCTCGCGGTCCTGGGCGCTGGCCCGCTCGGCCCCATTGGCCTTTGCGAGGATGCGTCCCGCGCAGCCATGAAAAAGAAAACCGGGCCTCCGAGAGCGAGCATGACGATGCTGAGGGCTTGTGGTGAATAGACCGCCATCTCGGGATCCTCCTGGCGCGCGTGCTTGAACCTCGGCGGCGGGAACGCCGGAGTTCTGCTCCGGCATTCGTCCTGGATCGGCGGCCCGGTTCACTGCGCGCCGCTGGGGGTTCCGACCACCACTTCCCGCTGGATCAGGCTGCGCTCGAGATCGGTAACGCCGGCGGGGCGGCCGGCATGCGCCTTTTGCGAGGTGAACTCGCGCGGCCGGTTCGGCATGCGGGTGGTGGCCGGCGGCGTCTCGATGAAGGCTGCGGCATCTCCGGCTCCCTGGGCAAAGGCCGGGACAGCCACGACGAGCGGCGCCAGCAACGCGGCGGCAAGAATGAATTTCTCCATGATATCCTCCGTGGAAACCCCGGCGAGGGAGGGCATGGCGACCCCTGGGGACGGTTGCCCTGTGTCGGCGGGAGGTGTCCGCCGAAGAGGCCGGCAAGATCCCGACCCGGCAATGGCGACCACCCGGCCATTGCGTTTTCGGCGACGACGACGCCTGGGTTGCAGGATGCCGGCGCATCGGCCGGGCTCCCAGGCTATGACAGCGCCGGGGCTGGCGCCCGGGCGCTGTCATAAGACGAGCCGGGCGGCGCCGGCTTCAACTCGATGAACCGAAGGCCGAGGACGGCACCGCTTCGCGCTGGATCAGGCTATGGTCGAGCGGGGTCTCGCCGCCCGGATAGCCGTTGCCGGCGCGATGCGCGCTGAATTCCCGCGGCTGGCTCTTCGCGTAGCTGGCGACCGAATGGGTCTGCGCATGGCGGGTCGTGGTGTCCATGCCGCGGGCAAAGGCCGGGGCCGCGATGACGAGCGGCATGAGCATGGTCGCGGCTACGAGCAATTTCTTCATGATGGTCTCCATTCGAAAGTCCGGTGGGAAGGGACACGCCGGGCCGGAGGGGGCTGATTTCGGTGTCGTCGGGAGGTGTCCGCCGTCGACACGTCTAAGATGGGGCGGTGCGCCGGAATTGACAATTAAATGATATTTTACAATGACATAAGGGTCGTGAGATCGAGGTGCGGCCGCGTCGGGATCCAACCTCCCGCCCTGGATTCCGGACCGGCGGCGAGGGCGCCTTGCATGCCGGCGCGAGACTCGCGGCCGGTCGTGATGCGAGACAGGTCGCCATGAAGCGTGCGCTTGCGACGGACCGCGGTCCGCCGGCCCGCGGCGCATTCGGATCGGCGCCTGTCCGGCCGACGGCCCGGGCGTGTCAGGCCGGTACGACGGGAACCTTGCGCTTGCGCAGCGCGGCCATCACCCGCGGGTCCAGATTCAGATGGGCGCCGACCAGCTCCGGCGGTATCAGCGCCAGCCATTGGTCAAGCGACACATCGGCGTAGTAGCTGCTCTTGAAGACCTCCAGGAAACGCAGCGGCGTCGTGCCGGTGTTCTCGACATAGTGACCCATGGCGAAGGGCACATAACCGACATCCCCGGGCAGGAAGTCGAAGGTCCGCGCCTGGCCCGACGCGGCGAACACACCCATGCGGGCCTGGCCCTCGATATAGTACTGCCATTCGTCGCCATTCGGGTGCCAGTGGAGTTCGCGCATGCCACCCGGCTCGACCTCGACCAGGGCCGCGGAGATCGTCGCGGAGGCCGGAAACACGCTGGTATCGGTGATCCGCACCGTTCCGCTCGCGGTCCGGATCGGCTCCTGCGCCAGCATCTTGTGGCTGAAGCTTTCCGGCACGGCGGTTGCGCCGGCGATCTTGTCGGCGCTGAGCGATCCCGGCACCGGGGCCGCGAAAATGTAGAGCTCTTCCGGATCCCGAAGGTGGCTGAAGGCAGGACCGGGAACACCGAAATTCTTGGCCAGCACCTCATTGGGGGTATGCTTGAGCCAGTCGCTGAGCAGGAAGGTATTGTCCTCGTCGAATTCGCCGTCGTCGAATACCAGCAGAAACTCGCAGCCGTCCGGACCCAGCCCCTGGATGGAATGGGGAATGCCCGACGGAAAATACCAGAGATCGCCGACGCCGACGTCGTCCACGAAGTTCCGGCCCTGGGCATCGATGGCTGTGATCCGCGCGGTCCCGTAGAGCATGTAGGCCCATTCGCCGGCCTTGTGCCAATGCAGCTCGCGAATACCGCCGGCGTTCAGCCGCATGTTCACGCCGGCCATGGTCTTGGAAACGCCGAGTTCCCGGACCGTGACCTGGCGCGTCCAGCCACCGGATTCCTGGCGCATATGAGCGTCGGAGAACGAGAAGCGCAGATTGGGCAGCGTGCCGTGGTCGGTGGAAGGGGGCACGAGCAGATCGGGGTTCTGCGCGTCTCGGGCGAGGTTGCGCGGGCCGGGATCGGTGCCGCCGTGTCCGGGACGCCGCGGCTGCGGCATCGGCTGACCGGTCTGGGCGCCCGCGGCCGTCGCAGCGGTGAGAACACCGCCGGCGGCGGTCGCCGCCAGCATGTCACGACGCGAAATGTGGGTCATAGCTCTTGTTCCTGGCGAGGTCGGGAATGCGAATTCAAAAAGTATAGGATCGCCAGAAGCGTGGACCACTAAATTAATATTCAGAAATGGATCTGCTATATTTCACAAGAAATGATGCGAAATCGGCCGACCGGACCGCGGTCCGATCGGCCAATTGACGACGGTTTCTATTCTGCTGGGGCAGTCGCATTCCCCTCTGGGCGTTTATTGCTTCGCTTGAGCCATGTTCCGAGCCGGTCGAGATAGAGATAGACCACCGGTGTCGTATAGAGCGTCAGGATTTGGGACAGCAGCAGCCCGCCGACGATCGTGTAGCCGAGCGGCTGGCGGAGCTCCGCACCCGTGCCGCTGCCGAGCATCAGCGGCACACCGCCGAGCAGCGCCGCCATGGTGGTCATCAGGATCGGCCGAAACCGCATGATGCAGGCGCGGTAGATCGATTCTTCGGGCGCCAATCCTTCGTGCCGTTCGACCTCGAGCGCGAAGTCGACCAGCATGATGCCGTTCTTCTTGACGATACCGATGAGCAGGATGATGCCGATCATGGCGATCACGCTCAGGTCCATATGCACGGCCATCAGCAGCAGCAGCGCGCCGATGCCGGCCGAGGGCAAGGTCGAAAGGATGGTCAGCGGATGGATCGTGCTTTCATAGAGGATGCCGAGAATGAGGTAGATCACCACCAGCGCCGCGCCGATCAGCAAGGGGGTGCCGGACAGCGAGGCCTGGAACGCCTGGGCATTGCCCTGGAACGAGGTGGCGAGTGAAGCGGGCTTGCCGGTCTCCTGCTCGATCTTCTGGATGGCGGCGACCGCGTCGCCCAGCGCCGCCCCGGGTTTCAGGTTGAACGAGAGCGTGACGGACGGGAACATGCCCTGGTGATTGACGACGATCGGCGCCGCCTGGATCTTGCTGCTCACCAGCGTGCTGAGCGGCACCTGTTGGCCGCTCGACGAGGCGACATAGATATCCCGCAACGCTTCCGGGCCATATTGGAAGCGCGGATCGACCTCGAGCACGACATGGTACTGGTTGAGCTCGGTGAAGATGGTCGACACGATGCGCTGGCCGAAGGCGTCGTCGAGCGTGTTGTCGATGGTCGAGGGCAGGATCCCGAAACTCGACGCGACCTCGCGATTGACCGCCACGTTGAGCATGGGCCCGGCATTGGCCTGGTCGCTGGCGACATCCGTGATGACGGGCGAAGCCTTCAGCCTCTCGAGGAAGACGGCGGCCCAATGCGCGAGTTCGGTCGAGTCGGCATCGGTCAGGGTGTATTGAAACTGGGTTTTCGACAGCCGCGCGCCGATCGTAATGTCCTGCGCGGACTGCATGTAGAGGGTGATGCCCTGGGTCTTGGCCAGTTCCGGCGTCAGCCTGGTGATGATCTGGTCGGCGCTGGCGGTCCGTTCACTTTCGGGCTTCAGGATAATGAACATGCGCCCTTGATTGAGCGTCGCGGTCGGCCCGCCGGGTCCGATATAGCTGGTGACCCCGGCAACCGCCGGGTCTTTCAGCACGGTCTCGACCAGCGCCTGCTGGCGTTGGGCCATGGCTGGAAACGAGATGTCCTGCGCCGCCTCGGTAATGCCCTGGATGATGCCGGTGTCTTGCTGCGGGAAGAACCCTTTTGGAATGACCGTATAGAGATAGCCGGTGAGACCGATCGTGCCGAGCATTACCGTCAGCGTGATGAGACGATGCCGCAGGACGATCTTCAGGCCGCGCTCATAGAGCGCGAGCAGGCCATCGAAGCCGTATTCGCATAGCCGGTAGAGCCGTCCGTGCTG
The DNA here is from genome assembly GCF_059420385.1 of Phreatobacter sp. GW821-FHT04C01. NCBI lineage: Bacteria > Pseudomonadati > Pseudomonadota > Alphaproteobacteria > Hyphomicrobiales > Phreatobacteraceae > Phreatobacter > Phreatobacter sp. GW821-FHT04C01. The sequence continues at coordinate 146,146 of NZ_JBWKTP010000001.1, read as the reverse complement.
CCTGTGCGCTTCGTCTTTCAACAGGCGCGAACACATCATCGGCGTCAGCGTCAGCGAAACGACGAGCGAGATGATCAGCGAAACCGAGATCGTAATGGCGAACTCCTGGAAGAGTTTGCCGACATAGCCGCCCATCAGGAACAGCGGGATGAACACCGCGATCAGCGACAGCGTGATGGAGACGATGGTGAAGCCGATCTCCTGGGAGCCTTTGAGCGCGGCCTCCATCGGGCTGAGGCCCTGCTCGAGATAGCGCACGATGTTCTCGATCACCACGACCGCGTCGTCGACGACGAAGCCGACCGCGATCGACAGCGCCATCAGCGACAGGTTGTCCAGGCTGTAGCCGAGGACGTAGAGCACCGCGAACGTGCCGACCAGCGACAGCGGCACCGTCACTGCCGGAATGACGGTCGCCCAGACATTGCGCAGGAACAGGAAGATCACCATCACCACCAGCGCGATGGTCAGCATCAGCGTGAACTGCACATCGGCGACCGAGGCGCGGATGGTCAGCGTCCGGTCGGCGACGACCGACACTTTGATGGCCGGGGGCAGCGAGGCTTCCAGCTGCGGCAGCAGGGCCTTGATGCGATCGACGGTCTCGATCACGTTGGCGCCCGGCACCCGCTGGACCGCCAGGATGACGGCGCGCTGCCGGTTGTACCAGCCGGCCAGAAGATTGTTCTCCGGGCCTTCGATCGCCTTGCCGATGTCGCGAATGCGCACGGGCGAGCCGCTGCGATAGGCGACGATCATGTCGTCATAGGCTTCCGGCTTCAGCAGTTGATCGTTGGTATTGAGCGTATAGGTCTGGCGCGGGCTGTTGAGCGTGCCCTTCGGCAGATCGACATTGGCCTGGCCGATCACGTTGCGAACGTCTTCGAGGCCGATGCCGCGGGCCGCCAGTGCCTGCGGATTGACCTGGATGCGGATCGCCGGCTTTTGCTGGCCGCCGATACCGACGAGGCCGACCCCGGAAATCTGCGAAATCTTCGGCAGGAGAATGTTTTCGGCATAGGCGTCGATCGTGGTGAGCGGCAACGAGGTGGAGGTCAGCGCGAGCAGCAGGATCGGCGTCTCGGCCGGGTTCACCTTCCGGATCGTCGGCGGGTAGGGCATGTTGAGCGGCAGATAGGGACTTGCGGCATTGATCGCCGACAAGACGTCGACCGCGGCGCTGTCGACGGTTCGCGCGAGCTCGAACTGGACGGTCACCGAGGTGACGCCCAGCGCGCTCGACGAGGTGAGCTGGGTGACGCCGGGGATCTGGCTCAATTGCTGCTCGAGCGGCGTCGCGACGGTGGACGCCATGGTTTGCGGATCGGCGCCCGGCAATTGGGCGGAGATCTGGATCGTCGGGTAATTGACATTGGGCAGCGCGGCGACCGGCAGCAGCCGGTAGGTCGCAAGGCCGCAGAGAAGCAGCCCGACCATGAGCAGGATCGTCGCGATCGGCCGGCGGATGAACGGTGCCGAGAGGTTCACGGGATGGCCCTCTCGACCGCGCTTTGCAGGTCGGCCTGGTCGGCGGCCTTGCCGTGCAGCTCCTGGACGCGGCTGCCTTCCTGCAGCCGGTACTGACCGTCGACCACGACGGTCTCGTTGGCCTGCAGGCCCTGGTCGATCAGGGCTTGTCCCTGGCTGATCTGGGCGACCGTGATCGGCCGCAGCTCCACCGTTCCCGCTGGCGAGATCACATAGACATAGGCGCCGTTCGGACCCTGCTGCACAGCCGCGGCGGCAACCGTCAGTCCGTCCTTCCGGGTGTCGACGAGCAGTTGCACATTGACCAACTGGCCGGGCCAGAGACGATGCGCGGTGTTGGAGAACTCGGCCTTGAGCTGGATCGTACCGGTCGTCTGGACGATCTGATTGTTGATGAGCAGGAGCCTGCCTTCATCCAGCCTGATCTTGCCGTCCTGGCTATAGGCAATGACCGTCAGGGGGCCTTTGGCCATCTGCGCCTGAATTTGCGGCAGCTCGGCCTGCGGCAGCGTGAAGATCAGCGAGATCGGCTCGATCTGCGCCACCACCACGAGGCCGTTAGGATCGGTCGGGTGGATGATGTTGCCGACATCGACCTGGCGCACGCCGGTGATCCCGGGGATCGGCGCGGTCAGCCGGGTATAGTCGAGCTGCACGCTGGCCTGCTCGATCAGCGCGTCGTCGGCCTTGACGGCGTTCTGCAGCTGCGCGACCTGCGCCTTCTGCGTGTCGGACAGCTGCTGGGTCGCGTAGCCCTTGCCCAGCAGCTGGGTATAGCGATCGAGATTGGCGAGCGCATTGGTCAGCTGGGCCTGATCGCGCAGCCGGTTGGCGTTCATCTGATCGAGCTGGGCCTGATAGGGTCTGGGATCGATCTGGGCGAGGAGATCTCCCGGCTTGACGGTTTGCCCCTCGGTGAATGCGATCCGGGTCAGCTGGCCCTGGATCTGGCTGCGCACGATGGCGGTGTTGTAGGCGATGACCGTGCCGACGCCGCGCAGATAGATCGGGACGTCCGCGCTCTTCACGGCGCCGGCGACGACCGGCACGGCGGGCGGCAAGGCCGGCGCCGTCGCCGCAACGGCTGCCTGGAACGGCCGGTCATGCGTGACGTACAGGACGCCGCCGGCCGCCAGGACGGCGGTCAGCAAGGCGGCGGTGACAATGGTTTTCCGGGTCATGGACGGCTTCTCGCGTGAGGGACGTTGGTTCAGCATCCGGTCGAGGCGACCGTCGAAGGCATGGAGATGCCGTTCGAAGACGTCGGCGTCGGCGATGCGCCGGTGCTCGGGCAGGTCACGATGGCGTTCAGCGTCGACGACGCGGTCGGCGGTATGACGAGAGCCGGCAGCGGCGACATCGGGCTGAGCCCGGCATTGGCGATTTCGGTGGATCCGAGCGGCACGCCGGAGCGTCCGATCGGCGAGGTCGTGACGGCCGAACCCGACGCCGTGCCGGTCGTCGCCGCGCAAGTGCTGGGCCCACCCGCCGCCATGCCGCCGTCGAACAGCGCGGCCGAGGTCTGCGACGTCGAACTCAGGACGCTGACGCAGACTGAGTTTCCCGACGTGGGACTGGAGGTGAGGCCGAACGGCGAGGGGGATACGATCGGGCTGAGGCCCGGCGTCGCCAGTTCGGTCGCGCCCATCGGAATGCCCGTGGGTTGGACCGGCGAACCCGCCGGCCCGCCGAGCGGCGAGGTCGTGCCCATGCCGGCCGGCGCGCTGCTCGCGCCGCGCACCTGCGCCGAGGCCGTGCCGCAGCCGAGGCCGGCGGCGATGATCGCAACGATCCATGCGCGTTTCATGGCGCTCTCCTTCCGTGACGGTCTCGCCGCAAATCAGGGGTGGGGGCCGGTTCTCGCGCCGCCGGTCACGGCAGCTGTCCGGTCATGGGGTCCGCCCCGAACGACGGGACGGGACGCTGAACGACCGCCGAGCCCGGTCGATCGGAGCGGCCGGGCCGGTAGGTGACATAGAGCGCGAGGCTGATGGCGAAGCCGCCGGCCAGATTGCCGGCGAGCGCCGGGATTTCGTTCCAGTACCACCAGTCGTAGAGGCTGATCCGGGCGCCGAAAGCCATGCCCAGCGGGATCACGAACAGGTTGACCACCGAGTGCTCGAAGCCCATGGCGAAGAAGGCGAAGATCGGTAGCCAGCAGCCGAGAATGCGCCCGGTCGTCGAGGTCGAGGCGTTGCCCATCACCATGCCGAGACAGACCATGCAATTGCACAGGATCGCCTTGACGAAGGCGGTCAGCAGGCCGGCATCGCCATTCGGCTCGTAGGCCAGGACCTTGGCCTCCGCCAGGACGCGGATCTGGTCGCCGAGCGTCCCGGCCGGCGTGTGTCCCGCCTCGGTCAACACGAGATAGAGAAGCGCCGCGTAGAGCAGCGCGCCGATCAGATTTCCGACGAACACCCAGACCCAGTTCGACAGCATCTGGCCCGTCGTCGCGCGCTGCGACAGCACGGCCAGCGGCACGACGCCGAAATTGCTGGTGAGCAGTTCCAGCCCGAGCACGACCACCATCGCGAAGCCGACCGGGAATACCAACGCTCCGACAAACGGCAGGCCGGTTTGCGCCGACACCGTCAAGGCGAGACTGGTGCCGAATGCGAGCAAGGCCCCTGCGAGAGCGCCGCGGATCAGAAGATCGCGCACGCCGTGCCGCGATTTGGCGGTCCCGATCTCGATGAGATTGGCGACGATGACATCGGGTGCAAGACTATCGGACATCGGGCGCGATCCTGTGCTCTTGAACGCCTGGCGACAGGGCCCGGACCGCCAACCATCTCGCTGTGGATGGCTCCCGCCGCCTCGGGCCTTGATGCCGGGAAGCTATCGGGCCCGACCGGATGTCCCAATTAAATACGCTTTTATTGTTCGGAGCTGATCGCATTGGCATTCGCCGTCGATCGGAATGCTCGAATACAACTCGCATTGAGCTTTCTAAATTCCAATTTAATTGCCAACGCCAATCGCAGAGGATGAATTCTGATGCACGCGGTATTGCCGCGTGGCGAATAAATGCTTTTGCTTGAGCCCGTATGGCGTAGCAGAGGCGTTCTGTTGCTTCGCCGCGTCGAGGATCGCGCAAGGAGAGCTTGCCGGGTCGCGTTGCCTTCGCCGTTCCAGGCCTTGTTCGGGCTTTCCGAATGCGCGGTCGGGACAGCCGCGGACCCTGACGAAGGAGAGTTCGATGAGCGAAGACGATGTCAAAGGGGTCGCCGACTATGACGGCGCAGCGGCCGGGTGGGGCGCGCTCAAGGCGGTCGCCGACGCGGTTCGCGGGCAAATGGCCGTGGCACGGGAGACGCGTGGTCTTCTGACCATGAACCAGCCGCACGGGTTCGATTGCCCAGGATGCGCCTGGCCCGATCCGAAACACACCTCGTCGTTCGAATTCTGCGAGAACGGCGCCAAGGCCGTGTCGTGGGAAGCCACGGGCAAGCGGACGACCCCGGAATTCTTCGCGGCCCACACGGTCGGCGAGCTCTGGAACCGACCGGATTTCGACCTCGAGAACGAGGGCCGGCTGACCCACCCCATGGTTTACGATCGGGCGACGGATCGGTACCTGCCGACGTCCTGGGATGCGGCCCTCGCCCAGATCGGCGCGGCGTTGCGCGCCTTGCCCGAGCCCGACATGGCGGAGTTCTACACGTCCGGACGCGCCTCGAACGAGGCCGCCTTCCTCTACCAGCTGTTCGCGCGCGAATATGGAACCAACAACTTTCCCGACTGCTCGAACATGTGCCACGAGGCGACAAGCGTCGGCCTGCCGCAATCAATTGGCGTCGGCAAGGGCACCGTCACCCTCGAAGACTTCGACCATAGCGACGCGATCTTCTGCATCGGCCACAATCCGGGAACCAATCATCCGCGCATGCTGACGACGCTGAGCGAGGCTTCGAAGCGCGGCGTGCCGATCATCGTGTTCAACCCGCTGCGCGAACGCGGGCTGGAGCGCTTCACCGCGCCGCAGAGCCCGGTCGAAATGCTGACGCTCGGCGCCACGCCCATCGCGTCGTCCTATTATCAGGTGAAGGTCGGCGGCGATGTCGCGGTTCTCAAGGGCATGATGAAGACGCTGATCGCGCTCGACGCGAAGAGCGTGGCGGAAGGCGGCCCGGCGGTTCTCGATCGCGAATTCATCACGCGCCATACGACCGGCATCGACGCCCTGCTGGCCGATCTGGAGGCAACCTCCTGGCGCGCGATCGAACGGGCCTCCGGCCTGTCGCGCGCCGACATCGAGCAGGCCGGCGAAATCTATGCCAAGGCCGAACGGGTCATCATCAATTACGGCATGGGCATCACCCAGCATCGCCACGGCACCGGCAATGTCCAGCAGATCGCCAATTTGCTGCTGCTGCGTGGCAATATCGGGCGCCCGGGCGCCGGCATCTCGCCGCTGCGCGGCCATTCGAACGTGCAGGGCGACCGGACGGTCGGGATTACCGAAATCCCGAGCGACGAACTGCTCGATGCGATCGCGCGGGTCTTCGGCTTCGAGCCGCCACGCAACAAGGGCCACAACGCCGTCGAAGCCGTCGAGGCGATCCGGGACGGACGTTCCAAGGCCCTGGTCTGTCTCGGCGGCAATCTGGCGGTTGCGATGTCCGATCCGGAGGTCACCTTCAAGGCGATGCGCAATCTCGACCTGGCGGTTCATATCGCCACGAAACTCAATCGCTCGCATCTGCTGCTGGCCAGACAATCCTTCATTCTGCCTTGCCTCGGCCGGACCGAGCGCGATGTCCAGGCGACAGGTCCGCAGTCGATCACGGTGGAGGATTCGATGTCGATGGTGCATGCCTCGCGCGGCGGCCTGAAACCCGCTTCCGGACACCTGAAATCGGAGCCGGCGATCATTGCCGAACTGGCGATGGCGACATTGCCGGCGACGCGGGTGCCATGGGCCGAACTGGTCGCCGACTACGGCAAGATCCGTGACGCGATCGAGGATGTCTTTCCAGCTTTCCGCGACTTCAACGAACGCATCGGCAAGCCCGGAGGCTTCCGGCTCTATGTCGCCGCGTCGGAGCGGCACTGGCTCACCCCGACGAAGCGGGCGAACTTTCTGGTTTTCCCGGGGCTCGACGCGGACCCGCCGGTCGCCGACGGCGCGGCGCTGACCCTGACGACGATCCGTAGCCATGATCAGTACAACACGACGATCTATGGCATGAACGATCGCTACCGCGGCATTTCGGGACGGCGCGACGTCTTGTTCGTCAACGAGCGGGATCTCGCCAGCCGCGGGCTGAAGCATGGCGATCGGGTCGATATCGCGGTCGTGCCCGATGCCGGATCGGCATCGGGCGAACGCGTCATGCGCGGCCTGACGGCGGTCGCCTACAAGATCGCCGAGGGTTCGGTTGCCGCCTATTACCCCGAGGCGAACGTCCTGGTCGCGCTTGATCACTATGACGAGAAGTCGGGAACCCCGTCCTATAAGTCGACGCCGGTCCTGCTCCGGCCTTCGCTGGCTTAGTATCGTTGCACCGTGATGGTGACCTGTTGATCTTGGTGCAACAATTGGTGGATGCCAGGACGAGCGCGGGCAAGACGATGCGTTGGCCTCGCTGTGTGCAGGGCCACGGCGCGGCTTTTGCGCTCGGCCGGCCCGGCACCTGTCATTCCAAAGACAATTCTCGTCTTGCCCGGGCTTGTCCCGGATATCCACGAATTTATCCACTCGCGGAAAGCGCGCCATCATAATCACCGAACAGCGACGCTGGACCAGGAACGCCAGGCGCGTCAGGGATGTCGCGCCGGCGTGCAGGCCGGATCACCCTCGGTTGCAAATGGCGCGGCCTTGCCTACAGTCTGGAGCCGTTTCCGCGCTATTGCCGTCGCACTGGACATCCCATGACCCTGACCCGCCGCGCCGTATTGTCTGGCAGTGCAGCGATGATGACGGCGGGCGCCGCCCTGTCGCAGCCAACGGCGGCTCGGGCGGCCGCGCCCATCGTCGGCAAGCAGGCGCCCGGCTTCTATCGCTACAAGGTCGGCGCGTTCGAGGTCAGCGTCATCGCCGACGGCGCGCTGCCATTCCCGGTCGAAAACTTCGTGACGAATGTGCCGACCGAGCAGGTGAAGGCGGCGCTCGCGGCGGCTTTCCGCGGCACCGATGCGTTATCGGTTCCCTTTTCACCTGTGGTCGTCAATACCGGGTCGAAGCTGATCCTGATCGACACCGGCCTCGGCGATGCCGCGTTCGAGCGCAGCAAAGGCATTATCGGGCAATTCACGACCAACCTGAAAGCCGCGGGCCTCGACCGCTCGGCGATCGATGCCGTGGTGATCTCGCATTTCCACATCGATCACGTCGACGGCCTGCTCACCGCGGACGGCAAGCCGGCCTTCCCCAATGCCCAGATCTTCGTGCCGGCGGCCGAGCTGAAGTACTGGATGGACGACGGCGAGATGAGCCGGGCGCCGAAGGGCCGGATCGAGGGCCTGTTCCGCAATACGCGCCGGATTCTGGGCGCGCTCGGCGGCAATGTCACGCCTTACGATGCCGGCAAGGAGGTGGTGCCCGGGCTCACCGCCGTGGCGACGCCGGGGCATTCGGTCGGGCATACGTCCTTCGTTCTGTCGTCGGGCGCCAGCAGCGTCTTCATCCAGGGCGACGTGGCCCATGTCCCCGTGCTGTTCGTCGCCAATCCCGGCTGGCACGCCGCGATCGACCAGGACCCGGTCATGGCGGAAGCGACGCGCCGCAAGGTCTACGACATGCTGGTGGCCGAGAAGATGCTGGTTCAGGGCTTCCATTACCCGTTCCCGGCTCTCGCCCATGTCGAAAGGACCGCGAACGGCTATCGCGAAGTCCTGGTGCCTTGGAATGCCAATATCTGACGGACGGCCGCGGGGCCCGGCGCCGGAAGCCGCGCGGCGGCCGATGCCGACAACCGTCGTCCTTGCCGGCCGTCGGCAATGATCCGCGGCGCAGGCGCCGGGACCAGACATCTGGGACATTGCGCCGGGCTCGCCCCGGCTCCGATCCAGGCTGCCGGTTCTCACGGCGAGGCGTCGGCGACCGTCGCCGGTGCGGGCGGCGGCGCCGGAAACGTCATTTCCCAGCCGCCGCCGAGCGCCTTGTACAATTGCACGAGGTCGATCGAGACCTTGGTCGTGCTCTCGGCATATTGCTGTTCGGCCTGGAGCAATGTGCGTTCGGTGTCCAGCACGATGGTGAACTCGGCGACGCCGTCGCTGTAGCGGATACGGGCCAGCGACAAGGCTTGGCGCGAGTGCTCGACCTGCCGCGCCAGCCGGCTGCGCCGCTGCTGCTCGGTCCGGTAGGCGACAAGCGCATTGACGACATCGTGCCAGGCTTGCAGCACCGTCCTGCGATAGGCGATCGCCGCCTCCTGCTGCTGCTGCTTGCGCAGTTCCAGCGTCGCCTTCAGCCGGCCCCCCTGGAAGATCGGCATCGAGATGCTCGGACCAATATTGTATTGGAGCGCGCTGCCCTTCCAGAGATTGCCGAGATCGAGCGCGTCGAAACCGACCGCGCCGTTCAGTTGCACGGTTGGATAGAAGGCGGCCACCGCCACGCCGATGTCGGCGGTGGCCGCGTGAAGTTGCGCCTCCGCGGCGCGAATATCCGGGCGCCGGCGGGCAAGCTCCGAGGGAATGCCGACCGGCACCCGCGCCGGCGTCGGAGGCACCGGCCTGGCGCTGGCGAGCTCGCCGCGCAGAGCATTGGGCGGCATGGCGAGCAGCAAGCTCAAGGCGTTGATCCCTTGCGCTTCCTGCTGTTCCAAGGTCGGCAGCTGGGCGCGGATGGCTTCGACTTGAGCGGCGGCGTTCTCGACATCGAGACTGGTCGTCAGCCCCCGCTGCTGGCGGGTCTGTGTCAATTGCAGGATATCCTGCTGGATCTTCAGATTGTCCTTGGCGATCCTGATCTGGGTCTGCGTGCCGCGCAGCTGGATATAGTCGCGCGCGGTTTCGGCGAGGCTCGAAACCAGCACGCCGCGCCGCTGTTCCTCGGAGGACCGGACCTGGGCATCCGCCGCTTCGACCTGGCGGCGGACATGCCCCCACAGATCGAGTTCCCAGGCCGCATCGAAACTGACGGTGAAGTCGCTGATCGGCGGCACCGACGGGCCGAGCAGGCCGTCGAGCAGGCTGACAACGCCCTGCTGGCTATATTGTTCGCGCTGATACTTGCCGCTGACATCCAGGCCCGGCAGCTGGGCGGCGCCCACGACGCCGCGCTGAAACCGGCTCTGCGCCAGGCGTACGGTGGCGGTCTTCACATCGAGATTGGCGTCGGCGACGCGACGCTCGAGCGAGGTGAGCGTCGCGTCGTGGAAAACTTGCCACCAGGCGGGGTCGACCGGCTGGAGGACCTCGGTGCTGGTGACCGCGGAGCCGGCCGGCGCGGCCGCTCCACCCGAAAACCAGCCTTGCGGCAAGGCCGGATCCGGCGGAACGAAATTCGGACCGACACTGCATGCAGCCAGCGCGATAGCGCCCGTCATCACCGCTGCGGCACGGAGCTTCCTGACCATGATCAAATCTCGTGGCTGACGCCCGCGCCGCCAGCGGCCGTCTTGGCCGATAGCAGGAGGCAGAAGGGAACGGCGAAGAAGGCGAGGACGGAGAACAGCAGAAAGACGTCGGAATAGGCGAGCAGGGCGACCTGGGTCTGGAAGGCCTGGTAGACCTTGCCGACCGCGATGCCATGGACCGATCCGAGCGCATGCCCCATCGCCGCCAAGGCCCGCTCATATTCGCTCACCAGCGCATTGTAGGGCTCATGAAAGGGCGAGGCCCAAGCGGACAGATAGGACTGCCGGACCTGGCTTCGCTGGGTGATCAGCGAGGTCGCGGTGGAGATCCCGATCGACCCGGACACGTTGCGGACCATCGAGAACAGCGCCGCCGCGTCGCCGCTGAGTTCGCGCGGCAAGGACAGATAGGTGATCGTGCTGATCGGCACGAACAGAAATCCCAGCCCCGCCGACTGGAGGCTGCGCATCATCACCAATGTCGGGAAATCGATGTTCGGCGCCAGATGGCTCGAGACGAAGAGCGCGCAGCCCAGCAGGAAAAAGCCGGCGGCGACGATGAACCGCAGCGGGACGACGGTCATCAGGCGCCCGACGAGCGGAATGAGGATGATCACGACGAGCCCGCCCGGCGAGAGTATGAGCCCCGCCCAGGTCGCGGTGTAGCCGAGAACCTGCTGCGCGAGCTGCGGGATCACGACCGAGCTGGCGTAGAGGATGCTGCCCATCGCGGCGATCATCGCGCAGCCAGCGGCGAAGTTCCGGTCCTTGAAGACGTCCAGATTGACGATCGGTTTGCGCGCCGTCAGCAGCCAGCCGATCGCCCCGAGGATGCCGAGGAAGGCGAGAACCGCGGTGGTCACGATGAAGGGCGAACCGAACCAGTCGTCGTCTTCGCCGCGGTCCAGCACGATCTGCAGGCAGCCGAGGCCGAGCGTGATGAGCGACAGGCCGATATAGTCGAACCCCCGGCTCTTCCTGGTTTTGAGCCATGGCGGGTCTTCGACCAGAATGGAATTCAGGAAGACCGCGAGGATGCCGATGGGCACGTTGATGAAGAAGATCCAGCGCCAGGTCGATTGATCGGTGATGATGCCGCCGAGCGTCGGTCCCAGGATCGGGCCGACAATGGTCGCGATCGCCGTGAGACCGAATGCGGCGGCGCGCCTGGTCGGCGGAAACGTATCCAGGATGATCGATTGCTGGCTTGGTTGCAGGCCCCCGCCGAAGAAGCCTTGCAGCAGGCGGAAGCAGATCAGCTCGGTCAGACTGGTGGCGGTCCCGCAAAAGAACGAGCATAGCGTGAACATCGCGATGCAGATCAGGAAATAGCGCTTGCGCCCCAGGAGATCGCTCAGCCAGCCGGAGATGGTCAGCACGATCCCATTCGCCACCAGATAGGAGGTCAGGGCCCATGTCGCCTCGTCGCTGCTCGACGAAAGGCTGCCGGCGATATGCGGCAGGGCGACGTTGACGATCGTGGTGTCCAGGACCTCCATGAAAGCCGCGAGCGTCACTGAGACCGCGATCAGCCACGGATTGTGGCGCGGCGTCCAGTCCGCGCCGGTGTCGGTCGATGCGCTGCTCATCGCACCGTCACCGTCGGAACCACCGATATCCCGAGCGGCAGCGGCAATGCGGGATCGAGCCCGCTGTCGATGACGATCTTGACCGGCACGCGCTGAACCACCCTGACGAAATTGCCGGTGGCGTTCTCGGGCGGGAAGGCCGTGAACTTCGAGCCGGACCCCAGCTGGATACTGTCGACATGGCCGCGCAGATCGAGGCCGGGATAGGCATCGACTTGGATCGTCACACGCTGGCCCGGCCGCAGCGCGTCGAGCTGGTTTTCCTTGAAATTGGCGGTCACCCAGACATCCGGGGAGACGATCGAGAAGATCTGCTGGCCGGGGGTGACGTGGGTGCCTACGTCCACATTGCGCCGGGTCACCCAACCGTCCTGCGGTGCGGTCACGACCGACCAGGACAGGTTGAGCGCGGCCTGATCGAGCCGCGCCTGGGCCTGCTCGACCAGCCCCTGTTGCTGAGCGACCTGCGCGTCGGACTGGCCGATATGCTGCGCGACTGGTGAATTCAGCTGCACCTGGGCTTCCGCCTGCAGGACCTGCGCCTCGGATTGGCGCAGCGTGGCCAGCGCGGCATCGACATCCTGCTGGGTGGTCGCCGCCCTCGGCAGACTATGTTGCCGGCTATAGTCCGCCTGGGCGCGAGCCAGATTGGCCCTGGCGGTCTGCAACTGCGCCTGGGCCTGCTGCAGCAGGGCGGGAAAATTCTTGCGGGCGATTTCGGCGAAGAGCCGTTCGCCGGCGACTTGCGCCTTGGCCGCGTCGAGCGCCCCCTGGGCCTGATCCCGTTCCGCCCGGTAGGCGCTGGGATCGATATGGATCAGCGGATCACCCTTGTGGACGAACTGATTGTCAGTCACGTCCAGCGAAACGACGTTGCCGGAGACCTGCGGCGCGATGGTGACGGCCCGGCCATCGGTGAAGGCGTCATCCGTGCTTTCGACATTGCGGCCCGCATACCAGACGTAAGATCCGCCGAGAACGACGCCCAGCAGGACCAGGCTGCCGATGACCAGGACGGCCGGCCTGCGCTTCCGGCGAATGGTGTCCGGATCGTCCGGCGCGCCGTTCTTGGCTTGGCTTTCGGCTGGCGCGGCGCGGATCTCGTCCGGGCCTGTCGGATTGTCGGGCTGGCGCTCGTCACGGGAACCGGGCCGTCCGGGGCGTTCGTCACCGGTCTTGGCCACGTCGCGGTCGGCGAAGCGCCTATGCGCGGCAAGGGCTGCCGGATCCGCCGTGGCGGGCGCCACCGGACTGATCGACGCGGACCGGACCAGACCTTCGCCGCCGCCGTCGTCGCGTTGCCCGTCGGCGTGACTGCCCGTGGGTCTCATCATGTCGGCTTGTGACATCGTGCGTTTCTCTTAAGCAGGCTCACGCGAGGCGCATCGCCCCCGGTCTCCGCGCCACCGAGCCTCCGGAATCGCCGGGCAAGGCCGACTGTCCGGGTCAGCTCGGGGCCCGTTTCAATGTGAAGTCGATGCGTCGATGCGATAGGGGTGCATGGTGGTGGTCGCCGCTGTCTTGGGTATCAAGTAATGCGAAGTCATCGATGTCGAAATGTGTCTGGATGTTACTGAGATGCCGTCGAAATGAACGGTAATTGGCACGCATCGCGTTCCCAATTAAATTCGAATTCATTATTTTGAGCGGGCGTTTTGCGGTCAATTGGAAGCAGTTATTTCCGCCCTCGTCTCTGTCGGCTCGGCGACGCCATGGGTGCTTGCCGGCCGGACCCTGGCGGGCGGGCCCTGGTTCTAAGCTGTCGCCACGGTCGGCAAACGGAGCGCGTCGGCGGCATAGTCCGCTTCAACAGGGCGGGCGGTGACGACCGGAAGACGTCGCGGTCGCGCCGGCCGGTGTCTCGTTACAACCGCGATGTTCAGCTCTGGAGGTCGTGCGGACAGCCGATCTCGACCACGCAACCGGGGCCGGGAATGATCGTGAACCGGAAACCGTGCAACTTGACGATCGCCGCCACGAGGTTGAGCCCCAGCCCGATGCCGGGCGTGTGCCTCAGCTTGTCGGAACGATAGAAGCGTCTCAGCACGGCATCACGCTCCTGTTCGCCGATGCCCGGGCCAGTATCTTTCACCCGCAGCACGGTTTCATTTGCTTCGCGGATCAGGGCGATCTCCACCCGCCCGCCCTGCGGCGTGAACTTCAAGGCATTGTCGACCAGATTTGCCAGCGCCTCGATCAGCAGATCACGGTCGCCTCGGACCGAGAGTTCGAAGGGGGCGTGGACATGCAGCGCCACGGATTTATCTTCGGCGATCGGCTCGTAGAGATCGCCGACCTCTCTCGCGAGTTCCGCCAGCGAGGTCTTGCCGAAGCCGGCGGTCCGCCGGTTGTTCTCGATTTCGGCGAGCCGCAACAGGGCGGTGACGATGGTCAGGGACTGGTCGATGCCGCCGATCGCCTTGTCCACGGCGGCCTGCAGCTGCGCGAGCGTCGTCGCATCGGCGCGGCCACGCTCGAGGATCAGCCGCGCACGGGTGAGCGGCGTGCGCAGGTCGTGGGCGATGTCATTGCCGACCCCGGCCAGCGCGCCGATCATGGTCTCCATTTCGCTGAGCATGCCGTTGACGATCGCAGCCAGCTTGGAGAACGGGTCGGCGATCGGCTGGTGCGGCAGCCTTTCGGACAGATTGCCGGCGATGATGCGCTGAACCCGCTGGTTGACCTCCTTGACGCGGCGCTCGGCGTGAAGGCTCAACAGCGCCCCGACCAGGAGGCAAAGGCCGAGCGCCGGCAGCAGGCCGAGTGCGAGTGCCTGACCGACGACGCCGGCGATTTCCCCGGCTTCATCGACATTTCGCCCGATCACCAGCACCTCGCCGCCGGGCAGAACCCGCGCGACCGCGCGGACGACCTGCTGCTCGCCGCCAGCGGCGTCGGTTCTGACGACAGTCGTGTCCTGCACCGAAGCGTCGATCCTGAGATCCGGCGGCTGGCGCGCCAGGTTGCCGGCGATCCGCTGGCTATCGCGGCCGAATAGCCCGACGATCTGCACCCTTCGGGGATCCTGCTTCACCCGCTCGGCAATCGCTTCCAGCCGTCGTTCCGGGGGCAGTTCGACCAGGACGCCCATTTGCGAAACGAGCACGCCGTCGGATCGCGTGATCAGATAGCCGTCCAGGCGCGTGTAGATATAGCCGAACAGCACGAGGATGAAGGCCGCGAAGACCCCGGCGACCGCAAGGGTGAGGCGGAACGTGGTCGAGCGCGCGAATTCAGGGAGATCCATCACATGCCCCGCAGCACGGATCCTGGCGGAAGCGCGCTGCCGGTCTGGGCTGCCTCCGAACCTTGCATTGGGCTGACATTGAGCCCGGCTGGTTGATACGCCGTGCGAGACCCGGGGGGCAACAGGGACGCGGGGCTTTGCCTCTGCGTGCCCAGCAGGTCTGCCAGCCGCCATTGAAACGGCAATGGCTAGGCGTCCAGCGCGGCCGGCGTTCTCGTATCGGCAACCTGTCGGTTGGCCGCGCCACGCACCTTTTCGAAGGCGCGCGTCTCGATTTGCCGCACCCGCTCGCGCGACAGGCCAAATTCGATGGCGAGCTCGCCGAGTTTCAGCGGCTTGTCGACGAGGTGCCGCGCCAGGAAGATGCGGCGCTCGCGTTCGTTGAGGCTGCCGATGGCCGGCGCCAAGGCTTCGCGCCGGAATTCGGTCTCTTCATGTTCGGCGAGAATGACGTCCGGCGTCGGCGATTCATCGACGAGATAGTCCTGCCACTGGCCGGCCTGATCGTCGCCGGGAATGAGCGTATTCAGCGAGGCGTCGCGGCCGAGGCGCCGGTTCATGTCGACCACCTCCCGCTCCCTGACGCCGAGACTGGTCGCGATCAGCCTGACCTGGTCGGGGCGCATGTCGCCGGTTTCGAGCGCGGCGATCCTGGTCTTCGCCGAACGCAGTTTGAAGAACAGCTTTTTCTGGCTCGCATTGGGCCCGATTTTGACCAGAGACCACGAGCGCAGGATATAGGCCTGTATCGCAGCCCTGATCCACCACATCGCGTAGGTGGCAAACCGGAACCCCTTTTCCGGCTCGAAGCGGTCGACCGCCTGTACCAAGCCGACATTGCCTTCGGCGATGATGTCGCAGACCGGCAGGCCATAACCGCGGTAGCGCATGGCGAGCTTGGCGGCGAGCCGCAAGTGGCTGGTCACCAATTGATCGGCGGCGGCGCGATCGCCGTGCTCGCGCCAGCGTTTGGCGAGCCGGAATTCCTGTTCCGGTTCCAGCATCGGGAAGCCCCGGATCTCATTGAGATAGTGGGCCCCGGCCTCGTCCGCGGGGGCGGCTGGTTGTCGTCCGCCCGGCGAGGCGATGATGTCGGTCGGTCCGAGGTCGTCCGTGGTGGCGCGATGACTGTGCATGTCATCTCCTCAGTCTTCTCAAGTAACGCCTGCCATCAACGCGGTGCGAGTGGGTAAGGGCGAATGACCAGACGATAAGGCGGGCGCGGAGGGGGGCTATTAAATTGGGATTTAAGACACTCAATTCGAATTGAGGCGGCCGTGACTGGAGGTTCCGTCAGATGATCCGGATGCCGGCCGGCGCGGCATCCAGCCATTGTCGACGTGCGCCGGCCGGCCGGCCATTGCTCCCAGGCGGCCGCTTGGGCCTTTCCGGAATCGGGGCGCCACTCAGCTGCAACTGCCCCACCAGCCATAGGGCGCGTTGAACCACGGGGCGCTCAGGCACCCGAGGCCGTTGTCGTAGAAGCCGTCACCATAGCGGCCACCGTAGCCGCCCCTGACGCCATAATGGCCAACGGTGTGGCGCGTGGCACCGTTCATGCCGTAATGGCCGGCGGAGCCGACAGGGGCTCCGCCGAAGCCTCCGATGCGCGCTCCGCCGAAGCCTCCCATCTGCGCTCCGCCGCCGCCCATATGTCCACCGCCGCCGCCAGCGCGCGCCTCGGCGGCGGTTGCATACAGGCTCCCGGCAAGCGCGACACTTGCCACGATCATCACTGTTCGTTTGATCATGATGGTCTCCTTTACATGGATGCCGCCGCCGCCGAGCCAAATCAAGGGTCGGTGGTTTTGACAGGCAAAACAACAAGGCGGCGATGAAATGAAGATGGCCTTGGCTTCACGCAACAGCAATTAAATTCGCGTTGATTTATTGGCGCGGAGCTCTTGGCTGTCGATCTGGATATTACGAAATGTCAATCTGTGAACCAGGGTTGCTGACTGACGCGGTGCCGCCGGGATCTGGATCAGCTTCGATCGCATCGCTGTCTGCGGCACCATCACGCCGCAACCTCGTCCGAGGCCGTCATCCGCGGGGAAAATCCGGCTGGTGTTGCTGCACGGTGATTAGGATGGCGTGATTTTCGCGAGGGATAAATTCGTGGATATCAGGGACAAGCCCGGGGACGACGAGAATTGTCCTTGGAGCACAGGTGCTGGATCGGCCGAGCGCAGAACCCGCGCCGTGGCCCTGCACACAGCGCGATCAACACATCGTCTTGCCCGGGCTTGTCCCGGGCAGCCACGAATTGTCGCACCGGAATCAACCGGTCACAATCACAGTGCAACGATACTAGCGCCCCGCGTGCGAAGCCCGATGCGGGTGCCGCGCCGGCGCATGATTCAGCGATGGGCGATCGCTGCCGAACGGCAGATCTCCGGGAAAATGATGGCTGTAGTCATAGTCGGCGTGGCTGCCGGCATTGCCGCTGCCGGCGTCGCCCACCCCTTGCGCGAGGGCTGCCGAGCTAATCGCTGACGTAAGAATCAAGACGAGAATGGAGAACCGCATGGCCCGGCCTTTCCTGCAGGACGACGTTGGGGAGAGAGGATCTGATCCGGCCGATTGCGCCGGAGCCGTGGAAGGGGTGACCCGCCGAAGGCGTCTTCGGCAGCCTGCCGGATCCGGCGGGTCGTCAGGCGACGGGAAGTCCGCAGATGATCTCGGCGATGCAGCCGGGACCGGTACTGATTGAAAACTGGAAGCCGTGCAGCTTGACGATGGCCGAGACCAGGCTCAGCCCAAGGCCGACGCCCGACGTGTTCCGGCTCTTGTCCGAACGGTAGAAGCGCCGCATCACCGCGTCCCGTTCATGGTTTCCGATGCCCGGGCCGGTGTCGGTTATCCGCACGACGCCTTCGTTGCGACGACGGACCAGGGCGAGTTCCACCTGTCCGCCTGCCGGGGTGAATTTCAGGGCGTTGTCGACCAGGTTGGACACGGCCTCCAGAAGCAGGTCGCGGTCGCCTCGCACCGTCGCGTCATCGCCCGAGGCGACACGCAGCGTGATATGCCGGTCTTCCGCGACGGGTTCGTAGAGATCGGCGACCTCACGGACGAGACCGGCAAGGGCGACGTCACCGAAATCGGCGAGGCGCCGGCCATGTTCGATTTCGGCGATGCGCAGCAGCGCGGTAATGATGGTCAGCGTCTGGTCGAGGCCGGTGATCGCCCGATCCGCGACGGTCTGCCATTCATCGGGCGTCCTGGCATTGGCCCGGCCGCGCTCGAGGCTCAGCCGCACGCGGGTGAGGGGGGTGCGCAGATCGTGGGCGATCTCGTTGCCGACGCCGGCGATCTGATGCAGCAGGGTCTCGATCTCGTCCAACATGCCGTTGGCGATGGCCGCGAGCTTGTCGAACGGGTGTTCCAGGCCACGCATGGACAAGCGTTGCCGCAAATCGCCGGCGACGATGCGGCGGACCAGCACGTTGAGTTCGTCGACGCGCTTCTGGACGCGAATGCTCAGCATCATGCCGATCGCCAGGCCCAGGGCACCGGCCACCGGCAGCCCCAGCAACAGGGCCTTGGCGATGACTTCGGCCAGTTCATCGAGCTCGTCGATGCTGCGCGCGATGACGAGGACCTTGCCGTCGGGCAAGCCGCGGGCAATGGCGCGGGCCGTCATCTCCTGGCGGCCGCGCTGGTCGACCCGGATGATCGCGGCCGTTTGAACCGACCCGTCAACGCCGAGCCCTGCCGGCAGGCTCGCCAGATTGCCGGCGATCCGATCGCCGTCCGCGCTGAACAATCCGGCGAGCTTGATGCGGCGCGGATCGTGGCTCAGGCGGTCATCGATGGCATGCAACCGGCGCTCGGGTGGATCGCTGGCGATGGCGACGCTCTCTTCGGTGATCGCCGCATCGATTTTTCCGAGCATGTATCGAGCCGCCGCCAGATAGACGAAGGCCGCGAACAGCAGGGTGCAGCAGGCGAAGGCGATGGCGGCCCAGCGGAAGGTCGTCGTGCGGACGAAGTCAGGAAGGGTCACGGAGAATAAACCCGGCACCGCGAACGTTCTGGATCATCGGGGCGTCACCCGGCGCATCGACCTTGTGACGCAGCCGGCCCATATGCACGTCGACGAGATTTGTCGCCGGAACGAATTTGTAGTTCCAGACCTCTTCGAGCAGCATCGCGCGCGTCAGCAGCTGATCGTTGCGTTGCATCATATATTCGAGCAGGCGGAACTCGCGCGGCAGCAGGTCGATCGGCCGTTCGCCGCGCCTGGCCGTCCGCTCGATGAGGTCGAGTTCGAGCGGCCCCACCCGCAGCGTCGTCTCGCGCGTCTCGACCGGCCGCCGCAGCAGTGCCTCGACCCGCGCCACCATCTCGACGATCGCGAACGGTTTGGTGAGATAGTCGTCGCCCCCCATGCGCAATCCGCGCACCCGCTCGTCGACCGCGCCAAGCGCGCTCAGCACCAGCACGGGCGTGCGCACCTGCTCCTGCCTGAGCGCCTCGATGATCGTGAGGCCGTCCATTCCCGGCAACATCCGATCGACGATCATCGCGTCGGGTCGACAGCTGCGCGCCTTGTCGAGACCCTCGATACCGGTCGCGGCCCATTCGACTTCGAAACCGCGATGAACGAGCTCGGCTGCGATCTCTTCCGCGGTCTCGCCGTCATCTTCGATCAGCAGGACCTTTGTCATCAACGCCTTCCCCATTGCCACGATCGCCAAAGCTCGGTCATGCCGCTGGGCTCGTGTCCGGAGGATCTCAGATCCGTCGCGCGAAGCTATTGTCATATTGTTCACGTGGCCACAGTTGCAATGAATCCGTCTCCTTGAGGAGCTGGACGGCACCCGCCGGCCTCGCTCAGGGAGGGGCCGCAAGGCGCGACGTGCGCCGTCCGATCGGCAGCCCCAGGACGCCTCGGGGGAAGGGCGGCGGGCTGTGTCGGCAAAGTTAGGACTGCCGGATCAGTCACACCATTAAATAGCGTTTTAGACTTGCCGCCGACGCGAGGGCCGTGGAATTCAAGCGGGCGAGCGCGCCGCTCCGGACGGGAGTTCTCAAGAAATCCGAAGGTCGTCTCGAGCAATCGCGGCAATGTTCCGTCACGGTCTGCTTCATTGTCTAAATTCGTGTTCAGAAAAATGAACAGGTTTTTAATTGATCGCCGCTGCGGCATCACGATGCTGCCTCCGAACCCATCATGTTCGGGCAAGGCACGATGATTGCCAATTTCGCTGATCACTCCGCCAACGAACGCACCTTTCTGGCCTGGCTGCGAACCGGCCTGTCGGCCATGGCGTTCGGCCTGTTCGTCGAGAAGCTGAACCTTCTGGCCGCCGAACTGCCGGTCTCCGGGCCGGCTGCGGCGCATGGGCCCCTCTCCGCGCTCGTCGCATCGTTCGGCCGCTACGATGGATTGGCCATGACGGTCATCGGTGTCGCGATCACGCTTCTGGGCGGCATCCGCTTTCTCAGGAACGCTCGCGACATCGATCGGCCGGAGACCCGCGCCGCCGGCGGCCCGCGCATCGAGATGTTCCTCTCGGGCGCACTGGCATTCGTTGCCGCGGCCTTCTGCGTCCATATGGCGGTGCTGTGATGAACCCGGTCCATCGCCGCGGCCCGCCCGATCGCGCCCGGTTCGACCAGCCGCCGCCGCGAACCGGCATCATGACGCCGCACGAGCAGGAGCCGCGGATGCCGGAGCCGATCCAGGCGGTTCATCGCCAGATCCGGCACCAGGCCGGCCTCAGCCGCGGCTGGCGCGCGATTCCGGAGGAGACCGCGATCGCGCTGACCTATGATGGCGGCACCTATGCCGTGATGATGGCGACACCGCGGGATCTGCGGGATTTTGCGATCGGCTTCAGCCTGACCGAGGGCATTGTCGCCGCGGCGGAGAATATCGAGACGGTCGATGTCGTGATGCTGGACGGCGGCATCGAGCTCAGAATGTGGCTGGCCTCGGCCCAGGCCGGGACGCTCGCGGCCCGCCGCCGCCACCTCGCCGGGCCGACCGGATGCGGTCTCTGCGGCATCGATTCCCTCGGTGAGGCGTTGCGGCCTGTCGCTGCCGTGGCTCCCGGGCCGATCTTCGCGCAGCAGGACGTCATGGATGCCATGCGCGAGATCGGCCCGCGGCAGGCGATCAACATCGAGACCCGCGCGGTGCACGCCGCTGCCTTTTGGAATCCGGCACAGGGCATCGTTGCCTTGCGCGAGGATGTCGGCCGCCACAATGCGCTCGACAAGCTCGCCGGCGGCCTTGCGCGCTACGCGGTCGCGGCGAGCGATGGAATGGTGCTTCTGACCAGCCGGATCTCCGTCGAGATGGTCCAGAAAACCGCTGCCATCGGGGCGTCGGTGATGGTGTCGGTGTCGGCGCCGACCGCGCTGGCGGTTCGCATGGCGGACGCGGCGGGCATCACCCTCGCGGCGATCGCGCGCGCCGACGGTTTCGAGGTCTTCACGCATCCGCGCCGGATCACGTCGTGACCATCGCCCGCGCTGCGCCGAGACCGCGACGCGAGCAACCGTATCGCCGCGCGACCGGCGGAAGATGATCGTGAGGCGTCGACCGCCACGGCGCCAATGCCCGGCCTGACGGCCGGACAGAAGCCCCGCATGGCGATTTCGCCGGGGATGCCGCGGCAACACCCGCGGCTCTTCGCCCCGATCAGTTGGCCGGCATCGGGTGATGGATGCAGATATTCTTGGTCTGCTGATAGGCGCTCAGCGCCTCGATGCCCTTCTCGCGGCCGAAACCGGAGAGCTTGTAGCCGCCGAACGGGAATTCGACGTCGAGGCCGATGCCGAAGGCGTTGATCCAGATCTGGCCGGCGCGCAGCTTCTCGCCGACGCTGAGCGCGGTGCCGACATGGGTGGTGTGGATGCCGGCGACCAGGCCGAAGGGGGAATCATTGGCGATCCGCACCGCCTCCTCGGCCGTGTCGAAGGGGATGACGGTCAGCACCGGGCCGAAGATCTCCTCGCGCGCGACGCGGGCCTGGTTGCTGGCGCCGATCACCAGGGCGGGACGCACGAAGGCTCCCTTGGCAAGTCCCGCGGCGGTCGGTGTTTCAGCCCCCAGCAGCAATTCCCCTTCCTGGCGTGCGACGTCGAAATAGCGCTCGACATCGCTCTGATGGCCCTTGCTGATCAACGGGCCCATGTCGGGATCGTCGATGCCGGCGCCGAGCGTCATGGCCTGGATCTTTCCGTGCAGGCGCTCGACCACCTTGTCGTGGATCGAGCGGTGGACCAGCAGCCGCGTGCCGGCGTTGCAGACCTGGCCGCAATGGGTCAGGAAGCCGCCGGCGATGATCGGCAGGGACCGATCGAGATCGGCATCGGCGAACAGGATCTGCGGAGACTTGCCGCCGAGTTCCATATTGCAGGGAATGGCGTGGGAAGCCGCGGCGACCAGCACCCGCTGGCCGGTCTCGACCGAGCCGGTGAAGGTGATCTGATCGACGCCGGGGTGGCGCGCCAGCAGGTCGCCGGCGAGCGAACCGCGGCCGTTGACCAGGTTGACCAGGCCGTCGGGCAGGCCGGCCTCCTGGCAGATTTTCATGAATTCATAGGCCGTGACCGGCGTCTCCGCCGAAGGCTTGATGATGACGGCGCAGCCGGCGGCCAAAGCCGGCGCCACGCCGCGCGCGATCAGCTGGAACGGATAGTTCCAGGGAATGATGTGCAGGCTGACGCCGATGGCGTCCTTGACGGTCCAGTCCGACCAGTCCGGCCCGAGCGGGATCGAGCTGCCATGCAGCTTGTCGACGGCGCCGCCGTAGAATTCGAAGAAGCGCGCCGAGCAGTCGACCTCCCAATAGGCATCGCGCAGCGGCTTGCCGCTGTCGGCGCTCTCCAGTCGGGCGATCGCGCCGCGCTTGCCGAGGATCAGCTCGCCAATGCGCTGCAGCACGCGGCCGCGCTCGAAGGGGCGCATCTTGCGCCAGGGCCCATTGTCGAAGGCGTCGCGGGCGGCGGCCACTGCCAGGTCGACCTCGCGCGCCCCGGCGCGGGCAAATTCGGCGATGACCGCGCCGGTCGCAGGGTCGGTGCTCTGGCCGATGCCGTCCGATCCTTCGGTGAGAACCTGACGGCCGTAAATGCTGGGAATGAAGAGCGGGCGGTCGGTCACGACAATCTCCCTGGACAAGACGATAGGCGCCGGGCGGCACGTTGGCGCGTTGGATCCGGCACAATGACCAGCAGTGATGTATACAACCATCAGATTATTGTCTACATCATTTGACATTGTGTGTGCCGACTGTTACCCGTCCTGGCACAGCTTGATTTGCATAGTGGGGCGTCCATGGACCTCGGTCTGAACGGGAAGAGAGCGTTGGTGACCGCCGCGTCGCGAGGCCTCGGGCGCGCCTCGGCGCTGGCTTTGGCGGCCGAGGGCGTGCGTGTGGCGGTCGCCGGGCGCAGCATCGCGGCGATGAACGGGCTGCTCGACGAGCTGCGTGCGGCGGGCGCTCCCGAAGCCATCGCGGTGGCGATGGATCTGTCGCGTCCCGACACGCTTCGTGCCGCCGTCGACGAGGTGGCGGCGACCTTCGGCGGCCTCGACATCTTTGTCGGCAATACCGGCGGCCCGGCCTCCGGCCCGTTCCTCAGCGTGCCGCGCGCTGGCTGGGAAACGGCGCTCAACGAAACCCTGCTGCCGCTGGTCGAACTGTCTCACGCGGTGCTGCCGAAGATGCAGGCGGGCGGCTGGGGCCGCATCATCTTCGTCACCACTGTCGGCGTGAAGGTGGTTCAGCCCAACATGGTGCTGTCGGATTCGCTGCGGCTCGCCGTGGTCGGCCTCGCCAAGTCGCTGTCGATCGAATTCGCCCATGAAGGCATCATGGTCAATTGCCTGTGCCCCGGGCCTTTCGCCACCGATCGCATGGAAGATCTCATCCGCGCCAGCATGGATCGCGAGGGGCTCAGCCGCGCGGCGGCCGAGGCCTTGTGGCTGGAGGAGGTGCCGGTCGGCAAGTTCGGCGACCCACGAGATTTCGGCGCCGTCGTCGCGACGCTCGCCTCCGAGCGCGCCGGTTTCATCACCGGCACCGCGATCGCCCTCGATGGCGGCAAGTCGCGCGCCTACTGACCTCGAACGACAAGTGGATCCGGACATGGCACAGCAAATCGACGGCGGCGCCGCCATCATCGCCTGGCTCAAGGCGGCCGGTGTGGCGAATGTCTTTTCCGTTTCGGGTGGGCCGATCAATGCGATCTACCGGGCCTGCGCGCATCAGGGCCTGCCGCTGATCCATGCCCGGCACGAGGCCGCCGCCTGTTTCATGGCCGAGTCCTTCTCGCGCGTCACCGGCAAGGCCGGCGCGGCGGTGGTCACCCTCGGGCCCGGCGTCACCAATGCGGTGACGCCGGCGCTGGTCTCGATGCTGGCGGGAACCCCGATGATCATCATCGGCGCGCAGTCCGGCACCAAGACGGCCGAGCGCGGCGCCGGCATGTCCTATGACGTGCTGCCGGTGCTGAAGGGCGTCACCAAATGGGCGGCGCGCTGCACCGACGCCAATCGCCTGGCCGAATATCTCGACATCGCCTGGCGCAAGATGTGGGCGGGGCGTCCCGGCCCGGTCTTCCTGGAAGTTCCCACCGACATCCTGTCGAGCCCGGTGACCACGCCGCTGCGCGAGGTCGCCGCCGGAGCGCCGCCCATGCCCGGCCGGCCCGGCGTTTCGGCGGCGGCCGCGGACGCCATCGGCGCGGCCTGCCGCGCCGCGAAGCGTCCGCTGCTGCTGCTCGGCGACGAAACCTTCTGGGATCGCTCCGACCGGATCCAGGCCGTGGTCGACAGGCACGGCCTGCCGTTCTCGACGCTCAGGCTGGCGCGCGGCGTCGTCGACGAGACCCATCCGCGCTTCGCCGGGCCCGGCTATACCGCCTGCAACGGCGCGCTGCGCCGGGCGCTCGCCGAGGCCGATTGCATCATGCTGGTCGGCCATCACTTCGAATTCGATCTGGAATTCGGCGACAGCGTCGGCCCCGGCGCCAAGGTCATCCAGGTCTGTTCCGACCCGGAGCTCCTGCATCGCAACCGGCGCGCCGATGTCGCGGTCGCGGCCTCGCCCGCCGCCTTCTTCGACCTCATGGCCGGCCTGCCGGCCATGGCGGCCGACCAGTCCTGGGTCTCCTCGGTCATCGGTGACTGGAGCAGGGAATGGCAGGCCCAGCGCGGCGAGGATGCCAATGACGGCCTGCACCCGGTCGCCGCCATCGACGCGGTGAGCGCGGCGGCGCCCGCCGAGACGATCTTCGTGTCGTCGCACGGCAATATCGACTTCTGGGCCGATGCCCGGCTGCGCATCTCGGCGCCCGGCCGCTATCTCAGGGCCGGCCAGTCCGGCACGCTCGGCGCCGAGGTGCCTTACGGCGCCGGCGCCAATTTCGCCGATCCGCAATCGCCGGTGATCGTGTTCGTCGGCGATGGCGGCGTCGGCTTCCATGTCACCGAACTCGACACGGCGGAGCGCTACGGCCGCGCCTTCATCATCGTCGTGCTCGACGACGAGAAATGGGGCGCGATCTCGCTGCCGCAGCAGCAGAGCTTCGGCGAGACCTACGAGATGGACCTGCCGCGGCGCGACTGGGCCAAGGTCGCCCAGGGGCTCGGCTGCGGCGGCTATTTCTGCCGCGACACCGAGGCGGTCAAGGCGGCCGTCAGCGATGCCATCGCCAGCAAGAAGCCGGCGATCATCCAGGTGCCGGTGCGCAGCGTCATCAGCCCTTACATGGCCTATATCTCCTGAAAGCCGCCCTGCCCCAAAATCCCGTGGGAAAATCACCATGAACATCTGGAAAAACGGCGCCGCGACCGGCGTGACGCCACCCAACCATTTCGGTGGGCTGAATGTGCTCGACATCGTGCCCTTCGCCGGCAGCAATTTCTCGGTGCAGCTGTCCAAGGCGCCGCATGGCGCCGGCGGCGAGCTGCATCACCACGACGACTGGTCGCAGGTCTTTTATGTCGTGAAGGGGCAAATGACCTTCGACACCGGCAGCGAGAAGTTTACCTTGACCGAGGGGCAGGCCGTACTGTTTGAGCCGGGCGATCCGCATTATACGGTCAACCAGGGCACGGAGGAGAGCGCCTGTCTGGTGATCACCGTGAAGCAGTGAATCGTCCCTGGTCGAACGGGGACCGCCGGCGAGACACGTGCAGTCCGACACCTGCATGATTATGTGTCGCTGGTCTCGAATCGGAGTCTGCCGTGACTGCAGCGTTTGAAGCTGAGAATGAAGCGAAGCTGTCATCCGACAGCCTGATCAGGATTCTCGAAGACGACATCCTGAGCAGCACGCTCAAACCCGGCGATCGCCTTGACGAGCAGTCGCTGGCCCGGCGGTTCGAGGTGTCGCGCACGCCGGTGCGCGAGGCGCTGCGCCATCTCGCGTCGAGCGGCCTGGTCGAGATCCGCAAGAACCAGGGCGCCACGGTCCGGCGGCTGACCACCAGCGAATTGATCGAGATGTTCCAGGTCGTGGCCGAGCTGGAAGGCCTGTCGGCGCGGCTTTGCGCCCGCCGCATGTCGCCGGACGAGGTGGCCGAGATGCGCCGCTGGCACGACGAATGCGCGGCATTGGCCCAGAAGGTCGATCGCGACGGCTTCTTCGCCGCCAACAACACCTTTCACGAGGTGATTTCGAAAGGCGCGCATAACGAGTTCCTCAATTCGGAAACCCGCAAGCTGCGCAACCGGGTCAATGTCTACCGGCGGCACATCACCTTCCAGCCCCGGCGCATGCAGAAGTCCATCACGGAGCACGAGAAGATCGTCGAGGCCATCGAGGCCGGCGACGAAGAGGCGGCGCACCGGCTGATGCGCGAGCATGTCGACCTGCTCGCTGGTTCGGCGGCCGACGTCGTCCTGGCGCTGGAGGCCGAGAACGGCGCCTAGCGCCGGGCCGGGCGGACAAGCGTTCCGCTGCCACCGATCGCATTCGAGACTTTGGGAAAACACGGACCGGCCTCGCCGCTGGACGGCGAGGCTTTGCGCGTGCCGCTCCGGCCGCGCTGCATCAGGCGACCTGACACCTGGGACGAACGGGGAGTGAGACCGTGAGCGATCTTTTCAGCACTGTGGTGACCGACCGGGAGATCCACGCCCGCACGCTGGCGCGCTTCAGGCAAGCCGGCATCCGCTTGCCCAAGCTCTCGGAGCTCGCCGAGCCCAAGCTTATTGGCAGCGCCATCCTCGCGGCGCTCGAGGCTGTCGACCCGGACGCGCCCGATCCGCTCAATCTCTATCGGGTCCATTGGTATAACGGCCCCGATCGCCGGCGACAGTCGGCGGTCCCCGGTCACATCGTCCTGCCCACCGAACTCACCGGGGTTCAGGCCAAGATCATCGTCGCGACCGGCGACCGCTTCCCGATGATCGCGGCCCACAAGGTGCTGGCGGCCTATGGTTGCCTGGTGCCGCGGCTGGTCACCGGCCAGTTCGACCTGGAAAGGCAGCGCGCGGTCTGGCCGTCGACCGGCAATTATTGTCGGGGCGGGGTTGCCATTTCGCGCATCCTGCAATGCCGCAGCGTCGCCGTCCTGCCCGAAGGCATGAGCCGGGAGCGGTTCAGCTGGCTGGAAAAATGGACCACCGATCCCGCCGACATCGTGCGGACGCCGGGCAGCGAGAGCAATCTCAAGGAAATCTACGATACCTGCCACCTGCTGGCGCAGGACCCCGAGAATGTCATTCTCAACCAGTTCAGCGAGTTCGGGAACTATATCGTCCACCGGGCCGTCACCGGGCCGGCGCTCGAGGCCATGTTCCGGGCCGTGAAGGGCGAAGACAGGCTCGAGGCGCGCGCCTTTGTCTGCGCCTCGGGCTCGGGCGGCACGCTGGCCGCCGGCGACCACCTGAAGGCGCGCCTCGGGTTGGACATTGCCGTGGTCGAGGCAACCGAATGCCCGACCTTGCTGCGCAACGGTTATGGCGAGCACAATATCCAGGGCATTGGCGACAAGCACGTGCCGCTGATCCACAATGTCTTCAACACCGATTACGTCATCGGCATATCCGAGCGTACGCCGGACAGCCTGCTGGTGCTGTTCAACAGCGAGGCCGGCCGCAGCTACCTGCGCGAGCGCAAGGGCATCTCGGCCGATCTGATCGATGAACTCGCCCATCTCGGCCTGTCGGCCATTGCCAATATCGCGGCGGCGATCAAGCTCGCCAGATATCAGGGCCTCGGCTCTGATGACGCGGTTCTCACCGTCGCGACCGATGGCGCGGCCATGTATGGCTCGCAGCTCGGGCGGACCATCGACACCGCATTCGCTGGTCGCTTCGACGCGCTGGCGGCGGCCGAGGTGTTCGGCCAGCACCTCCTGGGCATTGCCCCGGATGCGCTGATCGAGCTGACCCGTCCGGAACGCGAGCGCATCTTCAACCTCGGTTATTACACCTGGGTCGAGCAGCAGGGCGTTTCGCTCGAGGATTTCGATCGTCGCCGGCATCAGGCGTTCTGGGACGGGTTGATGGACATGGTGCCGGTCTGGGACCGGCTGATCGACGATTTCAGTGCCGGCTCGGCTTGAAGTCGTCTGGATATAAAATTGAAGCGTGATCGGTCGAACTGAAGTATTGCACAAAGCGAAGTCGTCCTTCGAGCCTCGAAGGACGGCTTCGCTTTGTGCAGGATGCTTCTTTTTAGTCGATTATGCGCAAGACGCCGGCATCAACAAAAGCGGCGGCCGAAGGGCCGCCGCTTTTGTATTGAAAGGACCTTGAAGCCTCGCACCGACGCCGGCCTCGCTCAGCTCTCGCCGCGCAGCCCGGCCGATAGTTTCCAGATGGCATTGGCATTCAGCGGGGTCGAGGTGACGCTGACATCGAGCGCGTTCGACACCGCGTTGGCGATCGCCGCGGCCGGGCCGATGGCGCCGCCCTCGCCCAGGCCCTTGGCGCCCAAGGGCGTCAGCGGCGTCGGCGTCTCGATGTGGTGGACCTCGATCGTGGGGATCTCGGGTGCGAGCGGCATCAGGTAATCGGCGAAGCTGGTGGTCAGCGGCTGGCATTCGGCGTCGTAGACGAAATGCTCGAGCATGGCCGAGCCGATGCCCTGCACCACGCCGCCGCGCACCTGGCCGTCGGCGATCATCGGATTGAGGATCGTGCCGCAATCCTCGACCACCACAAAGCGGCGCAGTTTCATCTTGCCGGTCGGCACGTCGATTTCGACGACTGCGGCATGCACCGCGTTGGAATAGGTGCCGTCGGCCGGGCCGTCCAGGCTGCAGACGGCTTCCAGGCCGGGCCCCATGCCTTGCGGCATCTGGTCGACATTGCGCAGCGCGATGCGTGCCAGCTTGCGGATCTCGATGAAGCGGCCCTCGTCGTCGCCGACATGGGCCTTGCCGTTGCGCAGCCTGATGGTGCCCGGCTCGGCCTGCAGCAGATGGGCGGCGATCGCCTTGAGCTTGTCGGCGAGCTCGGTCGCGGCCTTGTGCACGGCACCGCCGCCGAGCGGCGCGCCGCGGCTGCCCCAGGTGCCGACCGAATAGGGCGTCGTCAGCGTATCGCCGTGGCGGACATAGACATTCTGCGGGGCGATGCCGAGCGCGTCCGCCGCGACCTGCGCCATCACGGTCTCATGACCCTGGCCATGGCTCTGCAGGCCGAGATCGATGGTCACCTCGCCATCCGGCGCCATCTCGACGCGGGCGGCGATATAGCCGGTTTCGATCGGCACCCGCCGGCGAATGAAATCCGGCGTGCCATGGGCGGTCTGCTCGATGAAACAGGCAATGCCGACGCCGACGCGCTTGGTGGTCGAGCTTTTCGACGCCTCGGCTTCGGCCCGGTCGGCGGCGATGAGATCCCTCATCTGCTCCAGCGACTGGGCATAGGAGCCTTCGTCATAGTGGAAGCCGAGCGCATTCTTGTAGGGGAAGGTGCGAATGATGTTGTTCAGCCGGAAGGCGATCGGATCGAGGCCGAGCTCGCCGGCAATGTCGTCCATCAGCCGCTCCTGCGAAAACACCGCGGAGGGCCGCGCGACGCCACGATAGGTGCCGATCGGGCACTTATTGGTCGCCACCGCCCGGAAGGTCGCCTCATAGGCTTGGAAATCATAGGGGCCGGGCATGACCTTGCCGGCCATGCCGGGATCGCCGGCGGCGGTGAAGGGGAAGGTCGAATAGGCGCCGTTATCGACGGTGATATCGGCCTTCAGGCCGAGCAGCTTGCCCTCGGCCGAGACATAGGCCTCCAGGATATGGACGTGGTCGCGGGCGTGGATGCTGGCCATCAGGTGCTCGCGGCGATCCTCGATCCACTTGACCGGCCGCCCCGTCTTCAGCGCCAGCCAGGCCACCAGCACTTCCTCGACGAAGACCTGGCCCTTGACGCCGAAACCGCCGCCGACATCGGGGGCGATGACGCGCAGCCGCGATTCCGGCCAGTCGAGCGTTTCCGACAGATAGGTGCGTACCAGATGGGGGATCTGGGTCGACGACCACACCGTCAGCACCCGGTCGGCGGGATTATATTCGGCGACCACGCCACGCCCTTCCATGGGCACGCCGGCCTGGCGCTGGTTGCTATAAGTGCGCCGGATGACATGGGCGGCCTCGGCCCGCGCCTTGTCGAGGTCGCCGCCCTTCATTTGCCGTTCGACGAAGACATTGTGCTTCCAGCCGTCGAACAAGGTCGGCAGCGACGGATCGCGCGCCTGCTCCATGGTGCCGATGACAGGCAGGGCCTCATAGTCGATCAGCACCTGCTCGGTCGCGTCCTCGGCGAGATAGGGATCGTCGGCGAGCACCGCGACGACCGGTTCGCCGACGAAGCGCATCCGGCCCTCGGCCAGGATCGGCTGCTCGGAATATTGCATCTCCGGATAGTCCTGATGGGCCTTGATCGCCAGGCCCTTGGTATCCTCGCCGGTGAAGACCTGGGTCGGAAAACCGATATCGGCGAGCGCCGAACTGTCGATGCCGATGATCCGGGCATGCGCGATCTGCGCGCGCAGCAGCGACAGGTGCAGCATGTTCGGCCGGCGGATATCGTCGATATAGCGCGCCTCGCCCGACAGGAGGCGGATATCCTCGAAGCGCTGCACGCGCGCGCCGATATATTTGGGGCGGTCGGCCTGTTTCGTCGTCATGACCCGGCGCCCTCCAGCTGGTCGGAAATCGCCCTGCGGACAGCGGCAACAATGCCCTGGTAGCCGGTGCAGCGGCAGATATTGCCGCTCATCGCCTCGCGGATCTCATCGTCATCGGGCATCCGCCGCTCGGCCGCCATGGCCGCGACGAAGGGGATCAGCGTCATGATGAAGCCGGGCGTGCAATAGCCGCATTGCAGTCCGTGCTCGCTCTTGAAGGCCTGCTGCAGCGCATGCGCGGCGGTCGGGCCGCCGACGCTTTCCACCGTTGCGATCGACCGGCCTTCGCATTGCACGGCAAAGGTCAGGCAGGACAGGCGCGGCACGCCGTCGACATGCACGGTGCAGCAGCCGCAGGCGCCATGCGCGCAGCCGATATGGACGCCTGAAAGGTTGAAGTCCTGGCGCAGGACATCGGCGAGCAGGCGGCGCGGCTCTACCGAAAGGGCCTTCCTGGTGCCGTTGACCTCGAGAGTGATGTCGCTCATCAGTTCCCCAATGCTCTGTGGCAGGCGGTCTCGATGGCGCGCCGCGTCAGCTCGCCGATCAGCGCCTTCTTGTAGGCGGCGCCGGCAATGTGATCGCCCGAGGGATCGACCTCGGCAGCGAACCGCCGGCCGGCTTCCGTCGCCTCGGGCGCGTTCAGCGGCTGCCCCGCGAGAAAGGCCTCGATCGACCGTGCCCGGACCGGCACGAGGTCGGCGCCGCAGCAGACAATGGCCGCCTTGGTGATCGTGCCGCGCTCGAATGTGATGCTGACGCCAACCGAGGCCGTGGCGAAATCGCCGCGCCGCTCGCCGAGCTCGATGAAGCTGCCGGCGGAGGCCGGGGGCGGGATCTCGAACTCCACTGATGTGACCATTTCGCCGGGTTCGAGCGCCGTGACATAGGCGCTGTGGAAGAAATCGGCCGCCGCGATCCGGCGTTCGCCGGCCTGCGAACTGGCGACGATGATGGCGTCATAGAGCAAGGCCACCGCCGGCAGCTCGGCGGTCGGATCGGCATGGGAAATGCTGCCGCCGATCGAGCCATGGCGTCGGATGGTCGGGTGGCCGATCCAGTGCACCGCGTCGAGGAAAGCCGGGAAATGGGCCTTGATCCGGGGCTCGCCGAAATAGCGCTCATGCCGCACCAGGGCGCCGATGCGCATGATCCCGCCATCGAATTCGATCCGGTCCAGCGGCAGCGCATTGATGTCGACGAGGTGGGCGGGGCGCGCCAGCCTGAGGTTCATCATCGGCACCAGGCTCTGGCCGCCGGCCACCGGACGTCCGTCCTCGCCGAAGCGGGCGAGCAGCTCCAGCGCGTGGCCCAGGCTCTCGGCCCGGTGATAGTCGAACGAAGACGGCCTCATGGCGGCTCCCTCACAAGCGATGCCGGCGGGCGACGGCCGGCGGCCGGGCAACGCTCCGCTGGCGCGCCACGGCTGGCCGCGGGACAGCGCGGATTGTACCGACCGGCTAAACCTAGGTGATCTCCATCTTGCATGCAATCATAAAAAGATTGTAGACAAGAATGACGCTTTCGCATTATGACCAGTTCGTCTTCGGATCTGAAGCGAATTCCCGCGGTGGGGATCTGGGTTGTCCAAATGATCGCGCCGGAGTGAGCCAGCACGGCTGACGTCGTGGGGCTGCCGGAACGTCCGTGCCGACATCCTGTTCCTGCCGGGCGGCAGCGCCTGTCCGATCTCGTTCCCGCCGGCCGAACAGGATGGGTTCGGCTGGCCAAGCAAGGCCGGGGGCCGTTCCGGCCTCTCCCGCGATGCCGTCATCGCGCCGACGCAAGACTCTGGAGCCTCATCATGAGCCGTGGAAGCCGCCAGGCCGTTCTCGATACGATCGACAGGAACCGGGACAAGGCCATCGCCTTCCTGCAGAAGATGGTGACCATTCCCAGCGTCACCGGCGACGAGGCGGCGATCCAGGCCTTCGTCGCGGACTATATGAAAGGCCTCGGCCTGGAGGTCGACATCTGGGAGACCGACTGGGAGGAGCTGAAGAAGCACCCCGGCTACCGCCCGGTCGACCGCGGCTACGAAGGCCGCCCCAATATTGTCGGCACCCGCAAGGGCAGCGGCGGCGGCCGTTCGCTGCTGCTCAACGGCCATACCGACGTGATTCCCGTGGGCAATGGCGAGGGCTGGAGCGACAATCCCTGGTCGGCCGCGATCAGGGACGGCCGCATCTATGGCCGCGGTTCCTGCGACATGAAGAGCGGCGTCGCCAGCCACATCCTGGCCGTCGAATTCCTCAAGGAGGCCGGCGTCACGCTGAAAGGCGACGTCTATATCAACGTCGTCATCGACGAGGAGGTCAGCGGCCACGGCACGCTCGACACCGTGATCCGCGGCTACAAGGCCGATGCCGGCATTTCCGGCGAGACCAGCGACCTCGCCGTCCAGCCGGCCTGCATTGGCCGCATCTGGTTCGAGATCAGCGTCGAAGGCAAACCCGCGGGCATCCAGAAGCGGTACGAAGGCATCAGCGGCATCGCGCTCGGCAACAAGATCGTCCAGGCGGTGCAGGAACTGGAGGACCACCGCGTCGCGACGGTGAAACATCCGCTTTATCCCAATGCCCTGGATTCGCTGCCCTGCATGATCGGCAGTTTCCAGGCCGGCAATTATCCGAGCGCCTTCCCGGCGACCGCGCTGCTCAAAGGCAGCATCGGCACCGTGCCGGGCGAGGACCACGAAGGCGTCAAGCAGAGCCTGGTCGACAAGATCGCCGCGCTCGCGGCGGGCGACGAATGGATGAAGCACCATCCCCCTGTCGTCCGTTTCGTCGGCTATGACGCCCAGGCCTCCGAGATCCCGCGCGACCACCCGATCGTCGACCTGGTGTCGAAGACCTTCACCGAGCTGACCGGTCGCGTTCCGGAAATCAGCGGCCGGCAGGGCGCGGCCGACACGCGTTTCCTCAACGAATATGCCGCGACGCCGACCGTGATCTTCGGCCCCGGCTCGACCGCGGTCATGCATGCCAATGACGAATACGTCTCGATCGAGGACTACATGACCGCGATCAAGGTCATGGCGCTCTGCATTCACGACTGGTGCGGCGCCGAGGACTGACCAACCGACCGGCCCGGCTCCGCCCGCCGTGGCGGGGCCGGGCTTGCCCGCCGGCCCACGATCCGAGAGAGACCCATGCCGCAGATCAAACAGGTCTTCACCGTCCGTCATCCGCGCCCGGTCGTCTGGGCGCAGTTCCAGGACCTGCCGAAGGTCGTGCAATGCCTGCCCGGCGCCTCGCTGACCGAGCTGACCTCGCCCCAGCAGGCCAAGGGCCGGATGACCGTCAAGCTCGGTCCGGTCAAGGCCGATTTCGACGGCGAGATGGATATCACCGCGGATGAGGCGACCTATACCGGCACCATTGTCGGCACCGGAACCGCCAAGAGCCACGGCTCGCGGGCCAAGGGCGACGTTCGCTACGGGCTCGAACCGACCGCCGACGGCGCCGGCACGACGGTGTCGGTGCTGGTCGACTACACCTTGTCCGGCTCGCTCGCGCAATTCGCCCGCGGCGGCATTGTCGATGCGGTCGCCGACCAGATCTGCAAGGCCTTTGCGGCCAATCTGGAGCAGCAGCTGAATGCCGCCAGTGCGGCGGCCGCACCGCCGGCGGCGACCGAGCGTTCCGCCGCACCCGGCCCGGCGATCGAAAGGCCGGCCGCTCCGGTGGCGCCGGCCGGGCCGAGCGAACTGAACGTGATCGCCCTGCTGTTCGCGATCCTGCGCAAGAAGCTGAGCGGGCTGTTCAGCCGAGCCTGAGGCTGGGCTGAAAGGGCGAGGCGGGGCTGGCGCCTCGCCGGCCTGGCGATTTCCATGTCGGGTGATCGTGGTCTTTAACGGAAGCGCCGGCCAGCGGCGCATCGCTCGATGATCCCTCGAGGTTCACTCCGCTTGCAGCTTGGGATTGGGGAGCTATCCGATTCGCACAACGCGTTACCCGAGTGCAGGACGTCACCCCCGGCGAGCCAGAGCAGAAGCCCTTGGCTTCTGCGGAGGCGAGGGAAGGCGGTCCAGGGGCCACTTCACCGGCCCCTCAGCGCATGTGTTTAGGCGATTTCGCCACGTCGGAGGAGAGGCCCTGCAAGCCCTGGACCTCCTTCCCCTCGCTACGCTTGGCCGGGGGTGACGTCGAGAACGTCAACGACCGAAGGCCCATATCGGCCTGAGCCCTTCCCGCCTCAATAGCCCCGCTGCGGGTCCACCCGATGGAGCGGCTCGCCGCCGGCGCTGACGCGCCGGATGCTCTCCGCGACATCCCGGGCGGCCGCTTCCGGCACGGTGATGCTGGCCAGATGCGGCGTGATCAGCACGTTTTCCATGGTCCAGAACGGATGCTCGGCCGGCAGTGGCTCGACCCAGAAGACATCCAGCGTCGCGCCGCCGACCTGGCCCGACCGCAGGGCCGCGACCAGAGCCGGCTCGTCGACCACCGGTCCGCGCGAGGCGTTGACGAATTTGGCGCCGCGCGGCAGGGCGTCGAACACCGAGCGGTCGATCAGGCCTTTGGTCTTGGCCGTCAGAGGCATCATGTTGACGAGGATTTCGACCTCGGACAGGAACGCCGCCCGGTCGGTCGTGGCATCGTGGCAGGCGACGCCCTGGATCGTCTTCGGCGCGTGATCGTAACCGCGGACGTCGAAGCCGGCTTCGGCGAGGCCGGTCGCGACGGCCGCGCCGAGATGGCCGAGGCCGAGCACGCCGACCTTGATCCGGTTGAGCGGACGGGGATGGATATAACGCCACTCGCCACGGCGCTGCGCCTGCTCGAAGCTCGGGATGTCGCGGGCATAACGGATCACCGCGAACAGCACGTAGCTGCGCATCAGGGCGACCATGCCGGGATCGGAGAGCCTCGAGATCGGAACGTCGGGCAGGTCGGTCCGCCCGACCAGCGAATCGATGCCGGCGCCCAGATTGACCACCTGGGCCAGGTTGCGGAACGGCGCGAAAAAGCCCGGGAAGGGTTTCCAGGCCAGGACGTGCCGGATGTCCTCGGGATTGCCGACATCAGGATAGACCCGGAAATCGAGCCCCGGAAGATTGGCGCGCAACGCCTCGCCCCAGGTCTCGGGATCGTCGAACTCGCTGTAGAACAGCACGGCGCCATGGTTTGACCGGGCCGGTTCGCCGGCGCCGCCGGCCTTGGCGCCAGGGGCGGCGCCAGCATCTGTCTGTTCGGTCATGTCGGACCCTGTCGGCACGGCTTGAAGGAGGAGGCCGGCTGCCGGGCGCCGGCCCGTGGCGTCACGCGGTCACGTCGCGCATCAGGCGGCCGAAGCCGGGCCTTGCGCCCTTGACCCCGGTCAGTTTCAGGCTGTGCCAGAACGAGGCCTGGATCGCCGAGATCACCGGCTTGCCGAGCGCGGTCTCCAGGGCCTCGATCGCGCCGGCGGTGCGGAAATTCGTGCAGCTGACGAAGACGGCGCTGGCATCGGCATGATCGACCGATTTGACGAGGTCATAGACCTGTTCGAGCGAGACCTCGGCGAGCGCCGTGTCCTTGTCGATGCCGAGATTGCGGTGGCGCAGCACCTTGTGGCCGTTCTCTTCCAGGAAGCGGATGGCGCGCTGGTGGATTTCGTCGACATAGGGGGTGGCCAGCACCACTGGTCCGGCCTTGATCTCGGCGAGCGCCGCGAGGCTGGCGGTGGACGCGGTATTGATCTTCTTGCCCGGGGCCCAGGTCTTCAGCTTCGCGGTCAGCGCATGGTCATAGGCCGTGCCGTGCAGGAACGACGCACTGGTTCCGCCAAAACACAGGAGGTCGATCGGCGCCGAGCCGAGCAGGCGCGCCGCCTCCTCGAGCTGCGGCGCGTTCATCATCTCCTCGATGCCCTCGACGGTGACCTTGGGCAGCTTGATGCGGGTGGTGTGGATCGACACGCCTTCGGCCGCCATCGCCCACATCTCGGATTCCATCACCACGCTGGAGGCCATGAAGATCAGTCCGATGCGGGCGAGCGATCCATTGCCGTCATAGCGAAACCGCGGCCGGTCCTCGTGCTGCGCGGCTGCTTGTGCCTGGGGTGTCATGAGCGAGAATTCCCTGTCGTTTTTGGTCGGCGCCGGTGGTGTGGCGCCAAATGGATGCAACCGCCGGTAAGCGATCCGGAACGTGCGGGTTCCGGAGCTTCGGGAGCCTGTTTCAACGCCGATATTGATCCCGCCGCTTGCATCGGTAAAATAATTTTATCTGCGGATCTAAATAGGAAAAGCTGATGCAGATATCGCTGCGCATGCTGCATTACGTCGTCACGACAGCCGAGGCGGGCAGCATCAGCGGCGGCGCCAAACTGCTCAACATTTCCCAGCCGTCGATTTCCGCCGCGATCGCCCAGGTCGAGGCCCGGCTCGGCGTCCCCTTGTTCGTTCGCCACCATGCGCGCGGCATGACGACGACGGCGGCCGGCCGGCATTTCGTCAACGAGGCGCGGCTCCTGCTCAGCCATGCGCGCGATTTCACCCGAAGCGCGGAATCGCTCGGCGCCGACCTCTCGGGCGATATCGCGATCGGCAGTTTCGTGACGCTCGCCGCGCGCTTCATGCCCGGCCTCCTGGCCGAATTCGCGCGCCGCATGCCGGGGATCTCGGTCAGCCTGGAAGAAGGCAACCAGCAGGAGATCATGGACGGGCTGACCAGCGGGCGGCTCGAGCTCGCGCTGGCCTATGCCTATGCGGTGCCTGACGAAATCCTTGGCGAACGGCTGGCCGAATTGCCGCCCCACATCCTCGTGTCGGCGGATCACCGCCTGGCCGGACGCACCGAGATCAGCCTCAAGGAGGTCGCCGGCGAGCCGTTCATCCTGCTCGACCTGCCGTTTTCGCGGGACTATTTCTTCAATCTGTTCCTGGCCTGCGGAGCCGAGCCACGGATCGCCTATCGCTCGCGCTCGCCCGAGCTGATCCGCGGCCTGGTCGCCCATGGCCAGGGCTATACCATCCATAATGCGCTGCCGGGCCGGGACCTGAGCTATGACGGCAGGCGCATTTCCGCGCTGGCCATTTCCGAGCGCCCGGCTCCGGTGCACGTGGTCGCCCTGCGCCTGCGCCGGCAGAACATGCGGCCGGCGGTCCGGCTGTTCGCCGATTTCATGGCTGAGGCTTTCGCGCCGGGCGGTCTTTTCGGCCTCCCGTTCCGAAGGCCTGTGCCGCCGGCTTAAGCCATCTTGCCGGCATCGGATGGCGTCTCCCGTCGTGCGAGGGAATAATTGCCGCTTCCATAACCAGCCGAAAGCGCTGCTCGCAGAAATTGTGTGCAATCATAATTCTATTGTAGACATTAAAAATAACCTGGTATACGCTCCTGACAAATGACGATGCCGCGACCTTGGGAAAGCCTGGGTGAGACGGCGTCGCGGGGCCATAGGGGCCGTGCACCCCGGTCGGGTTTCCGGCCAGCGGATGCCGCCAACTGACGATGTCGCATCGAAGGCCGACGAGGCCCGAAGGAGCTGCTCGACGAGCGGCCCGGGATCCGTCGTGCGTTTTTCAGGCAGAGGGAGGGAGAGACATGATTCAGGGCGTTCGAGGGTTTCTGCGAGGACTGGCCGTCGTCGCGCTCGCCACCGGCGTGAGCTGGTCGGCCTCGGCGGAAAAGCTGGTGCTCGGCAATGAGGGCAGCTACCCGCCCTTCAGCATGGTCGATCCCAGCGGGCGATTGACCGGGCTCGAACCGGAGCTGGCGCGTGAAATGTGCCGGCGGATGAATGTCGAATGCGAAATCGTCGTGATGGATTTCAAGGCGCTCATTCCGGCGCTGCTGCAGAGCAAGCTCGACGCGGTGGTCAGCCAGACCAAGCCCTTGCCCGAACGTCTGGCCAAGGTGCTGTTCGGCCGGCCGGTGCTGTTCAATCCGGATTCCTATGTGGTGCGCTCCGGCCGGACCTATGCCTTTACCCGCGAAGGACTGCGGGGCGTGCGCATGGGCCTGCAGCGCGGCTCGGCCCAGGCGAAATATGTCACCGAGCAGTTCGGCAATGCCGTCGAGGTCGTCTATTACGACAATCCCGATCAGATCCGCCTCGACCTGCAGGCCGGACGCCTCGACATGACGCTCGGGCCCAAGATCAGCTGGACCAATGAATTCCTGACCAAACCCGCCGGCCAGGGCTGGGAATTCGCCGGCGGCGATCTGTGGACCGGCGGCGGCGAGCAGGGTTCGAGCTGGCTCGCGCGCAAGGAAAGCACGGCGCTGATGGAGCGGATGAACGCGACGCTCGGCACGATCATCGCCGACTGCACCTTCACCCGGCTGCGCCGGCAATTCATGACCGTGGAATTGCTGCCGGAAGAGGCCGCCTGCCGGTAGGACGCCGGCGGCCGCGGCACCGCTGGCCGCGGCCCGGCCAAGGCCGGCACGCCATAGGTTTCAGTTCCCCACAACATGGTGATCCCGATGCCTTTGATGGGCTTCGTGCAGCAGCTCGGCATGGGCGCGCTGGTGACCATCCAGGTCGCCGTGCTCGCCTATTTGCTGGCCCTGCTGATCGGCACTCTCTTCGCGCTCGCCACGCTCAAGCGCAGGCTGGTGCTCGGAGCCATCTGGCAGGTCTATGCCTCGATCTTCACCGGGGTGCCGTCGCTGCTGGTCGCCTTCCTGTTCTATTACGCGGGGTCGGGCATGATCGGCAGCCTGTTCGGGCTCGCCGGCCTGCAGGTCAAGGTCGAGGTCAGCCCGTTCATGGCCGCGGTCGTGGCGCTCGGCCTGGTCTATGGCGCCTATCTCGCCGATCTCATCAGAAGCGCCATCCTGAATGTCCCGCCGGGGCAATTCGAAGCGGCCAAGGCCCTGCGCATCCCGCGCCTGTCGACCTGGTTCCAGGTGATCCTGCCGCAGGTCCTGCGGCTCGCCCTGCCAGGCATGACCAACATGTGGATCGTCGTCCTGAAAGACACCGCCTTGATCTCGCTGATCGGGCTGAAGGAAATCATGGCCTATGCACGGCTCGCCTCCGGCGTCACCAAGGAGCCCTTCGTCTATTACATGCTCGCCTCGGCCTTTTTCCTCGCCATGACCGGGCTGACCTATTTCACCGCCCAGCGCATCGAAAAATGGGCGAACCGCGGCGTGAAGCCCGTCGCAGCGTCGGGGGCAGCCCGTGCATTATGATGTAGCGCTTGCCTGGCAGAGCCTGCCGACGCTGCTCGCGGGAACGGCGACGACCTTCATCGTCCTGCTGCCGGTCCTCGTCCTCGGCTTGCTGCTGTCGATCCCGATCGCCCTGGCCCGATTGAAGCCGGGCGCCGGCGGCATCGCCGCGGCCGCCTATATCGGGTTCTTCCGCGGCGTTCCGAGCCTCGTCCTGCTCTATCTCATCTATAGCGGCCTGCCGCAGTTTTCGGTGATCCGCGACACCTTCCTGTGGGTCCTGTTCTCCAATGCCTATGTCTGTGCCTGGCTCGGCCTGACTTTGACCCATTCGGGCTACATGGCCGAAATCGTCCGGGGCGGGCTCGCCGCGGTGCCGGCCGGCACCATCGAGGCGGCGGGTGCGCTCGGCCTCACGCCGCGCCAGACGCTCTTGCGGCTGCGCCTGCCGATGGCCGCCCGCTATGTGCTCAGGGCCTATCAGAACGAGCTGCTGATCATGATCAAGAGCACCTCGGCGGTCAGCGCCATCACCATTGTCGACCTCACCGCCGCCGCCAACACGGTGTTCGACTACACCTATGACCCCTTCACGCCCCTGGTCACGGCGGCGGCGATCTACTGGTCGATCATCAATGTCATGCGGCTGGCCTTCAACGCCGCCGACCGCCGGCTCAATCGTCATCTCGTCAGGCAATGACCGGCGTCCGCCTTCGGACCGGCCAGGCCGTGGAAAGTCGCCGTCCCATGGATACAGGCATGTTGATGAAATCAGGCACGACCGACGGGGATGCCGCGCCGATGGCCATTTCGGTCCGCGCCCTGAACAAATATTACGGGCCGTTCCACGCCCTGCGCGATATCAGCTTCGAGGTCGCCAACGGCGAAATCCTGGTGCTCTGCGGCCCCTCGGGCTCCGGCAAATCGAGCCTCATCCGCTGCCTCAACCATCTCGAACAGCACAGTTCCGGCACGATCCACGTCAACGGCATCGCGCTGGTCGACAAGCCGGCGAGCATCGCCCGGGTCCGGCGCGAGCTCGGCATGGTGTTTCAGAACTTCAACCTGTTTCCGCACATGACCGTGCTGGCCAACTGCACCTTCGCGCTGAAACTGGCGCTGCGCATGCCCGGCGCGCAGGCCGACGAGGTCGCGCGCGAATATCTCCAGAAGGTCAACGTGCTCGATCAGGCCGGGAAATATCCCGGCGAGCTCTCCGGCGGGCAGCAGCAACGGGTGGCGATTGCCCGCGCGCTCTGCCTTCAGCCGCGCATCATGCTGTTCGACGAGCCGACCTCGGCGCTCGACCCGGAATCGGTCGGCTCGGTCCTGCGCATCATGGAGGACCTGGCATCGACCGGCATCACCATGGTCTGCGTCACCCATGAACTCGGCTTCGCGCGCCGCGTCTCGCATCGCTGCATCTTCATGGAAAAGGGCGAGATCGTCGAAGAGGCGCCGACGGCGCGGTTCTTCGCCAGCCCCGCCAGCCCGCGCCTGCAGGCCTTCCTGGCGCAGGTGCTGTAGCCTGCGGCCAGCCCGGCCGCCACCGGTTCCGCCGGCCTGACCACGCCATGGCCGGCAAGCCCGTCGCGTCGCGGTTTTGGGCCGGCGGCCGCGGTGTGCGCCCAGGCCAGCCCGCTCAGCTCCGGGGATCTGCCATTCAGCCATGCGCGCTACTCCCGTCGACGTGGCGAAGGCCGGTCTCGCGAACCCGCGCGCGAGCTATCCGCCCGGATTGCCTGTGCCGACGGGAGCGCGTGGCCTTTTTCGACAACCGCAAACCGGTGCCTCTGCTGGCCACGGCCGAAGGCCGGGCCGCGGCCTCGGCGTGACCGAATGGTTTCTGGGTATGCAGTAGATTCGATCGAGAATACATCTTTGACGATATTGCATACAACAAGAGCGCCGTGCTACGGTTTCACCCGAGGGCGGACGCTGCCGCCGAAACGCCGCCGGCCGAGAATGCGCGGCGGCGCGCCAAAAAGATGCGGAGGCCGACGCTGGGAGGGGAAACCCGTGACCTTGCGCGGAACCAACACCAGGGGAAGACAATGCCGACACGCAGACAATGCCTGATGGCCGCCGCCGCCGTGCTGGCCAGCCCGAACATTGCGACGGCGCAGGCGCGCCGGATCGTCGTCAGCATCTGGGGCGGCAACTGGCGCGACGGCGCCAAGGAGGCCATCGCCACCGAATTCACCAAGCGCGCGGGCCTGCAGGTCGACTTCATCACCGGCGGCACCATGGACCGGCTGACCAAGGCGAAGGTCGCGGCCGGACGGCCCGAGGCCGACCTGACGCTGACCACCAGCCACGTCGCCCATCTCTACGTCGCCGACAAGCTGTTCCAGCCGCTCGACACCCAGAAGGTTCCCAATCTGAAGGACGCCTATGGGTCCGCCTTGCGCAGCCCCTTCCATGTCGGGCTCTATTCCTACGTCTTCACCCCGGCATTCCGCACCGACCTGATGCCGGCCGGCTTCTCGCTGGCCAGCTGGAGCGACCTCTGGGGCGAGCCGGTGAAAGGCAAGCTCGGCCTGCCCGATTTCGACCCGAGCCACATCATCATCGTCGCGGCCCTGCTGTCGGGCGGCGATGCCAGGAACTGGCAGAAGGGCGTGCCGCTCCTGGAGCGGCTGAAACCCAGCATCAAGGCCTTCTACCAGTCGGACGCGACCTCGCAGGAGCTGATGAAGACCGGCGAGACCCCGGTCCAGGTCATCCTGTCGATCAATGCCTATCACCAGATG
This sequence comes from Phreatobacter sp. GW821-FHT04C01, assembly GCF_059420385.1. NCBI lineage: Bacteria > Pseudomonadati > Pseudomonadota > Alphaproteobacteria > Hyphomicrobiales > Phreatobacteraceae > Phreatobacter > Phreatobacter sp. GW821-FHT04C01. The sequence goes on along the minus strand of NZ_JBWKTP010000001.1, from coordinate 103,321 downwards.
AAGCTCGGCATTCCGATCAAGCTGGTGGTGCCCAAGGAAGGCGGCGTCGTCGGCATCGACGCGATCGGCATCAATGCCGGCACGCGCATGGCGGATGCCGCGCATGAATTCATCAACACCGCGCTCGATCCCGACGTCCAGTCGAAGCTCTGCGACATCTACCGGTGCTCGCCGATGACCGGCAAGGCGCATATCAGCGCCGAGTTGGCGGCGCTGCCCGGCATCGTCACCACCGAGGACCAGTTGAAGAAACATATCCTGGTCGACGACGAGATTCGCGCCAAGCTGCTGCCCGAATGGAAGTCCTGGTTCACCGAAAACATGACCCGCTGACGGGATTTGCCGGCCAAACGCAGATCCGCTTCGCCCGGCTCGAGGGCGGAGCGGCAGACAAGGCGCCGTTCGATGACAGATCGTCAAATCTGGTGGTTCTTCGTAACCCCCTGCATTCTCGTGGGCCTGGCGGTGGTCGCCTCGCTTGCCAGCGTGTTTCAGTACAGCTTCCGCGAATTCGTCCCGGGCTCGCTCAATACCGGCGGCTTCACCCTGGACAATTTCGCCCGCATCGGCCGCCCGCTCTATTTCTGGGTGATCCTCGACACCTTCCTGATCAGCTTCCTGACCGCGGTGTTCTGCCTGCTGCTGAGCTATCCGGTCGCCTATGCGCTGGTCCGCACGCGGCAGGAATGGCTCCGGACCCTGCTGGTCATCCTGGCGATCACGCCGCTGTTCACCGGCGAAATCGTGCGCACCTATGCCTGGATGCTGGTGCTCGGCACCGAGGGTTTCATCAATTCCGGCCTCCTGGCGCTCGGGCTGATCTCGAAACCGTTCCAGTTCATGTACACCAAGCTCGGCGTCGTCGTCGCGCTGGTGCATTTCTCCATGCCGGTGATGATCATCCTGCTGGCCACCGCCATCGGGCACGTCAACCGCGACTATGAGAAGGCCGCCGCCAATCTCGGCGCGGCCCCGCTCACCGTGTTCTGGCGCGTCACGGTGCCGCTCACCATGCCCGGCATCATCGCGGGAACGGTGGTGATCTTCGCCTGGACGATGAGCGCCTTCGCCACGCCGCAGCTGATCGGCGGCGGCAAGGTCCTGATGATCTCCAACCTGGTCTACCTGCAGGGCCTGTCGTCATTCAATTTCCCGCTGGCCGCCGTGCTGAGCGTGGTCGCCTTCATCGCCGCGGTCGGCAGCCTGGCCGTCATTCAACCGTTCGTGTCGCGCCTCGAGCGCCGCGTGGCGCAGCAATAGGGAGGGATCGGCCGTGCAAAAGACGCTGTTCTGGATCCTGGTCACGGCGATCCTGGTGTTTCTGACGATGCCGGCGGTGGTCGTCATCATGACCTCGGTCAATCCGACCGAAGTGCTGAAATTCCCGCCGCAGGGCTTTTCCCTGCGCTGGTACGAACGCGCCTTCGCTTATGAGGATTTCCGGACCTCGTTCTACAACGGCATCATCGTCACGGTATTCGCCTCGACGCTGGCTTCGCTGGTCGGCATCGCCGCGGCCTATGTGACCAACCGCTTTGCCTTCATCGGCCGGAACCTGCTGGATTTCGTCCTGTCCTCGCCGCTGATCATTCCGCGCTTCACCACCGGCTTCGGTTTCCTGCTGCTCGGCTCGATGCTCGACCTGACCAATGGCTATGCCATCGTCATCCTGACCCACGCCGTCCTGGTGCTGCCCTTCGTCACCCGCAGCGTCTATGTGAGCCTTGCCAATATCGATACCTCGCTGGAACGCGCCGCCGCCAATCTGGGGGCTTCGCCCGTCAACGTCCTGCGCAAGATCACGCTGCCGCTGCTGGTCCCGGGCATTGTCGGCGGCTGGATCGTCGCCGCGATCCTGTCGTTCACCGAATTCACCGCATCGCTCTACGTCACCAGCTACGCGACCCAGACGCTGCCGGTGGCGATGTACACCTATGTTCGCGAATATACCGACCCGACCATCGCCGCGATTTCGTCGATCCTGATCATTTCGACGACGCTCGGGATGTTCTTCGTCGACAAGGTCCTGGGATTGAAGCGCGTTCTTGCGATCGAGTCGCACTGAAGAAGACGGGAGAAGCAACGTGACCGATCAGGCCGCCCTGCCGAAGAAGCAACCCGAAAACGCCGTCGAGATCAACAATGTCGCCAAGCGCTACGGCGCGGTGACCGCCGTCAAGCAGGTGTCGCTGTCGATCCGGCGCGGCGAATTCCTGACCTTGCTGGGGCCGAGCGGTTGCGGCAAGACCACGCTGCTCAACATGATCGCCGGTTTCGAGGCGGCGTCCTCGGGGCAGATCAACATTGACGGCCGCGACGTCACCAATGTGCCGCCGCACCTGCGCGACACCGGCATGGTGTTTCAGAACTACGCGCTGTTTCCGCATATGAGCGTGTTCGACAACGTCGCCTTCGGCCTGCGCATGCGCAAGCTCGACCGGCAGACCATCACGCGCGATGTCGAGCGTGCCCTCGACATGGTCAAGCTGTCGGGCATGGGCGAACGCCGGGTCAAGCAATTGTCGGGCGGCCAGCAGCAGCGCATCGCGCTGGCGCGCGCCATTGCCTTCGGCCCGCGCGTGCTGCTGCTCGACGAGCCCCTGTCGGCGCTCGACAAGAACCTGCGCACGCAAATGCAGTTCGAACTGAAGGAACTGCACGAAAAGACCGGGCTGACGACGATCTTCGTCACCCATGACCAGGGCGAGGCGCTCAGCATGTCGGATCGCATCGTGGTCATGAGCCGCGGCGAGATCCAGCAGATCTCGGCGCCGCTGGAGCTCTACAGCCGGCCGGCAAACGGTTTCGTCGCCTCGTTCATCGGCGAGATCAACCGCCTGCCGGTGGCCCGGCTGCGGCGCCAGGGCACGTCCATGTCATTCGGCTTCCCGGGATCGCTGACCCTGACCGCCGAAGGGTTGTCCGGCGTGATGCCCAACGACGACGAGGATGTCCGCGTCTTCGTCCGGCCGGAAAACATCGCGATCGCCGACGCGTCGAGGCCGCGGGCCAATGTGGTCCCGGCCAAGGTCATCTCGCATATCTACCAGGGCACGCACACCATCACCCGGGTCGAGGCCGATGGCCTCGGGCCGATCGAAATGCGTGTCGCCGGTGGCCAGATCATCGATGAACGGCCGGCGGGATCGATGGTCGAGATCGTGCTGTCGCTCGATCACGCCGTGGTTCTCAAGGCCAATGAGGCGAGCCTGGAGGCCGCCGCCTGATCGGGCACGGCTCAGCCGGCGGTGAAATATTCGACGCCGCCACGCTTGCCGTCGCGCACCAGCTCACCCTGGTTCAGCGTGTAATTGACGTGCGCCAGCACTTCGCTGAAGGCGAAGCTCGTCTGGTGCGCGTCGAGCTTGCGCGGAAAGATGATCGGGATCAGGTCGGCGGCCGAGCGCGGCGCTTCGCGACAGGCCTCCAGCAGCGCCGAACAGCGCGACTCGTGATGCGCGATGAGCTGCGTGCTGCGCACGTGAATGCCGTAGAACGGCAGCTGGTGGCCCGGCAGCACCAGCGTGTCCTCGGGGATCTCTGAGCGCAGCCGCCGCAGCGACCTGATGAACAGCCCGAGCGGATCGCCATGCGGGTCGACCGCCCAGACGCTGACATTGGGCGAAATCTTGGCCAGCACCTGGTCGGCGACGAACAGGATCTTGTCGGCCGGCGAATGCAGCATGACCTGCTCGGCGGCATGGCCGTCGCCGACCAGGACCGAGAACGTCCGGCCGCCAATGGTGATGGTGTCGCCGCCGACGATGCGCAGGAAGGTGCCGGGCAGATTGGCGACCATATGGAGATATTCATTGCCCTGGGTGGCGACCAGCTCGGTCAGTTCGGCGCCGAGCCCGTGGCTCAGATAGAAGTCCCGGTAGAGCTTGGCATCGAGCGCATTGGGGCTGAGCGATATGTTGAGGCAGCTGAGATAGGAGGTCTGGCTGGTGACCAGCGGGATCTCGAAGCGCTCGGCGAGCCATCCCGCCAGGCCAATATGGTCGGGATGGAAATGGGTGACGATCAGGCGGGTCAGGCGCCGGCCCTTCAGCGGGCCCGCAACCAGCGCTTCCCAGGCGGCGCGGGTCACCGCGTCGTCGATGCCGGTGTCGAGCACCGCCCAGCCGTCGCCATCCTCGATCAGATAGATGTTCACGTGATCGAGCCGGAACGGCAAGGGCAGCCGCGTCCAGAGAATGCCCGGCGCGACCTCGATGACCTGGCCCGATTCAGGTGGGGTCAGGATCGGATAGATCATGTCGCTGTCGGTGGGCGCGGCGGACATTCGAAAGGCTCTCGGGTTGGATTATGTGACGAATTTGCGGATCAATTGAAAAATTGACGGTTCGAGGCTCTTCCCTAGGCGCGCGAGGCGATGATGTCCACGCGCCAGGGGTTCGTCGTTTTTAATAGTCTCGCCTGGCCGCGCCGCCGGAGCGGGCAGGGGCCGATGCCGCAGATTATGTCATTCGACCATATCCGCCAGACCCCCATCCGGCGGGCATCGCCCGGCCCACGGCATGGTTCGCGGTCGTTTGGACAGAGCCCGAGAGCAGAGCGCGACCGGGCAGGGAGCGGGGCGCGTGCCGCGGCCGCGCGCCTCGTCCTTAAGCCGCCGGGACCGCGCGATGGGGCCCCGGCCTTCGGCGCGATCGCTCAGAAGCGCGCTTCGATGCCGGCCTTCACCGTGCGCCCCGGCGACGGGACGGACGAGATCGTCAGCGGTTCGAGGTAATAGCGGTCGAAAATATTGGACGCGCTGACGTTCAGCTTGAGATTCTCGCTGATCTTGTAGCTGCCGAACAGATCGACCACCGTGCTGGCCGGCCAGACGGTCGCCGGGATGAACGCGCCCGGCGCCGACCCCGCGCGTTCGCCGGCGAAGGTGACCCGGGTGCCGAGGACAAGTGCCTCGTCGAACAGGCGCGCGCCCAGCGTGACGCTGCCGGAATATCTCGGCGGAATGTAATTGGCGCCATAGTCGGTGCCGATGCCGAGGCCGGTACAGGGCTGGCCGGCCGCGCAATATTTGATGTTGGTGTAGAGATTGAAGGCAGCCTGCACGAAGATCAGGCCGGCGTCATAGCTGCCGGAGATCTCGTAGCCTTCGAATTTCGCCTTTTCGATATTCCCCCAGATATAGCTGAAGCGAAATTGCGGGTCGCGCAGCCGGACGATGTAATTGTCGTAATTGTTGTTGAAATAGGCGATCTTCAGCCGCAGCCGGTCATTGTCGGTCAAAATCCCGTTGCGCGAGACATTGGCGCCGAACTCGACATTGCGCGCCTCTTCGGGTTTCAGGTTCGGATTGGGTCCGAGAATGGCGCCCGGACCGCCCAGCAGGAAGGTCGTTTCGCGCAGGCTCGGCGGGCGCCAGCCCTGGCTATATTGGCCGAAGACCTGCAGCCCCTGCCAGGGCTCGATGGTGATGCTGGCGGTCGGATTGAGGCGCCCGGCGCTCTGATGGGCGGTTTCGATCTGCGACAGCGGCCGGTCCTTGCCGTCGAGGCTGTAATAGTCGTAGCGCAGGCCGCCGGCCAGGGTCAGCCAGTCGGTGGGCTTCAGGCTCGCCCGGCTGAACGGGCCGCCGGTGAAGCGCGTGCCGCCCGGGTCGGCGCCATTATAGAGCCAGCCGACGCCCGGGTAATTGCGCATGCCGAAATCCAGGCCATAGGCGGCCTCGCGCGTCAGCTGGACGCCATAATCGAGGTCGAGCCGGCCGAACGGCGTGCGGAACTGCGAGCGGTTCCAGACCTCGCTGCCAAGCGTCTGGATCGGCAGGATGCCGCTCAGGTCGTTCAGCACGGTGCCGGCGGAATAGCGGTCGCTCTTGTAATCGGTGAACCAGAGATTGGCGCGCAGGTTCAGATAGGGATTGTCGCCGGGATCATAGGCGTAGCGCAGCGTGAACGTGTTGGTCGCGGTCTTGCTGAGGTTATATTGCCGGGCGACGAACCAGTTGCTGTAGACGAGATCGATGTCGTTGATCTCGCCGCGCCGGTTCTCGTAATGGGTGAAGCCGAATTCCAGGGACTGGCCCTCGCCGAAGATCAGCTTGGCCTTGGTCAGGATCGACAGCGAATCCTCCGAGGTGTTGAACACCTCTTGGCCCGGCCGGATCGGCGAGAGCGGCACCTGGGTCGGTCCCGAAAACGGCGGATAGCTGGTGAAGGTCGTCGCACCGGTCGTGCCGGCGAAATAATTGCCGGACCGGCGGCGCGACACCGCGGTCAGGAACTCGTAGCGGTCGGTCATGACCGCGGCGGCCAGGCTGCCGTTGAAGGAGGCGCCGTTGAAGAAGCCGTCGCGATCGGTGCGCACCGAGGTCGAGCCGATGGCGGGCGCCACCGTATTGGTGCCGAGCCCGGCGATCAGGCGGGCGCCATAGGTCTGGCCGGGCCGGACGATGTCGCGCGCCTCCAGCGTGCGCATATTGACCACGCCGCCCATGGCGCCGGAACCGTAGGGGCCGTCGCTCGGCCCCTTGATGATGTCGATTCCGGCGATCAGGTCGGGATCGATATAGACGCTGCTGGTCTGGCCGCGATAGCCGATATATTGCGAGCCGCTCTGCTGCGTGCCGTCGACCAGCGTCGCCACCCGGTTCATGCCCTGCAGGCCGCGAATGTTCAGGTTGAGGCCCGAACCGGTCCGGCCGCCGGCGGAGATGACGCCGGGGGTCTCGCGGAACATGTCGCCGAGCGAGGTGGGCGGGACACGCTGGATCTGCTCGCGCGAGATATGGGCCGACGAGCCCGGGGTCTGAAACGGTTCGTCCGCCGCCGAGGGGCCGCGGCCGCCCGAGACGTCGATCGTATCCAGGGCGATGGCCCCGTCGGGGGTGGCGCCGGCGGCCGCGCCGGCCGCGCCGACAATGGTGACCGCATTGACGCCGGCCGAGCGTGCCGACAGGCCGGTCCCGGCCAGCACGGCGGACAGGGCCTGGGCCGGCGTCAGGTTTCCCTGCGCGCCCCGCGTCGCCTTGCCGGTCGCCAATCTGGCGTCGAACAGGATCTGCAGGCCGGTCTGGACGGCCAGGCGATTGAGCGCCGGCGTCAGCGGGCCGGCGGGCACGGCAATGGCGCGCGCGGCCATCGGGGCGGTCGTCCTCGTCTGGGCGCCGGCCGGCGCAAGGCCCGACATCGCCAGCATCGTGCCGGTCAGCAGGGCGAGACGCAGATGCCCCGTATGATGCGCTCGCCCGCGCATCGCTCCTTCACTCGTCACCATCAATGCCCCCAGCAGCGACGTTCAAGGCGTCGCGTCTCGATCCGCGATGCGGCCCTGAATGGGCCGCTCACTGGGGTGACGAACGAGGGTCCGGGTCGAGGACTCGCGGCGCCCGGAAAATGTGGGCGGTCAGCCGCGCAGCAGGATCAGCGGGCCGAGCCGGAGCGACGATATGCCCAGGCTCTGCTCCAGGAAGGCCAGCGCGGCGGCGGTATCGACGATGGCGAAGCTGCCGCTGACGCGCCGTTCGGCCAGCGCGGCGCTGGTGATCACGATGCGGCCGCGGAAATGCCGGCCGATTTCGGCGACGACCTCGGCCACGGTCGCGTTGTCGACGACGAGCTGGCCGCGGCGCCAGGCAAGGGTCGCGAGCATGTCGGCGGGCCGGATCTCGCCGATGGTCCCGTCGGGCCGGTAGGCCGCGCGCTGGCCCTCCTCCAGCCGCACCATCGGCCCGGATGCGGTCAGCGTGACCGCATGTTCGGTGACGGTGACATCGGTCGCGTCATCGCCGAGGCGGACGTCGAAGGCCGTGCCGAGCGCGGTGATGCGACCGCCCCGCGCGGCGACGACGAATGGCCGGCCGATGTCCCGGGCGACCTGGAAGAAGGCCTCGCCGCGCAGCAAGGTCACGGTCCGCGCCGTGGCGGTGAAGTCATAGGCCACCGCCGAGGACGCGTTGAGCTGCAGGGTCGACCCATCGGCCAGCGTGATGACCGGCATCTCGCCGGTGCCCGACATGGCGTCGGCGCGCAGCCGCATGGGGCCGTCGGCGAGCAGGAACAGGCTGCCGGCAAGCCCGATCGCCAGGGCCGAAAGAATCACCGGGCCGACCCGCCGTCCGCCGGCCTCGACCTCGAAGTCCCGCAGCGCGGGATCGGTCAGGATGGCGCCGCGCGCCTCGCCCATCATGCGCTCGGCGGCCTCATAGGCGGCCTTGTTGCCGGCATCGCCGTTCAGCCAGGCCAGGAAGGCGGCATCGGTCGTCCGGCCCGATTCCTGGTTGCGCAGGAACCAGTCGGCCGCCTGCCTGTGGCGCCGCTGCCGTGTCCGCGCTGTTTCCCTGGCCGTCATCGCGGCTCCCGACCGACATGTCTCGTCAACAAGGAGACGAATGAGCCCCTCGCCGGAGGACTCCTAATCCATCTGGAACAGACGATCGAGGCAATGGGCCAGCGCCCGCCGCAAATGGCGGTCGACCATGTTTCGGGAAATGCCGAGGCGCCGGGCGATCTCGTCCGGCGTCATCCGATGCAGACGGTGAAGGATGAACACCGCGCGCCGGCGGGCGGGCAGTTCGCCGATGGCGTCGCGCAGTGCGATCAGGCGCGCTTCGACCTCAAGGCCATGGTCCGGCGCGGCGGTATCGGCCGCGACGGTCAGCGCTTCGGTTTCCGTGCCGGAGAACAGCCGTTCCTCGAAGCGGGTCCGGCGCAGCCGGTCGATCGCCAGATTGATCGCCGCGCGGCAAAGAAAGGCGCCGATCGATCGTTTGCCTTTCAGCACATCGGGCTGTTCGGCCAGTTTGATATAGAGGTCATGCACCACGTCCGACGCGGTCGACCGGGAATGGCCGCGCCGCCGCACGGCGGCTTTGATCTCGGCATAATGCGCCTCGATCGCACGGTTCAGCAGGTCGTCGTCGGCAAGGCTGACGGAATCGGCCACGTTCATGAGCTCGGAACCGGAATGACCGGGGCATTTACACCGGAGAAGATTATGGACGCAACATCAATAGCTTAGAGGTTTTCTAGAGTATCGGTGCAAGCCGGTCGCCCGCAGGCGGCGGCGTCGGTCGCCGCAAGGCTTCTCAGGAGATCCCCTGCCGCCTGCTCAGGAATATTCTCAGCCGGTCTCGGGTATCGCCTGATCGATGCGAACCGGTTTCAGAGCTTCATTGGTCGTGCCAACCCCAAAGGAGGACCACATGGCTCGTCTCGCTCTCAGGTCTCTGTCTTCGCTCGCGCTCGGATCCGTCGGAGCCGTCATGCTGTTCGCCGGCAGCGCCAACGCGCAGTCGGCAACGGTGCCGAACCGGTCGAATGCCGTGATCCAGTCCAAATGCATGCATGACGTCGTCGACGCGGTTCCCGGTTCGCGTGAGGATACCGGCGTCGCCGAAAGCCGCACCATGCTGTACCAATCCTGCGTTGCCAATGGCGGCACGATCCCCGGCCGACGCTGACAAGACGCCGCCGGAATCGCTGTTGCGAGCCGACGGGCGTCCAGCCCTGCGGTGCCCGGCCATCGGAGACCTCCCAACTGGAGGCCGCCACGAGGCGGCTTCCCCTTGTTCGGCCGAACCGGCGGCTTCGGACACGGACCGGCCCCGGCCGGGTTCGTGCCATGACAGAGTGCCGGCGACACAGGCGGCCGGGCTTGGGCGCCGTCGAACCCGATGCCGCCATGCGGTTGCTACATCGATGAGGGCGCGCGGCTCTCACGGTCTGTCCGGATCGGCGCGCGTGGCGTGCCCCTGACACCGGCCGAGGCGGACGCGGCCCCGGCAAACGGCAGCCCGGTCGGCAACGACGAGCCATTTGCGTCGCGGGTAGGAGCATCGTCATGGCGCGGGTACTCTTGGCCGAAGACCACGAGATTGTTCGTCGCGGCATCCGAAGCCTGCTCGAATCGCGCGGCAGCTGGGACATTTGCGCGGAGGCCGCCGACGGCCTCGAAGCCGTGCGCCTAGCGATCCAGGAAAAGCCCGATATCGCCATCATCGACTATTCCTTGCCCGGGCTGAACGGCCTGGAAGTGGTGAAGCAGGTCCGCAAGGTCCTGCCGCGGATCCAGATCCTGATGTTCACCCAGCATGACAGCGAAGACCTCATGCGCGACGTCCTGCGCGCCGGCGTCCGCAGCTTCCTGCTGAAGAGCGAGGCCGACGAGCATCTGCTCCAGGCGGTCAGCGCCCTGTCGATGTCACGCCCCTATTTCACCGACCGTGTGTCCGAAGCCATGCTGGCGAGCTTCATCGGCGGCCCCGCATCCGTGGCGCACCTGACCAGCCGTGAACGCGAGACCGTGCAACTCATCGCCGAGGGCGCCAGCAACAAGCGCATCGCCACCCAGCTCGGCGTCAGCGTCAAGACGGTGGAAACCCATCGGGCGACCGCGATGCGCAAGCTTGGCGCGAAATCCATGGCGGATCTCATCCGTTATGCGGTGCGCAACAAGCTGGTCGAATTCTAGGCTTTCGACCGCCCGGCGCCATTCGCCCCCCGCGGCCGCGCCGCGCGCCGGCGCCATGTCCGCCCCGCCCCCCTGTCATTGCCGATCCCGGCTCCATGGCCGGCTCCGGACCGAATGGCGGATGGGATGCCCGACAATTTCCGGTGCCGGTCCTCGGGTCATTACCTGAGGCCGCCTGGGTATTTATTGCTAGCGGAGCTCAGGTATTGCCTGATCGAAGTCCGTTCCATTCCAGCGCTTCATGAGGTCGCCACGCCAAGAGGAGGACCAAATGGCTCGCCCAACCTTCAAGTCCCTGATGACCATCGCAGCCCTGTCGACCGGCGCCGTCCTGATCTTCGTCAGCACTGCCGACGCCCAGTCACGCTCGGCAAGGCAGCGGAACAATCCGCAGGTGATTTCCAAGTGCATGCACGATGTCGTCGACGCGGTGCCCGGCGACCGCAACGACCAGGGCATCTCGCGCACCCGCGCCGCGATGTACCAGTCCTGTGTGCGCAACGGCGGCTCGATTCCGGGCCGGCGCTGATCGATCCTCTCCGAGGGTCCGGGTGGCGAATTTCGCACCTCCCTTCAATTGTTCCGCGCAGAGCCTATCGAAGGCCGCCGAAAGGCGGCCTTCCTTCTGTCCGGCGGCCGTTTCCGGCCGCGCCGTCCGTGCCCCCCGCCGATGGTTGTCCGGCCCGGGCCAGGGGCCGATTGCAGCCAGACTTGACAAACGCGGCGGACACGCCAGATTCAACGCCATGAAACATCTGTTCGCCGCTGACCGAGACGCTTCCCTTCGGGCGAAGCTCATGCTGGGCGCCTAGCCCCGGCTCGGCGTGCGTGCGCCCCGAGACGGGGCGCGGTTTCATATCCCGCACGACAAATCCGCTCGAATTCCGCCCTTGCGCGAAGCGAGCCGAGGTCGACTGCCGCCGGCGTCCCGCCGCGGCGCCCTCAATCATATTCCCCCCAAAGGTTTTGACCATGAACACATCCACACCGACCCCCCATACCCAGGCCCTGCCCCCGATCGTCGTCAGCGAGTTCGACCATCAGCGGCTGTCGGCGCTCGCCAATGATGCGCTCAATCGCTCGCCGGCGGTCGCCGAGGCGCTGCTGACCGAACTCGACCGCGCCCGCATCGTCGCGCCGGACGCGCTGCCGCGCGATGCGATCGGCATGCACTCGACGGTGGAGTTCACCTCCCATGGCGGCCAGCAGCGGCGCGTGCAGCTCGTCTTTCCGGCCGAGGCCGATATTGCCGAAGGCAAGGTTTCGGTCATGACGCCGCTTGGCGCCGCTCTTATCGGCCTTTCGCCGGGACAGTCCTTCGAATGGGTCGGGCCGGGCGGCCACCCCAACCGGCTGACGGTCATCAGCGTCGCGCACGACGCCGATCGGCCCGTCTCCGCCTGAGCCGGCTGCCGGGCCGGGTATCATCGGTCCGTGCAGGCATCGGCCGGCACGGATCGTAATTGGCCTCGTCATTTCATGTCATCGACCCGATCATTCAGAATAGTATTATTCCAAAGTAATGACTTGGTGATTTCGAATTGAAATCATTCCAGAAGATAGCCGTTGAACGCTGTTTTTGACTTCGCTATGCGCCTTGATGACAGCAACGGGAGTGCCTGACGAACAGCGCACTGGTTGCGACATCGGAGTGCATCATGGCCATTCTCATTTCGGAAGCCCGGGTCAGAACGCTCGCGGCCGAGGCTCATATCGCCGCGCTCTGCGCCGATATCGCCAAGTTCGACCTGTTCACCGCGACCTGCGACGCCCGGACCGGCCGCGCCGAATTGCCCTGGGGCCTCGCCACCATGCGCGCCGAGGCCGACAGCCTGCTGATGCGCGCCGAGGCGCGCGACGAAGAGGCGCTTTCCACGCTCAAATTCGTCCTGGCCGAGCGGCTGACCGAACTTGCGGCCGCGGAAAAGCCGGAGATCGTCTGGACCGGCGACGGCTGCGGCGGCACGGTCCTGCCGAGCTTCCGCGAAATGCGGGTGAAGGGCTGGGCCGATGTGACGCCGCATGTCAGGCGCATTACCTTTTCCGGCACGGATCTCGGCCGGTACGATTCGCCGAGCCTGCATATCCGGCTGTTGATCCCGCCGGCCGGACTGGAGGCGCCGGAATGGCCGGTGCCCGGCCGCGACGGTCGTCCGGCCTGGCCGCCGGAAGGCCGCAGGCCAAGCTCGCGCACCTATACCGTGCGCCGCGTCGATGCCGCCGCCGGCGAACTCGACGTCGATTTCGTCATGCATGGCGACGAGGGCGTGGCTTCGGCCTGGGCGGCGCGGGTGCAGCCGGGCCAGGTGGTCGGCATGCTCGGGCCGGGCGGCAGCCGCTTGCAGCCCGCCGACTGGCATCTCTTCGCCGGCGACGAGACGGCGCTTCCGGCCATGGCGCGGCTGCTCGAAGGCCTGCCCGGGACGGCACGCGGCATCGCCTTCATCGAGGTCGAAGACGGCCGCGACGAGCAGCCGATCGCCTGCAAGGCGGCGATCGACATCGTCTGGCTGCACCGCAATGGCGTGGCGCCCGGCCAGTCGCCGGCGCTGGAGCAGCGTGTCAAAGCGGTCGAATGGCCGCAGCAGGGCACATGTTTCGGCTGGCTCGGCGCCGAGGCCGCCACCGTCAAGGCGATCCGGCGCTATTGGCGCCAGGATCTCGGCCTCGAGCGTAGCCAGCATCTGGCCGTCGCCTATTGGCGTCAGGGCAAGAGCGAAGGCGAGGCGCGTGCCGAGCCCGCCGGCGACGACACCTGAGCGCCGCGGGCCTGCGATGAGCGCGGCAGGCCGTGCCGCGCTCATCGCCCGGACAGTTACTCGGCGGCTTCGGTCAGTGCCGGGTAGTCGGTATAGCCTTTGGCGTCGCCGCCATAGAGCGTGGCCCGTTCGACCTCGTTCAGCGGCGCACCGACGCGCAGCCGCTCCGGCAGGTCCGGATTGGCGATGAAGGCCTTGCCGAAGGCAATGGCATCGGCCCGGCCCTCGGCGATCGCCTCGATGGCGAGCTCGCGGGTATAGCCGTTATTGGCAATATAGGCGCCGGGGAAGGCCTTGCGGAGCGCGGCATAGTCGAACGGCGCATTGTCGCGCGGGCCGCCGGTGGCGCCCTCGACGACATGGATGAAGCCGATGCCGCGCTTGCCGAGCTCCTTGACCAGGTGGCCGTAGACTTCGGCCGGATCGCTGGTCGAGGCATCATTGGCCGGGCTGACCGGTGACAGGCGAATGCCGACGCGCTCCCGAGGAAAGGCCTTCAGCACGGCGTCGACCACTTCGAGCGGGAAGCGCACGCGGTTTTCGATCGAGCCGCCATATTGGTCGGTGCGCTTGTTGGTGCCGTCCTTGATGAACTGTTCGATCAGATAGCCGTTGGCGCCGTGCAGCTCGATGCCGTCGAAGCCGGCGCGCCGCGCATTGTCGGCGGCCTTGGCGAAGTCGGCGACGACATCGGCGATCTCCGCGGTTTCCAGCGCGCGCGGCGCCGACGTTTCGGCGAAGCCGGTTTCGATATAGGTCTTCGACTTGGCGGTGATCGCCGAGGGGGCTACCGGGGCCGCCTCGCCGGCCTGCAGCGAAACATGCGAGATGCGTCCGACATGCCAGAGCTGGGCGAAGATCCGGCCGCCGGCGGCGTGGACGGCGTCGGTCACGGCGCGCCAGCCCGCGACCTGTTCATCGCTATAGAGGCCGGGGGTCCAGACATAACCCTGGCCCTGGCGGGAGACCTGGGTTCCCTCGCTGATGATCAGACCGGCGGAGGCGCGCTGCACGTAATATTCGACATTGAGCCGGTTCGGCGCATCGATCCCGGGCGTCGCCCGGTTGCGGGTCAGTGGCGCCATGACCAGGCGGTTCGGCAGGGTCAGGTCGCCGATCTTGAACGGCGTGAACAAAGCGCTGGCGTCATGACTCATTGGGAAACCTGTCGTCGGTTGGAGGCCGCGGCCAAGGCGGCCGGGCGGTATCTGGAGCTGGGGACATAGGGGTCGCTATTGCGCCGCACCAATGCGGGGAGCGCAGGTCAGCCCCGATGGATCGGGTCGATCCAGAGTACGTTTTCGGGTTTCTCGACCGGCTCGATCTCCAGATTGACCGCGATCGCTTCGCCGTCCGAGCGCACCAGCACGCATTCGAGCGGCTCGTCCGGACTGGCATTGATCTCCTGGTGCGGCACATAGGGCGGCACGAAGATGAAATCGCCGGGCCCCGCCTCGGCGACGAATTGCAGATTTTCGCCCCAGCGCATGCGGGCGCGGCCGCGCACCACATAGATGACGCTCTCCAGGTGGCCGTGGTGATGCGCGCCGGTCTTGGCATCCGGCTGGATCGTCACCGTGCCGGCCCACAGCTTCTGAGCGCCGACCCGGGCGAAATTGATCGCCGCGGCGCGATTCATGCCCGGCGTCGACGGCACATTGGTGTCGAGCTGATCGCCCGGAATGACCCGGACGCCGTCGTGTTTCCAGCGGTCGTCGTGGCCGTGGTCGTGAGAATGGCCGTGCTCGTGCTCTTGCTCGTGCTGGTGGGCGCCATGGCTATGGCGAGGGTCTTGGCCGCACATCGGCGAATGATCCTTGATGATGTCCAATGGCGACAGCCCCGCGTGTCACGCGGGTCCAGGCCTTGTGACGCTTGGCGCGGCTCAGATCACATAGACGAAGGATTCATAGGCCTCGCGGCTGAGAATCTGGTCCATCGAGCGGGCCGGTTCGGCGCATCCGGCCGATCCGACCGGTTTTGCCGGCACACCTGCGACCGTCGTGTTCGGCGCCACCGCGTGCAGCACCACCGAGCCGGCGGCAACCCGCGCGCAGCGGCCGATCTCGATATTGCCGAGGATCTTGGCGCCGGCGCCGATCAGCACGCCGCGCCGGACCTTGGGGTGCCGGTCGCCGGTCTCCTTGCCGGTGCCGCCGAGCGTCACGTCCTGCAGGATCGAGACATCGTCCTCGATGACCGCGGTCTCGCCGACCACCAGGCCGGTCGCATGGTCGAGAAAGATGCCGCGGCCGATCGGCACCGCCGGATTGATGTCGACCTGGAACACTTCGGACGAGCGGCTCTGCAGATAGAGCGCGAAGTCACGGCGTCCCTGACCGAACAGCCAATGGGCCAGACGATGGGTCTGAATGGCATGGAAGCCTTTGAAGAACAGCACGGGATCGGCGAGCCGGCTCGCCGCCGGGTCGCGATCGATCACCGCCGCCGCGTCCGCCCGCATGGCGGTGCCGATGGCGTGGGAATGTTTGAAGGCCTCGGTGAAGGCATCCAGCAGGATGTCGGCGGGAATATCGGCATTGGCCAGCCGCGCCGAAATCCGCCGGGCGACCGCATCCTCGAAGGATTTGGCGTGGCCGATGGTGCGGAGCATCAAGGTCGCGAGCTCGGGATTGCCGGCGGCGATCTGGTCGGCCTCGGCGCGCAGCCGATGCCACGCGGCATCCGCCGTGTCGCTCGGCAGCCTGATGACGGAACCCGAAGCGGGATGTGTTTTGGCCATGAGCGAAACGCTGCCTGTTGCCGTGATCACCAGCCGGGAGGGAACACCCGCGGGGCTGCCGAGATCAAGTCAAATCCTGGTGGTAAAACAATCATCTCGTCGGGCGACCGATGGCAGAAGAAAGCAATCGTGAATATCTCGCGTCAAAGAAAATCCATCTCTGGAGAAAATCGCCGAGAACTGTTTTTCCATCATCCGGCGGCAATTGCACGATGCGGTTCTCTCGCCGCCCGAACATTCGGAACATGGTTCCAATTGACTGAGGCGCGGGTTGCATCGAGCATCGGGTACGTTTTGTTCCCCTCCGCCGCGCAGCCTCCGGGAGAGCGACCATCATGGCCTGGATCAGAAAAGCCCTTGATCACTATTATGGCCGGCTCGCGGATCTGGACCGGATTTCGCCCCCTTTTCCCTGGGGCTGGTATTGACCGGCGGTCCCCGGCCGCCAGCGCTTCAAGCGGAGCCCGATCCGGATCGGCCGGCGCGTCCGGCGACCGACGATGTCAGGCCCGAGGCGCTGAGCGCCCGGGACATCGGCGCGCGCTCCGACCTGCCTCTGGTGCTGCTTCGGCATGATCGCGACGAGGTGCTGTCGATCGCCTCGGTTTGATCCGGGTGTCGGCGCCGAACGCCGAGCCGCCTCTCTTCGAATATCGGGCGAAAGGCCGTCTTTCCCTATCTCGGCCGTATTGGAGCATCGCGACAGCGCCTCCCTTGCGGTTCGCGAACAATAAATCCCTCGGTAGAAATAAATATTGCCCGGCCTTTTCATTGAAGATCAACGTTCTCGTAGTCGCGAAAAAATGGAAAGATCAGACGAATTGACTTGAAGTCTCGATCATTCCCATCGTTGGGCCGGAATATTGGCTCGATGGAAACCGCGATCATGCAGCGCAGGACTTTTCTGGCGACGACCGTATCGGCTCTTGTCGCCGCCCCGGCCCTGGCTCAGACCGGGCAGGCCGCGCTGCCGCGGGAATTGCGCATCGGCTTCCAGAAGAGCGGCGTGCTGTTGATCGCCAAGCATCAGGGACTGTTCGAGAGGCACTTCGGACCTCTGGGCGTGGAGGTCAAATGGACCGAGTTCCAGTTCGGCCCGCCTTTGCTGGAGGCGTTGAATGTCGGATCGATCGACTACGGCCCGACCGGCGATGCCCCGCCGATCTTCGCCCAGGCGGCCCGCGCCAATCTCTATTACGCCGCCGCCAATGAATCGACCGGCAATGGCGCGGCGATCCTGCTGCCGGCGGGTTCGCTGATCGGCACGCTCGGCGAGCTCAAGGGCAAGCGCATCGGCTTCGCCAGGGCCTCCAGCGCGCACAACCTGACGATTGCGGCGATCGAGAAGGCCGGCATCGCCTATGGCGATTTCACCCCGGTCTATCTTGCCCCGGCGGATGCACGCGCCGCCTTCGAGCGCGGCGCCATCGACGCCTGGACCATCTGGGACCCCTATTTCGCCATTGCCGAGAAGATCCCAGGGACACGGATCCTGTCCCTGTCCAAAGGCATCGTCGCGCAGAACTCCTATTTCCTGTCCAACCGGGGCTTTACCGATCGCCATCCGACGGTTGTCGCCGCGATCAACGCCGAGCTCGCCAAGGTCGCCGCCTGGGCCGAGGGGCATCGCGGCGAGGTCGCGACCTTGCTCGCCCAGGCGACCGGGCTCGACCGCGACTCCTGGCAACGCGCCATCGACCGGACCGAATTCGGCGTCGGGCCGGTGACCGAGACGGTCATCGCCGAGCAGCAGCGCGTCGCCGACCGGTTTCGCCGTCTCGGCCTGATCCCGCGGCCGGTCAATGTCCGCGACATCGTCTGGACCTGGGCTCCCAAGACCTGATCCGGGGCTCCAAGACCCTGCTCCGCAACCGCCCAGGCCAGCCCGCCGCCCACCCCGTTCCGAGGACAAGCCCGATGACCGTTCATGCCGCCGTGCCGTCGCCGAAGCCGCTGGATCTGTTCTGGTTCATCCCGGTCAGTGGCGACGGCTCCTATCTCGGCACCAGCGCCGGCCACCGGCCGGCGGATTTCCGCTATCTCAAGGAAATCACCCAGGCCGCCGACCGGCTCGGCTTCAAGGGCGTGCTGATCCCGACCGGCAAGGCCTGCGACGATCCGCTGATCACCGCGGCGGCGCTGGCCGCCCATACCGAGCGCCTGAAATTCCTGGTGGCGCTTCGCCCCGCCGTCGCCTCGCCGACCTTCGCCGCGCGCCAGGCGGCCGCCATCGACCGGATCAGCCAGGGCCGCTTCATCGTCAATATCGTCACCGGCGGCAATCCGGCCGAGCTTGCCGCCGACGGCGTTCACCTTTCCCATGACGCGCGTTATGCCCATACGAGCGAATTCCTGTCGGTCTATCGCCGCTTGCTCGAGGGCGAAAAAGTCGATCTCGACGGCCGCTACATCCAGGTCGAGGGCGCCAAGCTCGAATTCCCGCCGGTGCAGAAGCCGGCGCCGCCGGTCTGGTTCGGCGGCTCGTCCGATCCGGCGCTCGACGTCGCCGCCGAACATGCCGACGTCTACCTGACCTGGGGCGAGACGCCGGATCAGGTCAAGCTGAAGCTCGACGAGGTCAGGACCCGCGCGGCGAGGCGCGGCCGTTCCGTCAAATTCGGCCTGCGTATCCATCTGATCGTGCGCGAGACCGATGCCGAGGCCTGGGCGGCAGCCGACAAGCTGATCTCGAAGCTGCCGGACGAGGCGATCGCGGCGGCGCAGAAGAAATTCGCCGAGGAATCCGATTCGATCGGCCAGAAGCGCCAGAGCGCATTGATCCGCGGCCGCGACCAGCTCGAGATCGCACCCAACCTGTGGGCCGGCATCGGCCTGGTGCGCGGTGGCGCCGGCACGGCCCTGGTCGGCAGCCCCGAAACGGTGGCGGCCAGGCTTCGCGACTACCAGGCGCTCGGCATCGAGACCATCATCGCCTCCGGCTACCCGCACCTGGAAGAGGCCTATCAGGTCGCCGAACTGCTGTTCCCGGTCCTCGGCATCGGCGCCGCGCCGCAGGGGCTGCACAATACCAAGGTCGGCGAATTCGGCGTCAGCGGCACCGGCGTGCGTGTCGCCGTCGCGGCGTCGTGAGGCCGGCCATGGTCGATATTGGTCATGTGGCGGCCCGATCGCCTGGCCGTGCCCTGCCGCGCCTGGATCGCAGGCGTTTGCGGGAGGCCGTCCTCGCGTCCTCGGTCACCCCCTGGATCCTGCCGCTGGTCATCCTGGCCGCCTGGCAGCTCGGCTCCCATGCGGGGCTCATTCCCGCCAATGTCCTGCCGGCGCCGAGCGAGGTGCTGGATGCCGCTATCCGCCTGACGCTGAACGGCGAGCTCGCCGTCAATATCGCGGTCAGCTTTCGCCGCGCGGCATCGGGCTTCCTGGTCGGCGGCACGCTCGCCTTCGCGCTCGGCCTTTTGAACGGTCTCTCGGCGCTGTCGGAAAAACTCACCGACACGACGGTGCAGATGCTGCGCAACATCCCGAACCTCGCGCTGATTCCGCTGGTTATCCTGTGGTTCGGCATCGAGGAGGAGGCAAAACTCTTCCTGACCGCGCTCGGGGTGTTTTTCCCGATCTATATCAACACCTTCCACGGCGTTCGCACAGTCGATCCGCAACTGGTCGAAATGGGCCGTTCCTATGGCATGTCGCGCTGGCAGCTGTTCCGCCGCGTGGTCCTGCCGGGCGCCTTGCCGTCGATCTTCGTCGGCCTGCGCTACGGGCTCGGCATCATGTGGCTGACCTTGATCGTCGCCGAGACCATCGCCGCCAGTTCCGGCATTGGCTACATGGCCATGAACGCCCGCGAATTCATGTTGGTCGACGTCGTCGTGCTGGCCATCGTCATTTACGCGGCGCTCGGCAAGCTCGCCGACGCGACGGTTCGCCTGCTCGAACGCCGGTGCCTGGCCTGGCATCCGGCCTTTCGCCGGGTCGAGGCGGCGGCATGAGCGGTCCTTCCAAAACCATCCAGGCCCGGGCGCTGAATTTCGACGGGCTGTTCGCCGATCCGGCGGCGCTGGCCCGGCAGGCGCGCGGCGTCGCCATCGCGGTCAACGGGCTGGCCAAGAGCTTCGGGCCGGCCAAGGTGCTGCGGGACCTCGATCTCGCCGTCCCCGCCGGCCAGTTCCTGGCGATCGTCGGCAGGAGCGGCTGCGGCAAGAGCACGCTGTTGCGCATTCTCGCCGGCCTGGACGCGCCGACGAGCGGCAGGGTCGATTTCGGTGATCAGGAGACCGGTCGCCCGGCCGGGGCGCCGGCGGGCCTGGCCCTGGCCCGGCTGATGTTCCAGGAGCCGAGGCTTCTGCCCTGGGCGCGGGTGCTGGCCAATGTCGAGGTCGGGCTCGCCGATGACCGCAACCATGCCGACGGGCGCAGGCGCGCGCTGGAAACGCTCGCCGCCGTCGGCCTCGAGGACCGGGCCGGGGACTGGCCGGCGGTTCTGTCCGGTGGCCAGAAGCAGCGCGTGGCCCTGGCCCGGGCGCTGGCCTGCCGGCCGCGGTTCCTGGCGCTCGACGAACCGCTCGGCGCGCTCGACGCGCTGACCCGCATCGAGATGCAGCAATTGCTGGAACGGGTCTGGCAGCGACAGGGCTTCACCGCCGTGCTGGTCACCCATGACGTCGCCGAGGCGCTCACCCTGGCTGATCGGGTCGTCCTGATCGAGGACGGCGCCATCGCGCTGGATATCGCGGTCGCGCTGCCCCGGCCGCGCCGGCGCGGTTCGGTCGAGCTCGCCAGGCTCGAGGAGCAGATCCTGAAAAAGCTGATCCGCGAAGAAACGTTTGCACCCGAATATACGATCTGATCGGACGAGGTCCGCCATGAATGCCCTTTCGCCTCTGCCCAATGCCTTCTCGCCCCTGCCCCTGCCCCTGCCCGCCGGACCGCCCGAAACCGCCGCGGCGCCGTTCCGCGATGCCATGCGCCAGCTCGCCGGCGGTGTCTGCGTCATCACCGCCGGTATCGGCGAGGATCGGACCGGCCTGACCGCGACGTCGCCGACCTCGCTGTCGATGGATCCGCCGACCATTCTGATCTGCGTCAACCGCACCTCCTCGGCCTTTCCCGTGATCGCCAGCTATCGCCATTTCGCGGTCAACCTGCTGGCGGCCGATCAGCGTGAGGTGGCCGAGAATTTCACCGGCAAGGGCGGCCTGCGCGGCGCGGCGCGTTATCGCGGCGCGGAATGGACGACGCTGCAAAGCGCGGCGCCGATCCTCGAGGGTGCGCTGGCGGCCGTCGACTGCGAGGTCGAGGAACTGATCGAGCGGCATTCCCACGTCATCGTGCTGGGCCGCGTGGTCGCGGTCCGCAACAGCGCCAAGGCGGCGGGCCTGGTCTATTGGCGCGGCGACTACGAAACGCTGGAAGCCGCGCCCGCCGGCGTCTCGCTCGCGGCCGGCCTTGCCGCCTATTGAGGCCGTTCAGGGCAAGGTGATATCGACCTTCAGGCCGCCGAGCGCCGAGCGGCCGAGCGTCAGGTCGCCGCCATAGGCCTCGACCAGGTCCTTGACGATGGCGAGGCCGAAGCCGGAGCCCTCGACCTGTTCGTCGAGCCGGCGCCCGCGCTCGATCTCGAAACCGTGGTCGTCGGCCGGCAAGCCCGGGCCATCATCCTCGACGCTGATGCGGATACCGCCGCCCGACACCTCCTCGGCCGAAATCCGTACATGTCCGCGCGACCATTTGCGCGCATTGTCGATGATATTGCCGAGGACCTCGGTCAGGTCTGTCTCGTCCATCGGCGCCGTGGCGCTCATGGGGATCGCGATCTCGAACGTGATGGGCTGGGCGCTCGGCAACGCGCCAAGCGCCTTGGTGAGCGTCTTCGCCATCGGCTCGACCGGGGTCGGATGGGTGCGGCGGAAAGCGCGCACGCCGGCGCGCGCCCGCACCAGCTCGCGGGTGACGTGGCGGCTCATGCGCTGGATCTCGCCGTCGATCTCGGCCGCGGCTTCGGCCTGTCCCGTTTCGCGCAGATGCCGGGCGGTCGAGCTCAGCACGGCCAGTGGCGTTTTCAGGCCGTGGGCGAGATCGCCGGCGCGGGCCCGCGCGGTCACCAGATCGGCATTGCGCGCCTGGAGCAACGCATTGAGGTCGTCGACCAGCGGCCGGACCTCGTCGGGAAAGCGGCCCTCGACCGTGGTGCGGCGACCGTGATGCACCTCGATCAGGGCCGCGCGCAGCGCCCGGAGCGGTGCGAGGCCGGTCTGCGTGGCGAACCACAAGCCGGCGACGAGCGCGATGCCGAGCGCCGCGAGCGAGGAGGCGGCGAACTGGATGAAGGCGGTGCGGGCCTCGTCGAGCTCGCCCTGGTCGAGGCCGACGGCGATCCGGGCGATCGTCGGCGTCGCGCCGCCCGACACCACCACGCGCCGCTCCAGCACGAACATGCGCCGGCCCTCGGGGGCTGGCCGTTCATAGATCGCGACGTCGTTGCCGGTCGGCGGTTGCGGCCGCCAGTCGATGACGAAATCGAGCAGCGACCGGGATTTCAGCTCGACCGTCTGGCCGCGGCCGGCCTGCCAGTAATAGCCGCCGTAAGGCGTGCGGAACCGTGGATCGCCGAGCTCGATATCGACGACCAGCCGGCCGTCCTGGGCGATACGGGCATGGGCGGCGAGCGTCCTCAGGTCGTCGCCCACCTCGGCGACGGCTCGGGCGCGGATATTGCCGTCGAAAATGAAGGTCAGGGCAAAGCCCGCGAGCACCAGCGCGACCAGGATCGCGCAAGCCGCGATAATGGTGAACCGCGCGCGCAGCGAGCTCGGGATCACGAGGCGGCGCCCTCGCTCGGCGTGACGCAATAACCATGGCCCCGGCGCGTTTCGATAACCGGCGTGCCGAGTTTCTTGCGCAGCCTGGCGATCAGCACCTCGATGGCGTTGGAGTCATGCTCCTTGTCCTGATCGTAGATATGCGCGCCGAGCTCGCTCTGCGAGACGACGCGGCCGTTCTGCAGGATCAGATAGGTCAGGAGCCGATATTCCAGCGGTGTCAGGGCCACCGCGCGGCCATCGACGGTGACGCCCTTCTTGCGGGTGTCGACCTCGACCGGGCCGACCGCCAGCACCGAGGAGGCATGACCGCTGGCGCGCCGGGTCAGCGCCCGCACCCGTGCCACCAGTTCCTCCATGTGGAACGGTTTGGTCAGGTAGTCGTCGGCGCCCGAATCGATGCCCTCGACCTTTTCGCGCCAGCCGTCGCGCGCGGTCAGCAGCAGCACCGGCATGCGCCGCCCGGCGGCGCGCCATTTGCGCAGCACGGTCAGCCCGTCCATGACCGGCAGGCCGAGATCCAGCACGACGATGTCGAAATCCTCGCTGTCGGCGCGGAACCAGCCGTCCTCGCCGTCGCTGCTGGTTTCCACCACGAAGCCGGCGGCCGACAGGGCTTCGGTCACGTCGGCCGCGATCCGCCGTTCATCTTCGATCACGAGTACGCGCAATTCCGAGGCCCTTCACGATAGCCGGCAAGCGGATCCGAAATGTCGGCGGAGCGGCCGGTGCGAGCCGACAGGCGCTCCCCCTCATGGCGGATCGATGGCGCACTCTCACTCGGCTTGCAAGCGCGTGCAACCATGCGGTGCGGATTGTCGCCGCCAAACCGCCGCCAAGGGGCCAATGGGACGGCGTCCGCGGCGAGCGGTCGCCAGATCTGTCGCGCCCAGGGCCGCGACGATGGTGCCGACAAGGCGGTCGAAGCGCGCCGTGACGGATAGGGAACCGAGGCCGGCGATCTCGCGGAGACGAGACCAGCCGCCGCGTCGCCGATCTCGATCTTGCCACCATTCGCCGTGGCGCGAGACCCGTGCCGGTTCGTCCGGACCGGGGTCTGCCCGTGGCAGGCGGCGGGCGATCATCCATGCCGGCCGGAACCTCGCGCAGCGGCGCCGGCCTTGCTCGTCAGCGGCGGCTCGGCACCATGGAATGCTTGCATGGAACCGGAAAGGACTGCCGATCGTTGATCTATACTTGAGCAATGGCGTGCCTTCGGTCGACGAAAGCGTGGTCCGGAATTTCGTGCGAGATTGAAATCGGCGCGACCATATTTTGCTCTGATGGGGAGAATTTTTCCTTCGAGGTGGAGAATTTCCGATTCCGATAAAATAATATTCTTAGTCGACCAAAAGCCGTGGATGCGGCCCGCGCCGCCGCGAGCGTTTCGTCCGCCGCCAGGAGCCGAGTAAAAAGACCTCCATGCATGCGACCGTGATACAATGAATTTCTCCGGATCTGTTGTCCTGCAATAGCCGCCTTCTTTTCTGCGTTTACGGCCTTGAATCGATAGTCGTCTTCGTTCTTTCTCTTCGTCGAGACCGGCCTTGCCGGCCTGCCCGGCTAGGCCGCCTGCAGCATTTCGACATCGGAGACTGACATGCTCTTGAGCTTGCGATCGACGCGTATCCGCGACCTCGCCGGCGTCGCCATGGCCTTCGGCTTCGTGCTGGCGACCACGCTCTATGTGCGCGCCCAGACGCCGGCCCCGGCTCCGGTCACCCTGGTCAATGTCTCCTATGACCCGACGCGCGAACTCTACCGCGCCATCAACGAGGCCTTCGCCAAGGATTGGCAGGCCAGGACCGGTCAGCGCGTGACCATCCGCACCTCCCATGGCGGCTCCGGCCGCCAGGCGCGCTCGGTGATCGACGGGCTCGATGCCGACGTGGTGACCCTGGCGCTGGCCGGCGATATCGATGCGATTGCCCGCGAGTCGCGCCGCCTGCCCGACAATTGGCAGTCGCGGCTGCCAAACAATGCCTCGCCCTATACCTCGACCATCGTATTCCTGGTGCGCAAGGGCAATCCGAAGGGCATTCGCGACTGGGACGACCTGGCCAAGCCGGGCGTCTCGGTGATCACGCCGAACCCGAAGACCTCGGGCGGCGCGCGCTGGAACTATCTGGCCGCCTGGGCTTACGAGCTCGCCCGCAGCAATGGCGACCAGGCCGCGGCCAAGCGTTTCGTCGAGGCGATCTTCCGCAACGTGCCGGTGCTCGACACCGGTGCGCGCGGCTCGACCACCACCTTCGTCCAGCGCGGCCTGGGCGACGTGCTGATCGCCTGGGAGAACGAGGCCTATCTGTCGCTGCAGGAGTTCGGCGCCGACAAGTTCGACATCGTCAACCCGACCCTGTCGATCCTGGCCGAGCCGCCGGTCTCGCTGGTCGATCACGTCGTCGACCGCCGCGGCACGCGGGCCGTGGCCCAGGCCTATCTCGAATTCCTCTACACGCCGGCGGCGCAAGCGATCATCGCGCATAATTTCTACCGGCCGGTCCATCCCCAGCACGCCAGCCAGGCCGATATCGCGCGCTTCCCCCAGATCAAGCTGGTGACCATCGACCAGGCCTTCGGTGGCTGGGCCAAGGCCCATGCCGACCATTTCGCCGACGGCGCCACCTTCGACCAGATCTATCGGCCGGGAGCCGCGACCAGATGACGGCGACCGCCCTTCCAGCGGGAGCATTCCAGCTGCGAAAGCCGAGCGCCTTGCCCGGTTTCGGCCTGACGCTCGGCTTCACGCTCACCTATCTCTCGCTGATCGTCCTCATTCCGCTCGGCGTGCTGGTCTGGCGCGCCAGCGGATTGGGGCTCGGCGGCATCTGGGCGGTGGCCACCGCGCCGCGGGTGCTGGCGGCGCTTGAGACCAGCTTCGTCATTTCCTTTGCCGCCGCCGCGCTCAACGCGGTGTTCGGCCTGATCGTCGCCTGGGTTCTGACCCGCTACACCTTTCCCGGTCGCGCCGTGCTCGACGCCATCGTCGATCTGCCCTTCGCGCTGCCGACCGCGGTCGCCGGCATCGCGCTCGCCGCCCTCTACGCGCCCAATGGCTGGGTCGGCGCCTGGCTGGCGCCTTTCGGCATCAAGGTCGCCTATACCCCGCTCGGCATTTTCGTCGCCCTGGTGTTCATCGGCCTGCCCTTCGTGGTCCGCACCGTCCAGCCGGTGCTCGCCGATCTCGACCGCGAGATCGAGGAGGCCTCCGCGACGCTCGGCGCCAGCCGCCGGCAGACCGTGCTCAGGGTCATCCTGCCGCCGCTTCTGCCTTCCGTCCTGACCGGCTTCGCGCTGGCCTTTGCCCGGGCCGTCGGCGAATACGGCTCGGTCATCTTCATCGCCGGCAACATGCCGTTCCGCTCGGAAATCGCGCCGCTGCTGATCGTCGTCCAGCTCGAAGAGTTCAACTACGCCGGCGCCACCGCCATCGCCACCATCATGCTGGCCATCTCCTTCGTCGCCCTTCTGGCGATCAATCTGCTGCAATCGTTCAGCCGGCGGAGATACGGCCATGTCTGAGGCCGTAAAGCTCGGGGCCGCGAAAACCCGGCCCGCGGCGGCGACCGGTGAAGGCCTGGCGACGCGGATCGTGCTGATCACGCTCGCCGTGGCCTTCCTGGTGCTGTTCGTCGTGCTGCCGCTGCTCGCCGTCTTCGCCGAGGCGTTCCGGCGCGGCGCCACCGCTTTTTTCGAGTCCTTCGCCGATGAGGACACGCTGTCGGCGATCCAGCTTACGCTGACGGTCGCGGCGATCGCCGTGCCGGCCAATCTGATCTTCGGCATTGCCGCCGCCTGGGCGGTGGCCAAGTTCGAGTTTCCCGGCAAGAGCCTGCTGGTGACGCTGATCGACCTGCCCTTCTCGGTCTCGCCCGTCGTCTCGGGCCTGATCTATGTGCTGCTGTTCGGCGCCCAGGGCCTGCTCGGCAAGACCCTCGACGCCCACGACTTCAAGATCATCTTCGCCGTGCCCGGCATCGTGCTGGCGACCATTTTCGTCACCTTCCCGTTCATCGCCCGCGAACTCATCCCGCTGATGCAGGAACAGGGCACGAGCGAGGAGGAGGCCGCGCTGACGCTTGGCGCGTCAGGCCTCAGGACCTTCCTCACCATCACCTTGCCGAACGTCAAATGGGCCCTGCTCTACGGCGTGCTGCTCTGCAATGCCCGCGCCATGGGCGAGTTCGGCGCCGTCTCGGTCGTGTCGGGCCATATCCGTGGCCTCACCAACACAATGCCTCTCCACGTGGAGATACTCTACAATGAGTACAATTTTGTCGCCGCCTTCGCCGTCGCTTCGCTACTCGCGGGACTTGCCCTTGTCACGCTTCTCGCCAAATCGATCCTCGAATGGCGGTACGGCGACGCTCTCGCCGGCACGCGAGGGCACTGAGGCCGGCCGTGCCGTCGCGATCCGCGCGCAAGGCCTGGTCAAGGCTTTCGGCGGTGGCGCGGCGGCGCTCGGCGGCATCGATCTCGACGTCCGGCCCGGCGAACTGCTGGCGCTGCTCGGGCCGTCCGGCTCGGGCAAGACCACGCTCCTGCGCGTCGTGGCGGGCCTGGAACATGCCAGCGCCGGCCGCATCCTGTTCGATGACGAGGATGCCACCGCCCTGCCGGTCCAGGCGCGCAAGGTCGGTTTCGTGTTTCAGCACTACGCGCTGTTCCGCCACCTGAACGTCGCCGACAACATCGCCTATGGCCTCAGGGTCAGGCCGCGGGCGACCCGGCCGGGCCGGGCCGAGATCCTCAGGCGTGTCGGCGAACTGCTCGACCTGGTCCAGCTCTCCGGCCTGGAAAAGCGCTTCCCCAACCAGCTGTCCGGCGGCCAGCGGCAACGCGTGGCGCTGGCCCGTGCGCTCGCCGTCGACCCGAAGGTGCTGCTGCTGGACGAGCCGTTCGGCGCGCTCGATGCCCAGGTCCGCCGCGATCTCCGGCGCTGGCTGCGCGAGATCCATGACCGCACCGGCCATACCACCCTGTTCGTCACCCATGACCAGGACGAGGCGCTGGAGCTCGCCGACCGGGTCGCCATTCTCAACAAGGGCAAGCTCGAGCAGATCGGCACGCCGGACGAGATCTATGACCACCCGGCCACCGCCTTCGTCGCCGGCTTCATCGGCGAGGCGGTGCGGCTCGCCGTCGAGGTGCGCGACGGCGCGCTGCGCATCGGCGAGGCCGGCCTGGGGTCGGCGCCGATCGGCACGCCGTCGGGCCCGGCCGAGCTGTTCGTCCGGCCGGATGATCTGGCGATCGCCGCGCCGGGAATCCCGGCGATCAAGGCTCGGGTCGTCGGCATCCGGCGCACCGGCCCGGTGCGCCGCGTCGACATTCACCTCGCCGAGGGCCAGCCGCCGGTCGAGATCGAGGTGGCGGCCGGGACACGCGTCGAAAAGGGTGACTGGATCTCGGTCACGCTGAAGACGGTGCGTCTCTTTCCTGTCGCCGGCGTGTGAGGTTTTCCCGTGTCGCGTTTCAAGTTCTTCCCGATTTCCTATGACGTCGCCGCGCGTTTCGTCGTCGTTGCCGGCAATGGCGAGCAGGCGCTGCAGAAGCTGCGCTTGCTGGCCCGCACCGAGGCGCGCCTGGTGCTTTGCGCGCCGGCGCCCTCGGCCGGGCTCCTGGCCTTCGCCTTGGCCCACGACGTCGAGCATGTCCCGGTCGAACCGGACGCGCGCCGGCTCGCCAGCGCGGCGCTGCTGTTCGTCGCGACCGGCGATGCCGTCGACGATGCGCGCCTCGCCCTGACCGGCCGTGCCGCCGGCGTGCCGGTGAACGTGGTCGACCGCCCGCAGATTTCCGATTTCGCCGTGCCGGCGATCGTCGACCGCGCGCCGATCGCCATTGCGATCTCGACCGACGGCCACGCGCCCGTGCTGGCGCAGAAGGTGCGCGCCGCCATCGAGGCGCTGCTGCCGCCGGCTTTCGGCCGGCTCGGCGAGCTCGCGGCCGCCATTCGCGACACGGTCAATGCCCGGCTTCACGATGCCGCCCGGCGGCGGAGCTTCTGGACGCGGCTGTTCGACGGCCGCGCCGCCGAGGTCGCGCTGTCGGGCGAAGTCGAGCGCGCCGCCATCATCGCGATGAACGCGCTGGACGCCGCGCGCAGCGACGCCGCTCCGGCCGGCAAGGTGTTCCTGGTCGGTGCCGGTCCGGGGGCCGAGGACCTGCTGACCTTGCGTGCCCACCGGCTGCTGCAGACCGCCGATGTCATCGTTCACGACGCGCTGGTGCCCGAGGCGGTCATCGCCATGGGCCGGCGTGATGCCGAACGTATTTCGGTCGGCAAGCGCAAGGGCCGCCATTCGGTGGCGCAGGCCGAGATCGACGCTCTTCTGGTCAGTCTGGGGGCGCAGGGCAGGCAGGTGGTGCGCCTGAAGGCCGGCGATCCCATGGTGTTCGGCCGTGCCGGCGAGGAAATCGCCGCGCTGCGCGCCGCCGGCATCGCCTATGAGGTGGTGCCCGGCATCACCGCCTCGCTCGCCGCGGCCGCCGACGCCGCCATTCCGCTGACGCTGCGCGGCACCGCCTCGCAGCTGATCATCGCCACCGGTCATGGCGCCGAGGGCGCCGAACCGGAGGGTTGGGAAAGGCTTGCGGCCGACGGCGCGACGCTCGCGGTCTACATGGGCAAATCGGTCGCCGACCGCATCGTCGCCCGCCTCGCCGCGGCCGGGCTTGCCGGTTCGACACCGGTGGTGGCGGTCGAGAATGCCGGCCGGACCGGCCGCCGCCTGTTTGCCGGCACGCTCGCGGAGCTCGCCTTGTTCGCGGCCCGCGAGGATCTCGCCGGCCCGGTGCTCATCCTGATCGGCCAGGCGGTCGCCCATGGCGATCTCGCCGCTGCCGAACCCTTTGTCCTGCCGCTCGCCGCGGCCGCCTGAGAGCTCATCATGTCGCAACCCGTCAAGGCTCCGAAAGTCTTCAAGCCGGTGGTGGTCACCGCCAATGAACTCGCCTCCGGCGCGGTGGTGTTCCGCCATGCCGACGGCCTCTGGTCGATCGATGTCGGCAAGGCCGAGATCGCCGAGAGCCGGGAAGCCGGCGACGCGCTGCTCGCCCGCGCCCTGGCCGATCAGGACGGCTGCCTCGTCGTCGATCCGGTCCTGATCGAGATCGTCCGCGAGGGTGGCTTCGTCCGCCCGGCATCGTTGCGTGAACTGATCCGCGCCAGCGGGCCGACGGTGGCGCTGCCCGCCGACGCCTACGCCCATCTCTGACGTCGAGGCCGCCATGTACCGCTACGATGAATTCGACCAGGCCTTTGTCGACGAGCGCGTCGCGGAGTTCAGCGACCAGGTGGCGCGCCGGCTCTCGGGCGAGCTCACCGAGGACCAGTTCAAGCCGCTCCGGCTGATGAACGGCGTCTATCTGCAGCTGCACGCCTATATGCTCAGGATCGCCATTCCCTATGGCACGCTGTCGTCGCGCCAGATGCGCAAGCTCGCCCATATCGGCCGCACCTATGACCGCGACTACGGCCATTTCACCACCCGGCAGAACCTGCAGTTCAACTGGATCCGGCTCGCCGACGTGCCGGCCATCTTGAAGGAACTCGCTGAAGTCGAGATGCATGCCATCCAGACCTCGGGCAATTGCATCCGCAACGTCACCGCCGATCACTTCGCCGGCGCCGCGGCCGACGAGATCGCCGATCCCCGGCCCTATGCCGAGGTGCTCCGGCAATGGTCGTCGCTGCACCCGGAATTCACCTTCCTGCCGCGCAAGTTCAAGCTCGCCGTGACCGGCGCGCCGAACGACCGCGCGGCGATCCAGGTCCACGACATCGGGCTGGAGGTGAAACGCAACGATGCCGGTGAGATCGGTTTCGCCGTCTGGGTCGGCGGCGGCCAGGGCCGCACGCCGATGATCGCCAAGAAGGTGCGTGACTTCCTGCCCGAGGCCGATCTCCTGGCCTATTGCGAGGCGATCCTGCGCGTCTACAACCTGGAAGGCCGGCGCGACAACAAATACAAGGCGCGTATCAAGATCCTGGTCCATGAGATGGGCGAGGCCGAGATCACCCGCGCGGTCGAGGCTGAATTCGCGGCGATCGGGCAGAAGACGCTGGCGCTGCCGGCCGAGGAGGTCGCGCGCATCGGCGCCTATTTCGCGCCGCCGACGCTGGCCCGGCTGCCCGCGGGTTCCGAGGTGCTCGACAAGGCCAAGGCCGGCGATCCGGCGCTCGCCCGCTTCGTCGCGCGCAATGTCTCGGCCCACAAGGTGCCCGGCTACGGCATCGTCACCGTGTCGCTGAAGCCGGTCGGCCTGCCGCCGGGAGACGCGACCTCGGGCCAGATGGACGCCATCGCCGATATCGCCGAGCGTTATTCGGCCGATGAGATCCGGGTCAGCCACGAGCAGAACCTGGTCCTGCCGCATGTCCGGCTCGACGACCTGCCGGCGGTTTTCGCGGCGCTCAAGCGGGCCGGCCTCGCCACCCCCAATGCCGGCCTGGTCACCGATATCATCGCCTGCCCCGGCCTCGACTATTGCGCGCTTGCCAATGCCCGCTCGATCCCGGTGGCGCAGCGCATTTCGGAGCGCTTCCAGGCGATCGAGCTGCAGGAGGAGATCGGCGAGCTGAAGCTGAAGATCTCCGGCTGCATCAATGCCTGCGGCCACCACCATGTCGGCCATATCGGCATTCTCGGCGTCGACCGCAAAGGCGAGGAATTCTACCAGATCACGCTCGGCGGCTCGGCCGATGAAAGCTGCTCGATCGGCGAGATCGTCGGCCGGGGTTTCTCGTCCGACCAGGTCGTCGATGCCGTGGAAAACATCATCGGCACCTATCTGAAGATCCGCACCGAACCGTCGGAGAACTTCCTCGCGACCTATCGGCGCGTCGGCGAAGCGCCGTTCCGCGAGGCGCTTTATGCCGATGCTTGATCTCGCGCGGGGCGGCCTGAAGACGGATGAAGCCTTGGTGGCGAAGGCCGCCGCGCTCGACCGTGCCTATGGCGCAAGGCACCCCGCGGAGATCCTGGCCGCGGCGCTCGTCGAGCTGTTTCCCGGCCGGGCCGCGCTCGTCACCTCGTTCGGCGCCGATTCCGCGGTGCTCCTGCATCTGGCGGCGGCGGTTGATCCGGCCGTGCCGGTGATCTTCATCGATACGGCACGGCATTTTCCCCAGACGCTCGCCTATCGCGACCGGCTCGCCACCCATCTCGGCCTGACCGATATCCGCAATGTCGGCCCGACCGACGACGAGATCGCCGCCAACGACCCGACCCTGGCACTGGCCGAGCGGGATCCGGACGCCTGCTGCGGCTTTCGCAAGGTCGGCCCGCTGGCGCGCGCGCTGCAGCCCTTCGCCGCGTCGATCTCCGGCCGCAAGCGCCATCAGGCAGCGACCCGCGCCGGGCTTTCGGTGTTCGAGGCGGAGGGCGGGCTGATCAAGGTCAATCCGCTGGCCGCCTGGGCGGCCGCCGATCTCGCGGCCTATGCCCGGGCGCATGACCTGCCGGCCCATCCCCTGGTCGCCGAGGGCTATCCCTCCATCGGCTGCGCGCCCTGCACGTCGCCGGTCGCGGCCGGCGAGGACGCCCGCGCCGGCCGCTGGCGCAATTTCAGCAAGATCGAATGCGGCATTCACCGGCCGGCCACGACGCCGGTCCCGGCAAGAACAGGAATCTGAGACCATGGCCTTGTACCGGGACGGCGATTTCGTCGCCGATGACTGGATCTTCCCCGAGGATGCCGATCCCGTGCCGGCGGCGGGCAAGGTCGCGTTGCCCAGGGACCGCCTGATCGCCGCGTGGGCCGAGCTCGCCGGTCGCGCCGATCCGGTCGGCCTGGTGCTCAAATCGGGCGAAAATCTCGACGGACTGGCGGATATCATCCCGCGGCTGGCCTTGGTCCGGCTGGTCATTCCCCGCTACGCCGACGGCCGGCTCTATTCGATCGCCCGCCTGCTGCGCGACCGGCATGGCTTCACCGGCGAGGTGCGTGCCGCCGGCGACGTGTTGCGCGACCAGATCGTGCTGCTCGCCCGCTCCGGCATCAATGCCTTCGAGGTGAGCCACGAAGGCACGCTGCGCGCGCTGCGCGACGGCACCATCGTCGCGGTCCATCACCACTACCAGCCGGCCTCCCACGAGGTCGCCGAAACCAGGCCGGGGCCCCGGCCCTGGCTGCGCCTGTCGTCCGTGCCGGGAGTTGCCCAGTGACCGCGTCCGCAGTTCGTGTTTTGAAATC
This sequence comes from Phreatobacter sp. GW821-FHT04C01, assembly GCF_059420385.1. Taxonomy (NCBI): domain Bacteria; kingdom Pseudomonadati; phylum Pseudomonadota; class Alphaproteobacteria; order Hyphomicrobiales; family Phreatobacteraceae; genus Phreatobacter; species Phreatobacter sp. GW821-FHT04C01. Next base: position 70,412 of record NZ_JBWKTP010000001.1, on the reverse strand, counting down.
CGACGATACGACCGACACGCGGGACGTCAGGAGCCCGCTGTCGCCGCATTTGCAGCGCCTCGAGGACGAGGCGATCTTCATCATGCGCGAGGTCGTCGCCGAATTCCGCAATCCGGTCATGCTCTATTCGGTCGGCAAGGATTCGAGCGTGATGCTGCATATCGCGCGCAAGGCCTTCTTTCCGGCGAACCCGCCCTTTCCCTTCCTGCACATCGCGTCGGGCTGGGATTTCCAGGCGCTGCTCGATCACCGCGACCGCATGGCGCGCGACTATGGCCTGAACCTGCTGGTCCATTCCAACGAGGCCGCGGCCGCCGCCGGGGTGAACCCGTTCGACACCGAGACCGGCGAATATTCCCGCCTGATGCTGACCGAGGTGCTGAAGAGCGCGCTCGACCAGCACGGCTTCGATGCCGCCTTCGGCGGTGGCCGTCGCGACGAAGAGAAGGCGCGCGCCAAGGAGCGGATCTTCTCGCATCGCTCGTCCGGCCATGTCTGGGACCCGCGCAACCAGCGCCCGGAGCTCTGGCGGCTGTTCAACACCCGGCTGAGCGCCGGCGACACCATGCGGGTATTTCCCTTGTCCAATTGGACCGAGCTCGACGTCTGGGACTATATCCGTGCCGAGCAGATCCCGATCGTGCCGATCTATCTCGCCGCCGACCGCCAGGTGGTCGAGCGTGACGGCGCGCTGATCATGGTCGACGACCAGCGCATGCGCTTTCGCCCGGGCGAGCAGACCGTGACGCGCCGCGTCCGCTTCCGCACGCTCGGCTGCTGGCCGCTGACCGGGGCGGTGGCGTCCGAGGCCGGCACCGTCGAGGACATCGTCTCCGAGATCGTCGCCTCGCGCACCTCGGAACGCGAGGGGCGCCTGGTCGACGGCGCCCTGCAGGCCTCGATGGAACGCAAGAAGCGCGAGGGCTATTTCTGATGACCACATCGCTCGCCACGCGGCCCGCCGGCCTCGACCCGGCCAATGACACGCTGCCGGTGCGCGATCGCGGCGCCCTGCGCTTCATCACCTGCGGCTCGGTGGATGACGGCAAGTCGACCCTGATCGGCCGCCTGCTGCATGATTCCATTGGGCTCCTGGAGGATCAGATCGCCGGCCTGAAGGATGACAGCCGGCGTTTCGGCACGACCGGCGAGGAGCTCGACCTCGCCTTGCTGCTCGACGGCCTGGAAGCCGAGCGCGAGCAGGGCATCACCATCGACGTCGCCTACCGGTTCTTCTCGACCGCCAGGCGGGCCTTCATCGTCGCCGACACGCCGGGCCACGCCCAATATACCCGCAACATGGCGACCGGCGCCTCCACCGCCGAGCTGGCGGTGCTGCTGGTCGATGCCCGCAAGGGATTGCTGGAGCAGACCCGCCGCCATGCCGCCATCGTCTCGCTGCTCGGCATCCGGCACGTCGTGCTGGCGGTCAACAAGATCGACCTGGTCGATTTCTCACAGGAGCGCTTCGACGCCATCGTCGCCGATTTCGACGCCTTCGCCGCGCCGCTGAAGTTCCGTTCGGTCGCGGCCATCCCGCTGTCGGCGCGCTTCGGCGACAATGTCACGACGCGCAGCAAGCACACGCCCTGGTATGACGGGCCGACGCTCATTCGCCACCTCGAAGCGGTCGAGACCATCGAGGATGTCGACCAGGCGGCGTTCCGCATGGCGGTGCAATGGGTCAACCGGGCCAATATCGATTTCCGCGGCGTCGCCGGCACGGTGGCGAGCGGCCGGGTTTCGGTCGGCGACAGCGTGGTCGTTGCCGCATCGGGCCAGACCACCCGGGTCAGGCGCATCGTCACCCAGGACGGCGATCTCGGCTCGGCCGAAGCCGGGCGCGCGGTCACGCTGACCTTTGCCGACGAGGTCGACATCTCGCGCGGCGACCTGATCGCCGATCCGCGCCAGCGGCCGGCGACCGCCCGGCGGATCGCCGCCGATCTCGTCTGGATGGGCGAGACGCCGGGTGCCGCCGGCGACCGTTATCTGCTGAAGCTCGGCAGCGCCACCGTTCCGGCCACGGTCACGCGGCTGGTCGACACGCTCGATGTCGCGACCCTTGCCCGCCAGGGCGATCCGCTCGCCTTCGCGCTCAACACCATTGGCCGGGTCGAGATCGAGGCGGCGAGCCGGCTTGCCTTCGATCCCTATGCCGCCAACCGCGAGACCGGCGCCTTCATCCTGATCGACCGGGCGACCCATCTCACCGTCGCCGCCGGCCTGGTGGTCGAGGGCCTCGACCGGGCGCGCGAGGTTCATCGCCACCCGGGCGACGTCACCACGGCGGTGCGCGCCGCGTTGAAGAGCCAGGCGCCGCTGACGGTCTGGCTGACCGGCTTGCCCGGTTCGGGCAAATCGACCATCGCCAATCTGGTCGAGCGGCGCCTCGTCGCGCTCGGCCGCCATACCATGCTGCTCGACGGCGACAACCTGCGCCAGGGCCTGAATGCCGACCTCGGTTTCGATACGGCGGCGCGCGTGGAAAATGTCCGGCGTGTCGGCGAGGTGGCGAAGCTGATGACCGAAGCCGGCCTGATCGCCGTGGTGGCGCTGGTGTCGCCGTTCCGCGCCGACCGCGACCAGGTCGCGGCGCTGTTCCCGCCGGAACAGTTCGTCGAGGTCTTTGTCGACGCTTCGCCAGAGACCTGCCGGGCGCGCGACCCGAAAGGCCTCTATGCCAAGGCGGAAGCCGGCCGGATCGTCAATTTCACCGGCCGCGACCAGCCGTATGAAGCGCCGCTGGCGCCGGCGCTGGTCGTCAGCAGCGAGGAGCTGAGCGCCGAGCAGGCGGCCGAGCGCGTGGTCGAGCTGATTCTCGCGCGCATCGAGCCGCCGCTCAGTGGTCTCGACGCCGCCCAGCTCTGATCCGCCTGCGCCGGGCCATCAGGCCCGAACCGCCGGGATCATCGCTTCGAAGGCCAGCGAGGCCTTGGTCCGGTGCCGCTCCCGGTGCCGGACCAGGCTGAAGGCGCGTGGCGGCAAGGCGAAGGCGATATGCCTGAGCCGGCCGGCGGCGAGCCGCGGCGCGGCGACCAATTCGGAAACGACGGCGACCAGGGTGCCGGCCTCGACCGCTGAGCACAGCGCCTCGTTCGACGGCAGTTCCAGCGCCACGTTCAGTCCGGCTGGGGCGATGCCGTGGGCGGCCAGCGCCGTTTCGAGCGCCGAGCGCGTGCCGGAACCGGCCTCGCGCATGACCCAGCGCGCCGCCGCGAGCTGGTCCGGCCGGACCGGCGCGCCGTTGCTCCAGGCATGCCCGGGTGCCGCCACCAGGATCAGGTGATCCATGGCGACGACCTTGGTCGACAGGGCAGGCTCGTCGACCGCGCCCTCGATGAAGCCGAGCTCGGCGGCGCCGCTCAGCACCGCCTCGGCGACGCTGCGGGTATTGCCCGGCGTCAGGTGCAAGGCGATGGCCGGGTGGGCGTCGTGGAAGCGGGCAATGAGCGGCGGCAGCCAATAGCTGCCGATGGTCTGGCTCGCCTCGATATGGATGGCGCCACGGCTCAGTCCGCCGAGTTCGGACAGGGTCAGCTCGGCGGCGCGCGCGCGGCCGAGCGTGGCGCGGGCCTCGCCCAGGAAGATCGCACCCGCCTCGGTCAGCTCGATCCGACGTCCGACGCGGTGGAACAAGGTGGTGCCGTGGCGGTCTTCGAGCGCGCGCACCGCCGAGCTGACCGCCGATGGCGTCAGGTGAAGCGCCGCGGCGGCCTGGGTCAGATGTTCGCGCTCGGCCACCGCGACGAAAATACGAAGCTGTTCCAGGGTCATGATAATCGTTCGATCTGATCGAATATAACATGCATGACTTCGCGATGGAACGAACGGTCATGAGGGCGCATGCCTGCCGGTGACAAGACCGGAGTGATCGACATGCCCGCCATCGCCATCGCCAGAAGCAAGGCCGTCCTGCCCGGCCTCGGCCTCAGCATCGCCATAGCCGGGGTCGCGGTTCTGCTCGAACAGGGCCAAGCCTGGCTGTTCGGGCGAGCCTGGCTCGAGGCGCTGGTGCTGGCCATCCTGCTCGGCATGGCGCTCAGGACCTGGCGCCCGCTGGGTCCCCGCTACGATCGTGGCATCGAATTCGCCGCCAGGACGGTGCTGGAATGGGCGGTGGTGCTGCTTGGCGCGACCGTGTCGGCCGCCGCCCTGGCCGCCGCCGGTCCGCTGCTGATCGCCGGCATCGCCGCCGTGGTGGTGATGGCGATCCTGGCGAGCTACGGCATCGGACGGGCCTTCGGCCTGTCGCATCGTCTGGCCGTCCTGGTCGCCTGCGGCAATTCCATTTGCGGCAACTCGGCCATTGCCGCGACCGCGCCGGTCATCGGCGCCGACGGCAATGATGTCGCCGCGTCGATCGCCTTCACCGCGGCGCTGGGCGTGGTCGTGGTGCTCTGCCTGCCGTTGCTGGCGCCGGTGCTCGGCCTCTCAGCCCTGCAATATGGTGTCTTCGCCGGGCTGACCGTCTATGCCGTGCCGCAGGTGCTGGCGGCCACCGCGCCGGTCGGGCTCATCAGCGTCCAGGTCGGCACGCTGGTCAAGCTCGTTCGCGTGCTCATGCTCGGCCCGGTCATCCTGACCCTGGCGCTCCGCACCGGCGGTCGCCGGCATCAGCCGGCGCACCACCTGGTGCCCTGGTTCATCCTGGGCTTTCTCACGCTGATGACGCTGCGGTCCTTCGACCTGGTGCCGGACATGGCGGTGGCGTCGCTGAGCCGGATTTCCACCGCGCTGACCGTCGTCGCCATGGCCGCGCTCGGCCTCGGTGTCGACGTCCGCGTGCTCGGCGCGGCCGGCGGACGGGTCACGGCGGCGGCGGTCATGTCGCTGGTGGTGCTCGGCGGCATCAGCCTGCTGCTGATCCGCTGCCTGGGGCTCGCCTGAACCTAGACCCAGGCCGGAACCTGGCTCAGCTTGACACGCGGCGCGTCGCCGGCGTCACCGAGCCGGGCGGCAAGCGCTCGTTCGAGCACGGCCGGTTCGTCCACCGGCCCGTTGAAGCCGGACAGGCGCGGGTCGGCGCCTTCGAACAGCGCCAGCTCCAGCCGGTCGCCCTCGCGAAACAAGGCGCCGGCGACCGCGCCGTCGACCGTCAGCGTCCACAGGCGGCAATGGTCTTCGGCGGCAAACGACCGGCGGATCGTCGCGACCATGCGTCCGAAGGCGTTGCCCGTCGCTTCGCCCGTCTTGCCGCCAACCGTCGCCATGGCCCGACATCCCCGTGAAAGATGAGGAATTGTAAGGACTTGGTCCTAACTCAGGAAGGGAACGGTCTTGCCTTTTGAGACGCCTTGGCAGAACAAACGATCTCCGCCGCGTCCATGGGGACGAGCGAAACCCGCTAATGCCGGGCGAACAGCCGGACGCCGGCGGCATCGGTCTCGACATCGACCAGCCCGTCGCCACGCAGCCGGTGCAGATGCGCCAGCGTCTCGGAGATGGCCAGATAGGCATGGCCGTCGCCCATGGCGCGGGGAAACAGCACGACCGCCGCCTCATAGGCCGACATCGGCCGGTCCAGCGCCTGATGCAGCCGGTCGAGCCGCTTGACGTGATGGTCGCGCAGCGCCTTCAGCCTGAGATGCAGGCTGTGGAACGGCAGGCCGTGCGACGGCAGCACCAGGGTATCCTCCGGCAAGGCGGCGAAGCGATCGAGAGAGGCCAGATACTCGGCCAGCGGATCGGCGTCCGGCTCGCCCGGATAGACCCCGATGACCGGCGTGATATGCGACAGCACCTGGTCGCCGGCGATCAGGATATGGTCGGCTTCGCTGTAGAACGAGGCGTGTTCCTCGGTATGGCCGCCGGCCGTCATGATCCGCCAGTCGCGCCCGCCCATCGCCAGGGTCGCGCCGTCATGCAGGCGCTCGATCTGGCGCGGGGGCGGCCCGAGCGCCGCCGCGAAGCTGCCCCGGTCGGTGGCAAAGCGCTTGATCAGCGCCGCGTCGCAGCCGTTGCGCGCCATGTATTTGGCGACATGCGGCTTTGGCGGTTCGTGACTGTCGGCATGGCGAATGCGTGCCCACAGCCATTCGATCAATGTCGAGGCGAAGGGAATGCCGTGGCGCTCGACCAGATGGCCGGCGAGCCCGATATGGTCGGTATGGCCATGGGTGGCGACCAGCCGGGCCAGCGGCCGGCCGCCGAGCGGGCCGGCCAGCATGGCCTCCCAGACGGCGCGCATCGCGGGCGATTCGATGCCGGCATCGATCGCTGTCCAGGCCTGTCCTTCGTCGAGAAACCAGACATTGACGTGGTTGAGAATGAACGGCAGCGGCAGGCGCGCCCAACGCAGGCCGGTCGCCAGTTCGGTGACCTCGCCCGGCTGCGGCGTCGGCTCGGTGGTGAACTGCAAGGGGCTCGGCGGGCGCGAAACCGCGGGGTTCTCGGCGCGGGTTTCGGCCATCACTCTTCTGCTTCTTCGTCTTCCATGTCGCTCTGGCGCACCGCCCGCTGGCGTGCCCACATGGAGGCGTAGAGGCCGCCGAGCGCCACCAGGTCCTGATGCTTGCCGGTCTCGGCGATCCGGCCATGCTCCAGCACGATGATGCGGTCGGCGGTGGTGACGCTGCCGAGCCGGTGGGTGACGCTGACCACGGTGCGGGTCTCGGCGATCTTGCGCAGCGTGTCGTTGAGCTTCGATTCGGTGCCGGCATCGAGCGCGCTGGTGGCTTCGTCGAGGATCAGCACGGCCGGATTGCGCACGATTGCCCGGGCGATGGCGACCCGCTGGCGCTGGCCGCCGGACAGCTGGCCGCCGCGCTCGCCGACCGGCGTATCGTAGCCCTCAGGCAGCGACAGGATGAAGTCGTGCACTTCGGCCTGGCGCGCCGCGTCGTGGATCTCCTCCATGGTCGCCTTCGGATTGCCCATGCGGATATTGTCGGCGATCGAGGCGTTGAACAGGAAGCTCTCCTGGAACACCACCGCCATCTGGGCGCGCAGCGATTCCTGCGCGACGGTGCGGATGTCGACGCCGTCGATCAGCACGGCGCCCTCGACCGGATCGTAGAAGCGCATCAGCAGGTTGAGAAAGGTGCTCTTGCCCGAGCCGCTCGGCCCGACAATGCCGAGGAAGGACCCCTTCGGCAGGGTCACCGCCAAACCCTCGGTCCGGAAGCTGGAGCCGGGATAATTGAACGCCACGTTGTCGAACACGATGTCGCGCTCGAACGGCTTCAAGGGCGGCGCATCGGGCGGGTCGACCATGGTCGGCTTGATCGCCAGCAGGTCGTTGAGATGGCGGATCGAGCCGGCCGCCTGCGCCATGGTCGGCACATATTGGGTGACGTTGGTCAGCGCGTAGCCCATCGACAGGAAGACGCCCTCGAAGGCGATGATGGTGCCGACCGTGATCCGCTCGGTATAGGCCCAGTAGGCGCCGAGCGCGAACACGCCGATATGGATGACGTAGAGGCCGGTCTGCGCGGTGCGCTCGACCAGCGCGCTGGTGAAATTGGTGCGCCGGGCAATGGTCTGCCAGGACGTGTTCAGGATGCCGAAATCGGAACGGGCCCGGCCGGCGAGGCCAAAGGCCTTGATGACCGGCTGGGCCGCGACGTTCTCCTGCACGGCGCCGAGCAGTCGTCCCTCGGTCAGCCGCTTGTCATAAGCATAGGTGAAGGCGCGCCGGGCGAAGATGCGTGGCCACCACAGGATCAGCGGGAAGATCAGCGCGCCGATCATGCCGAGCCAGACGTCGAACATGAACATCAGGATGGTGGCGTAGATCACCTCCAGGAACGGCATGATGAACAGCGGCACGACGCCGACGATGCCGGTTTCGATCGCCACCAGGTCGCCGGAAAAGCGCGACAGCACGGTGCCGGTCGGGGTGGTGTGAAAGAACGGCATGGACATGGTCTGCACGTGGCTGAACATGTGTTGACGAATGTCGCGGACGATGTCGGAAAAGACCCGGGTGTAGATATAGTCGGCGAGCAGCGCGACCATTGACACGGTCACCGCGGCGGCGCCCATGAAGATCAACGATTTGACCAGGGCCTCCCACTCTTTCTTGATGAGGCCTTCGTCGATCAGATATTGGGTGACCAGCGGAAACGAGAAGTTGAGCGCGGCCTCAACCAGCACCAGGAGCCCGAGCAGGACGAACAGCGCCTTGTAGGGTTTGCCGAAGGGCGCGAGGAAGGCGATGATCGCCTTGACGTCGTCGGCGCTGACGTCCTCCTCTTCCTCGTCCAGCTCGTCGTCCGGATCGATCATCGTTTTGTCGCTGATCATGGTGTCAGCAACGGCCGGCTCGAGACGCGTCGATATCGTGGTTTCACTGAACGCCTCGCGGCAGACTGTTGTTCACCCAAGGCGCGCCCGGCGCCGGCCGCGCGCTGGAACCCAAGCGAATGGCCGGGAGGCGATACCGTCCCGGCCATGGTAACGCAATCGTCAGAATAGGCGAGCCGCCGCTCGGCCCTCGACAGGGCCTTGGCGATCAGCGCGCCGCCGCCGCCGTCCGGATCTTGCTGGTCGGGCCCTTTTCACGGCCGGCCATCAGCTTGGCGACCCACTGGGCCGCATCCGGCTTGGCGTAGAAGCAGTAGCGCATGGTCTCCATGTCGGGATACCAGGGGAAGTCGCCCTCATTGGCGTCGCACTCGATCTTCCAGGCTTTCTTGAGGATCTTCTGGTCGTGCACCGCCGGCCGCCAGCCGTGGCGCTGGAAGCGCTCGGACCACTGCCAGGTCGTCTCCAGCGTCAGCACGCCGTCGAAGACGTCGTGATATTCGATGACTTCGCGGGTCATGTCGGCGGTGATGCCGCCGAAGAAGATGCCGATGCGGGTGACCCGGTAGAGTTCCTTGATCGCCTCGTCGATCAGGTCCTCGGGCACGTAGCACAGGCACGTGTCGTAGATGACGTCGAACGACTGGTCCTCGAAGGGCAGCTTGGTGACGTCGCCGAGCAGGTTGCGGTGCAGCCAGTTCTTCGGCGTCTGGGCGTGCACGTGACGGTTGTTCTCGATGCCCCAGGCGTCGATGCCGATATTGGCGAAGCACTCCAGCGTCAGGCCGCTGGCCGAGCCGACGTCGAGCAGGTTGTAGGGCGCCTTGATGCCGAAAATGCACTCATAGAGATCGGCATTGTACTGTTCGTCGAAATATTCGCGGAACGATTCCTCGTAGGACAGCCCGACCGCATATTCGTCGTGATAGTCGTTGGTCAGCGTCGATTCGACGAAGCCCTCTTCGACCACGCCCTTCAGCTTGCTGGCGTCGGCCTTCTTCTGGGCGCCCGAATAGGCGGCGCCGCGCAACTTGCCCATCATCATGTCGACGACGAAATTGGCCGAGTCATAGGCGCCGTTGACGGTGGAATCGAACAGGTAGTCGCCGACCAGGTAGAGGTTGGGCAGCACCTTGCCGTCCGGCTGGTGGCGATCGCGCAGTTCGGGCGCCGGATTGCCGCCCGGCAGGCCGGAAATCGTGCCGACCCAGCGCTGCACCTTGGCCTCGACAAATTGCTTCTTGGCCAGCGGCAGGAGTTCCGACGGCAGCGAGTCGAGCGCCCTTTGGATCAGCGTCTCGTCGTCGAGATTGGACAGGGCCAGGGCTTCGGTGGCGGTGATCAGCCAGCCGAGCACGCCGTGCTTGGAGGGATGGCGCGCGCTTTCGTCATAGATGCAGCAGCCGCCGAACGCGTCCGACATGATGTAGCTGCCCTGGAAGTGCTCGTTCCAGAACGGCTTCTTGAACAGCGCCGTGACGCGCAGGTAATGGGCGGGATTGTCGTAGCGCGACTGATGCTTCTGGATCGCCATGCGGGCCTCGCGGCCCTCGAACTCGATCTGGCTGACCCAATAGTTCGGCAGCGCCACCACGACATGGTCGAACTCGTGGATCTCGGTCTTGCCGTTGCGGCGGACCGAGAGCCTGTAGGTGCCGTCCTCGTTGCGGGCGATCTTGGCGACCCGGCTCTGCAGCATCACCTTGGCCGAGATGCGCTTCTTCAGGCCTTCGATCAGCCGGTCATTGCCGCCGACGATCGAATAGAGCCTGAGATATTTCGGGTCATCCATCAGGATGTTCTTCAAGCCGTTCAGCGCATTGGTCAGCTGCGCCTCGGTGGCGACGTCGGACCGCGCGGCGACCTCGATATAGCGCCGGGCGGTTTCGTCCGGGATGGCGTCGAGCACGTCGCGGAAGCTCTTGCCGGCCCAGGGGTGCTTGTTGTCGTCGCCGGAATAGCCTTCGTAATATTCATCGGGCGAGCACAGCTCGTGGCATTCCGCGATGAAGGCGTCGAGCGCCTTCACGGTCGCTTCGCCGAAGTGCTTCTTGATGTCGCGTTTGGTGTTGAGGATCGCGTCGCCGAGGATGACGCCCTTGCCGTCCATCGGCACGACATCGAGTTCCATCACCTCGGTGATGATGCGCTTCAGCGGGTCCGGCCCGAAATGCGAATAGTCGTAATATTCGGCGACACCACGCTCGAACAGCGAATTGCCCTTTTCGAACCGGTCGGTGACGACCTTGCCGCCGAGGCGGTCGGACGCTTCGAACAGCGTCGCGGTAAACAGGCCATCGCAGAACCGGTCGAGGAGATAATTGGTGAACAGGCCGCCCGGCCCGCCACCCACGATCGCGACACGCGTCATATCCGAGCTTTCGTCTCTTGGCCGGAACCATCAGCGCAGGCGCTGCGATCCCCGGCAATCATCGGGTGAGCTTTGGGTTGGTGCTATAGCGAGGCCACGCCGGTTAATAAAGACACACCCGCCGGAAAACTGGCGAAACAATTGCCGGACGGCTCCGCTCGCACCACCCCAAAAGGAGTGTGGCTGCCTCAATGCATGCCACCATCTGAACGCAATGTGAACCGCTTGGTTGCGCTCGGCTTTTCGCTTTCGCGAGCTGACGCGCAACGTCAGCCCGGGTGGCGCCGCGACGGGCGATATTTGCGAGCCGGCTTACTTCATGACGGAGGGCAGCCAGAGCGCGATGCCGGGCCAGGCCATCAGGATGGCGATGGCCAGGATATAGACCCCCATGAACGGCATCACCCCGGAGAACACATCCGATATCGGGCCGCCGTCCTTGCGCATGCCCTGCAGCACATAGAGCACGGTGCCGTCTGGCGGCGAGATGAGCGCGATCTCGACCAGCATGACCACGATCACGCCGAACCAGATCGGGTCGTAGCCGAGCGCGGTGACCACGGGAAAGATCACGGGGATGGTGGTGACGATCATCGAGAAACCTTCCATGAAGGTCCCCAGCGCCAGGTAGAAGCCGATGATCATCATCATGATCGCCCAGGGCGGCAGCGGCATTTCCGAGACGAGCTTGGCCAGCGCCTGCGGCACGCCGAGCGCGGTGAACACGAAGTTCAGCACATAGGCGCCGAACAGGATGAGGCCGATCATCGCGGTGTTGCGGGCGGTTGCTTCCGCCGAGTCGTTGAGCATTTTCCAGGTCAGCTTGCCGCCGATCGCGGCGAACACGATGGCCGCGATGACACCGAGCGCGGCCGATTCGGTCGGTGTCGCCAGCCCGCCATAGATGGTGCCGAGCACGATCAGGATCAGCGCCGCGGTCGGCGTCAGGTCGACCAGGCTCGCCAGTTTTTCGCGCATCGGGATGCGCGGGGCGTTGGGATCGCGCGGCGCCGCCCGCTTGGCGCTCAACAGGATCACCAGGGTGAACAGCACGACCACCAGGATGCTCGGGCCGACGGCGGCGATATAGAGCGCGCCGACCGAGGTCTCGGTGATCAGCCCGTAGATGATGAAGGTGATGCCTGGCGGGATGAGATTGCCGAGCGCGCCGCCGGCGGCGAGCGAGCCCAGCACCATGCGCGGGTCGTAGGGTTTGCCCTTGAAGAAGGGCAGCGCCACCGAGCCCATGGTGGCGGCGGTGGCGACCGACGAGCCGGAGATCGCCGAAAAGATCGCCGACGAAGCGATATTGGTGTGCAGGAGCCCGCCGGGCATGCGGTTCAGCCAGATGTTCAAGGTCCGGTAGAGTCGGTCGGACAGGCCGGCGCGCAGCAGGATCTCGCCCATCAGCAGGAACAGCGGCACCGCGACGAGCACGAAGCTGGACGAGGGGTTCCAGATCGTCTGGCCGAGGAACAGCCAGAACGGCCGGTCGGAAAAAGCATAGCCGACGATCAGGCCGAGCACGCCGAGCGCCGCGCCGACATAGATGCCCATGCCGAAAAACACCGCGAACAGGCCGACGAGCAGCAGGATCTCGCCGACCAGGCCGCTGGCCGGGCCGGATCCGGTGAAGCTCAGGCCCAGCATGGTCCCGGCGAGGATCAGGAGAAAGACGATCGCGATCATGACCGGAACTCCTTGGCGGGCGTATCGCCGACGGCTTCGAGCGCTTCGGCGGCCTCTTCTTCGTAGGTGCGGGTGTGCAGCATGGCCTCGGCCTCGGCGCCGCGGCCGGCCAGCACCAGGCAGGTCGTCTCCAGGAGCATGGCGACGATCAGGAGCAGCATGACGCCGATGCCGAAGGCCCAGAGCCCCTGGGGAATGGCCAGCGGCGTGCGCAGGATCGAGATATCGGTCGCGCCGAACAGCACGGATTCGTCGACCAGCAGCCAGGCGCCGTAGAACATGTAGCCGACGAACACGCAGAGAAAGGCGAGGCTCGCCACGTGCAGCCAGTAGCGGATCGCCTCGGGGAACCGGTTGACCAGGAGGTCGATGCGCACATGGGCGCGCATCGACAGGGTATGGGCCAGGCCCCAGGCAATGCCGAAGGCGAGCGCATAACCCGACAATTCGGTGGTCGCCTGGGATGAGAAGCCGAGAAAGCGCCGGGCCAGCACGTCGAAGGTGATCAGCGCCGAAATGGCGATGAACCCCCAGCCGGCGGCATAACCCATCCACCGGCCGACCGCGGCCAGCCCGCGGCGGCAGGTCGCCGCCGCCTCGATCGTCGTATTGAGCATGGGGCCGGTCCTCGGTTCGAAACGTCGGCGACTTGTCAGTTGGTGGCGAGCTGGACACCGGTGATCGGTGCGACCACGCGGTTGTAGATCTCGCCGCAGCGTGCGCCGCAACGCTTCACCCAGGCCGGCAGGACCGTCGAGGTCAGCACGGTGCGCAGCGCCTCGCTATCGGCCGGCGTCGGCTCGAAGGCGGTCATCGGCTTCGCATCGACGAGCCGGCCGAGATTGCAGCCCTCGCGCTTGCCGGTATTGCAGGCGATGCCGTCCTCGGTCGCGACGCGGCCGAGCTGCCATTGCGCCTCTTCGACCTCGGTGATGGTGGTTTCGAGCATGGTCCTGACCGCCGGATCGAGCCGGTTCCACCAGGCGATGTTCACCACATAGGCCGAGATCGACCAGAAAAGCGGCAGCGTATAGAGGCTCTGGGTGACCTCGTACCAGCGCGCGCCATTGCCCGAAGCCGTGCCGGTAATGGCGCAATCGACGACGCCGCGCTCGAGCGCGGCATAGACCTCAGGGAAACCGATCGCGGTCGGCTGGCCGCCGATGGTCGAGACGAAGTCGTTGGATGAGCCGCCGCCGGTGCGGATGCGCTTGCCGCGCAGGTCGGCGAGGCTGGTGATGCGGTCGCGGCAGAAGAACACCTGGGCCGGGAACGGGTACATGGCCACGATCTTGACGCCGAACCGCTCGAGTTCCTTGTTCAGCTCGGGCAGCATGGCCTGGGCGACCCGGCGCGATTGGCGCAGCGTCGGGTTGAGGCCGGCGAGATCGACGACATCGGCCAGCGGCACGTCGCCGGAAGCGGTGTTGAGCGGCACCGCGCCGATATCGACCTGGCCAGAGCGGACCAGACGCAGGATCTCCGGCCCGTTGAGATTGCGTTCCGGCCAGCTGGCCAGGGTCACCGAGATGCGGCCGCCCGAACGTTGCGGCAGGCCGTCGCGCAGCATGGGAATGTCGACGCGCGAATATTGCGGCAAGGCCGGGCCGGGCTGGGTCACCATCTGGACGCTCACCGGCGGTCCCGGCGGCAGGGCCTGGGCAAGCGCGGGGGCGGCACCGCCGAAGCAAAGCGCGATGACCGTCGCGGCGGCGGATCGGAACAGGGTCATGCGGGGCCCTCCTTGGGCGGTCAAAGCGGTGGCGGGTAGTACATGAACTCGATCAGGAGGCAGCCCGCCTCGCTGAAGAAGGGGCCGTGCACGACATCGGCCGGCCGGCAGGCATAGGTGCCCGCCGGCAGCACGACGGCGTCCTGCTTTGCATCCGGCGTGCCAATCGACAGCGAACCGGAGACGATGAACACCTCCTCGCACCAGTCGTGCCTGACCGGGTGGTCGACGGTCGCGCCGGCGGCCCAGCGGGCGAGCCGGGTGACCGCGCCGGTCCCCGCGGCCTGGTCGAGCCGGCCGGACAGGATCTTCTCCTCGACGCCGGCATAGCCGGCGACCGGGGTCCAGCCCGTCTCGTCCAGTGCGTCGAAGAATTCCCGGTGCCGCTTGGCGAAAGCGCCGAAACCCGGATCGGCAACCCCCTCTGTCCCGGTCACAGCGCGGCGAGCCGGCTGTTCCTGAGATCGGTCACCAGCATGGCGCCGGGCGCGTGGGTGATGGCGAATTCCGGCCTGCTGGCGGCGATCACCGCCTGCGGGGTGACGCCGCAGGCCCAGAACACCGGCAATTCGTCGGCCTTGACCTCGACGGCGTCGCCATAGTCCGGCCGGCCGATATCGCGGATGCCGATCGCCTCGGGCAGCCCGATATGCACGGGTGCGCCGTGTACCGAGGGAAAGCGCGAGGTGATCTGCACGGCGCGGATCGCGTCGGCCGGCTTGAACGACCGCATCGAGACGACCAGCGGCCCGGCAAAGGGCCCGGCCGGGGCGCAGGCGATCGAGGTGCGGTAGACCGGCACGCCGAGATTGCAGCTGATGTGACGCAGCGGCAGGCCGTCGTCGAGCAGCGCCTCTTCGAAGGAAAACGAGCAGCCGAGCACGAAGGCGACGAGATCGTCGCGCCAGACCGAGCGGATGTCAGTCGGTTCGTCGACGAGTTCGCCCCGGCGCCAGACCCGGTAGCGTGGAAGATCGGTGCGGATGTCGAGATCGGCGCCGAGCGCCGGAATGGCCGGATTTCCCGGTTCGGACATGCCGATGACCGGGCAGGGCTTGGGATTGAGCGTACAGAAACGCAGGAAATCGGCGGCGAGATCGCGAGGCAGGATGGCCAGATTGCCCTGGACGTGGCCGCGCGCCAGCCCCGCCGTCTGGCCGGTCAGGCGGCCGTCCCTGGCGGCATGCCTGACAGCCACCGGATCGGCCGGACCAGCGGCATCGAACGCCTTCATCGCAGCGACAGCCATCGAGCTCCCCCAAGCACGAATTCCCAAAAGTCAGCCAAGTGCAACATTCCTCTTGCATTGGGTCCAATACGAAGTTTGGATCGGGAGTGATAAATTCTACTTATCGAAGCGATGGGAGAATGATTGATTTCAAGGCGCTCGAAACCCTGGTCTGGGTGGCGACGCTCCGCAGCTTTCACCGGGCAGCGGTGAAACTGAACACCACCCAGCCGGCGGTGTCGCAGCGCATTGCCCAATTGGAAACCGAAATCGGCGCGCGCCTGCTCGAGCGCGAGAAGCGCAACGTCATCCCGACGGAGGCCGGCCGCCACGTGCTCGATTATGCCGAGCGCCTGCTTCGGCTGCGCGCCGAGATGCTGCACGGCATTGCCGACCGCTCGGCGATTCGCGGCACGCTGCGGCTGGGCGTGGCCGAGACCATCGTCCACACCTGGCTGTCGCGTTTCGTCGAGCGCATGGCCAAGGCCTATCCGAAGCTCGCCCTCGAGATCGAGGTGGACATTTCGCCGAACCTGCGCGACCGGCTGGTGGCCCAGGAGATCGATTTGGCCTTCATGCTCGGCCCGCTGGTCGCGCCGAGCCTGAAGAACCGGCCGCTCTGCACCTATCCGCTCGGCTTTTTCGCCAGCGACGCGCTCGGCCTGCCGCCGGCGGGCGTGACGCTTGCCGCGCTCGCCGCGCATCCGGTCGTCACCTTCTCGCGCGATACCCGGCCCTATCTTGCGATCCGCGAACTGTTTTCGGCGCCTGGCCTGCCGCCGATCCACATTCACGCTTCGGCCTCGCTCGCCACCATTCTGCGCATGGCCGAGGACGGGCTCGGGGTCGCCGCCATTCCAAGCCCGATCGCCGCCGACCGGCTCACCGCCGGCCAGCTCAAGCGTGTCGACACCATGGTTCTGCTGCCGGATCTCGACTTCGTCGCGGCCTGGCGGTCGACGCCCGACACGGCGACCATCGAGGCGGTCGCCGATCTCGCCGGGACGGTCGCGGCCGACGGCTGACCCGTTTTCAGCCGTGATCAGGCTTCTGCTCGGTCGCCCACATCGGCCCGAGGTCGTCCATGGCGGCCTCGATGCACTCCACCGTCAGTTTCAGGCCGGCGCCGCCGGCAAACACCAGTTCGATGGTGCCGGCCGGCTCGTCGCTCGGCTGGAAGCGCAGCGCCAGCAGGTTCAGCACGGTATCGGCGCCCTTCGGCACGCCCTTGGCGGCGACCGCGCTGACCCGTTCGAAACGGACGCCGGTGCGTCGCCGCTGGCGCGCGCCGTCTTCCGCGGCCGACCAGTCGAACCGGTTGCAGATGAAGGCGAATTGCCGGGTCTTGGCGATGAAGGCCAGGTCGGAGGCCTTGACGACGGCATCCTGGAGATGGGCGGAGACGATGCCGAGATCGTCGGCATCGAAGGCGAAGAGTTTGAGCGGTGTCGCGGTCATTGGATTTCTCATGCGTTGGTCCTATAGGACGGGAGAACCGCCGCGTCGTCCATATGTGCGTTGCGCACCCGTCCAGATTTCGAGATCCGAAACCGATGACCATCCGTTCGCATGTGGGCGACCTGCCCGATCTCGATCATTACCGCGTCGGCGTGGTGGCGATCGATACCGAGACGCTCGGCCTGATTCCGCAACGTGACCGGCTCTGCGTGGTCCAGCTGTCGCCGGGCGACGGCAGCGCCGACGTCGTGCAGATCCGCCCGGGCCAGCCGAAACCGGCCAATCTCATGGCGCTGCTGGCCGATCCCGGCATCGTCAAGCTGTTCCACTTCGCCCGCTTCGACATCACCGTGATGCAACATGCCTTCGGCGTGATGACGGCGCCGGTCTATTGCACCAAGATCGCTTCCAGGCTGGTGCGCACCTATACCGACCGGCATGGCCTGAAGGATCTGTCGCGGGACCTCCTGGGTCTCGACATGTCCAAGGCGCAGCAGAGTTCCGACTGGGCGGCCGAGACGCTGAGCCCGGCACAGCTCGAATATGCCGCCTCCGACGTGCTGCACCTGCATGCCCTGAAAGAGCGGCTGGATTTCATGCTCGCCCGCGAGGGCCGCACGGCATTGGCCGAGGCCTGTTTCCGGTTTCTGCCCGTCCGTGCCGAACTCGACCTTGCCGGCTGGCCGGAAACCGATATTTTTGCGCATTCGTAAACCCTGGCGGGAAACAGATCGGGTTCATACATGCGGGTTGGCCGGTCGCCCGGCCCTCGCCATGCTCGGGCCATAGAATAAGGTAGAGTGCGCCCGCTTGAGGTGGCCGACCCGCCAGGTCGGCGCTACTCTCCCGTAAAGGAACGACAATGGCCGCACGTCCCCTCGACGATTTCGGAAGCGCCGCCGGTGGCGCATTCGGCGTCGTCGCGCGCGACGAAGCCTTCAAGGCGGCCTTCCGGCACTCGCGGCGGGTCCGCCGCCTGCGTGTCGTCGTGCCTGTCGCGGCCGGCCTGATCGTCGCCGTGGTCGGCTTCGTCAGCTGGTGGGATCCGCTGAAAGTGCTCAATCTGCCGGTGTCCATCGGTGCCCTGTCGCTGTCCGGGTCGAAGGTGACCATGGAGGCGCCGCGCCTCACCGGCTATACCAATGACAACCGGTTCTACCGGGTTACCGCGACCCGCGCCGAGCACGACATCGCCCATTCCAATGTCGTCGGCCTTTCCGCCATCGACGCCGAGATGGAGCTCGAAGGCGGCGGCACCGCCCGGGTGATTTCTTCGAGCGGCGTGCTCGATACCAAGAGCGGTGTCATCGAACTGACCTCCGCGGTGTCGATCACCACCTCCAACGGCCAGGCCGGCCGGCTCGGCAGCGCCGTGGTCGACACCCGTACCGGCAAGATCACCGCCCAGGGGCCCGTCGAGCTGTCGTCGCCGCGCGGCCAGATCGCCGGCGACCGGATGGAAGTTCAGGACAACGGCAAAGTCATCCTGCTCGAAGGCTCGGTTCGTGGTAATTTCATGCCCGAGCCGCCCGATCCCTCGGTCACCGGCTCGACCGCCGACACCCCATCCCCGCCCGCGGCTCCCCGCGCCGACCCCACACCACGCTGATCCGGAGATCGACTTTCATGACGCTGGCCGGCCTTGTCCTGCCCCCGCGCCGCCTGGCGGTGCTTCTCCAGGCTGCGTTCGTCGTCAGCCTCACGGGCCTTCCCGCCCTGGCCCAGCAGGCCGGCAGCCCCTTTGTCGGCTTTTCGCAGAACCGCGATCAGCCGATCAATTTCGAGGCCGACCGGGCGGAGGTCTTCGACAATGAGAAAAAGGCCGTGCTGACCGGCAATGTCCGCATTCGCCAGGGCGAGTCGCGGCTGGCCACCGGTCGCCTGGTCATTCTCTACGAAGACAATTCGGCCGCCGGCCGTCCGGCCCAGGGCCGGCCCGCCTCGGTGCCCGGCGCCTCGGGCCAGCCCGGCCAGCAGAACGTCCGTCGTTTCGAGATGCAGGGCGGCGTCACGGTTCAGTCCAAGAACCAGAACGCCACCGCCGAGCGCGGCTCCTTCGACGCCCGCCGCAACGAGGCGATCCTGGAGGGCAATGTCGTGCTGACCCAGTGCGACAACGTGCTGCGCGGCAGCCGGCTGCAGGCCGACCTGACCGCCAACAGGGTTCGCCTCGACGGTGGCCCGTCGACGGCCGGCCGGGTCTCCGGCGTGCTGTCCAATTCCAGCGGCGGCGCGTCGGGCGGCAGCGGCGTCAACAATCCCGACTGCGCGCCGACGGCTCCGGCGCGCGCTGCTCCGCCGCGCACGCCGCGTGGCTGACGCGCTGGTCGCAGGACGAGGCATGACGGTGCTCGATCGCATGGCAGGACTTTTCGGGCGTCGCGCCCCGGCTCAGCCGGCGCCGGCGATCGACGCCGACTGGCTGGTGCGGCAGATGGCCGACGAGGTGGCGGCACTCGAGCCTCCGCCGCCCGAGCCGGTGGTTCAGGATCAGCACGAGCCGCGCTCCGGCGACGGCGTTCTGGGCGTTCACGGCGTCTGGAAGAGCTATAAGGGCCGCGCCGTGGTGCGCGGTGTCAGCCTCGACGTGCGCCGCGGCGAGGCCGTCGGCCTGCTCGGCCCCAACGGCGCCGGCAAGACCACCGTGTTCTACATGATCACCGGCCTGGTGGAGGCCGACAAGGGCCGGACCGAGCTCGACGGCCACGACATCACCTCGCTGCCGATGTATCGCCGCGCGCGCCTCGGCATCGGCTACCTGCCGCAGGAAGCCTCGATCTTTCGCGGCCTCAATGTCGAGGACAATATCCGCGCCGTGCTCGAAGTGACCGAGCGCGACAAGAAGAAGCGCGAATACGAACTCGACGAACTGCTCGACGAGTTCAACATCGCCCGGTTGCGCAAGAGCCCGGCGATCGCGCTGTCGGGCGGCGAGCGGCGGCGCCTCGAAATCGCCCGTGCACTGGCGACGAGGCCGTCCTTCATGCTGCTGGACGAACCCTTTGCCGGCATCGATCCGATCGCGGTCGGCGACATCCAGAACCTGGTGCGCCATCTGAAGGAACGCGGCATCGGCGTGCTGATCACCGATCACAACGTGCGCGAGACTCTCGGCCTGATCGACCGGGCCTATATCATCCATTCCGGCCAGGTCCTGATGGAGGGCACGCCGGATGAGATCGTCTCCAATCCGGACGTCCGCAGGCTCTATCTGGGCGAGGAGTTCCGCCTCTGATCCGGGCCTGACGTTGCGGAATGGCTTTAACGGATCGGTCATCCAAGCTATGGCATGAACCTTGCTAACCGCCGCACCCCGCTCTATTGAACAGGGTGGTTCAACCCTGCGGTGCCAAGGATCCCGATGGCCCTGTCTGCACGATTAGAGCTTCGCGTCGGCCAGTCGCTGGTCATGACGCCTCAGCTCATGCAGGCCATCAAGCTCCTGCAATTGTCCAATCTCGACCTGGTCGCCTATGTCGAGGCCGAACTCGAGAAGAATCCGCTGCTCGAGCGGGCGGAACCGGCGGCGGAGCCGATCACCGACGGCGAACCGCTCCCGCCGCCGCCGTCCGACGGCGATGCCCAGGCCGGCGACTGGCTCGGCGACAATCTCGACAGCAGCCGGACCGCGATCGAGGAGCGGCTCGGCACCGACATGGAGAATGTCTTTCCGGACGACAAGGGTCCGGAGATCAAGCATGCCGACGCGGCCTCCGACCCGATGACCTCGTCCTGGTCGAATGTCGGCTCCGGCGGGCGCGACGAGGACGATTACAATCTCGAGGCCTTCGTTTCGGCCGACCTGTCGCTGGCCGACCATCTGTCGAACCAGCTGGCGCTGGCGGTGGAGACACCGCAGGAGCGGCTGATCGGCCAGATGCTGATCGATGCGGTCGACGATGCCGGCTACCTGACGATCTCCACCGAGGAGGTCGCCGAGCGGCTCGATGCCGACCTGGCCGAGGTCGAGCGCATTCTCGGCCTGATCCAGGGCTTCGAACCGTCAGGGGTGGCGGCGCGCAATCTCGCCGAATGCCTGGCGATCCAGCTCCGCGACAAGAACCGCTACGACCCGGCGATGCAGATCCTGGTCGGCCATCTCGACCTGCTCGCCAAGCGCGACTTTCAGGCGCTGAAACGGCTTTGCGCGATCGACGACGAGGATATCGCCGACATGGTCGCCGAGATCCGCCGGCTCAATCCGAAACCCGGCCTCGCCTTCGGTTTCGCACCGGTCCAGGCCCTGGTCCCCGACGTCATGGTGCGGGCCGGCCCGGATGGCGGCTGGCTGGTCGAGCTCAACACCGAGACGCTGCCCAAGGTGCTGGTCAACCAGACCTATTACGCGCGCATCTCGAAGACCGCCAAGTCCGAGACCGACAAGACGTTCCTGGCCGACGCCATGCAGACGGCGACCTGGCTGACCCGCGCGCTCGACCAGCGCGCCCGCACCATTCTGAAGGTCGCGACCGAAATCGTCCGCCAGCAGGACGCCTTCTTCGCGCTCGGCGTCCAATATCTCCGGCCGCTCAACCTGAAGACCATTGCCGACGCCATCAGCATGCACGAATCGACCGTGTCGCGGGTCACCTCCAACAAGTCGATCGCCACCAGCCGCGGCATTTTCGAGATGAAGTATTTCTTCACCTCGGCAATCGCCAGTTCCGAGGGCGGCGAGAGCCATTCGGCCGAGGCGGTGCGCTTCCGCATCAAGCAGATGATCGACCAGGAAGACATCGCCGACGTGCTGTCCGACGATGCGATCATGGACAAGCTGCGCGAATCCGGCATCGACATCGCCCGCCGCACGGTCGCCAAATACCGCGAGGCCCTGCGCATCCCCTCGTCGGTGCAGCGCCGGCGCGAGAAACAGGCCATGGCGAGCTAGATCACGGCGCCTGATCGTCTCCCGCTCGTCCGCGGCGGTTCAGGTCGGGCGCGCCTTTCCGGTCCGATGCTTGTTGATCAGCCGCAGCGTCTCGCGACCATAAGACGAGTCGTTCCAGCGCGCCGCGACCTGCGGCGTCAGCCAGGAGTCCAGCCGGGCCGGCTGGTTGCGGGCGAGGTGGAAAAGCGTCGTGCGCGCATAAAATGGCCGCGCATTGCCATAGTCGACGATGCTGCCGCTGGACTTGTCGGGCAGCCAGCTCTGTTCGACGACCGTCTTCAGGACCGCATCGTCTTCAGGATGATCGATCAGCAGATATAACAGCGCCGAACCGCCGGCCATCGCGTAGCGCTCCAGCCCGGCCAGGAACCAGTCCGCCTTCGGCCGATAGTTGGAATAGAGGTGCAGACCATAGGCCTGCATCGCCGCCGCGAGCCCGGCGCGATAGCGGCTGTTGCGGCTGCCGAAAGCCGCCAGTGCTTCGTGATCCTCGAGAGACAGGCGATCCTTGAAGACCACGGCCATCGCCGGCGGCAGATCGGGCAGCTCGAAATGCGCGGCGGCGGCCCCGCGCAAGCGCAGGTCCTCGAATGTGCCCAGCATCGCGAACACCTTGTCGGCCTTGGCGTCCGGCAAGGCCGAAACCTGTTTCAGCATCGCATCGCGGAAACCGGCCTTGACCGCGCGCCAGGCCAGACTGACGGCATCGCCATGCCCGTCCGCCCCGCCGAACCGGGGAAATGCCGGCTCCCAGCGGTTGTCGCGGCTGCCCTTGTCCCAGGTATATTCGATGGGCGGTGGCGCATGGTCCGCGATCAGTTCGACCGCCCGGGCGATATCGAAGGCCTCGGGATCGCGCGCGACATCATAGGCGAAGGCGTGGATATGCGGCGCATCGTTCAGCTGAGCGTCGCGGGTGAAATTGCGCGGAAACAACAGCGCGACGGGAATGGCATCGGTTTCGAACTGCAAGCGCGCCGCTTGCCACGGGGACCCGCCGAAGGCTTCGCTGGCGGCCATTTCCAGGTCGCCGTCCGAAGCGCGGTTGAACAGCCGCCGGAACCGCACCACCGGAGCGCCCGGCCTGATCGGCTGGCGAGAAATGCAGCAGCGCTTGTTGGCCTTGCCGGTCCAGACGCCGTCCTTCACCATGCAGAGCGGATTGATGGCGGGATCATCTCCCAGGAGCGGGCCCGGCAAATCCTCCATGAGAAAGCGCCGATAGTCCGGTGTCCGCGCCAATGCCTCCAGCCATTCATTCTGCCGCATCTCCTGCGTCCAGGCCATTTGCCGGGCAGATTCCAGGCTGAAACGCCACATCAGGTGATAGCCGCGGCGGACCAGCTGCCTTGCCGCCGCCAGCGCTTCGTCGAAGCGCCCCAGCACCGCCAGGACGCAGATGGCATTGAATTCGAAATGGCTGGTGTCGATCGCGGCGCTGGCCAGGTACCAGTGCAGCTCTTGCTCGATCAGCGGCATCGCCCGCCGCGGCGCTTCCGCCAGCAGCGCGCTTTCGACAAGACCGGCATGGAATGTCTGCACTTCGGCCAGGCGATGATCGAGCGGTCCGAGCGCCGACGTTTGCTCGTAACGGCTGAGCAGCCAGGCCGGGCCGATGCGGAACGGCCCGTAATCGCCGGTCCCGGGATGCGCCATCAGGGCGGCCACCGCCGGTTCGGCCGTCGATCCGTCTTCGCCGCGGGTGCGCATGTCCGCGCGGCACTGGTTCAACAGGCGCACGGCCTGGGCTTGGTCCTTCAACGCCAGCGCGGCGTCGATCAGCGGTCCGTACAGACAATGAAAGGCGACCAGCATGCGCCAGTTGCCCTCGCCCTTGCGGCCGGCGGGAGCCAGGGCGTCGCTCAGCTCATTGAACAAGGCGGCGACGCGATCCGGCATCCCTCGACGCAGCAATGCGCCCGCGCTCAGCATCGCCGCGAGGCCGACCAGCGGGGGTGGTGTCTGCGCCGGTTCGAGCACGTCCAGCTCGCGTGGTTGCCCGGCGAACGCCACCAGCGCCTGATCCGGGTCAACGGCGTCGAGACAGTCTCGGAGTTCGGCGGCAAGTCTCACCAGGTCGGCCAAACCATCCCTCGGCGTGTCAGGTCAAGGCTTCCGGCACATTACCCGGCTTTCTGATCCGAAGACGTAAATCCCTGCCTCAATCCGTCCGTGACGCGCGAAAAACCCGTCCGGCATCCCGCGCTCGCACCGGATCGCGTCGAGCGATCACGATGGTGGCGACGATCTGAAGTCGCGCTTGATCTTCTTGGCCAGCGACCATTTGTGCACTTCGGTCGGGCCGTCATAGATGCGGAAGGCGCGGACTTCGCGGAACACCTGCTCGACGATCGTGTCGCCGGAGACGCCGGCGCCGCCCATCACCTGGACGCAGCGGTCGGCGATCCGCATCAGCGCCTCCGACACCGCCACCTTGGCCATGGAGCTCTCGGCGGTGCCGAGCGAGCCGCCGTCGAGCACGCCGGCGCACCAGTCGATCATCAGCTCGGCCTGTTTCAGGTCGATCAGGTTCTCCGCCAGCATGAAGCCGACACCCTCGTGGTCGACGAGAACCTTGCCGAAGGCCTCGCGGCGGCAGGCATAATCGGTGGCGATCTCGTTGGCGCGAATGCAGGCGCCGAGCCAGCGCATGCAGTGCGACAGCCGCGCCGGCGACAGGCGCACCTGGGCATATTTGAAACCCTCGCCGCTGGCGCCGAGCATCTGGTCCGCGGCCACCCGCAAGCCCTCGATCGCGACCACCGCATGGCCGCCGGGCATCGAGTTGTCGATGGTGTCGAGCACCCGTTCGATGCGGATCGCCGGGTCCGGCAGATCGACCAGGAACATGCAGGCGCCGTCATCCGACTTCGCCATGACGATGCCGACCTTGGCGCCCTCCGCACCGGTGATGAAGGCCTTGCGGCCGTCGATGACCCAATGATTGCCATCGAGCCGGCAGCGCGTCTTCATCATCGAAGGGTCGGAGCCGGCGCCACCCTCGAGCGCCGGTTCGGTCATGAAGAAGGCGGACCGCGCCCGTCCCTCGACCAGGGGCTGGAGGAAACGCTGCTTCTGCGCCTCGCTGCCGACCTTGCCGAGCAGATACATGTTGCCCTCGTCGGGCGCCGCGGTGTTGCAGGCGATCGGCCCGAGCGGCGAGAGGCCGCTCATCCGCAGCACCAGCGCCGTCTCGCGTTGGCTGAGGTGGTCGCCATCCGCCAGGATATGCGGCGTCAGCACGTCCGCCGCCCGCGCCTTGCCGCGTAATTCCTCGACCAGGCCCTCGGATGGGCCATGCGGGCCGCAGCGGCCGTCGCGCTCGTAGGGCGCCACGACCTCGCGTACGAAAGCTTCGACCCTGGCGGCGATGGCCGTCGCGCGCTCGGATATCATGCCGGCCCCGTGCCCCGGAGCGGGGCTCATTTCGGCGCCATGCGGATGGCGCCGTCGAGGCGAATGGTCTCGCCGTTCAGCATCGGGTTGGTGATGATCGATTCGACCATCTGGGCATATTCGTCGGGATGGCCGAGGCGGGCGGGGAAGGGCACCTGCCGGCCGAGCGAATCCTGGGCCTCCTGCGGCAAGGACGCCAGCAGGGGCGTGAGGAACAGGCCGGGGGCAATGGTGACCACGCGAATGCCGTAGCGGGCCAGTTCCCGCGCGATCGGCAGCGTCATGCCGACAATGCCGCCCTTGGAGGCGGCATAGGCCGCCTGTCCGATCTGACCGTCGAAAGCCGCGACGCTCGCCGTGTTGACGACGACGCCGCGTTCCTCTCCGACCGGCTCGGCGGTGGCGAGGCGGGCAGCGAACTTGGACAGCACGTTGAACGTGCCCGAGAGGTTGATGGTGATGATCTTGGTGAAGTCGCCGAGCGGCAGGGCCGAGCCGTCACGGTTGATGACCTTGGCCGGCGGCCCGATGCCGGCGCAGTTGACCAGGATGCGGGCCTTGCCGTGCAGCCCTTCGGCCTCGGCGAGGGCGGCGTCTACGGCCGCCTCGTCGACCACGTTCACCTTGACGAAATGACCGCCGGTCTCGCGCGCCTTCTCGCGGCCGAGCTCCTCGTTCAGGTCGAAGATCGTCACCTTGGCGCCGGCCTTGGCGAGCCGTGAGGCGGTCGCGCCGCCGAGCCCCGAAGCGCCGCCCGTGACGATCGCGGCAATACCCTTTGCATCCATCGCTTATGTCCTCGCATGCGCCGGCCGCATCGAGAGGGACGACGACAGAACCATCTTTGAGTGTGTCTACTGCCGGGCAGGGTGCCCGCAGCCCGGGCCGGCGGTCAATCCCACCGAGCGGCGGATGGCGGTGGCGTCCGGCTATTCGGCGCCGAGCACCAGATCGTCCCGGTGCACCATGGCGGCGCGGCCCTTGTAGCCGAGGATCTCCTCGATGGCATGCGAGTTGCGGCCCATGATCTGGGCCGCCTCGATGCCGTCGAAGGCGACCAGGCCACGGCCGATCTCGGCGCCGTCGGCGCCGCGGATGACCACGGCGTCGCCGCGCTCGAAAGTGCCCTCGACCTTGCGCACGCCGGCGGGCAGCAGGCTTTTTCCCGCGCGCAGCGCCTCCACCGCGCCGGCGTCGAGCCAGAGCACGCCGCGTGGCTCGAGCGAACCGGCGATCCATTTCTTGCGACTGGTGATCGGCTGGGTCGGCGTCAGGAACCAGGTGCAGGGCCCACCGGCTTCGACCCGCCCGAGCGGATTGTCGAACTTGCCCGAGGCGATCACCATGGTGGTGCCGGCCGTGGTGGCGATCTTGCCGGCCTCGACCTTGGTGGTCATGCCGCCGCGCGACAGTTCGGAGGCGGCACCACCGGCCACGCTCTCGATCTCGCGCGTGATGCGCGGCACGACCGGGATCAGGGTCGCCTTGGGGTCGAGATGCGGCGGCGCCGTATAGAGCCCGTCGATATCGGAGAGCAGCACCAGGCAGTCCGCGCCGATCATGGTGGCGACGCGGGCCGCCAGCCGGTCATTGTCGCCGTAGCGGATCTCGTCGGTTGCCACCGTGTCGTTTTCGTTGACCACCGGCACGGCCTTGAAGCCGAGCAGGGTCTGAATGGTGTTGCGGGCGTTGAGGTAGCGCCGCCGCTCCTCGGTGTCGTGCAGGGTCAGCAGGATCTGGCCGGCGATGATCGCGTGGGCGCCGAGCACCTCCGACCAGGCCCGCGCCAGCGCGATCTGCCCGACCGACGCCGCGGCCTGGCTTTGCTCCAGATCGAGCGGGCCTTTCGGCAGTTTCAGGATGGTGCGGCCGAGCGCGATCGACCCGGACGACACGATCAGCATGTCGGCGCCGCGCGCGGCATGGCGGGCGACGTCGGCGGCGAGCGTCTCCAGCCAGGCGCGCTTCAGCTCGCCCTTCGCCGCGTCGACCAGGAGCGATGAGCCGATCTTCACGACGATGCGGCGGAAACCAGAAAGGATGGGCGTTGCGGTCACGGCCTGAAACACGAAGCCCGCGGCGCGGCGGCGCGGCGGCAGGACAAGGGATGCCGCGCATGCGGCTGGGTGGTCTTAGCCCGGATTTCGCCGGGCGGCCATGGCCGCGCTCGCCGTTGCGGCGGATGCCCGCCGCAACATCGGCGCCGCGCCGGCGCGGCCCGGCTCAGTTGGCGGCGGGCATCCGTTCGTCGATGCCGCGCACGTAGAAATTCATGCCCAGGATCTGCTCGTCCGACAGCACGCCATTGCCCTTGCATTCGACGGTCTGGCCGTCGGCGCGGACGACCGGACAGCGGAACGGCTGCAGCGTGCCGGCCTTGATGGCGGCTTCGGTCGCCTCCGCCTGCGCCCTCACCTCGGCCGGCATGTTGGTATAGGGCGCCATGTGCACGAGGCCGGTATTCAACCCGCCCCAGACGTCGCCCGAGGTCCAGGTGCCGTCGAGCATGGCCTTCACCCGGGCGGTGTAATAGGGCACCCAGTCGTTGACGATGGAGGTGAGCTGGGCCTTTGGACCGAAGCGGATCATGTCGGAATCCTGGCCGAAGGCGAAGATGCCGCGCTGCTCGGCGATCTGGATCGCGGCGGGCGAATCGGTGTGCTGCGAAATGATGTCGGCGCCCTGGTCGGCCAGCGCCTTGGCGGCGTCGGCTTCCTTGCCCGGATCGTACCAGGAATTGACCCAGACGATCTTGATCTTCAGGTCGGGCCGCACCGATTGGGCGCCGAGCATGAAGGCATTGATGCCGGAGACCACCTCGGGAATGGCGAAGGAGCCGATATAGCCGACCGTGCCGGTCTTCGACATGCGCGCGGCGATCTGGCCGAGAATGTAGCGGCCTTCGTAGAACCGGCCGGCATAGGTGGCGAGATTGGCCGAGCGCTTGAAGCCGGTGGCATGTTCGAACCGGACATTGGGATGGCGCTGGGCGACCCGGACGGTCGGGTCCATGAAACCGAAGGACGTGGTGAAGATCAGCCGGTGGCCGGTACGGGCGAGCTGCTCGATCACCCGTTCGGCATCCGGCCCTTCGGCGACCTTCTCGACGAAGGTGGTTTCGATCCGGTTGCCATAGGTCTGTTCGAGCTGGCGCCGCGCGACGTCGTGCTGGTAGGTCCAGCCATGGTCGCCGACCGGGCCGACATAGACGAAGCCGATCTTGAGCTTGTCCTGGGCATAGGCCGCGGCAAGGCCGACGGTGACGCCGACCGCGGCCACGGCCGCTGCGAGAAGTGTCCTGAGCTTCATGGGTCCTGTCCCGTCTCGTGCGGCCGGTTGCTGCCCGGTCGTCGGACGGGATCGTGGCGCGGCCGCGCACGATGATCAAGCGCCATCGGCTGCGTCATGTGCGGCCGAACCGGCGTCAGTCCTTGGCGACGGTGATGTCGGGCGCGTTCGGGTTCTTCATGCCGACGACGTGATAGCCGGCGTCGACATGGTGGATCTCGCCGGTGACGCCGCGCGAAAGATTCGACAGGAAATACATGCCGGCGTCACCGACCTCGTCGATGGTGACGGTGCGGCGCAGCGGCGAATTGTACTCGTTCCACTTCAGGATATAGCGGAAGTCGCCGATGCCGGAGGCCGCGAGCGTCTTGATCGGGCCGGCCGAGATGGCGTTGACGCGGATGTTCTTCTCGCCGAGATCGGCGGCGAGATAGCGCACGCTGGCCTCCAGCGCCGCCTTGGCGACGCCCATGACGTTGTAATGCGGCATCCATTTCTCGGCGCCGTAATAGGTCAGCGTCAACAGCGAGCCGCCATCGGTCATCAGCTTCTCGGCGCGCTGGGCGATCGCCGTGAAGGAATAGCAGGAGATCAGCAGCGACTTGGTGAAATTGCCTTCGGTGGTGTCGACATAGCGGCCGGTCAGCTCGTCCTTGTCGGAAAAGGCGATGGCGTGCAGCACGAAGTCGAGGCCGCCGAGCACCCTCTGGGTTTCGGCGAAGACCGCGTCGACCGAAGCATTGTCGGTGACGTCGCAATGGCCGACCACGTGGCCGCCCAGTTCGGCGGCGAGCGGCCTGACCCGCTTCTCCAGCGCTTCGCCCTGATAGGTGAAGGCGAGCTCGGCGCCCTGGGCGCGGCAGGCCTTGGCGATGCCCCAGGCAATAGATCGGTTGTTCGCCACCCCGAGAATGAGGCCGCGCTTGCCCTGCATGATGCCCGCCATGTGATCCTCGCCCGGCATTTCCAGAAAATGAGCCGGGAGCTATGCCATTGCCAGCCGGGCGGTGCAAGGCGCGGCCCCGTCCGGCGGCGCCTCCGGCTGAAATTCAGCGAGCCGGCAAGACATCGGGCCAGACAAGCAGGCAACTCATCCCGGCGGGCAAGCCGTCCCGGCTGGCCTGCGCGGGATGCCTTGCGATCGCCACGTCCTCCGATAGTGTCGGGATCGGGGGGCCGCATGGAGTTCGAGCCGGCGATCGTCGCAATCGAGCGCGCCAGGACGCTTGCGCAGCTGTCGGCGCTTCTCGTCGAATGGCGCGACGGCAGCGGGCTGGCCCATATCGTCTATCACGCCACCCATGTCCCGGCCGCGGACCGACCCAATCCGGTATTGTTGCTGACCTATGACGAGGCATGGGTGAAGCGCTACCTGGCGGAGGACTATTTCCGGATCGATCCGGTCGTCGCCGCCGGTCGGGCCGGCTTCTTGCCGGTCGACTGGCTGAGCGTCGATCACGAGACCTCGGCGGCGCGGCATTTCTTCGCCGAGGCCGAAAGCCACGGTGTCGGCCGGCACGGCTTCACCTCGCCGATCCGGGGGCCGCGCGGCGAGCGCGCGCTGTTCACCGTCACGTCGAACGAGACCGACCGGCATTGGCACAGGTGGCGCCATGCCTACCTGCGCGATTTCCATCTCATCGCGCATTATCTGCATGATCGGGCCATGGAGATCGCCGGCCTGCGCGCCGATCCGGCGATGCGTCCGCTGTCGCGCCGCGAGCGGCAATGCCTGCGGCAGGTGGCGCTGGGCCGGACACCCGGCGAGATCGCCCATGATCTGAAGGTCTCCGCGAGCGCCGTCCGGCTTTATCTCAAGTCGGCCTGCCGCAAACTGGGCTGCGCCACAGTCGAGCAAAGCGCGGTCAGGGCCACCGTGCTCGAGTTGATCGAATATAACGGGATTAACTGATCGTTAAGAAAAGTCCTTCGTAACATTTCGTTTCGACAGATTGCTCGAATCCCGGGCAATCCGGCATGATCTTGGCTGGCGTCTTCGGCAAGGGGCGAGGGAGCTCATGAGTACGATCGCGGCGAATACGACGGCCGATGCTTCGGCCTGGCTCCGCTCCGGTTCCGCCGCGGATGCCGTCTCGCCATCCAAGAGCGCCGCGTCCGACACCTCCGCTGCCGCCAAAGGCGGCAACGACCCTGCCGTCAGCATCGTTCTGTCCGATCAGGCGAAGGCGCGGCTCAAACAGCTGCAGGCGGGCCTGCAGGTGGCGCAGGACCTGCCGGTCTCTCTCGACGCGATGGTGCAGAAACGCACCGACGCTTTCGCCGCGACGCTCAACAAGGCCTTCGCCGCCCTGCAGATCCCGCTCGACGACGCGATCTCGCTGCAGGTCGACAAGTCCGGGCGGATCACCACGGACAGTCCCTACAAGAAGGCGATCGCGAAATATTTCGAGGACAATCCCGAGGCCGCCAAGGAATTCAAGGCGATCGCGTCGCTGAACGCCTTGCGCGCGACGCAGAAGGCGCTCGAGCTCTATAACGAGGAGCAGAAGGCGGCGCGCAACAAGGATGAGCAAAGTGCCGCCTTCGATCGCCACGCGACCCGTTCGCAGGCCATCCAGAAGCTGTCGGGCAGCTTCAGTCTGAAACAGGGCAAGCTCTCGTCGGCCGCGATGGACTATGTGATCGCCTCCGACCCGCGCAGCGATCGCGCCGCGCAGGCCGAGGCGGTCAAGGCCCAGGCCGACCGGGCGGCGTCGAAGGCGGCGGCCAGGAGCGCGCCCGATGATCCCGGCGCGGCGATCCTGCGCAAATATGGCAACCTGCCGCTGGCCGAGACATGGGCGGCCCAGGCACGCGCCGACAATATCGGGCTGCTGCAATCCGGTTTCGGCGACATCGACAAATGGGTCGGCTTCGCCAGGCAGATGCAGGCCGGGCAGGAGGTTTTCCTCTCGCCGGGCCGGGTCCCGAGCGACGACGAGAGCTTTCAGCAGGCGGTGAACCTGCAGATCGCCGGCCAGGTCATCAGCCTGGAGGACAGCGGCCGGACCGCCGACGCGCAGGCGCTGCGATCGGCCTTCGACGGCGGCACGATCAATATCAGGAAATCCACCGAGGTCGCCGATCTCAATCTGCGCTACGAGACCGTCCATTTCGCCGATGCGGGCGGCGGCGGCACGACCGGTTCCTGGGACATGAGGCCTACCGGCGCGGTCAAGGCCGCGCTCGACGGCGGCAATGCCATTGTCTTCGGCGCCGGTGATCGCGGCGCCTTCTACCTGACGTGGTGACCGCCTGGCCGGCCCGGCAAGGGTCGGCCAGTTCGCCGGCCTGATCCGCCGTCACAATCCGTCGCGCGGATCGGTCTTGCGCCGCTCCTTCAGGACGCGCGCGAAACCCTCGAGGTCGGCGCTCGGTTCCGGCAGCACGATGCGGGTGGTGACATAGAGATCGCCCGGCCCGTCGGCGCTGGCCAGCCCCTTGCCGCGCAGCCGGAAGCTCTTGCCCGACGGGGTCATGGCCGGCAGGGTCAGCTCCACCTCGCCGTCGAGCGTCGGCGCCCGCACCTTGCCGCCCAGGATCGCCTCGTCGAGCGCGATCGGCAGCTCGAGGCGGACATCCTTGCCCTCGGCGCGGAACGCCGGGTGCGGCTCGACCGTCACCACCACATAGGCGTCCCCGGCCGGCCGGCCGAGACTGGCCGGCTTGCCCTTGCCGCGCAGCCGCATGCGGTGGCCCTCGCGGGTTCCGGGCGGGATCTTGATGTCGACCGTTTCGCCCGACGGCAGCAGCACGCGCTGGGTCGCGCCGCGCGCCGCGTCGAGAAACGGCACGCGCACGGTCAGCGTCAGGTCTTCGCCCGCCGGTTGCGGTTCCGGCCCGAACGGGTCGGCGCCGCGCTGCTGCCGGCCACGTCCGGTCATGCCGGAGAGGATGTCGAAGAAGTCGTCGGAGCTCGGTCCGCCGCCGGCCTTGCGGCCGCCGGACCGCCGGAAACCCTCCTGCCCGAAGCTGAAGGTTTCGAAGATCGTGTCGCCGCCGGGTGCGCCGCCGCCGGGCCTGCCGCCGAAGCCTTCGAAGCCGGTAAAGCGCTGCTTGCCCTCGGCGTCGATCTCGCCGCGGTCGAACGATTTGCGCTTCGCCTCGTCCGACAACAGCTCATAGGCGTTGTTCAGCTCGGCGAAACGGTCCTGCGCCTTCGGGTCTTTCGGATTGGCATCCGGATGCAGGGCCTTGGCCTTTTTGCGGAAGGCTTTCTTGATGTCGTCGGCGCCCGCGGTGCGCGCGACGCCGATCACGTCATAGGGATCGCGTGCCATGATGGTCCTTGAAGATCGGCACGCCGGTGAGGCCATGCGATCCGTCGATGGTTTCAGTTGGCCTCAATGTGGGGATTGCGGCTGATGATGACAATGCGCGCCGAGGCTTTGCCGGTTCAGCTTCGCCGCCACGGCCTGAGTTCGAGCACCGCCCAGGGTCCCGTCGTGCGGCAGGCCCGCCCGTCGAACCAGACTTCCTTGCCGTCCTTGATGGCGCTGCCGAGGAAATCCCGGCAAGTGTGGCCGGACGTGCCGGTCGAACGCTGCAGCGCCGTCACCGTACCGCGCATGCCGCTCTGGCTGTTCTCCCAGGGAATGCTCGGCGTGTCGGCGCGGTCGGCGAGCGCCTCCAGCAGCACGCGCTTGGCGGCCTGCCAGTCGGCCTCGGGGATCGGCAGGGCACCGGCGGCGGCGTTCGCCGGTGCGGGTTCGGTGCCGCGGCGGATAGAGCCCGTCGTGACCGGGTCGGTCGCTTGGGCCGCGGCGGCGGCCTGGGTCGCGGCGGTTTCCGGCGCCGCGGCCGGGGCGCCGGCGGTCTGGGTCCCGGTGGCCTGGCTCGATTCGGGCGCCTGGGCGGCTGCCGGCGGCGGGGTCTGCGTGCGCTCCCACAGCGAAGGCAAGGTCATCGCGCAACCCGGCAAGGCCATCAGGGCAACGGCGATCGCCGCGAGGCGCGCGAGGCGGCTTTCGCATAGGAGGGAGCGCATGCGGGGGCTTGGGCAAGCCCCTTCCCTGACGCTATATGCTTGGCGAACGCCAAACGTCTCGCCCATACGCTTTCGACTCCGGAGCCCCATACCGCTCTGGGCGGAGTGAACAACGGAGTTGGTTAATGTCAGGTTCGGATCAAGCGGAATTCAGCGAGGCCGATGAACCCTTCGACCTGTTCGCCCGATGGATGGCCGACGCCGTCAGGTCCGAGCCCAATGATCCCAATGCCATGGCTCTCTCGACCGTCGATGCCGACGGCCTGCCCAATGTCCGCATGGTGCTGCTGAAGGGCGTCGATTCCAGCGGCTTCGTCTTCTACACCAACACCGAAAGCCAGAAGGGCGTCGAGCTCCTGGGCGCCGGCAAGGCGGCGGTGGTGTTTCACTGGAAGTCCCTGCACCGCCAGGTCCGGGTGCGTGGCCCGGTCGAACGGGTTTCCGACGCCGAGGCCGATGCCTATTTCGCATCGCGGGCGCGCGCCAGCCGGATCGGCGCCTGGGCGAGCCAGCAGTCGCGGCCGCTGGAAACCCGCTTCGCCCTAGAAAAGGCCGTGGCGCTCTACACCGCCAAATATGCCATTGGCGAGGTGCCGCGCCCGCCGCACTGGACCGGTTTCCGCATTCTGCCGACCTATCTGGAGTTCTGGCACGACCGGCCGTTCCGCCTGCACGACCGCGTGGTGTTCCGCCGCGATCGGCCGGCAGGGCCGTGGACGACCAAAGAGCGGCTCTATCCCTGACCCGGCGGCTCAGCCGATGAGCGCCGGCGGCGTGCCGCCCGGCGAGAGCAGGAGATCGCTCTCGTCCTTCAGGCGGATGCCGGTGAGTTTCCGCCTGAGCGCCTCGGCAATGAGCCAGGTGAGCTTGAAGGCGGCGTTGTCCGCCGGCAATCCGCCGGCCCGGATGTTCGAGACGCAATTGCGTTCGGCATCGTGGCGGCCAGCCCTGGCGTCGAAGGTGAGGTAGGCGCCGAGACTGTCGGGTGCCGACAATCCCGGCCGCTCGCCGATCAGCACGAGCACCGCCTTGGCGCGGAGCCGCGCGGCGATGACGTCGCCGAGCGCCACCCGTGCACCCGCCGCCACCACCGCCGGCGCCAGGCTGATGCCGGCGGATGCCAGGCGCGGCAGCAGCGCGGCGACCAGCGCCAGCGCGTTGGCCTCGACGGCGGTCGCCGACAGGCCGTCGGCGATGACGAGGGCGAGATCCGCCGGCGCCGCGGCCGCGGCATCGAGCGCCAGCCCCGACGCGGCGGCGAGTTGGCGACCCCAGTCCGGACGCCGGAGATAGGCTGCGCGGTCGCGCGCCAGGCTTTCCACCACGATGGCCGTCAGGCCGAGAGCCGTGAGGCCGGAAACGATCCGCTGCGGCTCGAACGGCGCATGCACGGCATCGCGCGCCTTGGCATGGGCCAGCGCGAAAGCCAGCACTTCGCTGGTCGGCAGCGAGCCGCCGGTCCGGCCGATGGCGATGCGCGCCGGCGTGCGGGCGGACAGATGCGACCAGGGATCGCGTGCCATGCCGGTTACTCCGCGGCGATCAGCCGATGGCCGGGGCGGGCCGGCAGCAGATGGCCGGCCGCATCGGTCAGGTCGAGCGATTGCAGCCAGGCTTCGAATTCCGGAGCGCGTTTCAGCCCGAACACCTCGCGGACATAAAGCGCGTCGTGGAACGAGGTCGACTGATAGTTCAGCATGACGTCGTCGGCGCCCGGAACGCCCATGATATAGGAGACGCCGGCGGCCGCGAGGCAGGTCAGGAGCGTGTCCATGTCGTCCTGGTCGGCCTCGGCATGGTTGGTGTAGCAGACGTCGCAGCCGAGCGGCACGCCCATCAGCTTGCCGCAGAAATGGTCCTCCAGCCCGGCCCGCAGGATCTGCTTGCCGTCATAGAGATATTCCGGGCCGATGAAGCCGACCACGGTATTGACCAGCAAGGGCGAGAAGGCGCGCGCCACCGCCTGCGCGCGGGCCTCCAGGGTCTGCTGGTCGACGCCGTGATGGGCGCCCGCCGACAGCGCGGTGCCCTGGCCGGTCTCGAAATACATGACATTGTCGCCGAGCGTGCCGCGTTTCAGCGAGCGTGCCGCCTCCAGCCCCTCCTTCAGCACCGCCAGCGTGACGCCGAAGGTCGCATTGGCGCGCTCGGTGCCGGCGACCGACTGGAACACCAGGTCGACGGGCACGCCGCGATTGATCAGTTCGATCGACGAGGTGACGTGGGTCAGCACGCAGCCCTGGGTCGGGATGGCGTGGCGCTGGATGATGTCGTCGATGAGTTTCAGGAGATCGCCGATGACCGGCAGCGAATCGGAGGCCGGATTGATGCCGATGGTGGCGTCGCCGGCGCCATACATCAGGCCGTCGACGATCGAGGCGGCGATGCCGTCGACATCGTCCGACGGATGGTTCGGCTGCAGGCGCACCGCCATGGTGCCGGCAAGCCCGATGGTGTTGCGGAAGCGGGTCACCACCCGGCATTTCCGGGCGGCCAGGATCAGGTCCTGGTTGCGCATCAGCTTCGATACGGCCGCCGCCACCTCGGGCGTGATGCCGGGGGCAAGGTCGGCCAGCACGGCGGATGTCGCCTGGTCGGACAGAAGCCAGTCGCGGAATGCGCCCACCGTCAGGCTGGCAACCGGGGCGAAGGCGCGGCCGTCATGGCTGTCGAGGATCAGCCGGGTCACCTCGTCGTCGTCATAGGGGATCAGCGGTTCCGCCAGGATCGCCTTCAGCGGCACGTCGGCGAGCGCCAGCTTGGCCGCGACACATTCCTCCTGGTTCGCCGCGGCGATGCCGGCGAGCTGATCGCCCGAGCGGATCGGCGTCGCCTTGGCCATGAGATCCCGCAGATCGGCGAAGACATGGCCGGTGCCGCCGATGGTCGCGCGAAACGCCATTGCATCTCCTGATCGTGTATCCACCTGTCGCCAATATGCTCTATGGAGTGTAGCCGACCGACCGCCTCGGTCCATTCCAGAATGCTCAGGGAACGCGACCTTGAACCAGCCTCGTCGAACCCTTCTCCTGACCGGTGCCAGCCGCGGCATCGGCCACGCGACCGTCAAGCGCTTTTCCTCCGCGGGATGGCGGGTGATCACCTGTTCACGCCAGGCCTTTCCGGAAAACTGCCCCTGGGAAATGGGTCCGGAGGATCACATCCAGGTCGATCTCGCCGATCCCGCCGATACCGAGCGCGCCATCGACGATATCCGGGCGCGGCTGACCGGCGGCCGGCTGGAGGCCCTGGTCAACAATGCCGGCATTTCGCCGAAGGCCGAGGCCGGTGGCCGGCTCGATTCGCTGCACACGCCGCTGACCGTCTGGCAGCAGGTGTTCCAGGTGAACTTCTTCTCGTCGATCCTTTTGGCGCGCGGCCTGCTGGCCGAGCTGAAGGAAGCCAAGGGCTCGATCGTCAACGTCACCTCGATCGCCGGTTCCCGGGTGCATCCCTTCGCCGGCGCGGCTTACGCCACCTCGAAAGCCGCCTTGGCCGGCCTGACCCGCGAAATGGCGGCCGATTTCGCGCCGCACGGCATCCGGGTCAATGCCATCGCGCCGGGTGAGATCGACACCTCCATCCTGTCGCCGGGCACCGACAAGATCGTCGAACAGATCCCGATGCGCCGGCTCGGCACGCCCGACGAGGTGGCCAAGATCATCTATGTCCTGTGCACCGAGACCTCGAGCTATCTCAACGGCGCCGAGATCCACATCAATGGCGGCCAGCACGTCTGACCGGGTCGGCGCTGCGCCGATGGGCCTTGGGGGGAATCGCCAATTGAAGTTGCATGCATGCCGAATGGCCGTTCTTTATGCGCAGCCGGGCTGACGTCGTGGATATCAGGGACAAGCCCGGCCGAGACGAGAAGTGCATTCGAGGGGGGCTGGACCGACCGTTACAACAGGCATGGCTTGGTCTGGGACGGTGTGAGGCCCACCCATCGTCTTGCCCGGGCTTGTCCCTGATATCCACGACTTGTTCGCACCGAAATCGACCGCTCACAATCAATGTGCAGCAGTACTAAGCCGCCTCCTCGGCGAGCCGGCGCAGGGCCTCGCCGGTGGCCGCGTCGGCCGGCAGGAAGGCCTCGATCGCCAGTTCCGCCAGCGTCACGTCGATCGGCGTGCCGAACACCGTAGTGGTGCTGACGAAGCTGAGCGTGCCGGCCGAGGTCTTCAGCCGCAGCGGCACGAACAGCTCGTGCGCCTCCTGGCCGCGGCCCGGGCGCGGCGGCGCCAGCGGCACCGGATAGGCCGAGGCCTCACGGTTCAGCTCCTCCAGCACCGGATCGGCGGTGATCTCGATCTGGCGCCTGAGGCGCGCCAGGAGATGGGCCCGCCATTCCGCGAAATTCTCGATTCGCGGCGCCAACCCGCGCGGATGCAGGCCGAGCCGCAGCACGTTGATCGGCGGCGTGATCAAGGCCTCGTCGCAGCCTTCGAGGAAGGGGGCGATGGCATTGTTGCTGGCGACCAGGGTCCAGTGCCGGTCGATGGCGACCGCCGGATAGGGCTCGTGGCCGGCCAGCACGATATCGATCGCCCGGCGCGCGGCGGCGATCGCGGGGTCGTCGAGCCGGCGCTCCGGGAAGATCGGCGCGAAACCCGCCGCCACCAGCAGCACGTTGCGCTCGCGCAGGGGAATCTCGAGCTGCTCGGCCAGATGCAGGATCATCTCGCGGCTCGGCGCGGCGCGTCCGGTCTCGACGAAACTGAGATGGCGGGTGGAGATGTCGGCCTCCGAGGCGAGATCGAGCTGGCTCAGGCGACGACGCTGGCGCCATTCGCGCAGGTGATCACCGATGGGGCGGGCGGCGGAGCTTTGTACGTTCATGGCGCCACCATAGCCGCGCCGGTCCGGCCGAACCAATGACCCCGGAGGTAATCGACCTGCGGCGGCTTTGTCCCGAGGATGGCCTGGTCAACGGATCGGCGGGCCGGTCCGCAACAGAAAACCTCAGGAGACCACGATGTCGTCCGTCGCCAATGCCTCGGTCCTCAATTCGATCTTCCGCACCGGCAACCCGGTGACCCTGCTGCGCCGGGTGCTCGCGGTCGATGCCGTCAGCAGCGGCGCCATGGGCGTCATGCTCATCCTCGGCGCCGGCCTGCTCGAGTCCTTGCTCGCCATTCCGAAGCTCCACCTGATGGTGGCGGGCGCGATCCTCGTGCCGTTCGCGCTGGGTGTCGGCTTCGTCGCCGCTCGCGCCGAACTCAGCCGCAAGGCGATCTGGGCGATCGTCGCGATCAACGCCTTGTGGGTGATCGAGAGCTTCGCGCTCATGTTTGCCGGCGCGATCAGCCCGAACCTCCTGGGCATGGCCTTCGTCACCGCGCAGGCGGTGTTCGTCGCCGTGATGGCCGAACTCCAGGTGATGGGCCTGAAGCTCCACGCCCGAGGCTGATGCCGGCCGATCCCGCGGAGCCGGCGCCGGGCCGGTTCCGCGGCGGACCCGGTCTTGCCCGTTCCGGGCTAGAGCCAGCCCTTCTTGCGGAACCACATATAGGGCAGCACGCCGGAGACCACCATCAGCACCATGGCCATCGGATAGCCCAGGTCCCAGCCGAGCTCCGGCATCTGCTTGAAGTTCATGCCGTAGATCGTGCCGACCAGTGTCGGCGGCATGAACACCACCGACAGCACGGCGAAGATCTTGACGATGTTGTTCTGCTCGATGCCGATCAGGCCGAGCACGGCATCGAGCAGGAAGGTGATCTTGTTGGCCAGCGAATCGCAATGCTGGGTCAGCGATTCGACGTCGCGACTCTGGCTCTTCAACAGCGCCCGGACGTCCTTCGAGACCTTGTTGCCTTCGATCTCGGTCGCCAGGAACAGCAGCAGCCGGTTGATCGAGACCAGGCTTTCACGCGCCTTCGAGACCAGCTCTCCCTTGGTGCCCAGTGTCTGCAGCACGTCCTGGAAGGTTTCGGAAGCCGCCCGCGTGTGAGCCTGGCGGCCGGTGAAGATCCGGCCCGAGGCCTGTTCGATCTCCTCGCCGACCCGCTCCAGGATGTCGGCGATGCGGTCGACGATGGTGTCGAGCAAGCCGGTCATGATCGCTTCGGGCGTGGCCTGCACCGCGCCCTGCTTCTGCGCCCGGTTGAGGAACAGGTTGATCGGCTTCGGCGTATCGTAGCGCACCGTGATCAGCCGTGTCGGCGACAGCACGAAGGAGATCTGGGTCAGCTTGGGGGCGCCGAGCTCGGTATTGCACAGGAGCGTCGCCGTCATGTAGCGCACGCCGTGATCGACATAGAGCCGGCTCGACGGCTCGATCTCCAGCATCTCCTCGCGTGTCGGGATCTCGATGCCCAGGCACTTTTCCAAAAGCTTGTCTTCGCCCTGCACCGGCTGCAGCAGGTCGACCCATTTGACATTGGGCGGCACCGCGTCGGCGGTGGCCTCGATCCGAACGAGAGCCTCGTTCTCCACTCCATAGGCATTAAACATGGCTCAAGCTCCGAAGGCGTCGGCTGGGCTTGCCTAGCGCACTTCGCGCCGGCCTGGGAACCCGCGCGGGACAAGAAAGCGTGACGATGACGCCACCATGACAGCCGCGCCGGCAAATCGATCCGGCGCGCGCTGGGTTGCAAGCCCCGCTCCCGGCCCGTAATCGGGGCGGATCATGCAGGCATACCCTCTTCTCGAAGCGGCCCTGACCGGTTTCCTGATCGGCCTCGGGCTAATCGTCGCCATTGGCGCCCAGAACGCTTTCGTCCTGCGCCAGGGGTTGATGCACCGGCATGTCCTGGCGGTGACCACGGTCTGCGCGCTGTCGGACGCCCTGTTGATCGTCGCGGGCGTCGCCGGCCTCGGCACGCTGGTGCAATCCTCGCCCAGGCTGCTGACGGTTGCGACGCTCGGCGGTGCGGCCTTCCTCGCCGTCTATGGCCTGCTTGCCGCGCGCCGCGCGCTTCATCCCGGTGTGCTGGTCGCGGCTGGCGACGGATCCGGCAAGGGGCTGAAGGCGACGCTCGCCGCCGCCCTCGCCTTCACCTTCCTGAACCCGCATGTCTATCTCGACACGGTGGTTCTGGTCGGCAGCCTGTCGGGCCAGTTTTCCGGAGCCGCCAGATGGGCCTTCGCCGCCGGCGCGATGATCGCCTCGGCGCTCTGGTTCTACGGCCTCGGCTTCGGCGCCCGCCTGGTCGCCCCGGTCTTCGCCCGTCCCGGCGCCTGGCGCGTGCTCGACGGATTGATCGCGCTGGTGATGTGGGCGATCGCCCTGAGCCTCGTCGCGAGCTGGCGCGGGGCCTGAGCGAAAAAAAAGGCCGGTCTTGCGACCGGCCTTGGGAGTGGTTCAGGAGAGATATGGGAGGTAGGCACTGCGGCCGGCCGAAACCGGGTCTTCGAAGATCAATCCCAATCAGTCGACGAAGTCTTCGAATTTACGCGGCGCCGGCGTCACCGGTGCTGCAGGTTTCGAAGCTTTCGCCGAAGAAGTGGCGGCGGAAACGGCCGATATGCCGATCCGACGATAGTGCGCGGCGAGCTTGTCGCCTGAGGCCTCGGCAGCGGCAACAACGGCCGTCGGGGCGGAAGTCATCGGGTCCGATCTCCATTTGCGCGGCACGTGCTTGCATGGGGCAGCGCCGACGGGCCGAGTTCTAGGAGGGCGATGAGGCGGCCATTGGTTCCGATCATGGAGGGATCGTGGCGGCCCAAGGCTCTCTTCGCGGCAACGGGCGCATGCTTGACGTGGCGCGGCATGGCAGAAATGCAACAGAGCCGGGCATTAGCCGGCCTTTCGTAATCTGGCCCGTTGACCAAAAGTCACGTCTTCGCCACAAGAATTACAGACTGCTCACCATGAATTCGCGCGCTGGCCCGGTCGCCGCCTCGCGTCCTGTTGCATTTTGAAAGGACATCGGCATGCGGTGGGGCTTCCTCGCATTGGCTGCGTTGGCGTTGGCGGGCTGCAACAACCAGACGGTCAACGCCGTCCGGCCGATTTCCGAGCGTGACGCGACCTTGATGGCGCAAGGGCCGCAGGTCGAGATGGACTACTGGCGCATGCCGCTCCGGGTGCCCTATCGCACCACCGAAGCGCCCGGCACGATCATCGTCGAGACCGCGTCGAAGCATTTGTTCCTGGTCGAGGAGGGCGGTTCCGCCATTCGCTATCAGGTGGCTGTCGGCAACGAAGCCTTTGGCTGGACTGGTGCGGCGATCATTCAGCGCAAGGCCGAATGGCCGAGCTGGACGCCGCCGGCCGAGATGCGCCGCCGCTGGCCGCAATTGCCCGCCTTCATGGAAGGTGGCCCGCAAAACCCGATGGGATCGCGCGCGCTCTACCTCTACCAGAACGGCCGCGACACGCTTTATCGCATCCATGGCACCAATTCGCCGCTGCAGATCGGCGAGGCGGTGTCGTCGGGCTGCATCCGCATGCACAACGAACATGCGGTCGACCTGTTCAACCGCGTGCCGGTGGGAACCAAGGTGATCGTGCGCTGACACGAAGCCCAGGCCGGCGGGATCGAGCGATCGCGACCGGGCTGACATGACGAAGGCGGCCCTTGGCCGCCTTTTTCTTTGTCCGCCGGTCGTCCTTTATTGTCCGGCCTTGGGTGGTTTCGGGGTTCCGAGCGCGCCGGCGACCGCCTTGATGGCCACCTTGCCGTAGCGGTCTTCCAGGCGAACACCGCCGTTCGGCTGCGCCCGTGGGGTCTTCGAAACCATTGCTTCCTCCTGAACGGTTTTTCCCGTCCCTGTGTTTGTCCGGCCAATGTAACACGTTCGTGCCGCCGAGCCGAAGGGGGCAGTCGTGCGACGCAACATTCGGCGCGTGCGGCGCGGCGAGAGAGGGTGCCGGCGGCCCTTGGTCAAGCCGTCGAGCGATCCAACATCTTGAGGGCTCCACAGGTTTGTCACGCTAGATGTGGCATTGGCGTATAATTCGTGGCAGTTTGAACGCCTCGCCAAACCCGACCCGCTCGAAGCCCTGGGACCATGAAGTTCTCCCGTCTGCGCATTCTCGGCTTCAAGACCTTCGTGGAGCCGATGGAGTTCCTGATCGAGCCGGGTCTGACCGGCGTGGTCGGGCCGAATGGCTGCGGCAAATCGAACCTCGTCGAGGCGCTGCGCTGGGTCATGGGCGAGAATTCGTTCAAGAACATGCGCGCGTCGGGCATGGACGACGTCATTTTTTCCGGCTCGGGCAGCCGGCCGGCGCGCAACACGGCGGAAGTGACGCTGACCGTCGACAACAGCCAGCGCCTGGCGCCGGCCCAGTTCAACGATCACGACGTGCTCGAGGTTTCGCGCCGGATCGAGCGCGAGGCCGGTTCTGTCTACAAGATCAACGGCCGGGAAGTTCGTGCCCGCGACGTGCAGATGCTGTTCGCCGACGCGTCCACCGGCGCCCGCTCGCCGGCGCTGGTCCGCCAGGGCCAGATCAGCGAGATCATCAACGCCAAGCCGCAGGCGCGCCGCCGCATCCTGGAAGAGGCCGCCGGCATTGCCGGCCTCTATGCCCGCCGGCACGAGGCCGAGACCAGGCTCAGGGCGGCCGAGACCAATCTCGAGCGGCTCGAAGTGGTGCTCGCCCAGATCGAGGGCCAGCTCGACAACCTGAAGCGCCAGGCGCGCCAGGCGGTGCGCTATCGCGGCCTCTCCGCCGATATCCGCAAGGCCGAGGCGACGCTGGTCTTCCTGAAGTTCCGTGAGGCCGGAGAGGCGGTGCGCGAGGCCGAACGCCTGGTCGAGCTGGAAACGCGGGTGGTCGCGGAGCGCACGACGGGCCAGGCCGAGGCCGCCAAGAACCAGGCGATCGCGGCCCATCAGCTGCCGGCTCTGCGTGACGCGGCGGCGAAGGCCGGTGCCGTGCTGCAGCGCCTGGTGGTTGCCCGCGAGCAGCTCGACGGCGAGGAGCGGCGCGCCCGCGAGCGGATCGCCGAGCTGACCCGCCGCGTCGCCCAGCTCGACGGCGACGTCGAGCGCGAAAAAGCGCTCGGCGCCGATGCCGAAGGCGTCCTGGAACGTCTCGGCGCCGAAGAATACGAGCTGCGCG
The DNA here is from genome assembly GCF_059420385.1 of Phreatobacter sp. GW821-FHT04C01. Taxonomy (NCBI): domain Bacteria; kingdom Pseudomonadati; phylum Pseudomonadota; class Alphaproteobacteria; order Hyphomicrobiales; family Phreatobacteraceae; genus Phreatobacter; species Phreatobacter sp. GW821-FHT04C01. The sequence goes on along the minus strand of NZ_JBWKTP010000001.1, from coordinate 27,110 downwards.
AGGCCATCGACGGCGCCAAGGGCGCCGAAGTCGAGGCCGGCGCTAAGGTGGCCGCGGCCGAAACGACGCTCGCGGGCAGCGAAAAAGCCTTTTCGGAGGCGACCTCGGCGCTGGCCGAGGCGGTTGCCCGGCGCAATCAGCTCGATCGCGCGATCCGCGACGTCGCCGAGCGGCTGCAGCGGCTGGAAGGCCAATTGGCCGAGATTGTCGCCGAGACGGCGAAGCTGGAGGCAAGCTCCGATCATGCCGCCCGGCTCGAAGGCCTGAAGCTGCAGCTCGAGGAGGCCGCCGCGGCGCTCGAGGAGGCGGAGATCGAGGCGGTGGCCGCCGAGGAGGCCCATGCCAGTGCCCGCGACCAGGAGGCCGAGGCGCGCCGGCCGCTCGCCGACGCCGAACGCCAGGTGCAGCATCTCGACACCGAGGCCCGTACGCTCGCCAAGGTGCTGAATGTCTCGCACAAGTCGGCATGGCCGCCGGTGGTCGAGGCGATCCGGGTCGGCAAGGGTTACGAGACCGCGCTGGGCGCGGCACTGGGCGACGATCTCGACGTGCCGACCGCGACCGCTTCGCCCCAGCACTGGGGCGGCGCCGACGCCAGCGGTGACGCGGCCTTGCCTGATGGCGCCGAGCCGCTGTCCGCTCATGTGACGGCGCCGGCCGAGCTCAGCCGGCGCCTGGCCCAGATCGGCATCGTCGCGCGCGCCGACGGCGCCCGCCTCGCCGCCGACCTGAAGCCCGGCCAGCGGCTGGTGTCCAAGCAAGGCGACCTGTGGCGCTGGGACGGCTTCGTGGTGGCCGCCAATGCGCCGACCGCCGCCGCCCGCCGCCTGGCCGAGCGCAACCGGCTCGGCGACATCGAAAAGGATCTGGTGCTCGCCCAGGCCAAGGTCGCCGGGCTGAAGGCGAAGGCGGAAGCCGCGACCACCGCGGCCAGAGTGGCGGCGGCCCGCGAGCAGACCGCTCGCGACGGCTGGCGTGCCGCCCAGCGCGCCGGCGACGGCCTGCGCGACCAGTTGGCGAGCGCCGAACGCGCGGCGGCGAGCGTCATCACCAGGCTCGCGGCGCTGGTCGAGGCGCGCTCGCGGCTGACCGCCAGCATCGAGGAGGCGGCGGGGGTCAAGGCCGACGCCCTGCGCGCGCTGGACAACATGGGCAAGACGGCCCAGCTCGAAGCGGTCCTGGCCGAGAGCCGCATGGAGGTTGCCCAGCATCGCGCCGTGCTCGCCGAGGCACGCGCCAATGCCCAGGGGCTCGCCCGCGAGGCCGAGATGCGCGGCCGCCGGGTCACCGAGATCGGCAATGACCGCAGGGCCTGGCTGACCCGCCAGGCCAATGCCGGCCGGCAGATCGCCGATCTCGAACGCCGCCTGGCCGAAGCCCGGACCGAAGCTCAGGGGCTGGCCGACGCCCCGGACACCCTCATCGAGCAGCGCCGCGCGCTGATCAGCCGGATCCATGACGCCGAGGCCGCCCAGAAGGAGGCCGCCGATACCTTGTCGATCGGCGAGACCGCGCTGGCCGATGCCGACCGCTCGGCGCGCTCGGCGCTGGAGGCCATGTCGGGCGCGCGCGAAGCGCTGGTCCGGGCCGAAGCGAGGCTCGAGGCGACCCAGGGGCGCAAGCGCGAGATCGAGCTGGAGATCACCGAGAAGTTCGAGGTGCAGCCGCTCGCGCTGCTCAAGATCGCCGGTCTCGCGGCGGACGCCGAAATGCCTGCCGCCCGCGACCTCGAAGAGGCGCTGGACCGGCTGAAGCGCGAGCGTGAAAAGCTCGGCGGCGTCAATCTGCGCGCCGATGATGAACTGACCGAGATCCAGGCGCAGTTCGACGGCATGATCGCCGAGCGCGACGATCTGGTCGAGGCGATCAAGAAGCTCAGGGCCGGCATCGGCTCGCTGAACCGGGAAGGCCGGGAGCGGCTGCTCGCCTCCTTCGCCATCGTCAACGAAAACTTCCAGCGGCTGTTCTCCACCCTGTTCGGCGGCGGCACCGCCGAGCTGCAGCTGGTCGAATCGGACGATCCGCTGGAGGCCGGCCTCGACATTCTGGCGAAACCCCCGGGTAAGAAGCCGCAGACCCTGTCGCTCCTGTCGGGCGGCGAGCAGGCGCTGACCGCGATCGCCCTGATCTTTGCGGTGTTCCTGACCAATCCGGCGCCGATCTGCGTGCTCGACGAGGTCGACGCGCCCCTCGACGACGCCAATGTCGAGCGCTATTGCGACCTGCTGCAGGACATGACGCGCACCACCCAGACCCGCTTCGTGGTGATCACCCACAATCCGATCACCATGAGCCGGATGAACCGGCTGTTCGGCGTCACCATGGCCGAACGCGGCATCTCGACCCTGGTCAGCGTTGATCTCGACCGCGCCGAGCACCTGATCGCGGCGGAATAGCCAGATACATGCTTGGCGCGGTAGCTACATCAGTATATACATATCTGCGGCAAAGGCCTCCGTATTGAAGGGGCCACTGCTACCATGGGCGATAGTCCCTGGCTTGATTGCGATTTCCGCGCGAGCGAGGCTGGCCAATCAAGTTGGGTGCCAGCATGGAATTCGAATGGGACGAGAATAAGCGTCTGTCGAATATGGCGAAGCATGGCATCGACTTTCGAATTGCCGCGACGCTTTTTGAAGGATCGTCGATTTCCTATCGTTCGGACAGATCTGACGAGGAACGTTGGACGTCCGTCGGATCGGTGAACGGCCAACTTGTCGCGGTGGCCTGGACGACGAGAGGGGCGGCGATTCGGATTATCTCCGCGCGAAGGGCTAGACCCGATGAAAGAGAAAATTACGCGCGTCACCATGGACGAGATCCGATCCGGCAAGTTACCGGACCAGACTGACTGGGCACGCGTGCGGGCCATGACCGACGAAGATGTCGAGCGGGCGATCGCCGAGGATCCCGACGCCGATACGATGGTCGACGACCCCACCGAAATCTATGTCGGGATCGTCGCCGACTGGACGCCGCCGCCGCGCAAGGCCGCTATTTCGATCCGCCTCGACGAGGACGTCCTGGCCTTCTTCAAGGCGGCGAAGGGCCCCTATCAGACCCATATCAACGCGGTGCTGCGATCCTACATGACGTCGGTGACCAAGGCGCGCGGCGGCAAGGCCATGGTCAAGAGCCGCCCGGCGCGGCGCAAATCCATGCCGAAATCCGCCGCCGAGTAAGCCGTCGCCGCGCGCCGGACGGGCGCCCTTGCGGCGCTTGGCACTCCGATCATTCCCGTTGGGTGGCCGATCCGCGCCCGAACCCATGCGGCCGACTGTCGCTCGGCCATGCAGGGGTGATAGGACAATCGGATTATCTTTCGAAAATCATTCAAAAAATCAGTAGGTTAAACTAAAATCGGGCGTCCTTGACACAGTTTCGCCCCGTCACTATAGGTGTGCCCGGCTTACGGGGGGTGGCAGACCGGCGTCCTTCCGTGGTTTCGCAAGATCTGACCGGGCCGGCCGAAAAGGCGGGTCATGGCGAAAGACAGGCGGAACGACGGGACGGAAGGCGGGCGGTCGTCCGAAGAAGCCGACCTCGACGCGCGTCGTCGCGCTCTCGGATCGAAGCTCGAAGCCCTCGAGCAAAAACGAGCCGAGACGCGCGGTTCTGCCAACCAGTCGGGCGATAAGTCGGGCATGGGGAGCGGCTTCCGCTACTCGGCCGATTTCGTTTCGGCGGTTCTTGTCGGTTGCGGCATCGGATGGTTGTTCGATCGCCTGCTCGGCACGCGGCCCTGGGGTCTGATGATTTTCGTCGTGCTCGGCTTCGTCGCGGGGGTTTTCAACCTCCTCAGGCTCGCCGAACGCGAACGCCGGCAGCGCGACCAATAGGACGCGATGGCGGTTCGCCGCGAGGCCTTGGCCCCGCGACTGTGGCATAAAGAGAACTGGAGCAGCCGTCCGATGGCGAGCCCGATCGCACAATTCGAGATCAAGCCGCTCATTGCACTCGGCAAGATCGGTCAGTCGCCGATCGCATTCACCAATTCCGCCGCCTTCATGTTTGTCGCGGTGGCGATCATCATCGGCTTCCTGCTGCTCTCGACGCGCGGTCGCGCGCTGGTGCCGTCCAGGTGGCAGTCGCTGGCGGAGATGTCCTACGAATTTGTCGCCAATACGGTGCGACAATCGGCCGGCCATGAAGGCATGAAGTTCTTCCCGCTGGTGTTTTCGCTGTTCATGTTCGTGCTGATCGCCAACCTGGTTGGCTTGATCCCCTACACGTTCACCGTCACCAGCCACATCATCGTCACCTTCCTGCTGGCCATGCTGGTGTTCCTGACCGTGGTGGTCTACGGCTTCGCCGCGCACGGCATGCATTTCTTCCGCCTCTTCGTGCCGTCGGGCGTGCCGGGCTACGTGCTGCCGCTGGTCGTCGTCATCGAGGTCATCTCGTTCCTGTCGCGGCCGATCTCGCTCTCGGTTCGTCTGTTCGCCAACATGCTGGCCGGACACATCGCGCTGAAGATCTTCGCCGGTTTCGTCGCCTCAATGCTGGGTGCCGGCATCTGGGCGATCTTCGCGCCGCTGCCGCTGGCGCTGGCCGTCGGCCTGACCGCGCTGGAACTGCTGGTCGCTTTCCTGCAGGCCTATGTCTTCACCATCCTGACCTGCATCTACCTCAACGACGCGCTGCATCCGGGTCACTGATCCCGGTCGTCGCGCGTCACCCTTCCAAACCATCATTCCCCTTCATCGACACCTCCAAGGAGTTCATCATGGATCCGGTTGCAGCGAAGTATCTCGGCGCGGGCCTGGCCTGCATCGGCATGGCCGGCGCCGCCATTGGCGTGGGCAACATCTTCGGTCAGTTCCTTTCGGGCGCCCTGCGCAACCCGAGCGCCGCTGACGGCCAGTTCCCGCGTCTGATTTTCGGCTTCGCCGTGACCGAAGCGCTCGGGATCTTCTCGCTCCTGATCGCGCTCCTGCTGCTCTTCGCGGTCTGATACGAGCCGGCCGGGCGGCCATCGCGCCGCCCCCGATATCCCGGGGCTTCGGCGCCAATGGCGCCGGGCCCTTCTCGGCTTGCTTTAGGATCCTGAGGATCGGTCATGGCTTCTCCCACGACAACCGGCGCGCATTCCGCCGGAACCTCCGTGCCGCATGATGCACACGGTAGCGTAGGGTTCCCGCCCTTCCAGGGCGATACCTTCCTGTCGCAGATCCTGTGGCTGGTGATCGCATTCGGCCTGCTCTACTGGCTGCTGTCCAAGGTGGCTTTGCCGCGCATTGGCGGCATCCTGCAGGACCGCAGCGAGCGGATCGCCCGCGATCTCGAGGAAGCGCAGCGGCTGAAGGCCGAGTCGGAAGCCGCCGGTGCGGCCTACGAGAAGTCTCTGGCCGATGCCCGCGGCAATGCCCAGGCGATCGCCGCCGAAACCCATGCCAAGGTCGCGGCCGAGGCGGAGACCACCCGCAAGGCCCTGGAGGCCGATCTGACCGCCAAGCTGCAGAAGGCCGAAGCACAGATCGCCGCCGCCAAGACCCAGGCGATGACCAATGTCCGCGGTATCGCCATCGAGACGGCCCCGAGCATCGTGTTGCAGCTGACCGGCAAGGCGCCGGCCGCTGACGATGTCGAGAAGGCCGTCGACGCGGCCCTGAAGAGCTGAGGAAAGCACCATGTTCTTCGAAGCTGAAACCTGGGTCGCCGTCGCCTTTCTGATCTTTGTCGGGATCCTCGGCTATTTCGGTGTCCACAAGCTGGTGCTGAACGCCATCGACGACCGTGGTCGCAAGATCCAGGGCGAACTCGCCGAGGCCAAGCGCCTGCGTGAGGAAGCCCAGGCCATCGTCGCCGATTACAAGGCCAAGCAGGTCGCGGCCGAGAAGGAAGCGGTCGCCATCGTCGCGGCGGCCAAGGCCGACGCCGAGCGGCTCGCGGCCGAAGCCAAGACCAAGGTCGAGGACTTCGTCGCCCGTCGCACCAAGATGGCCGAAGCCAAGATCTCCCAGGCCGAAGCGCAGGCGGTTGCCGATGTGCGGGCTGCCGCGGCCGATGTCGCGACCGCTGCTGCCGGCGCGGTGCTCGCCGATATCGCCAGGGGCGCCGGTGGCAACGACCTGATCAAGGCCGGCATCGCCGAGGTCAAGGCAAAGCTGAACTGATCGGCGCCAGGCCCTTCAAGACGATCAAAAAGGCCGCCGGGATCGCTCCCGGCGGCCTTTTTCTTGAGTCTCCGAGGGGGGCGCCGGTCAGGCCGGCGGCAGCAGCGGCAGGATGACCTTCTCGAATTCCTCCAACGGCTGGGCACCGAGAACCCGGCGGCCATTGACGAAGAAGGTCGGGGTCGAATCGACGCCGAACACGCTGGTGGCGCGATCGCGCACCGCGTTCAGCGCGTCCAGGATCGCCTGGTTGTTCAGGCAGGCCTCGAAGGCCGCCTGGGTGATGCCGGCCTGCCGAGCGATGCCGGTGACGGCGGTCAGCGGGTCATTGGTGAAGGCCCAGTTGCGCTGTTCCCGGAAGAACACGTTGATCATCGCGAAATAGCGCGACTGGTCGCCGCTGGACATGCCGTCGGCACCGAGCGCGCAACGCGTCAGCATATAGACGGCGGTATCGAGCTGGTTCAGCGGGAACTCGCGGAACACCAGCTTCACCTTGCCGGTATCGATATATTTTTCCTTCAGTCCCGGCAGGATGGCAGTGTGGAAATGCGCGCAGTGGCCGCAGGTCAACGAGGCATATTCGACGAGCGTCACCGGTGCATCGGCATTGCCGAGGACGCAATCGCCGAGCGGGCCGGGCGTCATCAGCTCCTTGACGTCGACGGTTTCGGCCGCGCTGCGCCGCGGGCCCTGGGCGAGCGCGGGGCCGGTCGATGCCAGCGCCAGCGCGCCGGTCAGTGCCAGGCCGGCCGTCCCCTCGAGAAGTTCTCTACGCGACAATGACATGTCGATTTTTCCTTGTGCCCAGTCAAAGCATGTCAACGCCAATACCCGTCGCGTTCCAGCATGGCAACATCGCGACGATCACTTGACCTGGCCGCGATAGTCACGGTTCCGCGAGAAACCGCGCGGCCGGGTGACGTTAGAGCAATGTGCCGATCAAGGCCTCGAGATCGGCATCGCTGCCGGTTGCCTTGCGGCCGTTGACGAAGAAGGTCGGCGTCGAATTGACCCCGAAGCGGCCGGCCGCGCGGTCGCGGCTGTGCAGGACCGCGTCGAGGATCGCCTGATCGCGCAGGCACCGCTCGAGATCCTCCTGCGCATAGCCGACGCTGGTGGCGATCCTGGCCAGCGCGACGATCGGGTTGTCGGCGCCCATCCACTGCCGCTGCTGGCGGAACAGGGCGTCGAGATAGACGAAATAGCGCTCCTGGTCGCCGAGTGCCCGGCCCTGCGAGCCGAGCGTGCAGCGGGCGAAGATATAGGCGGCGAGGTCGAGCTGGTTCAGCGGATATTCGCGGAACACCAGCCGCATATGGCCGCGGTCGATGAATTTCTGCTTCAGTCCGGGCAGCGTGGCGATGTGGAACTGCGCGCAGTGCGGGCAGGTCGCCGAGGCATATTCCACCAGGGTGACGGCGGCGTCGGGCGCGCCGAGCGTGCAGTCGCCGAGCGGGCCGGGAACCATCAGCTGGACGATGTCGACACTCGTCGTCGCCGCGTCGGGCGCCTGTGCCCGCAGCGTCATCTGGGCGCGCGCCGGCGCGGCGCCGAAGGCGGCGGCCGATCCGGCCAGCGCGCTCGAGGCGAGGATGCCGCGTCGCGATATCGGCATGACAGTGCTCTCCGGCCCCGCGATCCTTGCCGCGGGAATGGCCGGACTTTGCGCCAGGGCTCGGCGAAGATGCAATGCGTCAGTCCGCCATGGTCGCGCAAAGCCCGGTCACGACCGCGCGATGATTTCCCGTTCGCGATGGACCGGCCGTCCGGCGACCGCTCCGCCGGCCTTGCGGCGCATCAGCGCCATCGGGCGGCGGGCGCGCAGCGCGGAATGGCGCCGCCGGCGCGGTCCGGGCCGGCCGAGAGTAACCTGGCCGAGCCGGTCGAAAGCCTCGCGGATCAGGCCGTCCTGTTCGATCACCAGCAGCGGCAAGGCGAAGGCGCGCGCCCAGAACTGCCATTCGGCGACAACCTCGTCGCCGTCGGCGGCAACGAAGAGCGGCACGTTGAGGTCCGGATCGGCGTGAACCAGCACGACCTCGACCCTGTCCGTGCCATGGATGGCACCGTCGCCGACCCGCACCGCGACGCCGCGATAGGCGGCAACGGGCAATTGCAGCTTCATCTTGGCGCCGCCGGCGGTCCTGCGGATGACCAGGCGATCGTCGAAGAGGTCGATCGACCGGGCACCGCCGTCCGCCCCGGCGTCGGGGACGGAGAAGCGGGCCGGAAGGCGGGTGGGATCGAGGCGCAGGGCCTCGATCCCGGCGGAGGCTCCGCCGGATTCCGTTTGACGCGACACTTGCATGCTCCCTGGGGTCTTCGGCCGCTTCATGAGCAGCTCTCGCCCCGTCGTTATCCCGACTGTCGCAGCATTTCTTGTCTGCGAGCTTAAGCGGAACGGTTAAGCGGAGCTCAATCCAATCCGGACATATGCGGTTGTTTGGCTATGCTTGAGAAAGGCTTGGCGTGCTTGCTTTCGGAATGCTTGGGAGACGTGCTTTCGCAAAGCTTCAGAGGCAGGATGAATCAATCATTACGGAATTCGCTGCGATTCGACCGAAGCTCTGCTCGCGCGATCGTGCGGCGGGCCACCGGATGAATCGGCCATGGCGCCTTGAAACCGGCCGTTCCGCCCCCTACACCGGGACAACCCTTCCGATGGCCACAGGCATGCTCATGTCCGATCTGCTCGATACCGAGATTCTCATCGATCGGGCGCGCCGCCTGGCGGCGGCCGCGCGCAAGGCCGGTGCCGATGCCGCCGACGTGGTGGCGGTACGCGGCATGTCGGTCGGCATCCAGCTGCGCGACGGCAAGGTCGAGGCTACCGACCGGGCCGAAGGCGACGACGTGGGCCTGCGCGTCTTTGTCGGCCGGCGCAGCGCTTCGGTCTCGTCCAATGACCCGCGCGAGGATGTCGCGGCGCTCGCCGAGCGGGCGATCGCCATCGCCCGCGTCGCCCCCGAGGATCCGGTGGCCGGCCTCGCCGATCCGGCCGAGCTCGCCAAGCGCTGGCCCGATCTCGATCTGCTCGATCCGATGCTGGCCGATGTCGCCGAACTCGAGGAGCTCGCCCGCCGCACGGAAGCCGCGGCGCTGGCCGTGACCGGTGTCAGCAAATCCGGTGGGGCGGGGGCAAGCGCCGGTCTCGGCGGTTTCGCGCTGGTCACCTCGACCGGTTTCGAGGGCGCCTCGCTCGGCTCCTGGACCTCGTTCCAGGTCACCGCGATCGCCGGCGAGGGCACCGGCATGGAACGCGACTATGATTATTCCTCGGTGCGTCATCGCGCCGACCTGGACTCGCCCGAGGCCATCGGCATCAGCGCCGGCGAGCGGGCGGTGCGCCGCCTGAATCCGCGCAAGGTCGATACCCGCAAGGTGCCCGTCATTTTCGATCCACGCACCGCGGCGAGTTTCCCGGGCCATCTGGCGGGGGCCGTCAACGGCCAGGCCGTGGCGCGCAAGACCTCATTCCTGCGCGACAAGCTCGGCCAGCGCGTCTTCAAGCCGGGCGTCGCCATCATCGACGATCCCCTGCGGCCGCGCGGCCTCGGCTCCCGGCCGTTCGACGGCGAGGGCGTTGCCGCCAGCCGCCTGGCGGTGATCGAGGACGGCATCCTGACCAGCTGGTTCCTGGACACGGCGACGGCCCGTGAGCTCGGCCTGAAGACCACCGGCCATGCCAGCCGCGGCGTCGGCGGTCCGCCGGCGCCCGGCAGCACCAATCTTCACCTTGCCGCCGGCACCGAGACGCCGGAGGCGATGATCCGGTCGATCAAGGACGGGCTCTATGTCACCGACATGATCGGCAGCGGCGTCAACATGGTCACCGGCGACTATTCCCGCGGCTGTTCCGGCTTCTGGATCGAGAATGGCGAGCTGGCTTTCGCGGTGGCCGAGATCACCATTGCCGGCAACCTGGTCGACATGTTCCTGAATCTGACGCCGGCCAACGATCTCAGCTTCAAATATGGCACCAACGCACCGACCGTGCTGGTCGAAGGCCTGACCATTGCCGGACGCTGACGATCTGGTGCTGCGCGATCTGCTGGTCGCGCTCGCGACGGAAGCGGGCGCGATCGCGGTCGACTTCGCCAAGCGCGGCATGAAGACCTGGACGAAGGAACATTCCTCGCCGGTCACCGAGGCCGATATCGCCATCGACACCTTCCTGAAGGAGCGCCTGGGCGCCGCGCGGCCCGAGTTCGGCTGGCTCTCCGAAGAAACCGCCGACGACCCCGCCAGGCTCGGCAAGCGGCATGTGTTCATCGTCGATCCGATCGACGGCACCCGCGCCTTCGCCGGCGGCCTGCCGGACTGGACGGTGTCGCTGGCGGTCGTGCGCGACGGCCGGCCGGTGGCCGCGGCCCTGGCCGAACCGGAAGCCCGGCGCGTCTTTGCCGCCGCTCTCGGCCACGGCGCGACCATTGGCGGCCGGCGGATCGCCGCGGGCACGCGCGGCAGCCTCAGCGGCGCCCGTCTCGCCGGGCCGAAGCCGATGCTGGAAAGGGCCCAGGCGCAAGGCGCCATCCTGCTGCCGAAGATCCATTCCCTGGCCCTGCGCTTCGCCAAGGTCGCGGCCGGCGAGATCGATGCCGGCTTCGCCGGTGGCCGCAGCCATGACTGGGACCTTGCGGCGGCCGATCTTTTGGTGCACGAAGCAGGCGCATCATTGACCGGCTTCGACGGTGCCGTGCCCATCTATAACCGGCCCGCTCCCGTGCATGTTCCGCTCGTTTGCGCCGGTTTTCCGCTGCACGGGCTGTTGACCAGCACAATCCGGTAGCGTGCTCGATCGGCCGCCGCGAACGGTCACGAATTGACGGAGTGACTGTCGCCATGTCCGGCACCAGCGAAACCAAGCAGCTTCTGCATCTCGTCTTCGGCGGCGAGCTGACGCGTCTCGACGGCACCGAGTTCAAGGACCTGTCCAAGCTCGAGGTCGTCGGCATCTTCCCCAATTACGCCACCGCGCACGCCGCCTGGAAGGGCAAGGCCCAGCAGACCGTGGACAATGCGCATATGCGCTTCTTCATCGTCCATCTGCATCGCCTGCTCGATCCGGACGCGGCCTGACGCCGGCGACCGCTCGTCCCATGTCCTTCCTGAAACGCCTCGGCCGGTCGGCGCGCGTGCGCTCGGCCGCGGGCTCCTTCCTGGCCGGCTATCTCAAGCTGGTCTGGAACACCGGCCGGTTCGCCTTCGACCCGCCCAATCTCTACGATTATGCCGATGCCAACCTGCCGGTGATCTTCGCCATGTGGCACGGTCAGCATTTCCTGACCCCCTTCGTGCGCAAGCCGGAGATCGAGGCGGCGGTGCTGATCTCGCGCTCGGCCGACGGTGAAATGAACGCCATCGCCGCCGAGAAGCTCGGCATCAGGACGATCCGCGGCTCGGGCGACCATCGCGGCCAGTTCGCCCGCAAGGGCGGTGTCGGCGCTTTCTTCGAAATGCTCGAGACGCTGAAATCCGGCACCACGGTGGCGGTCACCGCCGACGTGCCGAAGGTTGCCAGGAAAGCCGGGCTGGGCATCGTCATGCTGGCCAAGCATTCGGGCCGGCCGATCCTGCCGATCGCCATCGCCACCGCGCGGCGCATCGACTTGAAGTCCTGGGACAAGGCGAGCATCAATCTGCCATTGTCCCGGGGTGCAGTGGTCGCCGGCAAGCCGATCTGGGTGCCTGCCGATGTCGACGACGCGGCGCTGGAAATCTGGCGGCAAGCGGTGGAAGACGAGATGAACCGGGCAACGGCCAGGGCCTATGAGATTGCCGAGGGTCGTGCCGCGCCGGCGCTGTGGTCGGATGACGAGGTCGCCGCGCTGATCAGTGCCCGCGACCGGTCGGACGCCTCGCGGCGGGGCTCCGAAGCCGGCGCGCCGCAGGAACCGCAAAACCGCGCCGGGGCCGGCAATGGCTGAGTGGCAGCGCTATCGCACGACCGCATTGTTGCGCAGTTACGCGCGGGCCACGGCGCTGCTGGCACCAGCCGCCGATCTCCTGGCCCGCCGGCGTCTCGGCCAGGGCAAGGAAGACCCGGCCCGGGTCCAGGAACGCCGTGGCACGGCGACCGTGGCCCGCCCGCCGGGCCGGCTGGTCTGGCTCCATGGCGCGAGCGTCGGCGAATTCCTGTCGATCGTGCCGCTCGTTCAGCGCTTGCAGGCGCGCGGCGTCACGGTGCTGGTCACCACGGTGACGCGGACCGCGGCGGCACTGGCCGCCAAGCGCCTGCCGCCGGGCGCCATTCACCAGTTCATGCCCTGGGACGTGCCGTCCTTCGTCGACCGCTTTCTCAACCATTGGCAGCCGGATCTGGCGATCTTCGCCGAATCCGAGCTCTGGCCGAACCTGATCATGCGCACCACCGCGCGCGGCACGCCGCTGATCCAGGTCAACGGGCGCATGTCGGAGCGATCGTTCAAGGGCTGGATGCGCGTGCCGCGCTCGATCGGATCGCTTCTGTCGCGTTTCGAGCTGTGCCTGATGCAGACGGTCGATGACGCCCGCCGCGTCGAGGCGCTCGGCGCGCCGCGGGTGTCGACCACCGGCAACCTGAAATTCGACGTACCGGCGCCGGCGGCGGAGCCGGCGGCCGCCACCGCCCTGACCCAGGCGATCGGCAGCCGGCCGGTCTTCCTGGCCGCCTCGACCCATGAGGGCGAGGACGAGATCGTGCTGAAGGCGCACCGGCTGATGGCGCCGCGCCTGCCAAATCTCTTGACCATCATCGCGCCCCGCCATCCCGAGCGCGGCGGCGCCATCGCCGGGCTCGCGGAGAGCGAGGGGCTGGTAACGGCCCAGCGTTCGGCCGGCGGGCTTCCCGATGTCGGGACCGCCGTCTATGTCGCCGACACCTTGGGCGAGATGGGGCTGTTCTACCGCATGGCGCCGGTGGCCCTGCTCGGCGGCTCGTTGATCCGGCACGGCGGCCAGAACCCGATCGAGCCGGCCAAGCTCGGCGCCGCCATCCTGCACGGGCCGCATGTGCATAATTTCGCCGCCGTCTATGCGGCGCTTGCTGAAAAGGGCGGCGTCAGGCAGGTCGACACCGCGGAGAGCCTGGCCGCGACCGTGACCCTGCTGCTGACCGACCCGGGGCAGCGGGCCGCCCAGCGGCAGGCCGCCGGCGAGACCGTGGCATCGCTCGGCGGCGCCCTGGAGCGGACGCTTGCCGCCATCGAGCCCTATTTCCTGGCGTTGGCCATGAAAAATGCGTCGTGAAAAATGCATCGTGAGAAACGCGTCGTGAGGACCTGCGCGTGAAGGCGCCGGGCTTCTGGTCCGATCCGGCCGACATTGCCGGGCGTCTTCTTTCGCCGCTGGGATCCATTGTCGGGGCGGTGACGCTCAGGCGCATGGCAGGGCCGGGTGCGCGCGCCGCCCTACCGGTGATCTGTATCGGCAATCCGACCGTCGGCGGCTCGGGCAAGAGCCCCGCGACGCTGATGGTCGCGAGCCGGCTGGCGACGCTCGGCCATCGGCCGGCGATCCTGACCCGTGGTTATGGCGGCCGGCTTTCCGGCCCGCTGCAAGTCGATCCAGGCCGGCACGACGCCCCGGCGGTAGGCGACGAGGCGCTGGTTCACGCCCGAAACTTCCTCACCGTCGTCGCGCGTGACCGGGTCGCCGGCGCCGCATGCGCGGCAAGCCAGGGCGCGACCATCGTGGTGATGGATGACGGTTTCCAGAATCCCTCCCTGATCAAGGATCTCGCGGTTCTCGTCGTCGATGCCGCCGCTGGCCTCGGCAATGGCCGGATCATCCCGGCGGGTCCGCTCAGGGCGCCTTTCGCGCCCCAGCTGGCCCGGGCGCAGGCGCTGCTGGTCGTCGGTTCGGGCCCGGCTGGTGAGGATCTCGCGGCTCGCGCGGCGGAACAGGGGCACGTCGTCATCACGGCCCGGCTGGTACCGGATCCGGCCGTTGCCGCCTGGCTCGCGGGGCGTGACGTCCTGGCCTTCTGCGGCATCGGACGGCCGGCGAAATTCATCGAGACGCTGGGTGAGGCGGGCGCGCGCAATGCCGTGCTCCGCCCGTTTCCGGATCATCACGCCTATGGGGACGGCGATGCGCGGCGGCTGCTCGACGAGGCCTCACGCACCGGCCTGCCGCTGGTCACCACCGAAAAGGACGCGGTCAAATTGCATGGCTCGGCCGCACTTGCCGCGCTCGGCGCGGCGGCCACCGTCGTGCCGGTCCGGCTGACGCCGGACGAGCCGGCCGCGCTCGACCGGCTGCTTCGGCCGTTCAGCCGCCCGACAGCATCTTGAAGCGGGCGGGATGCTGCCGCGCGAGCACCGCTTCCGGGCTCGCATAGGCTTCCTGAAGCTGGACGCTCCAATATTTCAGGTCGTCCAGAACGATCGCCTGGCCGGTCACGGCGCAGCGCACGAAGGCGCCGGGCCTGACGATGCGATAGTCGCCGTCGAGATAGCGAAGCTCGGCTTCGCCATCGGCTGGACGGCCCGGGGTCAGGCGGTTGAGCATGGCCGGTTCACATCCTGCTGGATCACTGCGAGCCGCCGGTGCGCGCGGGATCCTGTCCGCTGGTCTGGCGGTTATAGGCCGCGCTCGGATCTTCCGGCCGCCGTCCGACCGGCCCGTAGGGGGCGTCCGGCGAGGCGGTGCGATAGCCAGGCGGCGGCTCGACCAGCCGGCGGCGGGTCGGCTCGCCGGGGAACGGCACGACGGCGTCCTGCTGGGCCGGCCCGAACAGCGAGCCGACCTGCTGCCAGATCGGACGGACGCCCATGGCGGCGGCGCCGGCGGGGCCCGAGATCTCCTGCTGCGACTGCTGGCGGGTGGTGTCGACCGGACCGCCGCCGAACCAGCCGCCGCCCTGGCGCGCCCTGAGCTCGCCATTGGTCAGGGTGCGGCCGAGGTCGTCGCGCACGATCGGGGTGTTGTCGGACAGGCCGAGCGCCCGGGCGCGGGCGACATCGGGGTCGTTCGGCCAGGCGGGATTGCGCGAGGCGGCGGAATCCTGCGGCGCCGGCAAGGCGCTGTTGCGCGGCAGCACCAGGGGCGCCCGCTCGCGATAATCGATCACCGGACGCTCGCCGTCGACGATGCCGAGGCCGCTGAGCAGCCCCTGGAACATGTTGCGTTCGAGCGCGCCTTCGCCTTGTGCGGGCGGCGGAGCCTGTTGCGCCAGGGCGGCCGAGGCGGACAGGCCGAACGCCGTGGCGAGGAGCGCGACATGGAAGCGCGTCATGATCGTCACCTTGTGTTGTCGGCGACGCCCGTGGGCATCGTCGTTGCGGCCTTATTCAGCCCAATCACGCCGATTTCGAGGCGTGCGGCCGGCCACCGAAGAGGGACTCATACAGAAGCAGGCCAACCCCCGCAACGATGGCGACATCGGCCAGGTTGAAGATGTACCAGCGGAACTGCCAGGTCGGCGTGATGATGTGGAAGGCGAAGAAGTCGGCGACCGCGCCATAGAGGATGCGGTCGAGGCCGTTGCCGAGCGCGCCGCCGGCGATCAGGCCGAGAGACAAGGCCGTCAGGCGGCTTTCGGCGCGGTAGAGCCACCAGCCGATCAGCGCGACGGCGCCGATCTTGAACGCGACGAGGGCCCATTGGCCCCAGGCGCTTTCCTGCTGGAACAGGCCGAACGAGACGCCGTAGTTCCAGGCCATGACCAGGTCGAGCACCGGCGCGACGGTGATCGACTGGCGGGCTTCGATATCGACGACCTGCAGCATGAAGACCTTGAAGGCCTGGTCGATGGCAAGTGTCGCGACGACGGCGATGAGGCCGAGCCGAAGGTAGGGCGATGCGGTCACGGGCGTGGTTCCAGTCGAGCTCAGGCGCAGTTGGCGTGCCGCGCCGTCCGGGTCAAGCCCTTTTCATTTCGACGCTCGCCCGGATTTCGCCTCGACAAGCCATGCGCGACGGGTCATATCCGCCGTCGACACGCCAGCCGAAATGTCCGACATGATGCCCGTCATCTACTTCATCCGCCATGGCGAAACCGACTGGAACGCCGAGGGCCGCCTGCAAGGCCAGCGTGACATTCCGTTGAATGATCTCGGCCGGGTGCAGGCCGAGGAGGTCGCCGGCGTGCTGGCCAGGCTCGATGGCCGCTTCGAGGATCTGGCCTATTGGGCGAGCCCGCTGTCGCGGGCGCGCGAGACCATGGAGCTGATGCGCATCAAGCTCGGTCTCGCCGCGCGCGCCTATCGCACCGACGACCGCTTGAAGGAGATCGCGTTCGGCCAGTGGGAAGGCCTGACCTGGTCCAATGTCGAGCAGACGAACCCCGAGCTCGCCGCGGCGCGGATCGCCGACAAATGGCATGTGACGCCGCCGTCGGGTGAGAATTACGAAGCGGTCGCCGACCGGCTGAAGGCGTTCCTGCGGCTGATCGAGCGCGACAGCGTGGTGGTCGCCCATGGCGGCGTCGGCCGTGCGCTGATGGCGCTGGCCGGCGGCCTCTCCAAGCCGGACGCGGCGGAAACCTTTGTCCGTCAGGGCGTCATCTATGTCTTCGAGGGTGGCGGCTTCCGGCTGGAGACGCCCTAAGATCCGAAGAGGCCGGCCAGCTCAGTAATTGCCGACCAGGCCCCAGAAGCTGCGGGCGGTGGGCAGATTGGGCTGGCCGTTCGGCCGGCCCCAGGGACATTGGAACTGCGCCGAGGCGACGGTTTCATCCATGCGCGCCGGGAAGCATTTCGGCCGGGTGCCCGGCGCCAGCGTGCCGCGGCTCTGGTGAATGAGCAGGACCCGGTCGCGGGTTTCGTCGTCCAGGCCCGATTGCGCATGGGCCGGCATGGCCGCGGCCAGGGCGAGCAAGGCGGCGAAGGCGGTCGAGCGGATCACGGTCGAGCGGATCATGGCACTTCCTGAATGACGGCATTTCCAGGCGACGTGAAAAGCGCTTCGCGCGGCGAAAATGCAACTGCGAGACGAGCCATGTTCCGCGCCACGTGAGGCGGAAATATGCCCGAGCTTGATTCATGTGAAACTATCAGCAATCGCCGCCCTCGTCATCGCGCGCCGACGAAGAGGGTTATCGTGACGCTAGCGCCTCATCGCGCCGCGGTCTTGCGTCCGACCGCCCGGCCGAAACGGGCGACCGCCTGGCGCAGCCCTTCGTCCTCGAAGCCGGCCAGCGCCTCGGCGAGCCGCCGCTCGTCGGCCGGAGCCGGTTTCGGGCCGGCCGGGCGCCGCTTCGGTGCCATCGGCACCTGGGTCAGCCGCATCGCGGCGACGCAGCGCCAGCCGAAAAAGGCATTGACCCGCTCGATCACCACAGGGGCCATGTGCTGGACCTCCAGCGCGAACGGCGCTTCGACCCGCACGTGCAGGGTGCCGGGCTCCGGCTCGGCCGTCGCCTGGGTCCGCTTCGGCCAGGCGATCTTGATCGGCGAACAGCGCCGGGCGAGATCCTCGCCGACGATTTCGTCCCAGCGCGTGACCACCTCGGTGGCGGCAAAGCCGGCCTTCTGAAGGGTCTCGGCGATCTGGGCGGAGACCAGGTCGGCCAGCGGACGCGGCCCCCTGCGGCGGAACGGCTGTGTGTTCATGATCGTTGACCGTTGAAAGCGCGCTCGCCTCGCGTCAGGGTCGATCCATGCGAGTCGCACCATGACGTCAGGGACCTTAGCACGCCCGGCCCGCCGGCGTGAGGCCGATGCGCCGCCCGATCAGGCTTTTGAACTGCTCGCCTGGTATGACCGGCATCGCCGCCGGCTGGCCTGGCGCGCGCTGCCCGGCGCTGGCGTCGACCCCTACCGGGTGTGGCTGTCGGAAATCATGCTGCAGCAGACGACCGTCAAGGCGGTCGGGCCCTATTTCGCCCGCTTCACCGAACGCTGGCCGACCGTCGAGGCCCTGGCGCGAAGCCCGATCGAGGAGGTGATGAAGGCCTGGGCCGGGCTCGGCTATTATTCGCGGGCGCGCAACCTGCACGCCTGCGCGCTCGTCGTCGCCGAGCGGCATGGCGGCCGGTTTCCGGCGACCGTCGACGGCCTCAGGAGCCTGCCCGGCATCGGCGACTATACGGCGGCGGCCATTGCCGCCATCGCCTTCGATCAGCCGGAGGCTGTGGTCGACGGCAATGTCGAGCGGGTGGTGACGCGTCTCGATGCCATGGAGGCGGAACTGCCGGGCGCCAAGCCGGCGATCAAGGCGCGGGTCGCGGCCTTGCTCGATCCGGACCGGCCGGGCGATTTCGCCCAGGCCATGATGGATCTCGGCGCGACCATCTGCACGCCGAAACGGCCGGCCTGCTCGCTCTGCCCCTGGGAGCGGTTCTGCCTCGCCCGCAAGGCCGGGACCCAGGAGAGCTATCCACGCAAAGTCCCGAAGGCGACCGGCAAGCTCAGGCGCGGCGCGGCCTTCGTGGTGCTCAGGGCCGACGGCCATCTCCTGGTCAGGACCCGGCCGCCCCGGGGCCTGCTCGGCGGCATGACCGAAATCCCCGGCGGCGCCTGGAGTGCCGATTTCGCCGTCGCGACCGCCGAGGCGGATGCCCCGCTGGCGCTCGATTTCAGCCGTGTGCCCGGGGTGGTGACCCATGTCTTCACCCATTTCCCGCTCGAGCTCGCGGTTTTCCGCGGGCGCGCCCCGGCCGGTACGGCGGCGCCGTCGGGCATGCGCTGGATCGGGCTCGACGAGATCGCCGGCGAGGCCTTTCCAACCGTCATGCGCAAGGTGATCGATCACGCGCTGTGACGGCGAGGCGCAGCCTGGGCTCGACACGGGCCCCGGCCGGATGTTTCATGGCCGGCCCTTCGCGTGAGGACCGCGCCCATGGATCTCTCCGGCTTCCTGCTGTTCTGCGGCGTCTATGCCATGGCGACCTTTTCGCCGGGTCCGGCGGTCGCCGCGGTCGTCGCGCGGGTGCTCGGCACCGGCCTCAGGCGCACGGCGCCGTTCATCTGGGGCATCGTCGCCGGCGATCTCGTCTGGTTCGCGCTGGTGGCGCTCGGGCTTGCGGCGCTGGCGCAGAATTTCCACACGCTGTTCCTGATCATCAAATATGCCGGCGCCGCCTACCTGCTTTTTCTCGCCTACAAGCTGTGGACCGCCCCGGCCGAGGCGCCGCGGGCGGCCGAACAGGCCAATGGCGAGGGCTTCAAGCTGTTTCTCGGCGGCCTGGCGCTGACCATGGGCAATGCCAAGGTCATGGTCTTCTTCGTGTCCATCCTGCCGCTGGTGGTCGATCTGGCGAGCCTCGGCCCGGTCATGGCGGTCGAGCTCGGCCTGGTGATGATGACGATCCTGTCGGTGGCGATGTGGACCTATGCGCTCGCCGCCGCCCGGGCGCGCCGGTTCATCACCAGCCCCCGGGCGATGAAGCTGGTCAATCGCGGCACCGGCGCGGTCATGGCCGGCGCGGCGCTGGCGGTTGCCGCCCGGGGGTAGTGCCGCTGCTCAGTGATTATGACCGGTTGATTTTGGTGCAAGCAATTCGTGGATGCCCGGGACAAGCCCGGGCAGGACGATATGTTGAGCTCACGGTATCATGGGCCCCGGTGCCGGTCCTGCGCAGTCGATCCAGGATCCGTCGCTCAAGGGCAATTCTCGTCTTGGCCGGGCTTGTCCCGGCCATCCACGACTTCAGGCCAGCGAAAAACGTCGCCGCGCCGACCCAGTCAAAGAGTCATAATCACTGCGCCGCGATACTCGTCTCAGATCTCGAAGAACACCGTCTCGTCGTCGCCCTGCAGGCGGATGTCGAGCCGGTAGGTCGCGCCCTCGCGCCTGGCGATCAGGGTCTGCCGACGCTCGGCCGGCACCAGGTTGAGGATGGCGTCGGTCGCGTTCGACGCCTCGCCGTCGAAATAGATCCGCGTATAGAGGTGTTTCAGCATGCCGCGGCCGAACACCGCGACCAGCAGATGCGGCGCCTGTTCGGCGCCGTTCAGGCCGGGCGCGCGGCCGGGCTTGACCGTTTCGAACCGGTAGGTTCCGTCGGCCAGCGTGTCGGAGCGGCCAAAACCCATGAAGGTGTTGCTGGCGCGCGCCCGGCCATCGGCGGGATGGGCGTAGCGGCCCTCGCTATCGGCCTGCCAGATCTCGATCATGGCATCGGGCACCGGCGCGCCCTCGCCGTCGAAGACGCGGCCGGTGACGACGATGCGCTCGCCCGGCGTGCCGGGTGCGGCGACCTGGCCGTCGACCGTGACGGGCACCTGCGCATAGGCGCTGCCGGGCGTCAGGCCGTAGTGGAAAAACGGCCCGACGGTCTGCGAGGGTGAAATGCCGTCCGGACGATCAGTGGTCAGACGATCAGTGGTCATGGGGCTCTTCCATGGGAGTGGCCTCGCGGCCGCGCAGCACGATGTCGAACTGATAGCCGAGCGCCCATTCGGGCACTGTCGTGTCGAGGTCGAAGCGCGAGATCAGCCGCTCGCGCGCCCTGGCGTCGTGAATGCCGTTGAAGATCGGGTCGAACGGGAACAGCGGGTCACCCGGAAAATACATCTGGGTCACCAGGCGCGACAGGAAGGACGGGCCGAACACCGAAAAATGGATATGCGCCGGCCGCCAGGCATTGTGGTGGTTGCGCCAGGGATAGGCACCCGGCTTCACGGTGGTGAAGCGGTAGCGCCCGTCCTCGCCGGTGACATAGCGGCCGGCGCCGGTGAAGTTCGGGTCGAGCGGGGCTGGGTGCTGGTCGCGGGTGTGGACATAACGCCCGGCGGCGTTGGCCTGCCAGAGCTCGACCAGCGCGTTCGGCACCGGCCGGCCGTCCTCGTCGAGCACCCGGCCGGTGACGATGATGCGTTCGCCCTGCGGCTCGCCGTCATGCTGGCGGGTCAGGTCGCTGTCGGCCTCGCTCACCTTGTCGTGGCCATAGACCGGTCCGGTGAGCTCGGACAGCGTATGCGGCACGATGATCAGCGGCTTCTTCGGCGCGCGCAGCACCGTGCTGGTATAGGCCGGATGCAGGCTCGGCGGATGCGCCAGCGTCGACTTGCGTGGAAACTCCAACGACATCGGCTCGCTCCCTTGGTTGCCTGAAGCTTCGAGGCTTCTTGTCGGTGTGCCGGGCTTTTGGCCCGGCCGGTTTGATGTCGATCAAGTCCCGCCGGTTCAGCTGATCCGTTCGACCGCCAGCGCCACGCCCTGGCCGACGCCGACGCACATGGTGGCGAGGCCGTAGCGGCCGCCGGTCTTTTCCAGCTGATGCACCGCGGTCGCCGCGATCCGGGCGCCCGACATGCCGAGCGGATGGCCGAGCGCGATGGCGCCGCCATTGGGGTTCACGTGGTCGGCGTCCTCGGGCACGCCGATGCCGCGCAGCACCGCGATGCCCTGGCTGGCGAAGGCCTCGTTGAGCTCGATCACGTCGAAATCGGACACCTTGATGCCGAGCCGCTCGACCAGTTTCTTCACCGCCGGAATCGGCCCGATGCCCATGATCCTGGGCGGCACGCCGGCCGACGCCAGGCCGAGGATCCGGGCGCGCGGGGTCAGGCCGTATTTCTTCACCGCCGCTTCCGAAGCGATGATCATGGCGGCGGCGCCGTCATTGACGCCCGAGGCATTGCCGGCGGTCACCGTGCCCGGCTGGCGCACGAAGGCCTTCAGCTTGGCGAGGCCTTCCGCCGTGGTCTCGGGGCGAGGATGCTCGTCCTTGTCGACGATGGTCGGGCCGGCCTTGCCGCCGGCGATCTCGACCGGCACGATCTCCTCGGCGAAATAGCCGGATGCGATCGCCCTGCCGGCGCGGTGCTGCGAGCGCAAGGCGAAGGCGTCCTGCGCGTCGCGCGAGACCTGGAACTCGTCGGCGACGTTCTCGCCGGTCTCCGGCATGGAATCGACGCCATATTGCGCCTTCATCAGCGGATTGATGAAACGCCAGCCGATCGTCGTGTCGAAGATTTCCGAGGTGCGCTGGAACGGCTCGGCCGATTTGCCCATCACGAAGGGCGCGCGCGTCATGCTTTCGACGCCGCCGGCGATGGCCAGGTCGATGTCGCCGGCCTTCACCGCGCGGGCGGCGGCGCCGACCGCGTCGAGGCCGGAGGCGCAGAGCCGGTTGACGGTCAGTGCCGGCGTCGCCTCGGGCAGCCCGGCGAGCAGGCTCGCCATGCGCGCGACGTTGCGATTGTCCTCGCCGGCCTGGTTGGCGCAGCCGAAGATCACCTCGTCGATGGCGTCCCGGATGGCCGGGTGGCGGGCCAGCAGCGCCTTCAGCGGCACCGCGGCGAGGTCGTCGGCGCGGACCTTGGCGAGCGCGCCGCCATAGCGACCGATCGGGGTGCGCACGGCGTCGCAGATGAACACATCAGCCATGGTCGTTTCCTCGTCACAAACCAGATGTCGTCGGCCGGTCGCGGCCTCAGGCCGCATGCGCCGCCTTGGTGCGGGCATGCAGGTCGCGCAGTACCGCGAGCTCGGTAGCCGTCGGCGCCGGCGTCTCACCGACTTTATCAGCATATTTCACCGGCCAGCCGCAATTGGCCTGAATCTGCTCGCGGGTGACGCCCGGGTGGATCCGGGTGACGGTCAGTTCGCTGGTCGCTTCATCCGGCTCGAAGATGCAGAGATCGGTGATCAGCTGGGTCGGCCCGCGGGTCTTGACGCCGAGCGCCTCGCGCGAGCCCTTGCCGGTGCCGTGCCCGAGCGAGGTGATGAAGGGCAGCTTGTCCATGAAGGCGCGCTGGCCCATGGCCATGATGATGAAGATCTGGCCGCAATGAATGGCGATTTCCGGGGCGCCGCCGCCGCCGGGCAGGCGCACCTTGGGATTGTCATAAGGGCCGACCACCGTGGTGTTCAGATTGGCGAAGCGGTCGATCTGCGCGCCGCCCAGAAACCCGACGGTGATCCGGCCGCCCTGCAGCCAGTAGCGGAACATTTCCGGCACCGGCACGGTGGTCAGCGCCGTGTCGCACAATTCGCCGTCGCCGATCGACAAGGGCAGCACCGTCGGCCGGGTCGACAGCGTGCCGGATTCGTAGATCAGGGTGATCTTGGGGGCATGGGTCAGGCGGGCGAGATTGCAGGCGGCCGAGGGCGCGCCGATGCCGACGAAACAGACATCGTCATTGCCGAGCAGCCGCGCCGCGCCGATGGTCATGATCTCGGAGGGGGTATAGTCGGTCATGATCGGCTCCTTCACTCGGCCGCGATCGCGAAGCGCTGGGCATGGGCGGCGAAGGCCTCCGGGCCTTTCGACAGGACGTGCTCCTCCATCCATTTCAGGAAGGTCGCGCGGTCGCGGGCAATCGCGTCCCAGGCGATATAGAAGGCGTTGTCGCGCTTGTAATAGCCCTGGGCATAGGACGGGTGGGCGCCGCCCGGCACCTTGACCACCGCGCCGACCGTCCAGGCCGGCAGGATCACCGCATTGGCGTTGCGCGGGCCGAAATCGTCGACGATCTCTTCCACCGTGATCACCGAGCGCTTGGCGGCCAGCACCGCCTCCTTCTGCACGCCGACAATGCCTTCGAGCAGCACATTGCCTTCGCGGTCGGCCCTCAGCGCATGGATGATCGACACGTCGGGACGCACGGCCGGCACGGTGGCCAGCACTTCGCCGGTATAGGGACAGGTCACCGATTTGATGCGCGGATTGACCTTCGGCAGGTCGACGCCCTTGTAGCCGCGAAACACCGCGAAGGGCAGGTTGGCGGCGCCGGCCTCGAAGGCATTGGCCATGGCCGCGTGGGAATGTTCCTCGATCTCGAGCTTGCGCGGCCAGCCGCTCTCGACCGCTTCGCGCATCCGGTGCAGCGAGCCGACGCCGGGATTGCCGGCCCAGGAAAAGATCAGCTTCTTCACCTGGCCCATGCCGATCAGCTGATCGTAGAGAATGTCCGGGGTCATGCGGATCAAGGTGAGATCCTGGCGTTTCTGCCGGATCACCTCATGGCCCGCCGCATAGGGAATGAGATGGGTGAAGCCTTCCATCGCAATGGTGTCGCCGTCGTGGACATTGGCGGCGATGGCGTCGGACAGGGACATGAATGTCGCCATGGTCCATCCTTCCGGGGGTTTGCGCTTCCGTGAGGGTCACTGTCCTCGCGCCGCCCGCTGATCCTGTCAAGGGCGATATTCAGACATTGGGGCGATAAGCGCACAATAGAGCGAGGCATAGCTCCCTTGCTGCCGGTGCGACGGCCTTGCCTGCGCGCGCGGCCAGGGATGTCCGCCGTGCCAGGCACAGTGATGGCCCGCCCACATCGCAGGCACGGCGCGTGGTTGATCATTCTCCGACCGGCGGCTTTTGCAGCCGTTTGTTGTCGCCTGCCTTGCCAGGGAAGGCCGAACCGTCCCGGCGCCGCCGCCGTATCCGGAAAACCCCTTATGGCACAGGCCTTGCCAAGCGTTACCGTGGGCGGTCCGGCGAAGGCTGGATTGATCCGAAAGGCCTGTTCAAAGGGCGGCAACAGCCCAGGCTTTAGGCAGAGTGGGACACCGACGGCGCGCAGTTCGAGGGGAGAATTGATTATGGATCGCAGAGACTTCATCAAGGCGGGCGCCGGCATGGGCGCGCTCGCCGCGAGCGGCGGCCTGTCGGCGCCGGCGCTCGGCCAGGGCGCCGCCGCCAAGACGCTCCGTTTCGTGCCGCAGGCCAACCTCGCCAATTTCGACCCCATCTGGGGCACCCAATATGTGGTCCGCAATGCCGCGGCCATGGTCTGGGACACGCTTTACGGCGTCGACGACAAGCTGGTGCCGCAACGCCAGATGACCGAATCCGAGGAGGTTTCCTCCGACGGCCTGACCTGGACCTTCAAGCTGCGCTCCGGATTGAAATTCCATGACGGCACGCCGGTGCTCGCCCGCGACTGCGTGGCGAGCCTCGCGCGCTGGTCGGCGCGCGATCCGATGGGGCTGATGCTCAAGGCGATCCAGGAGGAACTGGTCGCGGTCGACGACACCACGTTCCGCTGGAAGCTGAAGAAGCCCTATCCGAAAATGCTGCTGGCGCTGGGCAAGAACAACGCGCCCTGCACCTTCATCATGCCCGAGCGCATCGCCAAGACCGATCCGTTCACCCAGATCACCGAATATATCGGCTCCGGCCCGATGAAATTCGTCCGTGGCGACTGGGTGCCCGGCGCCAAGGCGGTGTTCGAGCGCTTCGCCGACTATGTGCCGCGCGCCGAGCCGGCCTCCTGGCTCGCCGGCGGCAAGAAGATGCTGGTCGACCGGATCGAATGGCTGATCATGCCGGATCCGGCCACCGCTTCCGCCGCGCTGCAGAACGGCGAGGTCGACTGGTGGGAGAACCCGATCGCCGATCTCGTGCCGGTGCTCAAGCGCAACCGCAATATCAAGGTCGATATTGGCGATCCCCTGGGCAATATCGGCGCTTTCCGCCTGAATCACCTGCATCCGCCGTTCAACGACGTCAGGGCGCGCCGCGCGCTGCTGATGGCGCTGAACCAGGAAGACTTCATGCGGGCGATCGTCGGCTCGGACGACAATCTGTGGAAGCCGCTGCCCGGCTATTTCACGCCGGGCACGCCGCTCTACAACGAAGAGGGCGGCGAGATCCTGAAAGGCCCGCGCGATATCGAGGGCGCCAAGAAGCTGCTGGCCGAGAGCGGCTATGCGGGCCAGCCGGTCACCATGGTGGTGGCCCAGGACCAGCCGATCACCAAGGCGCAGGGCGACGTCGCCGCCGATCTCCTGAAAAAGCTCGGCATGAACGTCGATTTCGTCGCCACCGACTGGGGCACCACCGGCCAGCGCCGCGCGGTGAAGGCGCCGCCCGCCCAGGGCGGCTGGAACATCTTCTTCTCCTGGCATGCCGGTGCCGATTGCATCAATCCGGCGAGCTACACCGCCATCCGGGCCAATGGCGACGGCGCCTGGTTCGGCTGGCCCAACATACCGGCGGTCGAACAGCAGGTGACCAACTGGTTCGACGCCAAGAATCTGGATGAGGAAAAGGTGGCGATGCGCGCGCTCAACAAGGCCGCGCTGGACAACGTCGTTTTCGTCCCGCCCGGCTTCTTTCTCGGCTACACCGCCTGGCGCAGCAATGTCAGCGGCATCGTCAAGGGGCCGCTGCCGTTCTTTTGGGGTGTTTCCAAGAGTTGACCGGCATAGAGTTGATCGGCATCAGCTTGGGCGCGGCGGACCTTGATCCGTCGCGCTTCGAGCGCTTCATGAAAAGACGGTCCTGATGTTTGTCTACGTCACCCGGCGCATTCTCTCGACCATCCCCGTGATGGCGGTTGTCGCCCTGTTCGTGTTCTCGCTGCTTTATATCGCGCCGGGGGATCCCGCGGCGGTGATCGCCGGGGACCAGGCGTCTCCGGCGGATGTGGAGAAGATCCGCCAGAGCCTGGGGCTCGACCGGCCGTTCCTGGTCCAGTTCGGCGAATGGGTCTGGCGGCTGGTTCATTTCGACCTGGGCACGTCGATCTTCACCGGGCTGCCGGTGACCCAGCTGATCGCGCAGCGGATCGAGCCGACCTTGTCCCTGATGATCGTGACGCTGATCCTTGCGGTGTCGATCGCGGTGCCGCTGGGCGTCATGGCGGCCTGGAAGGTCGGCACCTGGATCGACCGGGCGATCATGGCGTTTGCGGTGTTCGGGTTCTCGGTGCCGGTCTTCGTGGTCGGTTATCTCCTGGCCTATTTCTTCGCGCTCGAGCTCGAATGGCTGCCGGTACAGGGCTATACGCCGATCGCGCAGGGGCTGTGGCCGTGGTTCGAGAACCTGATCCTGCCCTCGATCGCGCTCGGCTGCGTCTATATCGCGCTGATCGCCCGCATCACGCGTGCGACCATGCTGGAAGTGCTGCAGCAGGACTATGTGCGCACGGCGCGGGCCAAGGGCGTCAGCCAGGGCGGCATCCTGTTCCTGCATGCCCTGAAGAACGCGGCGGTGCCGATCGTCACCGTCATCGGCATCGGCATCGCGCTCTTGATCGGCGGCGCCGTGGTCACCGAGAGCGTCTTCGCCATTCCGGGCCTCGGCCGGCTCACCGTCGATGCCATTCTCAGGCGCGACTATCCGGTGATCCAGGGCCTGGTGCTGCTGTTTTCCTTCGTCTACGTGCTGGT